>CALBGI010000022.1 GCA_937893675.1 uncultured Blautia sp.
CAAATTTAACAGACGGTGTTTGGCATTTTGTGGCTTTGCGTATTTTTTATCCATAAACCCTATCCTAAATCGCAAATTTCAAACTCTGCACCTTGCCCAGTAACCAAATCGCAGCCAGTGGCAGACCCATGGGGCTAATCAAAAATGCCATGACTAAAAGGATCGCGCCATTCTGCGGGGAATAGGTAAGCAGCACAGCCACGCCAAGCAGAGCAATTACCGTGCTGAGCAGACCAAGCACCAGACCGGATATGTAGATCAGCCCCATGCAGATCCAGACAAAAAGCGTCAGCACCAAAATGACCGGTGCAGTTACGATCATCAGCAGGTATTTCAAAATCTTCATCCCAATTCCTCCTTCCAGCGGTCCAGATACCGTTTGCACAGGGTATCCGCTTCTTTTACATCATCTTCTGTCAGTTCCCGTCTGCCTTTGGTCAGTTCAATCTCCAGATAAGTCCGGTAATCATCGGATAAGAGATCAAACAGTTCCCTGGGAGTATGGCACACCTCGCCGGTGCAATAGTGAAAGTCCTGGTCAAACTCAACCCTTACACATCCATGACGGCTGATATAAACTTCGATGGTCTCGTCTGCGGTCAGGTAGTCCGCAAAAATCTCCAACACTTTTTCAAAGGTCAGCATCTGTTTTCACTCCTTTGCTACTATTCTATTTCATATTATCCGGTATGGACAGGCAAAAGACAAGGATACCGGCAAAAAGAAAAAGCGGAGGAAGGTGCGGCGAAGAAACGCCGTTCCTCCCTCCGCAAATGGAGTATCTATCCCTGTTATGAAAGTTTAGAAAGCTGGGTAAGGATTTCCTTCACGCCCTCCCATAACTGCTCCTGCCGCTGGGATATATCCTCCAAATCAGCGTCGTAAACCCGCCCGGTCTCATGCACTTTACGGGTCAGCTGATTTAAGTTGTTGCTGGAATATCGCATAAGGGAAACCAGTTCTTTCAGATCCGGTAAATCCAGCTGCACCACATAGCCATCCACAGCCATCTTCCGCAGATAAGCACTCAGGTTTTCTGTCCCATATTGCTGCATCTTTTGATGGATCAGCTCCAGTTCTTCTGCGGACACCCAAAACAAAACCGGAACATCCCGCTTACGCTTTGCCATAGTTATCGCTCCGGTTCCCGTTTTTTCGGGGCGGCAGGCTTATTGGCAGGCAGTTCCTGCTTGAGCTTTTGCAGGACAGAGCCTTTTTCTTTCTCCTGAACGGCCTGTCGAGCCTGTTTTACAAACAGGTCTACAAGTCCCGGATTAACACGATCCACTACCAGATCTGCACATTGTTGGGAAGAAGCACTATCCTCCGGCATAGGAATAGTCTTTGCCCACGCTTTGTTATCACGGGAGATCCGCCTATCTGCATCCTTATGCTGAATGGTATTGGCGAGAATAAAGTTCATTCGCTCCGGTCCAAATTCCTCCATGACCTCCTGCACCGCAGCCGAGGTATCCAGACGGTTATCTCTATAATGGGCGCTGATCGCCTGCTCAATGGCAACCTTACAGGAAAAGTTCGCCTGGTCTGACAGCCAATATGCGTCTGTTTCTCCATGCTTAGTCGCGTATGAAGCAGAATGAAGATAAACTACCATGGGATTAAGTTCTTCTGGTTCTCTGCATACCTCATTGGCTCGGCTTTCAATGCTGTCCCGGATCACATCCATATATCCGGTCTCCAGTTTTTCAAAATAGCGGTACACATCCGCCAATGGAGAGGGAGATTCCAAAAGAGCCTGCGCCTGTGTATCAGTCAGATACAATTCCTCCATCGCCATCACAATGTCCTCACGGACGGTGTACTCATAGGTATGCCGCAAGATTTCTTCCGGGGGCTGGCTTTTCAGCCAGTCCCTGTACTTATCCTGCTCGGCAGCCATCTTTTCATAAAGGGCCATATTCAGATCGTTGGTATTCATGTTATCGCACCTCCTCATGCTGTTTTGGTTTCTTGTCTGTACTGCGGGGCGGCACCGGGCGTTTCAGATGATCCAGCACCGAAGGCCGTGTGCTTTTGGCAACAGCGGACTCGGTGTGTGCCTGTCCCTTTCCGTCGATGTTGAGCAGGGTATCCAGCTCCACCAGGCGGGCGTTTTTGCTTCTCAGTTCTTCTTCATAAAGGAATGGCTTTCCGACTTCCTCCTTTGCGGCAGCCTGCTGCTGATAGAGGTTATCCAGCTGGGCCTTTGCCGCCTCCAGACGCTGGGGCATCTGGGCAAGGGCATTGTCGATACGGGTAAGGTTTCCGCGCGGGTCTGTACCAAGGGTTGCCCGGTGGGTCATCTGGCCTTTCAGCAGGAGCATATATTCCTGTTTCCAGGAGGAAAATTCCACGGACATGGCATATCCCCGGTAGCTGCCGATCTGCACCGGATCGGAGGTTTTGACCTCCTTGCAGGCGTCCAAAAGGGCTGCACCGGCGTTCTCTTTATCGGTCAGCAGGTCGCCCCGGATCTCCATACCAGCAAAGCCGTCCTCCGGGTGCGGGTGAGCTGCCAAAACCTCCAGGTCAGATTCAAAGCCCTTGATAAAGCCCTTGTGCTTTTCAATCTCCTCCGGGAAGTATTTGAGCAGCTGGTCCTCCAAGCGGTACTGCTTGCTCTGGTGGTCGGCTTTCATCAGCTTCAGGCGGGATACCTCCACATCCAAATCCATACGCTCTTTGATACGGGGATCTCCGGCGCACAGAGCCTTGATCTCGGCAAAACTGAGGGCTGTTTCATCCACATCATCGCAGTAGCGCACCGGCGATTTAGAAGTCATGATCTGGCTGATGAATTTCTGCTTGTTCTCCACCGTCTGCCAGAGGTATGCGTCAAAGGTTCCTTCGGTCACATAGCGGTACACATGGACAAGAGGATTCTGGTTGCCCTGGCGCTCGATACGGCCCTTGCGCTGGGCGAGGTCTCCGGGCCGCCACGGGCAATCCAGATCATGAAGTGCCACCAGACGGTCCTGCACATTGGTGCCTGCGCCCATCTTGGCGGTGCTGCCCATAAGCACACGCACCTGACCGGTACGGACTTTAGAGAACAGCTCCTTTTTCCGCACTTCGGTGTTGGCTTCATGGATAAAAGCGATCTGGTCGGCAGGCATCCCCTGGGCAATGAGTTTCTGACGAATATCGTCATATACCGTAAAGGCCGGTTCCTGCTCCGGCAGGGGCACAGCGCCTTCCAGTGCGTGAAGCAGTGGATTATCCAGCGTTTTCGCCGCCTTGCTTGCAGGAGCTTTTGCCTGCGGGGTAGAAATGTCGCAGAACACCAGCTGGGTCAGCTTGTCAGCTTCGCCATCCCGCCAGATCTGCATGATGTTGTCCACACACTGATTGACCTTTGTGCCGGGTTCGTCCGGCAGCATCTGGTTGACGATCCTCTGGTCCAGTCCCAGCTTGCGGCCATCCGAGGTGATTTTGAGCATATTGTCCTGGGACGGGTCAACGCTGCCGCTGTGGACCAGCGATGCGCGCTCCGAAAGAGCCTTGACCATTTCCTTCTGATGTCCGGTAGGCTGCGCCACGATATTGTGGTATTCCACTTCCGGGGTAGGAAGATTCAACTGGTCGGCAGTCTTGATGTCTGCCACTTCTTTAAACAGGTTCATCAGCTCCGGCAGGTTAAAGAACTTGCTGAATCTCGTTCTTGCCCGGTAGCCGGTTCCCTCCGGTGCCAGCTCCAACGCTGTGACGGTCTCCCCAAATCGGGAAGCCCAGCAGTCAAAGTGGGTCATGTTCAGTTCTTGCAGGCGTTCATACTGGAGATAACGCTGCATGGTGTAAAGCTCATAAGGTAGGAAACGCCACGCCATACTTCCTTTCGTCAGCGGTCTTGGCGTAACCCCCTCCAGAACCGTGCTTACACCTCTCGATGTACACGGCTCGCCATCTTTCATAATTTAAGTGATTTTAGCTTTGCTTCTTCATAACATTTCGGGCAGAGAGCCAATGACTTCCGCCTTTTCTGTAACATCAGTCCGTCAAATTCATTATCAGCATTTAAATCTTTTAAGCGTTTTACATGGTGCATATACACTTTCACGGGGCTTGCTCCGCACATCTCGCATTGTCCGCTTTTTAAACGTCCTGCCAGACTATTCGGTTTTATCTGCCCTCTGTACTTCGGCATAATGTCTACAAATTCAGGTGCGATATTGTTATTACGCCTAAATCCCTCATTGTAAAACTCACACCGCTTTATTCCACTCTTAGTTTTGTAGTCTGCACCAAAGTCACTTTTTACACTACGGTATTTCTTATACATCTTCATAACAGAAGAATTATATTTTGCCGCCAGCGTCTTTAGGCAACTACCACGCATGATAGAATGGAATTTTCCCAGATTGCATACATTGATTGCCAATCTGTAATAGTTGTACAAACCTCTGATTTCTGAATTATACTTGCTGATGATTGCCACATCATCCAATGGCATAAGCGCCCCTCTGTGGAGCGGTTTCCAAGTCTCTTTGCCATTTTCGTCCTTTTTGATTTTAAATGCTCCGTATTCATGCAGTTTTGCAATCCATTTTTCTTTCGGCATATATAACTGCACTTTTCCATACCACACTCGTTGTAAACCTTTTTTCGTCCGCTTCGTATCCTGACTTCTTGATACTCTTATGTCGTATCCAAGATAACGCACCTTTTCAGAGGAATGGGTAACGTGAGTTTTCTCCTCCGACATCGTAAGATTTAACTTGTCTTTCAGAAATATCCTCACCTGTTCCTTGATATTTTCGGCGTCCTGCTTTGAGCCTGTTACCGAAATCAGAAAGTCATCAGCATAGCGGTTGTATTGAAGTCTTTTGTAGTTCTCATCCATTTCGTCTAAATGCGGCGTGGACAGCATCACTTTTCTTGCTTCTTTAAATGTGGTCAGATTTGCTTCTGTGCGCTCTGTCTCCAGATTTTCCTGCGCTTTCCGATAAGCCCAGCGTGCCTTATCATGGTCTTTGTGGACTTTACGGTTTCTTGTATCGCCTTTGTCAAAACTCTTTTTCATCTTCCCCATGAACTCATCGAGTTCATTTAGGTAAATATTTGCAAGTATCAGACTGACACCGGAGCCTTGCGGACTGCCAGAGTACGTTTCATGGTATGTCCACTGTTCCATATATCCTGCCCTTAAAAATTTCCACATCAGCGATATGAACGCTTCATCTTTTATGCGCTTTCTCAAAAGCTGTATTGTGATATGGTGGTCGAAGCTGTCAAAGCAAGCCTTAATATCTCCCTCGATTATCCACTTTGCGCCAGTAAACAGCGTTACAATTTCTTTTAGTGCTGTGTGGCAACTTCTTTTCGGTCTAAAACCATGTGAATTGTCGGAGAATGTCGGCTCATAAATTGCTTCTAATATCATATGGACGACTTCCTGCAACAGTTTATCGTCCGTTGACGTAATCCCCAACGGGCGCTTTTTATTGCTATTTTTCTTCGCAATATAGACACGCCTTGCTGGGTTCGGCTGGTATGAATGGTCTCTTAATTTCGCAATGAGTTTTTCAATGCGCTCCATGCTCATACCGTCAAGAGTGAGCCCGTCTGCCCCTGCCGTCATGCTCCCCTGAGAGGTCGCAATATTCTGATATGCAAGCAGATAGAACTCTGGATTGTACAGGTTACGATATAATCTCTCGTACCTGTATTCTTTGTTTTTTGCTTTTTCACTTAAACTTTTCAACACATTTTCGGGATTTCTCATAATGCCTCACGCACCTTTCCTTATTATTTGTATTGAAGAAAGACTGTCTCCCTTCGCCATGTGGGCGGCTTTCCCGCCCTCGGACTACTACGGAGACTCTGTTGCCATAGTAAATATTCAAGGTCACTTTTCGCATAGCACCTATAGCCGACAGTTCGGCATTTTACCTTAGGCAATCCCCGTTTAGAACTGTAATAACATAAGCCTGCTATGATTTCGGATGTGACGTTCGTCGTTTTCCATTATCCGATGGCTGATTTTCTCTGGGTATCGTGTGAATACGCATGACCGACTCATATCCACCAGAGTACATGCGAGTATAACTTCCTTACGCACGGAGCAACATTTTGCCCAATCTCCGACTGTCATTCAGGCAGTTTAGCTTTCATCCTTATTCATAACTTTTCGCCACTACCACGCAAACACTTTGGAAGTTTCCGTGTTCCGTGCCCTCCGACATGCTACACTCCCCGTCAGGTTTCCCCTTTCGGATAAGTCGGGTGACGATAGGGTGCGGATTATTCCGCTTTGATACCTTGCCCTATTACTTGCTCAAGGTAAGATTATTACAGCCCCTTACGGGCGCACGCTCATGGAGTTGCTGACCGGTGTGCCAGTGGCAAAGATCACGCCACGGTTTCCGGTGATCTCATCCATGTAGCGGCACTTGGCAAACATATCGGAGGATTTCTGCGCGTCCGATGTGGATAACCCTGCCACATTCCGCATTTTGGTGTATAAAAACAGGTTCTTGTAGTTGTGGGCCTCGTCTACGAACAATCGGTCCACACCCAGCTGCTCAAAAGTTACCACATCGTCTTTTCGCCCTTCGGCTTGCAGCTTTTCCAGTCTTGCTTCCAGAGACTTACGGGTACGCTCCAGCTGCTTGACCGTGAAACGCTCGCCGCCGCTGGCCTGCACCTCTGCGATGCCCTCAGTAATCTCGTCGATCTGCTCATAGAGAAGCCGTTCCTGACGCTCCCGGCTGATGGGGATACGCTCAAACTGGCTGTGTCCCATGATGATGGCGTCGTAGTCACCGGTCGCAATACGGGCGCAGAACTTTTTGCGGTTATGGGTCTCAAAGTCCTTTTTGGTGGTGACTAAGATGTTTGCGGAAGGATAGAGGCGCAGAAACTCCGACGCCCACTGCTCGGTCAGGTGGTTTGGAACCACAAAAAGAGATTTCTGGCACAAGCCCAGGCGTTTGGCTTCCATAGCAGCGGCCACCATCTCAAAAGTTTTGCCTGCGCCCACCTCATGAGCTAACAGGGTATTACCGCCATACAGCACATGGGCGATGGCGCTTTTCTGGTGTTCCCGCAGGGTAATGGCCGGGTTCATGCCGCCAAAAGTGATATGGCTGCCATCATACTCGCGGGGACGGGTAGAGTTCATTTCTTCGTTGTACTGGCGCACCAAAGTCTGGCGGCGCTCCGGGTCTCTCCAGATCCAGTCCCTAAAGGCTTCCCGGATCGCCTGCTGTTTTTGGACAGCCAGGGTGGTCTCCTTGGCGTTCAGCACGCGACGCTCTTTTCCGTCTGCGTCCTCTATGGTGTCATAAATACGGACATCCCGCAGGTTTAAGGAATCCTCCAGAATCTTGTAGGCATTGGCGCGGCTGGTTCCGTAGGTGGTATAAGCTGCCACATCGTTGTAGGATACAGAAGATTTTCCTTTGATCTGCCATTCAGCGGTAAAGGAGGAATAGTTGACCTCAATGCTGCGCTGGAGATAAAACGGGGTGTTGAAGGTCTCGTACATAAACTGCTGGATGTACTCTTTGTCGATCCAGGTAGCGCCCAGACGCACCTCGATCTCCGACGCATCCAGGTCTTTGGGCTGGGCGGCGGTAAGAGCTTCCACATTGACTGCATAAACCGGGTCCTGCTGTGCCGCCCGCTGCGCCTGACGCAGTTTGCGGCGTACATTGCCGGAAAGGTATTCATCAGCAGTCACATAATGGGGTGTGCCGTCTTTCTCCAACTGTCCCGGTACACGGAAGATCACGCCTTGCAGCTCTCCGGCCAGTTCTTCTTTTGTTTTTCCGGTGAGCTGGCTCATATAGCCCATATCCACACAGGTTTTTTCCGAGATGGACACCGCCAGTGCTTCGCTTGCCGTATCCACGGCAGCCACCGCCTGATGGGGCTTGATGGTTCGTTTGGTGAACATATCCGCCTTGCGCTCCAGCTTTCCGTCCTCGTCGATGACTTCCAGCGCACAGAGCAGGTAATAGGAAGAATCGTCTGCATAAGCCAGGCGGTTTGCACGGTCATTGATGAGACCGTATCTGGCAGAAAAGCTGTCATAGAGCCGGTTCAACTCTGCCTGTTTCTCCTGAATAGCGCTGTCCGGAACCGCTGCGTCCATCTGAAGGTCGATCAGCTCCTGCACACAATCCCGCAGTCCCACCAGACCTTTTACACGGGCTTCGGCAGTGGCATTGAGGTCAGGGCGCACCATGCGGCTGTTTTCCCGGTAGTACACCTGCCCGTCCACAATGGCGTAGGAATAATTCTTCACATCGGGGTCGGCAGGAATGGAGGTGTCAATGGCTTCGCCTTCGCCCAGTTCCGGCAGCTCTGCCTCCTGATAGGTGCCATGAATATACTTCACGGCATCATGTAGCTGGTCGGAAAGCTCCAGCCCCTCGATGGGGTTCACGGTATAATCCATGCCGTGAGCGGTGCTTACCGGCTCCTGTCGGCCCAGCACCATTTCCGGGTGGTCGATAAAATATTGGTTGATGGTAAAGCCGTCCCCGGTCTGTCCGGTTTGCGTCCATTCCGGCACGATGTCCAGCGGTCGGTCTCTCTTTTGGAGGAAGATGATGTCCGATACCACCTCGGCACCGGCGTTCTTTTTGAACGCATCATTGGGCAGACGGATAGCTCCCAGCAGTTCAGCACGCTGGGCAAGATAGCGGCGCACGGTGGAGTCCTTGGCGTCCATAGTATAGCGGGAGGTCACAAAGGCCACCACACCGCTGGGACGCACCTGGTCCAGTGCCTTGGCGAAAAAGTAGTTGTGAATACTGAAATTCAGCTTGTTGTAGGCTTTGTCGTTGACCTGATACTGACCAAAAGGCACATTGCCGATGGCAAGGTCAAAGAAGTCACGGCGGTCGGTGGTTTCAAAACCGCCTACTGTGATGTCCGCCTTGGGATAGAGCTGCCTTGCGATGCGCCCGGAAACCGGGTCCAGCTCCACACCGTACAGACAGCTGTTTCGCATTTCCTCCGGCAGCATCCCGAAGAAGTTGCCCACACCCATAGACGGTTCCAGAATGTTGCCGGTCTCAAAGCCCATGCGCCCCACCGCTTCATAGATGGCCTGGATAACCGTAGGGCTGGTGTAGTGGGCGTTCAGGGTGGAACTTCTGGCGGCTGCATATTCCTCCGGGGTCAGCAGTTCCTTCAGCTGGGCATATTCTGAAGCCCATGCTGGTTTCTCTGGGTCAAAAGCATCGGCAAGGCCGCCCCAGCCCACATAGCGGGAAAGGACTTCCTGCTGTTCCGGCGTTGCCTGTCCGGTGGTTTCCTCCAGATATTTCAGCAGCTTGATTGCTTCGATATTAGCCTGGAACTTGGCTTTCGGACCGCCTTCGCCCAAATGCGTATCGGTAATACGGAAGTTCTGTGCATTGCGGAGCAGGTTTGCCTTGTATTCCTCATAAGAGGCTTTCTCGGCAGCTTTAGCATTGGGGAAGGTCTGCCACTGGCCGTCGATCTGAATGGAAACCTGATGTTCGTCCAGCACTTCCTCAAAGGTTTTCTCCGGCTCTGTCACAGGGGCTGGCGGCTCCGGCTCATTGGTTCGCAGGGTCTGGACAACCACATCATAGGGCAGATTGTTCTTATCGCCCGGATAAACGGCTACGGTCTCGGAATGGAAGGCAGGGGCTTCGGCAGCCGGTTCGGAGCGTTCCTGTCCAAAACCGTCCAGCTGACGGGCATACATCCCACGCAGCAAAGGCGCAACCTCATCCCAGCGGAAATACAGCATAGCCAGACGCTTTTCCTCTGCGTCCATGACTTCCAGCTCTATGCCCTGTGCCGTGGTACGGTAATCGGCAATATCGCCGGTCTCCAGATCCAGCGTCTCGATCTCACGGGGATAGGCTCTGCTCAGCCAGTAGGCGATCTCGCGGTTGCTCCTGCCGGATTGCAGCAGTGTGGAAAGCTGCTGTTTATCCGCTTCATCCATCAATCCATGAGCCAATACATCCCGCAAGTCCTGATCTGCCTTATCCGGGTCAACGGGAAGAAACTCGGTATAGTAAGCATTGCGGCGGTCTGCCCGAAGCAGCTGTTCAAACTGTTCTTTGTGTTCTACACGGTAGATGGGATATACCATACCGGTGGGCAGAAGCTGCACGGTGTCATCCCGCAGCTCCGTGATCTGATAGGCGTCATCCTCGATATATACAGTATCGCCCACGGCATAGACCGGGGCGGCAGGGTCATAGGAGGTTCTTTGCGGAATAGGGCTGCGAACGGCGTCATATTCCTCATCGGAAATGGAAACCTCGGAAGTCTGTTCTGCCTCAGCAGCTGCAATCTGCTCTGCATCCGACATTACTCGCTGGATAAACGGGTCATTGTCCAGTTTTTCCGGGTCTGCCACCTGGCCGTTGACGATCCCTCTTTCCTCCAGGGCTTCCCGGATGGCGATAGGGTCAATGTTGTCAAAACGGTCCTGTTCTTCTTCGGTATAGAACCTGTCCTCCTGAATGAGCTGGGCAAGCCTGCGCTGTACCTTGGGCCAGGGCAGCTGCGTTTCCTCCGGGCTGCCGGCACGGACAACAAACAGGCTGTTACTGCCGCCGTATTCCTGAGCCAGCCATGCGGCGGTGTCTTTCTCCCTTGCATGGTCCTTCATATAGCGGACAACGGCGTGTTTACTCTCGATATTGCCGTTCCATGCACAAAGGGCAGAATCAATATCATCCTGAGAAAGAGGGCGCAGAAGCTCATGGAGTTTTGGATAGGTTTCGTCGATCACTTCCCGGTGCAGTCGCTGGCGGAACTCCGGCACATCCGAATAGAGACGGATCAGCTCCATATCCTTAGAGCCAAGGATCGCACGGCGCACAGCGGCATTGCCCTCAATGACAGCATTCTCATGGTCAGAATGACCGCAGGCATTGCGGTATGCACTATCCTCGGAAATGGCGGCAGTTACCACAGGCTTATACTGCTCAAACTGCTCCCGAAGGGTAGGCTTTGGCGTTTCTTCCTCCACCTCCGGCTGCTGGGCTTGGATGGCATCTTTTTCTGCCAGCTCTTTTTCCTCCTGGAGCTTATCATACTGCGCCTGTTCCTGTTCGGTAAGATAGTGGCCTTTCTGGATAAGAGAGGTGATGCGTTTGGCAACCTTTTCCCAGTTCAGGTGGACATCCGGGCAGTCCTGCTTTTTATAGTGCAGTCCTTTCCCGTCGTGATCTTCGCCACTGTGTGTTGCGCCGGACAGGGCATGAGAGCGACCACCAATGCCATACTCGTCTTTGAGGAATCTCACTTTCTCCTTATCCGTATGGTTTTCCATGAAGAACGCATAGATACGGCCTTTTCCTCCGGCAAAACTGCTGCCGCTGGTCATGGCGGCGTCGATCTCATCCTCGGTAATGAAGTGCTGGACGGTTGGCACTTGGGAAAGGTCAGAAGTAAAAGTTCTGCGTGGCAGGTCAAGGTCTTTCAGGTTCTCCCAGATCTCCCTTGGCCTATGATAGTGAAAGCGCAGCAGGTCACGGTCCTGCTGATAAGCAGTCCAGAAGGCGGCGTATTCTTCCTTGAGGGTCTGGCGGAAAGCCGGGTCACTCAGCTGCTCCGTCAGGCGGCGGGTCTCCTCCGGGAACCCATTGCCTTTGATCTCTGACAGACAGGACAAATATCCGGCGTCTCTGGCGTCCTCACTGAAATCGTGATATAGGTTCCAGAACTTTGTTGCAAGGAGGGAGCGTTCATAGCCTGCCGCTTCTGCAAGCTCCACATTGGAGGCAAACTGGCCGCTTTCCAAAAGCTCCCCGATACGCTCTGCGGCGCTCTCCCAGGAAATGACCTGGGCAGACCTGTCATAACGGACAGACTTCCCATGGGAAAGATGGATACCATCCTCGGCATACCATGCGCTCACACTGCCAAGGCCGTTGCCGCCGTGGTACAGCGTTTTCAGTATCTCGGCAATCTCAGCGGTGGTTTTCTGTTTTTCAAAGGCTGCAACCACACGCTCCCTTTGACGGTCTGTATTGCCGCCCAAACGCAGCACATGGTCAATGTCATTTTGGGCAAAAGAAAAAGCAGAGGATGTATGCGCTACATTCTCTGCTTCATCTATGGATTGGATCTGTTCCGCTTCGGAGAGGAACAGGTTTAGGGTCAGCTGTTGATAAGCTCCGCCATCAGGATCTCCTCTGCCTGGGCTTTGCAGGTGTTCATCAGCCCCACCCACTTCATGGGATCGCTGGCTTTCAGTTCCTCGGTGGCTCCCGCTTCCTTCGCCAGCTGGGGCATCATCTGCTCCAGTCTGTTCTGGGCGGTCTCGTCGATCTCCAGAAGGTGCGGGTACAGCTTCTCGCTCAGCAGCATCTGGTTGTAGAGGATGGGACGGTGTTCCTTCAGGTAGGTTTTCCTCATCCTGCCGTACTTGCCCAGGGGTTTCTCCGGCTGCTGGCTCAGCTTCAGGTCGGGAATCAGATAGTCTCCGTTCTGGATATAGGTCATGGGATTGTTCATCTTGTTTGCTCCTTTCTTGGTTGGCTTCGCGCTCTGCATTTCGGACGGTAACGCCGATCTGCCGCAGCACCTGCTGGTTGATCTGGCTGACCGCTGTTCCCAGCGCCCCGATGGTGGACGGGGTGTTGAAATCAAAGATCGCCATGAAATCTTCGTGGTCGAAGTAGCGTTCCGGCTCCAGTCCGCAGCGGGACATCAAAGCGTAAGTGATGCTGACGGTGGCGGCTGCCTTGAACTGCACTCCGATGTTATACTCATCATATTCCTCCAAAAAGGAACCGTCAACGATATAGAAGAAGTCCTGCTGATGCTCCGTCCAGTATTCCTCAGCCAGTTTTCCGGCTACCTCAGTGAGCTGTCCGGCAAGGTCATCACCGGAAACATCATAGGTGCGCTCCAGCATGGCCTGCACGGAATCCAGATGGCGCTCCTCCAGCTGCCACAGCCAGGGAGTGCGGGAATGTTCACGGGTTCCGGTGTCGGAAATGTCAAAGACATAGCGCAGGCGGGGCCTGTCCCCGGAATCGTCCACCAGAGCGATTCCCTTGGAACCGCGCCTTACATACCGGCCCATCTTTTCATTCCACAAATCGTACTCTGCACAGGCGGTGGCGTCCGGTCGCTGGGCGTAGATCATCAGCTGCTCATGGAACGGGTACTTGTAAAGGCGGGAAGCAGTGGTGAGAAACCCTGCCCATTCCTGCCAGCTCCCCGTGAGCTGCGTTGCCACCTTGTCCGCCATCTGTGCATATCGTTCAGCTTTGGTTGGCATGGTGTTCTGTCCTCCTTTCAGTTTTTAGGTAAAAAGGGTGGGGTGGCGATTTGCCACCCCATCCCTGCGGTTATGGTGTTTACTGGTCAAAATCCGGATACAGCTCCAGCTGGGCAAAGTCCTCATCGGTCATCGCACAGAGCTTTGTAAGGGCGCTGTCGGTCAGCTCTCTCAGTTCTGTCTCCTCCGGCGAAAGCTCGCCGCGCATCTCACGCAGGCTGTCGATCAGCCCGGTGCGGCTGCCGGTATTGTAAATGCACATCAGGTTCATTTCCTCAAAAGTGAAGTTTCCCATATCAAATCTCCCTTTCTGCGCTCTTTTTTTGCGCTGTCTTTTTGTGTTCTGCCTTGGGCTGGCTTTTCAGCTGGTCCACAACGGACTTTTTCCTGTCTCGTTCCTCTCGATGAACGGCGTCAGCCAAGTCCATCAGAGAGATGGGCTGACCGCTTCGGGCCTGCTGTTCCAGCTCTGCCACCGTAGGCTCTTTTGCGCCATTGTTGATGATACCGTCGATCATGCCGTAATCGTCCTCCACGGCCATCTCCGCATTTTTCAGTGGATTTTCCGGCAGGAATCCGGGGATCTGGGTAAAACCAACGCTGTCGCAGTAATGACAGGATACCTTACCGTCCTGTTTGATCGCAACGATGTCGCTGACGCTCATGTAGGGATGGTGGTAGTCTGCCGGATGATCGTTGTTAAACTGATTATAAAGCTGTTCAATGGCAACCTGTGGAGACTTGCATGACTCCAGCGGGGCAGTGTAGACCAAATCGTAGTTTTCACGCTTTACCGTCTGCCCGATGGATCTGAGCCAGTCCAGCCCTTCATAGCGAATGTCACGCAATTCATCAGTATGCTTTACCTGATAAATGGCGAAGCAATCTCTGTTCTGGGAAAGAAATGCCTGTTCTCGTTCCTGCTGATGTGCCTGACGCTCCATGACCTTTTCGTGGAACTGAGGGCTTTTCTCCCATTCCTCACGGTCCACACCGAAAAGACCTCCATGTTCCATGATCTCCTGCGGGTCAAACACCATGCTCTCCGTATTGTCCTCATGCAGCACATAGACAGTCAAACCGGCGGCATCCAGTTCCAGCGCCCGTTCTCTGGTAACAGGGAGCATCCCATCATAGGAGTAGCCGTATTCCTGCATATCCGGTGTGGAGACCTGCTCATCCGGCGTCGGGTATTCATCCAGCGCCTGCTCCTGTGCCTCCGGCAGCTGGGAAGAAACAGCCACCTGACTGGCCTCTGCCTGCATCTGCTGGTAGGCAGCTTCCTGCAAGGTCTCGATCATGGACAGGGGTGCGTGTCTGAGCGAAGTGCTGTCCAGATCGTTGTCATCACAAATCTGGAGAACTGCATTTTTGCGGGAAAGCTCCGGCATATCCAGCTGACCGCCATCCAGCTCTTTCATGGACGCAGCATCGTATAGGGTGTAGTCCCAGCCGCTGTCACAGGGCTGGATATGAAGATAGGTGGCATCGTCGATCAAAAACAAAGCCTCCTGCTGGTTGGCGTCCGCCCCCAGCACCTCCATTTCCGGCATGGCCGCAGCCAGTTCCTTTACCGCTTTCTGTACCAGCGGATTGTCACGGTAATAGTCGATTGCCTGGATGGTATCCAGGTCAATGGTCTGCCCGGTCAAAATCGGAAAAGGTCCTTCATAGTCGCTTCCGTCTTTCAGCTCAAAACCAATTCCTTTGATCCCGTTCATTCGCTCTGCCGGAATCTCCTGATAAATGCGGACAGCTTCCTCCAAAGACAGGTTATCGTGGTATTCTCCGAGGTTTGGAAACTCCATGCACTCTGCTGTATAGTAGGTCAAAGTTCCAGTCGGCTGTCTATCGGATACCTTAGCGGCATCTGCTGGCTGCTCTATCGGGGCAGTTTCCGGCTCTGCTTTTGCATTGGGGTCAATCCCACGCTCTTTGCAGATTTCCTTATAGTGGCGCTCAATGTCAGAGATCAAAGTGCCGGAGGTCTTATTGATGGTCTCCAAACTGGCTCTCAGCTCTTTCAGTTCCTTGCCCTGACTCCAGCTTGCAATATAGCCGAAGCTGTTTTCTCCGGTCTCAATGCCAAAATACTTGCAGACCGCATAGGAGATGCTTTCAGCCTCCACTTCCTCCGTGTGGCGGTCTTTCTTCTGTTCCTGCAAAAACTGAGCGAGGGTAGAAAAGCCACCGACAAAATTCAGCCCTTCTTCCTCGGTCAACCGAAGATACCCTTCTTTTGAAAGGTCTAAGGGTTCTGCCAGAATCACAGAGCCTGCATGATTTACACCAACTCGGTCCTCCACATAAATCGGATCGCCGGGGTCATAGTCAGAACCGCGCAGGTCGTAGCAATAAACGCCCTCCGGCAGAGTATCACGGGCAATCCGCCCATTGGAAAACAAACCGGGTTTATCAAACAGCTCAATCTCCTGATACTTCTCGTCATTGGCAATCTGAATCTTATTCTGATTGTGGAGCTTGCTGTGGGCAATCTCGTGGACTGTGGCCGAAACCGTCTGCACTTCGCTCATGCCCTGACGAATGGCGATTTTCTGATGATCGGCAGAAAAATAGCCGTCCGTATCGGCGGCCATTGCTTCAAAAGTGATCGGCACCGGCGCACTGCGGCGCAGGGCTTCCATGAATGCCTCATAATTGGGTACATTGCCGGAAAGGGAGGAGGCAAGCTCCGGCAAAGGTTTCCCGTCGGTCTGGCTCACATCAAAAACCTTGACCGGGCGAAACATGGGGATCTCGATTTCTTTTTCCTCTGTAACGATCTTTCCGTCTTTATCCAAAATCGGAGCCTTGGTATCCGGGTCCAGCTTCTGCTCCTCGATTTTCTTCTTGTATGGTGTGGGGGCAATGATGGTAATGCCATGCTCGCCCTTTTTTACATGACGCTCAAACTGGTCTTTCCACTTATTGTATCCGGCCACCAAAGTGGCGTCCGGCTTCTGCATATAGATGAGCATGGTGTTGTTTACCGAATAGCGGTGGAAGCGGGACATAACGGACAGATAGCGCATATACTTTTCACTCTCGAACAGTTCCTTGATGCCCTGCTCGATGCCATCTGTGATTTCCCTTAGCCGCTCTCGGTTGGTGGGTTTGTTCTCAGCCATGATTTTCAATCTCCTTTCCAAGTGTGTGATTTCTGCTGTGTGTTCTGCAATCCATGCCTTTTGTTCTTCTTCACTTTCATAAAGAAAAAGGTCCAGCAGGTACTCTACATAGGTTTTCTTCTGGATTGCTTCTACAAAGCGGGGATGCAGTTCCTCCTCCGGTGTCCGGGGCGAATTGTCGGCCTCCCATTTTTTCAGCAGATAGTAGTAATCGGACAGTACGCGATAACACCGCTGCCGGTCCTCCCGAAACTGCTGTGCCTCGGTTTTCTGCCGGACATACCTCCTGCGGGGAGGGGCCTGACTGTCATAGATCAGGCCAAAGTCCTGTGCCAGTTTCTCCGCCGCTTCTTTTGGGGAGAGGTCAAAGAGCTTTGCGGTAAAGTCGATCACATCCCCATCTGCACCGCAGCCAAAGCAGTGGAACCGCTGGTCTACCTTCATGCTGGGGTTCTTATCATCGTGAAAGGGACAGCAGGCCATGCCATTTCGACTGACCTTTATCCCATAAAACTCTGCCGCTTCTCTGGTGCTGACCGACTGCTTGACTGCTTCAAATACATTCTCTGCCATGTGCCTTTAACTGCTGGACTTTCTCACAGGGGGCTGGTATCCGGCAGCTTTCGCACGCTCACTGGCAGCTTTGCGGCGCTCGGCGCTGTATGGCTCCCGGACTGATACACACCGCTTGGGGACGGTAAAGTTATGGGCGTCCTTTCGGGTGATCTGGTCGGGGTGCTTTTTTGCCAGCAGTTCCAGCTTCTCCATCAGACGGGGATCGTGGGTGTAGACCTCGGCCATTGGTTCTGCCTGGTTATAGAGAAGAATGGTTTCCCGTTCCACCAAAGAGAGCTTCATCGGCCGCCTCCTTTCCGCTGGTCAAATTCTAGCTTGAAGTTGGCGTACTGTCCATCGTCCTCCAAAACCACGGTGGCATCATAGCTCTTGTCGGTTTTCGCTGAATACAGCCCCGTCACACGGACACGGCCATCTTTGAGCAGTGCAGACACCACCGCCTTGGTCGGCTGTTTTTTCTTGGCAGCCCACCATTTGTTGTTTTTCCAGATGGCAAATCTGCAAGAATCATTCTGACAGAAGAACCCTTTTTGCAGTTCTGCAACCTCTCCGCCGCAGCGGGGGCATTTACCCACCACCTCATGGGGCGGGGCAAACAGATACTCAGTTCCCTTGATGACCTGATAAGTCCCCACCAGATCTTTCAGCATGGTGCTGATCCCATCCAGAAACTCCTCTGGGGCAAGCTGCCCGCGCTCGATCTCGCCCAGGCGGTACTCCCACTCGGCAGTCAGAAGCGGCGATTGCAGCTGTTCCGGCAGGACTGTGATTAACGAGACCGCATCATGGGAAGGAAGAAGCTGAACGGTTTTCTTGTTCTTTTTGCGTTCCAGAAAACCGGCAGATACCAGCTTTTCCAAAATACCGGCACGGGTGGCTGGTGTCCCCAGACCTTTTCGCTCGGCGTCCTCCGGCATATCCTCTTTTCCGGCAGTCTCCATCGCGGAAAGCAGAGTATCCTCTGTGAAGTGTTTGGGTGGGCTGGTTTTGCCCTCCTTGACAGCGGCATTGGAAATAGGCAGTGTTTGACCCTCGGACAGCTCCGGCAGGGTTTTGTCCTCGTTTTCTTTGTCCGGCTCCGCATTTTTCAGCGCAGAACGGTAGGCAGCGTCCAGCATCCGCCATCCGGGGTGCTTTACTGTTTTTCCTTTGGCGGTAAACTCCCCACCGGCACAATCGGCAGTTACAACCGTTTCCGAATAGATGTGTGTCTGGGCTACGGCGCACAGCAGACGCAGGGCTACCAGCTCCAGCACCGCCTTTTCTCCCGCAGGAATGGCAGAAAGGTCTGCATCCTTGAGATTTCTGGTAGGGATTACTGCGTGGTGGTCAGTTACTTTCTTATCGTTGATGACCGTCTGCGGATCACAGGTAATGGCGATCCCTTTGCGAAACGGCATAGCATTGGCAACCAGATTCACCAGCACCGGCAGGCTGTCTGCCATATCGCCGGTCAGATAGCGGCTGTCAGTACGGGGATAGGTGCAGAGCTTCTTTTCATACAGGCTTTGCAGATAGTCCAGGGTCTGCTGGGCTGTAAATCCAAGCAGGCGGTTGGCATCTCTTTGCAGAGTAGTCAGGTCATAGAGGGCAGGCGGCTTTTCGGACTTTTCTTTGCACTCCACCTTTTTGATTGTGACAGCTGCATCCCGGCAGGCTTCTTTCAGCTGCTGGGCGCTTGCTCGGTCACTCATGCGCTCCCCGGATACGGTAAGACCGGGCAGTTCCAGCGAAACCGTGTAGAACGGCACCGGCTTGAAGGTGTCGATCTCAGCTTCCCTTTGGACAATGAGCGCCAGTGTCGGGGACATCACACGCCCAATGTTGAGGGTGCGGTGGTACAGCACGGAAAACAGCCTTGTGGCATTGATCCCCACCAGCCAGTCGGCCTTAGCGCGGCAAAGAGCAGCATCCCGAAGCCCGTCATAGTCCGCACCGGAGCGCAGGTTTGCAAAGCCCTCCCTTATGGCTGAGTCCTCCATCGAAGAAATCCACAGGCGTTTCATGGGCTTTTGGCAGCCTGCCAGCTCATAGACGCTGCGGAAGATCAGCTCGCCCTCGCGTCCGGCATCACAGGCATTTACCACCTCCGTCACATCCGGGGCGTTCATCAGCTTTTTGAGAACATCAAACTGTTTCTTTTTATCTTTGCCCACCACCATCTGCCAATGTTCCGGCAGGATAGGCAGGTCATCATATCGCCACTTGGCGTACTTGGGGTCATAGATGTCTGCATCCGCAAGACCGGCCAAATGGCCCACGCACCAGCTGACACGCCAGCCGTTGCCCTCCAGATACCCGTCCTTACGGGCAGTTGCACCGATCACCGCAGCCAAACTCTGGGCAACCGACGGTTTTTCAGCGATTACCAGCTTATATCTCATCTTCTTCATCCTCCAATTCTTCCAGCACAGGCGTGTGCAGTTTTTTCTCTATGCTGTTTTCCTCATCCAGCAGCAGGTTATAACCGAACCGGTAGTCATAGCGGTACAGTTTCCCCAAAAGGTCATTGATGATGATGCGGCAAGCCAAAATGACACGGGTTTTATCCACCTGCATCAGCTGGTAGCGTTGATAATTGCTGTAATATTCTTCATAGCGGTGGGTATTGCGGACGGTATCTTCAAGCAAAATATCTACTGCGTCCTGACAACCATCTTCTTTTTCCCCTTCCATGCAGTTCAGAAGTTTCATCATCAGGGGAAAGCTCTGTTCATCCATAGGGGCCTCAGCTGCAAGATAACCGATCAGGGCAGATAGGAGCAGACGGGCTGCTGTCTGTTCCCGGTCCGTCAAAACAGCCATCATTTTCTCCGCATTTGGAAGGATCTTTTCTTCCACAAAATCCGCCGCGTCTCCTGAATAAAGCTGACGGATGGAATCTATGGACAAGGGAACCGTTGCGGCATCCAGGGAGAAATCAAAGGAATCTTCCTGCTTCGGTTTTCTCCGGAGTTTGTTTAACATGGTAGAAAGAATGTCGCCGCCAAAATACACAGCAATTACCAGCAGGTCAAAAACAGCAATCAGCTTGATAAATATAATCAGAACACTCATTTTTTTCGTTTCCTTTCTTTGAGCCAGCGTTCCATCTCACGGTGGCAAACACCTACGCAGGGACTTCCATAATTCCCGCAGCCATAACAGGGGTGGCTTTGGGGCAAAGAGGGAGGACGGGAAGTTTCCTTCCCGCCCTCCGGCCTGCGTGTCATCATGCGTTCATAGGGACTGTCTGTGAAACGGGTCATTTCACGCTGTCCTCGTCATCTTCTTCTGCGCTGCCCCCGTCAGCGTCCGGCTCGCCCGACTCCTCATCTTCGGTTTCCCATTCCTCGGAATCTTCCTCGCCATAATCATAATCGTCCAGACTGTCATTGCCCTTGGTCTTAGGCTTATTCTTAACGAGCTTCAAGTAGGCAAATACGCCACCGCCACCCAGCAGAGCCAGCAGGAGGATCAGTGCAGCCGGGTTCAGTCCGGCAGGCTTTTCTTTTTCCGGCTCCGGTGTTTCTGCCGGAGGTTCCGGTGCTTTTCCCGTACATTTACTCTTATCGGTTACACAGACCGGGCAGGCCGTATTGACTGCCCCTGCTTCACATTTTGTCGTGCAGCTGCACACCGCAGGCGGTTCCTCTTTGGCTTTTCCATCCTCCATCAGCGCCATCAAGTCCGCTTCATCCACCTGGTTCAAGAAATGGACAGCGTTTTTCTTATCCTCATTGGCTCGGTCAATGAGGATATAGAAGTAATTGCCCGCCTTGGTGGTAACGGTAATGAGCTGTTTGTTACCACCAAAATCATCCACCAGCGCGGCATTGCCATCCGGAGTCAGCGGAGGTGCTTTTTCCGTTTCTTCCACCACCACATTGCTGTCATTGGTGGTATCCTCTGCCGGGGGCGGCGCTGCGCCCTGGGCAAAAGCGGGAACGGTAAAGCCCGATGCCAAAACCAGTGTCAGGCAAAGGGTCGAAAGTGTTCGGATCAGTCGTTTATTCCTCATAGCTGTTTTCCTCCTGTTCGTTGCTGTCATTCGCCAAACTGCCGGGAACTGTGCCGCCGGACAGCATGGCGCTCAGCTGGGCCGGGGTCATACGCAGGGCGCGCACCATCTGGACGATCTCCAGATTTTCCGCCTCGGTTTTCTGTGCTTCCAGCGCCTTGAGCTTTTCCTGATACTCTGCGATCTTCTCGCGGACCTTTGTAATCTCCTGGTCAATGCGTTCAATTTTGTTCTTTGCCATCGTCTATCACTCCTTCTAAAAATCTCTGTTACCAGTTCATCAGGCCGTAGCCCTTGATACTCTGATAATTCAGGTCATAACTCTTGATCTTGCAGGCATCGCCGGAATTTCCCTCCACGGTATAAACACGGCTGCCATCGGTGCCGACAACGATGCCCACATGGTCGGCGCTGCCGTCCAAGTCCCAATCGAAGAAAATGGCATCGCCGGGGGCAATATTCTCATACCCCCGTGCGCCCCACTGTCCATGAGACTGGAACCACGGAACGCCCTGCCACTCACAGCCTGCAAAGCGCGGCTCACTTTTTCCTGCCTGGTTATAGCACCAGGATACAAAGCAGGCACACCATTCCACGCGGCTGTCAAAGCCATACCAGCTCCAGTAGGGATAACCGCCCACATTTCCCACCTGACTTTTCGCCAGTTCCACCAGCTGCGGATTGCCGGGGCGGGTGCCGTTAATGAACTGCACACCGGACAAATCTTCCGAGCCGCTGGTATCAGGGGAACCGCCGCCAAACAACAGCGGCTTATTGCCCATAGTCTGTCGGTAGATCTGGTACATTTCCATCTGCTCCGGGGTCAGTAGCTCCGACGCCACAGCGGAAATGGGCTTGCTGGTGAGTTTCACATTCAGAATGTAATACTCATAGGGGACTTCTTCTGAGGTGGTCTCGCCGGTCTCCGGGTCGGTGGAGGTCTCCGTGCGGTAGCGGATCTCCACTTCCTCGGTAAGCGTCAGCTGATACTGTGCTGCAAACACACGCGCCAGCTCTGCCTGGGCGCTTTGCCTGGTGTAGCCCTGCAAGACAGCAGAGAGAAAGGCCGCCAGCTCATGGGGGTCATGGCCGATCATGCCAAGGTCATACCGATACTCGTCATACCCTGGGTGGCTGCTTTCGATGTTGTCGATTTCCTCCTGCAACTGGGCTTCTCTGGCTGCATAATCCGCCTCCACCGCCAGCATTTCCGGGTCATCCGACGGATAGGTGGTGCCGGAGAGAACGGAACCAATGCTCTGCGCCATCATGGAACAAGAGGACATGGTATTCATCAGCATACAGGCGATGAGGAATAAAACCCCTGCGATCAGGAAGCCCTTTTTGTGGCGCATGACGAATGCCCCTGCCTGCTGTGCCTTTTCCTTTACCGTCCTTGCGGCTTTTCCGGTTTTGGACGCAGCCTGGGCGGTATTCCCGGCAGTCTGACTGGTACGCTTGGCGGCGGCATACTGCTTTTTGATACTCTGCTTTTGCTGCCAGCGGGAAAGAGGATTGCTGGAAAACTGAGGATTTTCCTGCAAAGATTTCTGGTACAGGACATTTACATTTGCCTTTTCCAGTTGACGCTCTGCCTGGGCTGCTTTGCGGTACGGCTTCAGCTTGTGGCTGCGGTAGCCCTCCCGCACCAGATAAGCGCCGGTCTCCACCGCCTCCTCGGACTTGTGGGCGCTTTCCACGCCCACATTGTCCTGTTCTGTTTCCCGGATTTCTTTGTGGAGCTTGCCCGCGACCAGATGGACGGGTGCTTCCTTCACTCTCTGAGAAAGTTTGGAGGGTGGCTTTTTCTTGTCCTCAAAGGTCAGCTTCGAGGTCTTTTTTCCGGTATCCGGGTCAATAACTGTCTGCCTGACCTTTTTCTTTGGAATATTGGCCTGCGCCTTATCTGCTCTGGCCGCAGCTTTCTCCGCTTTGCGGATCGGCTTTTCCAGCGCAGGGTCAGCCCGTTCCTCATCGGTAAAGCGCAGGCGCGGCTCTTTATTCAAACCATTCTCCCAGCATGAGGGAGGACATCATGTAGTGCAGCTCTGCATAAATGGCCATCCCCACAGGATCGTTGAACATACAGCCGGACAGGTAGGCATAAAACTGTGCCACCACATCGGACAGGATCTTCGCTTCGGTTCCTTCCAGAACCAGACCGCCCATGCCTTCCTTGGCACGGATGGCGCTCCAGATCTCTGCCAGACGGAGAAGCCCCACCTGACCGGTCTCATTCAGTTCGGCTGCCTGGTCTGCCGCTGTGCGGCACTCGCTGACCGCATCAGCCATGACTGTAAGCAGCTGGCTGCGCTGAGTATTTACAGCCCTGTCAAAAAACATCAGCGGGTTTTGATTCAAAATGTTGGGGTTCATTATCATTCATCCTCCTTCTTTTTCAGTTCCTGGGGTTTGGTGGTCATAATGCGGTAAAGCTCGGTATTCTTCGGGAAGTGATCCACGAAAGGCAGGATCGTGGAGCCATAGAACAGCAGACCCTCGCCCTCACCGGAGTGGGTCACATAGCTCAGCTGGTGCGTGGAGATGCCCAGCTGTTTGGCAAGGATCTGACGGTCTCCACCTGCCTGGTTGAGCATATACACGAAGTCGGAATTTTCAAAGATGTTCTCCACCTCGCGGCTGGAAAGCAGGTCTTTGACATTCTGAGTGATACCTGTGGGAATGCCACCCCACTTACGGAATCGCTTCCAGATTTCCACCGTGTAGGCGGCGGTCTGTTCCTCTTTCAGCAGCAGGTGCATCTCGTCGATGTAGTAGCGGGTGGACTTGTGAGCGGCACGGTTGATGGTAACGCGGTTCCACACCTGATCCTGGACTACCAGCATACCGATTTTCTTGAGCTGCTTGCCCAGCTCCTTGATGTCATAGC
>CALBGI010000023.1 GCA_937893675.1 uncultured Blautia sp.
GAGGTCAGATTGTATGCCAATGTCCGATTCAAAAGCTGATCGTCCTCTACAATTAAAATCTTCTTCAAAGCCTTCACTTCCTTTCCCAATTTTCCGATCATACTGATATTCTAAACATTAAATGTTACAGAAATGTCCCAGCCAAATATTTTTCTTTTTTAATTATAGGATAGCCTACTTTTCTGCACAAGAATAAAAATACAAATACATACAATGGCTTTTTGCCATGTTGAACACATTAAAAACACCGCCGCAAACTATACGATTGCGGCGGTGCTGACTATATATTAAATCTTTTTGTAGTTACATAGGTATGTGCAGTTGAATTAAAAAATCCCACTATTCTGCCATACCCTGCGGAACTTCAAATTTGTATCCACTCCCCAGAACAGTACGAATATAGCCCGCTTTCGGCATATCCGGAGTTAGTTTTCTGCGAATCTGACCAATGACGCTGGCAACGGCTGTTCCGCAGTTTTCACCATCCGCATTCCACACAGCCTCATAGATCTGGCTGGCAGAAAATACCCAGGATGGGTGGTTTGCCAAATATACCAATGTTGCAAATTCCCGATGGGTCATAGAAATCAACTCACCGTTTCGATGTACCGTTCTCTCCTTCAGGCGAAGCTCCAAGCCTGGAAAAACAAGAATATTACGAGGGTGGGATGACACAATATGGTCAAATTCTGGCTCAGCCGCAATAATCTCCATAATTCTGCTAAGTATATATTCTTCATGGTCTGTTACCGACAGTACAAAAATTTTTCCCATATATCCCTCCCTTGAACATACATAATATACAATGACTTAATTTTCCTATTGCCTGAATGCTATTCAACATTCAATTCAATACTTCCCGTGAAATCCTCACATTCAATGCCGATATAGTTTCCGCCTTCAGGGAGTGTAATTGTATCGCTATATGTTCCGGTTGTTTCAAGCAAAGTGACTGCTTCATCAGATCCAGAAATCCAAAATACTTTTGCAGTTCCCTCCGTAACCTCCAAAGTGCAATCAATAGACAACTCCTTACCAGCTTCTCGCTTTATAGAAGTTCCCCCAAACAAATACTCTGTATCTGAAAAATTCTCATAGTCGGCTGTATAGCATCCGGTATAATCATCAATCCCTTTTTCTTTCGTGCCTTGTAAGGACGAATTTCCGGTAAGCGCTATGGAACCAGCAGACTGCACAATATTATTATACTGATCGAGAACTTCATCTTTTGTACAACCGGAAAGTATAGAGACACCACACAGTATCAGGCATAGTGATAGAACTATTTTCTTCACAGGTATCACCTTCCTTTCCTGCGTACAGCACGCTTTCCTCTTCCCTTGGCCTTTGTCTGTTTACGGGCTTTCATTTCTTTTTTGTTGCTGGACATCACTAATAAAAGCACAGCCCAGAGAACCATGATGCCAACCCCAATGACCGCCAGCAAAGGGTTCGGGGCTGTGGTTGTTCCGGCATATTCACTCATGTCAAAGCCCACTAAAATCAGTGCAGCAGAAAACGGATAGATGCTGGCAAGAATGCCGCCTTTGAAAAACATCATGCTGTATCCAAGGAAGAACGCCAGAATGGAACCTCCCAGATATGCCCCTCGGATCTGTCCAAAAATCAGGATTAGGGGCATACAGACCATATAGGTCGTCAGACCCGCTAACACGATCTGTGTACCGCCATGAAAAAATACTTCCGCTGTCAGTCCCGATAATCCAACCGCCAGTCCAGTGATTAGGGTAACGCCAACACTGTAAATTCCCAACAGAACCGTAAGAATACCAACCCAGAAGAGCTTGGCCCCTAACACGTCCGGCATAGAAACAGGAATTGTCATGATGTTTTTCAGCGTATCATGGGTGGATTCTCTGTCAATCAGCCAGCTGCCGATCATCACCAGTGAAATCGGGAAAAACATCTGGGTATTGCCCCATACAACATTCGCAAAAAGCATGGGAAAATCATAGTTTGGATTTCGATACTCCGGCTCAACAATCAACTGGCTTCCATATTGCACCAACGGACAGAGTGCAAGCGCCACCAACCCCACCCAAAGGATCTGACACCGGCGCAGTTTCAGTAATTCCGATTTTAATAAATTCCACATAATCACACCCCCTTAAATCTCACGACGCCGGTAAACCATCGCTATCAGCGCAAGAAATACAGCGGCTTCCGCAAATGCCACGCCGAACACCTGTATATCATTCAAAAAATACGGGCTTATCCGTTCCAGCAGCTCTGCCAGCTCTTCGCTGATGCTGCCATAATCATAAAACTGGAATGTCCAGCGAAACGCCAACGGCCCCGGAAGCAGTGTTCCTGCGTTCAGACCAAAGGGCTGTGTCAGAAAAGCATCGTTGTTGGTGAGAAGATAATTCAAAATAGTATAGAAAAAGGTTATCACGACCGACACGATATAGTTTTTATCAAGAAGGACAACTATCAAAATACAGGGGAGCGCGCCGACCCACATAATCACTCCCTCTCCTATCCCTACCTGAAACAATTTCCAGAATCCCACCGGATTCCATCCCTGGATCAGCAAAACAGCAAGATTTACCAACGCTCCAACCGCCATAAAACCAATGGCAAATATCAGTAAAACCATCATCTTAGAAAGTACCAGCTTGGTTCTATTTACCGGTATGGTAACAAGATTTTTCAAAGTATCATTGTCCAGCTCCTCAAATAACAGATTGGAAGCCAGTATCACAAGAAGCGGCATCAAAAGAAGATATGCGCTGAGCTGAAACAGACCGGACATCATATTGTTCGTAGCATCCACATCCGTGTTCGCATCTGCCAGAAAAATAGCATAAGCCAATGGAAGCAAGGTGGAAAGGAACACAGAAATAAATACCAGCGGCTTGCGTTTCAATTTCAAAAATTCACATTTAATCAGTTTAAGCAATTCCCTCGCCTCCCGTCACACGCTTGAAGTAATCTTCAAGA
>CALBGI010000024.1 GCA_937893675.1 uncultured Blautia sp.
CGGTTAATCCTCCACCAACAATGATTACATTTTGACCAACATTCTTTTTCTTAATAGATCTTGTCCTCTACATAACGGGTTGGTACCCGACCGAGAATCACATAATAGTTTTTGCTTTCCAGATCGGCATTCATTCTTTCCACCACCCGGTAAGCAAACGAAACTGATAATCCAAAGAGTTCTGCAATGTCTTCCACTGATAAATACATTTTTCTTTTACGCATGAAACCATTCCTTTCCTTCTTCCTGAGGAATCTCACAAGTATCTTCCACTCCATAGAAACGCTTCACAAAATACTTTGTCGGAACTTTTCCTCTAAGCGTCAGATATCCCTGGTCTTCCAGCTCCTTGTTCAGATTTCCAATGATCTCATAAGCCGATGTCTGTTTTACCTCCAGAAGTTCACAAATATCAGCTGCCTTTAAAAATAATTTGTTCTGCATAATCAGTACCTCCTGTGTCTTGAATATTTATCTCTTCATATACTCTGTACTGGCAGATACAAAATCGGACATCATTTTCCGAAATTTTGCAAATTATTTTAATTTCACAGTTCCCATATCTGTTATCGCTGAACCATGGAGTTAATATCATTGAAAAAAGGGTATAAAAAACAGTCTGCCCTGACGGAAAATATTTCCATCAAAACAAACTGTTCTTCATATTCACACTAATTATATTTTCTGAGCATAGCTACTTTTTGCGAAAATCTCAAATAACTCCGGAATGAAAACAACGAAAAAAAATATTTTTTAACTCCATTTGCACTCCACTGGAACATTCAGACAGCCCGCAAAGCCTTTATTTATGGGCTTTTTCGCAATTTTGTCCGCTATTCAAATTCCACCGTCGCCGGCGGCTTTCCAGTACAGTCGTAAAGCACACGGTTCACATTTTTGACCTCATTGACAATTCGGCTGGTCGCTTTCCCGATAACCTCCCATGGGATCTCGGCGCTTTCCGCGGTCATAAAGTCCACGGTCGTTACGGCGCGCAGCGCCACAGCATAATCGTAGGTTCTCTCATCTCCCATAACGCCAACAGAGCGCATATTGGTGAGAGCTGCAAAATACTGGTTTACCTTCTTGTCCAGTCCCGCTTTGGCAATTTCTTCGCGCCAGATGGCGTCCGCATCCTGTACCATTTTTACCTTTTCGGCAGTGACTTCGCCAATAATGCGGATGCCAAGGCCCGGACCCGGGAAGGGCTGACGAAATACCAGGTATTCCGGAATTCCAAGCTGCAGGCCAGCCCGGCGCACCTCATCCTTGAACAGATCGCGAAGCGGCTCGATAATCTCTTTGAAATCTACGTAATCCGGAAGTCCTCCTACGTTGTGGTGGGATTTGATAACCGTAGACTCGCCGCCTACGCCGCTTTCCACCACATCCGGATAAATGGTTCCCTGCACCAGGAAATCCACGGCACCGATCTTCTTTGCCTCTTCCTCAAATACGCGGATAAATTCTTCACCGATGATCTTCCGTTTCTGCTCCGGCTCTTCGACACCTTTCAGCTTTTCATAGAAACGCTCCTGCGCGTTTACGCGGATAAAATTCAAATCATAATTTCCTTTTGGCCCGAAGATAGCCTCTACCTCGTCTCCCTCATTTTTACGGAGAAGACCATGGTCCACAAACACGCAGGTAAGCTGACTGCCAACTGCCTTGGACAGAAGCACTGCTGCCACTGAGGAATCCACACCGCCGGAAAGGGCACAGAGAACCTTACCGTCTCCTACCTTTTCGCGAATGGATTTGATGGACTCTTCCACAAAGGACTCCATTTTCCAGTCGCCGGCACAGCCGCAGACATTGTATACAAAGTTGGAAAGCATTTTTGTACCTTCCTGGGTGTGGAGCACCTCCGGATGGAACTGTACTGCATACAGCTTTTTATCCGGATTTTCGACTGCTGCCACCGGACAGTCCTCGGTCCATGCGCTGATGTGAAAATCAGGAGCTGCTTTGGAAATATAATCGTTGTGGCTCATCCAGCAAATGGTTTTTGGTGAAACACCTTCGAACAGGCGGGACGCCGTATCCACATTCACCTCGATCTTGCCGTACTCGCGCACCGGCGCTTTTTCCACTTTTCCGCCCAGCAGATGCATCATGAGCTGAGAACCGTAGCAGATGCCCAGAACCGGAATGCCAAGCTCAAAAATCTCTTTGTTATAAGTGGGAGCGCCTGGCTCGTAACAGCTGTTGGGCCCGCCGGTAAAAATAATTCCTTTTGGATGAATTGCTTTTATTTTTTCAATATCGGTCCGATAAGAATAAATTTCACAGTATACGTTACATTCTCTCACGCGACGTGCAATCAGCTGATTGTACTGTCCGCCAAAATCAAGCACAACGACCGTCTCTCGCTTCATAGTCTTCCTCCTGATAACTTCATTTTTTCGTATTCCCTATTATAAATAGACTTCCCTGCTTTCGCAAGACAAAATTTTTCGAGTTCCGGCCGGCAGCCTTACACCCGCTTCAATTCCCACTTGCTCCCCCGGTATCGGAAGACAAAAAACGCCGCGCGCACTGCCCAGTCAATGGTCATGGCCACCCAAACGCCGAACACGCCGAGTCCTGCATATTTTGCCAGAACAAAACTGAAGCCGATTCTGAAAATCCACATGGACAAAATAGATACCCACATGCAAAAGCCCACATCATTGGCTGCCCTGAGCGTATTTGGCAGGGTAAAGGCCGGCGCCCAGATAAGAACTGCCAGGATTGCATGATAAATAATAATGTCGCTTGCCATAACCCCGGTCTGATTTGAGAGGGAATAAATGTCAATAATCAGGGGCAGCGCCAGAACAATGAGGATATTCATTAAGACAATTGCCCCATAGGAATACCGCAGAAACTTCCTGGTGTAATAGCGCACCTGCTCATAATCTCCCGCACCCACGCACTGCGCACTCACAGAGGAGAGCGCATATCCCATGGACATTCCGCCCAGGATCGCCACGTTGCACACGCTGTTGGCAACCGCATTTGCGGCAATGGAGGCAGTTCCAAATCCGGACACCAGACTCAGAACCAGAATTTTGCCAAGCTGAAACATGCTGTTTTCCAGGCTGTACGGGATGCCGATGTGAAGAATCTGCTTCAAAACCCGCCATTTCAGGCGAATTCCCAAAACTGTACGGATGTGCAGCGTCTTCTGTGGATTTTTCATCCAGAACAGCATCCAGATGCCGGCAAACACACGGGAAACCGTGGTCGGAATCGCCGCTCCCTCCACGCCGAACCCGAAGCCATAAAGAAGAATGGCATTTCCCACCAGATTCATGCCATTCATCACCAACGACATTTTCATAGGAGTTTTGGAATCCCCCATGGCACGGAACATGGCTGCGCCTGTATTATATATGGAAAGAAAAGGAATGGACGCGGTGACGATCAGAAGATAGGTCGTACAGTTTTCCATAACCTCCGGTTCAATATCTCCGAAAACCACGTGGAGTATAAACCATTTTCCCGCATAAACCACCGCCATGATCACCAGAGAAAACAGCGTGGAAAAAAGAAGCGTCTGCTCTGCTGCCTCGCAGCCCTCTTCCTCCCGTTTTCGCCCCAGCGCCTGTCCTGCCACAATGGCTCCGCCGGTGGCAAGCGCGGTAAACATGTTGATCAAAAGGACCATGATCGTGTCTATCAAGGACACGGCTGATACGGCAGCTTCTCCTACAGACGCCACCATAATAGAATCTGCCAGACCCACAAAGATTGCCAGAAACTGTTCGATAAACAGCGGCACTATGAGCCTGCGCAGATCCCGATTGCTGAACAAATATTGCTTTCCCATTTTCCTCACCCTGTATACATCATTTTTGCAATCATTATACGGCAATCAAAATGAGAAGTACATAGGCAAAATGCAGGATTTTATTCCTTCCGAAGAATTTCTTTTGGCGCTTCTATCTCATTGGCAATGGTATGCTCTGTCAGGCCGGAGAGCAGACGGATTTTTTCATTGAGCATGGAACGCATACAGTTTGGAACGTGCTCTCCATGCGCCCGGTGAATCGCCACGCATTCCTTGCAGTTGCCATGATAACGGCATGCTTTTTGGCAGGGACAATGGTCCTTATGCGCATATTCTTCGCGAAACTGCGCCGCAAATTCCTCCTGCAGACGCAATCCCTCTTTGCGATTTCCCAGATGAAATTCCCGCATGGCAGCTTTTTCTGTTTCATTCCCGTCAATCCTCATTTTTGTATTCCTCCTCTGCTTTATTGTGCATAATAGGAATATAGCGCGGTTTCTTCTTGATATCTACCGAAAAACCCGCTAAAATATATATGAAAACAGCCAAATAATGATATTTCCCTGCCGTATAAGGAGGATTTATGCAAAAAAAGAAACCGGACAGCGAGATCCCCGTCTATTCCCACAACCCCTACGACAACAATCCATTTCCCCTGCTGGTTCTGGATGTACACCGCAAGGTGTGCACTCCTGCCAACGAGGGCTTTCGCGTGCTGCACTGGCACGAGGAAATTCAGTTTGTCCATGTGCTGAAGGGCAGCATCCATATCAAAATCTACGAGAACACTCTGGATGTCCCGGCCGGAGACTGCCTGTTTCTCAACCGCTCTGTTCTCCACTGTATCACAGAGAAAGAAAACTGCCACTATCACAGCATTCTTATCCCGGAACGGATGCTTGGATTTTTTCCCGGAAGTATTATGGCGCAGCAGGATGTGGCTTCTGTTCTCCACAATCCGGCTTTTACACATAAATTTCTGCAAAAAAAGAACCCTGCACAGGAAGAATTCTTCCATATGCTGGATTCCTTTGAACAATTGTATTTTGATACGGACGCCTTTTCTCACCGGGAATACCGGCTGAGTCTGGCTGTAACCTCGCTGTGGCTGTCCTTCCTCACGCTTCTCCCCGCGCTTTTGCCGGCAGTGCCGGTCAAAGACTACGAGCGCATCCGCGCCATGCTCTCCCATATCCACACCCATTATGCAAAACCCATTGCGGTGGAAGACCTCGCCGCCTGCGCCCACATCGGAAAAAGCGAATGCCAACGGAGCTTTCGCCGTTTTACCGGCCTTTCCCCTTATCGCTATCTCATTCAATACCGGCTTCACGCTGCAGCTGTACTCTTAAAGACCACCGATCGATCCGTGACAGAGATTGCCCTGCAGACAGGATTTGCCTCTGCCAGCTCCTGTATCGGATATTTTCGTCAAAAATATGGAATGACGCCCCGGGAATATCGAAAACACGAAGAAGATTGAGATGACTGCCAGATAATTTCTTTCCGGAAAATCTGACAAACAAAAAAACACCGTCCCCGCGGCAATCATATTGTCCGCAAAAACAGTGCTTAAGTGCGCCTTCAGGGGCTCGAACCCTGGACACCCTGATTAAGAGTCAGGTGCTCTACCAACTGAGCTAAAGGCGCCTGTTTTATCTTTTGCAATTCCTTAACGCAAGGAGTATTATAACTGAGGTTCCACAGAAAAGTCAAGAGGATTTTTATATTTTTTTAAGAAAAATTAAAGAAAACGTGAGAGAACCATCTCAAAGCTGCAAAGCCCGAAGGTTTCTCCCTCACATTCCCCCTTCTTGGGCACCGCTTGACAATAAAAGAACAAGTTCCGGGGTTTTAGCGGCGGCCAACAGGGGAGCGCGAGGGGAGTGCGGCCTTCGCAACTTTGAGCTCTCCCCTCGCAAATAATTTCTCCTCCTCATCTTCTCTTTTTTTCTTCCTTTTTGGAATCCAGCCTGTTCAAAATCCCCATCAGTTCATACAGAGATTTTTTCATGCAGCAAATCCGTTTATCCAGCTTACAATGCTCATAAAAAAATTCATTGAGCTTCCGCCTCAGACATCTGTTCCGTCCCATGCCGCTCTCCAAAAGCTCTTCTTATATTTAGGGTATGCCGTTTTGACCGGGTGGTTCCTCCTGCGCTCATTTTACCTGGCAATGATCATCTTGCAGATGGGATTTCCCTGGGAAGAAAATTTCTCTTCATATTCCGTCATCACATTTCCCCTGCACATTTCTTCATTGTGGTGCAGATCAAACGTATGCCCCAGAAGCTGCCACTTGCTGTTTTCTACCTCTTCCAAAGAAAACTCAAACAATTCCCGGTTGTCTGTTTTAAACTCCACGATTCCTTCTGCCGCCAGGATCTTATCGTAACGCTCCAGAAATTCTCCGGAGGTCAGACGGCGTTTGGCATGGCGTGCCTTTGGCCAGGGATCGGAAAAATTGAGATAAATCTTCCCCACCTCTCCCTGCGCAAAAATATCTGGCAGCACTCTGGCATCTATCCGCATAAACCGAAGATTGGCAAGCGCTGTCCCGTTTTCTTCCAGCTCTTCCATTTTCTGGAGGGCGCGCAGAAGCACACTGTCATACATCTCAATTCCCACATAATTGATCTCCGGATGAAGGCGAGCCATATCCATAAGGAAACGTCCCTTTCCCATCCCCACTTCTATATGAAGCGGCTGCTTTTTGGGAAACGCATCTCCCCAATGTCCCTTTAACCCCTCCGGCTCCTGCACCACAAATCTGCTCTCAGAAATCGCATCCTTTGCCCCCGGTATATTCCGTAATCTCATGATATCCTCCTGATATTCTGCGGTTAAATAAGCTGCAAAATCCTGCCGCAATACCGCATTCATACTTTGTACTATAAAATTCTGTCGTTACCACTATACACGCTTTTTTTGCCCTTTGCAATGACAAGATTCTTCTATTTTCCCGTCATTTTCCCGGTAAGAGTCGAATTGGCTCAGGACAATATTGTGCATTTTAACGTTTGTAATTTTCAAAAAAAAGTGTATGATAGAGAAATGAAAAAGTTGGAAGACTACCTATTATAAAAAGGAGGTTATACATGGAGCAGATATTAAGCAAACTGTCTGAAATTGAGATCACAGCCAAGAGCATCATGGATGATGCCGCTTACAAAAAACAGCGCCTCTCCGATGAGATGGAACAGAAGTTCAGGGATTTCGACGAGCAGCTTGACAAAGAGACCGAACATAAAATTCAGCAGATCCGTGCAGACCTTGAAAAAGAAAAGGATGTACAGCTTGACGCCCTGAAGAAGGACACGGAACAGACCCTGGAAGATTTGGATGCCTATTTCCAAAAAAATCACAGGCAGCTGGCACAGGAACTTTATCAAAAAATCATAAGCCTTTGACATAAGGAGGTGAGACGTCATGGGTACATTACTCTCCTATAGCGGGCTTTCCACAAAGATCAGGGCCATGCAGAGCCAGCTTGTAAACGAGCAGCAGCTTCAAGATATCCTGGAACTTCCAAACGTTCCCCAGGCTGCCGCTTATCTGAAGCGACTCCCCCAGTACGCACAGTCCTGGGCTTCTCTGGACGAAAACGACCTGCATCGCGGGCAGATAGAGAAGCTTTTGAAGCAGTCGGTTTTTCAGAATTTTTCCCGTATCTACAAATTCGCAAACAAAAAACAACGAACCTTTCTGGATCTGTATTCCAAACGCTACGAAATACGAATCCTCAAAGAAATCATGACCAACATTTTCGACCACCGGGACAACAGCTCCCTGGACCTTTCCCCCTACGCAGACTTTTTCCGGAAACACTCCCGGATCGACTTTTGCGCTCTCGCTTCGTGCGAAACCATGGAGGAAATGATAAACGCCTTAAAAGGCAGCGAGTTCTACGCTCCCCTCTCCAAAATCCTGGAGCACGAGGCACCCCTTTTGTTTGATTACGGAATGGCTCTGGATCTGTACTATTTTACCCAGATCTGGAATGTACGCAAAAAACTTTTCTCCGGCAACGATCTGGCGCAGATCACAAAGGCCTACGGAGAAAAATTCGATATGCTGAACCTTCAGTTTATCCAGCGTTCCCGTCGCTTTTTCAATATGGAACCGGCAACCATTTACGCGCTGCTGATCCCTATGACCTACAAACTGAAAAAGGAAGAGATCACAGCACTTGTGGAGGCACCCACCATGGAGGAAGCCAAAAATGTTTTTTCCAGAACCTATTACGGACGCAAATACAGTCATCTGACCGTAGCCAATCTGGAGGAGTTTTACAACTACATGCTCCGCGATATTCTGGAAAAAGAGGCGCGCAAGGATCCCTTCTCCGTAGCAATGATTTATTCCTATCTTTATCATAAAGAACACGAAGTCAACCGTCTCACCATCGCAATTGAGTGTGTGCGCTACGGTGTTCACTCTGATGAGGCGATGCGTTTCGTTCGCAACAACTAAAAACCCGGAGGTATCAACGTGATTGAAAAAATGAAATTCCTGAGCATTACCGGGCCAAAGGCGGACATTGACCGGGTGGTAAGCACGTATCTCAACAAATACGAGATCCATCTGGAAAATGCTCTGGCCGAGCTGACTGCAGTGGAATCCCTGTCTCCTTATCTGGAAATCAATCCCTATAAGGAAGCCCAGACCACTGCCAACGGATATTATCAGGAGCTCGAAAACACCGAGCAGGTTTCCCCGAGAGACCTGTCCCTGGAGGACGCCCTCGCGGCTGTCCGCAAAATTGACGAAACACATACACAGTCTGAAGAGACCCGCATCCAGCTGGAAGAGCAGATAGAGTCGCTCACGGAATCTCTGCGCGTCATCCGCCCTTTCCGCAATCTGGATTACAATGTATCGTCCATTCTGCAGTTCCAATTCATCCGTTATCGTTTCGGAAGGATTGAAAAGCAGTATTACGAAAAATTCAAAACCTACATCTATGACAACCTGGATACCGTTTTCATCAAGTGCGATGATGACAATGAATATATCTGGGGGCTTTACTTTGTGCCTACCCACGAGGCCCACAAAATTGATGCGGTGTACTCTTCCATGCATTTTGAGCGCATCTACATCCCTGACCAGTATGAAGGAACTGCCCGGGAGGCCTGTCAGAATCTGGAAGACCAGCTTTCCCAGACAGTAAAGCGTCTGGAAGACCAGAAAAAATCCTGGCGGCAGTATCTCAAAGATAATGCTTCCCTCATTGCAGGCGCCTGCGCCACGCTGGACGGCTTCTCCCAGCGTTTTGACGTGCGAAAGCTTGCTGCCTGCACCCGGGGCGACAGAGACAATTTTTATATTCTCTGCGGCTGGATGGGCGAACGGGATGCAAAGGCCTTTTCCAGAGAGGTGGAAAATGATGACAAAATCTTCTGCATCATTGAGAGCGATGAGCGGGATGTCCAGAAAATGCCTCCCACAAAGCTGAAAAACGCCAAGCTGTTCAAGCCCTTTGAAATGTATACCAAAATGTACGGGCTTCCTGCTTACGGCGAAATGGATCCCACCTGGTTCCTTGCCATTACCTACTCCTTTATTTTCGGAGCCATGTTCGGCGATGTAGGACAGGGACTTCTGCTCTTCCTGGGCGGAATCATCCTTTACAAGGTAAAACATCTGGATCTGGCGGGCATCATCGCCTGCGCCGGTGTTTTCTCCACCTTCTTCGGCTTTATGTATGGCAGTCTCTTCGGTTTTGAGGAAGTTCTTCATGCCTTTTGGCTGAAACCCATGAGCGCAATGATGAATGTTCCCCTGGTAGGCCGCCTGAATGTGGTATTTGTAGTAGCCATTGGCTTTGGTATGCTGCTGATCCTGGTTTGTATGATCTTCAACATCATCAATTCCATTCACAGCAAAAATACCGAAAAAATCTGGTTTGACAGCAACGCTGTGGCAGGCCTTGTATTTTATGGATCTGTCGTCGCTGTTCTCGGACTGTTCATTTCCGGCAGGAAGCTTCCGGCAACCGCCGTTCTTATCGTCATGTTCGGTGTACCGCTTCTTCTCATGTTTTTGAAGGAGCCGCTCACCAACCTGGTAGAGAAAAAGGCGCATATCTTCCCGGAGAAAAAGGGCATGTTTTTTGTCCAGAGCTTCTTTGAGCTTTTTGAGGTGCTTTTAAGCTATCTTTCCAACACACTCTCCTTCCTGCGTATCGGCGCTTTCGCAGTCAGCCACGCAGCCATGATGGAGGTTGTGCTTATGCTTGCAGGTGCGACAGAGGGCGGAAATCCTAACTGGATCGTCATCATCCTCGGCAACCTGTTTGTCAGCGGCATGGAGGGCCTGATCGTAGGTATCCAGGTGCTGCGTCTGGAGTATTACGAAATATTCAGCCGCTTTTACGCGGGCAACGGACGGGCTTTCAAACCCTTCCTCAAAAAAAATACCGGGAAGTAATTCCCGTTCATCATATGAATTTTATTTTTCACCAGAATTCATCCCTGATGGGATATACGTTTAACTTAAGGAGGATTTTATTATGAACACTATGATTCAGATTGTAACCGCTATCGCATTGATTCTCAGCATTATCGTACCCTTCGGCTATTTCTTCCTGGGCGAAAAAAGCCAGAAGCGCTACAAAAAATCCCTGGCAGCCAACTGCTTTTTCTTCTTCGGAACCGTGCTTGTGGCTTCCGTTGTGATGTTTGCAGGCACCGCCAGCGTACAGGCTGCTTCCGCTGATGCTTCCGGCCTTGCAACCGGACTTGGCTACTTAAGTGCAGCCCTGGTTACCGGTATCTCCGGCATCGGCTCCGGTATCGCCGTAGCAAGCTCCGCAAGCGCAGCTCTTGGCGCACTGAGCGAGGACGGTTCCCTGTTTGGTAAATCCATTATCTTCGTAGCTATGGCCGAAGGTATCGCACTTTACGGTCTGATCATTTCCTTCATGATTCTTGGTAAGCTCTAAAAGGCGGAATTTTTATGAAAATGTATCTTATCAGTGACAACATTGATACCTATACCGGCATGCGCCTCGCAGGTGTGGAGGGTGTGGTCGTCCATGAGCGCGACGAATTAAAAGAAGCTCTGGAACGTGCCATTGCCGACAAAGAAATCGGCATTATCCTTCTCACCGAAAAGTTCGGCCGGGAATTCCCGAAAATCGTGGACGACGTCAAGCTTCACCACAAAACGCCCCTGATCATCGAAATTCCCGACCGGCATGGTACTGGCCGTAAGCCGGACTTTATCACTTCATATGTAAATGAGGCAATCGGTTTAAAACTATAGGCAGGTGATATTATGACGATAGATGAAAAGCTGCAGCATTTCTACGATGTTACCGTACAGGAGGTTCAGGCAGATGCAGAACGCGAGCTTGAGGAATCCCGGGCAAACCTGGAAGAAATGCTGAAAAAACATAAAAAGAGCCGCAGGCTCAGCGCAGAAGGCGAGATCAGAGCTGCCTCCGAAAATGCCCGCCACGAGATCAACAAGGCACTTTCCGCACAGCAGCTCACCATTAAGCGCCACTGGAATCAGAAACAGAACGCATTAAAAGAAGAACTTTTCGGCGAAGTCAAAAATCTTCTGACGGATTTTGCAAAAACACCGGAATACCAGGAGTACCTTTGCCGTAAAATTGAGGAAGCCAAGACCTTTGCCGGTGAAGACAAAATGAAAATTTATCTGGCTCCTGCGGACGAAGCTTTGATTCTTCCGCTTTCCCAAAAAACCGGCGTGTCCCTGCTTCTTTCAACAGAAGATTTCATCGGCGGAATCCGTGCGGTTATCCCCGGCAAAAACATACTCATTGACAATTCTTTCCTGGAGGGCCTGCGTTCCATGTCCAGGGAATTTACATTCGGCGGAGGACAGCAGCATGAGTAAAACAGGCATTATTTACGGCGTCAACGGCCCTGTCATTTATCTTCAGGGTGACGCCGGCTTCAAAATTTCCGAAATGGTTTATGTCGGCCCGGAAAAACTGGTAGGCGAGGTCATCGGCCTCAAGAAAGGCATGACGACCGTACAGGTCTTTGAGGAAACCACCGGCCTTCGGCCTGGACAGACCGTGGAGGGAACCGGCGATGCCATTTCCGTTCTTCTCGGACCCGGCATCATTCACAATATTTTCGACGGTATCCAGCGTCCCCTGGGCGAAATTGCAAAAGCCTCCGGAAAATATATTTCCCGCGGCGTCAGCGTAGATTCTCTGGACACCCAGAAAAAATGGAAAACCCACATTACCGTAAAAGAGGGAGATGTCATCGGACCCGGCACGATCATTGCCGAGACGCCGGAAACCCTCTCCATTGTACACAAATCCATGGTTCCCCCCACCTGCAGTGAGGGAACCGTCATCCGCGCGGCAGCGGACGGCGAATATACCATCCTGGAACCCATTGTAACCATTCGTCTGGCAGACGGAAGCGAACGCGAGCTTGCGCTTGCGCAGAAATGGCCGATCCGTGTTCCCCGCCCCACCCACAGACGTTTTCCGGCCAGCGTTCCGCTGGTTACCGGCCAGAGGATCCTGGACACTCTGTTCCCCATTGCCAAGGGAGGCACAGCAGCTGTCCCCGGCGGCTTCGGAACCGGAAAAACCATGACCCAGCACCAGATCGCAAAATGGTCTGACGCGGACATCATCATCTACATTGGCTGCGGAGAGCGCGGCAACGAGATGACCCAGGTTCTGGAGGATTTTGGAAAGCTGATCGACCCGAAATCCGGCAACCTGATGATGGACCGTACCACCTTGATCGCCAACACCTCCAACATGCCGGTTGCGGCGCGTGAGGCTTCAATTTATACCGGTGTAACCCTGGCGGAATACTACCGTGACATGGGTTATGACGTAGCCATTATGGCAGACTCTACTTCCCGCTGGGCTGAGGCTCTCCGTGAGCTGTCCGGACGTCTGGAGGAGATGCCTGCGGAGGAAGGCTTCCCCGCTTATCTTGCCTCCAAGCTATCCGCATTTTACGAGCGCGCCGGCATGATGCAGAACTTAAACGGAACCGAAGGCTCTGTCACCATCATCGGAGCCGTTTCTCCGCAGGGCGGTGACTTCTCCGAGCCTGTGACACAGAATACCAAACGTTTTGTCCGCTGCTTCTGGGGACTGGACAAGTCCCTTGCCTATGCCCGTCACTTCCCCGCAATCCACTGGCTTACCAGCTACAGCGAGTATCTGGAGGATTTAAGCCCCTGGTACCGCGCAAATGTATCGACCCGCTTTGTGGATGACCGCAACAAGATCATGGCGATCCTCAACCAGGAAAGCTCTCTCATGGAAATTGTAAAGCTGATCGGAAACGATGTTCTGCCGGACGACCAGAAGCTGACGCTGGAGATTGCAAGAGTGATTCGCCTGGGCTTTCTGCAGCAGAATGCGTTCCATGCAGAGGACACCTGTGTTCCCATGGAAAAGCAGTTCCAGATGATGGAGATCATCCTTTACCTCTACGAAAAAGCCCGCGCTCTTGTAAACCGCGGAATGCCGGTTTCTGTGCTTCGTGAGGACAATATTTTTGAGCGCATCATTTCCATTAAATATGATGTTCCCAACAACGAACTGGAAAAATTTGAAGAATACCGGGCAGATATTGACCGGTTCTACAACAACGTATTGGAAAAGAACGGCTAAGGAGGAATTGATTTATGGCAATTGAATATTTGGGCTTAAGCGAAATCAACGGTCCTCTTGTAGTTCTGGAGGGCGTAAAAAACGCTTCCTATGAAGAAATCGTAGAATTCCGCATGGATGACGGCACGCGCAAAATCGGCCGTATTGTGGAAATATACGAAGACAAGGCTGTGATCCAGGTTTTTGAGGGAACCGACAATATGTCCCTCAAAAATACGCACACACGCCTCACCGGGCGTCCCATGGAAATCGGACTGTCCCCGGAAATTCTCGGCCGTACCTTCAACGGTATCGGCCAGCCCATTGACGGACTGGAAGATATCACTCCCGAGGTCAGCCTGAACATCAACGGACTGCCCTTGAATCCTGTGACACGGGAATATCCCCGAAACTATATCAACACCGGTATCTCCGCCATTGACGGACTGACCACGCTGATCCGCGGACAGAAGCTTCCGATCTTCTCCGGAAACGGACTTCCCCACGACAAGCTGGCCGCTCAGATCGTGCGCCAGGCATCTCTGGGCGCAGGCTCTGACGAGAACTTCGCCATCGTGTTTGCCGCCATGGGCGTCAAATATGACGTGGCTGAATTTTTCCGCCGCACCTTTGAGGAGAGCGGAGCCTCCGACCATGTTGTCATGTTCCTGAATCTTGCCAACGACCCGGTGGTGGAGCGTCTGCTCACTCCGAAGATTGCCCTGACTGCTGCTGAATATCTGGCGTTTGAAAAGGGTATGCACATTCTTGTTATTTTGACGGATATCACCTCCTTCTGCGAGGCCATGCGTGAGGTTTCCTCCTCCAAGGGAGAAATCCCCTCCCGTAAGGGCTATCCCGGCTATCTTTACAGCGAGCTGGCTACCCTCTACGAGCGCGCCGGCATTGTGCAGGGCGGAAAGGGTTCTGTCACCCAGATTCCCATTCTCACCATGCCAAACGATGATATCACGCATCCCATCCCCGACTTGACGGGTTATATTACAGAAGGACAGATCGTACTGGAGCGCCAGCTGCACGGACAGTCCATTTATCCCCCGATCAACGTGCTCCCCTCTCTTTCCCGTCTGATGAAGGACGGCATCGGAGAAGGCTTTACCAGAGCAGATCACCAGGATGTGGCAAACCAGCTTTTCTCCTGCTACGCAAAGGTGGGAGATGCACGCGCCCTGGCCTCCGTTATCGGCGAGGACGAGCTTTCTCCCCTGGACAAACGATATCTGGTATTCGGAAAAGCCTTTGAGGCGGAGTTTGTCGGACAGACCGAAACCGAAAACCGCAGCATTACCGAAACCCTCGACAAAGGCTGGGAGCTTCTGGGACTGCTGCCCAAGGAAGAACTTGACCGAATCGACACAAAAATTCTGGAACAGTATTATCATGAGACTGTCCGTGAAGCTTAACGTTTTGGAAGCGAGGTGATTTCATGGATCCAAATACCTTTCCCACCAAGGGAAATCTCATACTTGCCAAGAATTCACTGGTTCTTTCCCGGCAGGGCTATGAGCTCATGGACAAAAAAAGAAACATCCTGATCCGCGAATTAATGGATCTCATCGATCAGGCAAAGGATATTCAGTCCCAGATCGACCAGACCTTCCGCGCAGCTTACGCGGCTTTACAGAAGGCGAATATGGAAATCGGCATTGCCTTTGTGGAGCAGATCGCCTACACGGTCCCTATCGAAAACTCTATCCGCATCAAAACGCGAAGCGTTATGGGCACGGAAATTCCTCTGGTGGAATACGACCACCAGACCAGCAACAAGCCCACCTATGCCTACTACAGCACCAAAGTTTCTCTGGACCAGGCAAAAATGGAGTTTGAAAAGGTAAAAGAGCTTTCCATTCGGCTCTCCATGATCGAAAACGCGGCGATCCGTCTGGCAAGCAATATCAAAAAAACCCAGAAGCGTGCAAACGCTCTGAAAAATATCACGATTCCAAAATTCGAGACTCTGACGCGGGATATCACGAACGCCCTGGAAGAAAAAGAGCGTGAGGAATTCACAAGACTTAAAGTTATCAAACGGATGAATCAAAATAAATAAAAAACAGGAGTTGTCGAGAAATGACGCTCCGGCGGTATCACGTTCCACCGGAGCCGGTCATACTCGACAGCTCCTTTTTTCATTTTTCCCCTTGCTTTTCCGGCATACGCCAATCGTTTCCAGCATCCTTAAATTAACAGAATATTTGTTTTAACAAGCTTAAATTATTCTTATTTCCAAGAATATTCAACCAGTTTTCGACTTCTCAAAAGTCAATAGAATTTCGTCTTTTTTTGTCGTTTTGTGGAGATTTATGATTTTTGACCAAAACATTTGTTTTTTATTTTTTTATGTAAATCTCTTATATACACACTATCCACTGTGGATAATGTGGATAACTTTGTGTATAACTTGATTTTCCTATGTTTGTCCCACCTTTGACCTGTGGAAAACTATTGTTTTTTTATTTGTACATAACCGTTTCTTCGACATTCTTTGTGCATTCTGCTATTTTTTCGTTTGGTCTTGACAAAATTCGTTTTTATCACCTATCTTTCGCCTCTGAGATACCGCTGCACCGCAGTTATGGCATTCGCCCCGTCTGCCGCCGCAGTCACCACCTGACGGAGCGCTTTTGTGCGGATATCCCCCGCCGCAAAAATCCCCTGTGCAGAAGTCGCACAGTCCTCACCGGCACGGACATAGCCGTTCTCGTCAAGCTTCGCCAGGCCATGGAGCAGCTCTGTATTGGGCAGGATTCCCACTGCCACAAAAACGCCGTCCACAGAAAGCTCGCGTTCCTCCCCCCGGCGCACATTTCTTATGGCAAGACCCGTCACCTGCTCCCCTCCCGTGATCTCTGCAGGCACGCAGTCCCACAAAATTTCCACATTGGGACAAGACAGCACATGTTCCTGCAGAATCCTGTCGGCCCGCAGTTCCGCCCTTCGGTGCACCAGATATACTTTTTTACAGATTTTTGCCAGAAACAGGGCGTCCTCCACGGCAGTATTTCCGCCGCCGATCACCGCAACGGTCCTGTCCCTGAAAAATGCGCCGTCACAGGTTGCGCAATAAGAGACCCCCATTCCCGCAAGCTCCTCCTCTCCGGGGATGCCAAGCTTCCGGTGGGATGCGCCCAGCGCTGCCACGATGGTTCTAGCGCGATATTCCGTCTTCTTTGTGCGGATAACCTTCTCCGCGCCCAAATCCTCGATTGCCGTGATATTGGCCCGCACAGGTTCCATTCCAAGCTTCTGTGCATGTTTTGCCATGGCCTCGCCCAAATCTGCACCGCTTAAGCCCGGCAGCCCCGGATAATTATCCACCTCATAGGTATCGTTTACCTGGCCGCCGGGCAGAAAGCCCTTGTCCAGCCACAAAACCCGAAGCCTTGCCCGCGCTGCATAAACAGCCGCCGCAATTCCCGCCGGTCCGGCTCCCAGGATCGCTACATCATAAAGCTCTGACATTTCTTTTTCCTCCTACACCCTTCTATTACAGGGCAGATATTTTTTTCATCATAGCATAGAATCCTTTTCTTTCCAATAAGATAGTAAAAATGAATCACCGGAAGGATTTCCCATGAATCTGTCCACATTAAAATCACGCCTGCCCCAGAAACACAAACCGCTTTGGGCAGCTCTTTTTTTGTGCTTTGTACTCCTGACCGGCGCAGGAATCGGCTTTCTGGCCAATCATCCTTTCTCTGAAAATGCAAAATTTGAGCAGTACACAAAGGATCTGTTCCGGCAGGAGGTCGCTTCCAACACCTTGAACCTCCACTATTCTCTGGCCAACCCGGAAAAACTCGACATTCCTTCCCGGGAGGTCTCGCTGGGAACTGTCGCAACCGATCCCAAGGAAGTCTACAAGCTGTGTGAAACACGGGAAAACCAGCTCAAAGACTTTTCCTACAGCAAGCTCTCCCGCGAGAACCAGCTCACCCTTGACATGCTGCTTCTTTATTACCACACACAGCGCTCTCTTGGCGACAATTATCTGTTGGAAGAGATTCTTGGCCCAAGCCTTGGCATTCAGGCGCAGCTCCCTGTCCTTCTGGCTGAATATGCCTTTTACCGGGACGAGGATATCTCCGATTATCTGAATCTCCTCAAAAGCGTTCCGGCTTATTTTGAAAGCATTCTGGAATTTGAAAACCAGAAATCAGAAGCCGGCGTTTTCATGAGCGATGAAACTCTGGAACGCATCCTTGCCCAGTGTGCAGCTTTTATTGAAAATCCGGATTCCAATTATATGCTGGAAATCTTTTCCCAAAAGCTTTCCGATTACGGCAAATTCTCCGAAGCGGAACAGAAAAAGCTTAACGCCGTCCACAAGGAGCTCCTCTGTCAGGAGGTTCTTCCTGCCTATCAAAATCTGATCGACGGGCTCTGCGCTCTTCGCGGCACCGGAAAAAGCAGCCGCGGGCTTGCAGGCTTTCCCGGTGGAAAAGAATATTATCTCTACCTCATACAAAGCCAGACCGGTGTCTATCAGCCCCTGGCCCGCATTGAAAAACGGCTGGCTTCCCAGCTTCTGAAGGATATGAAGGAAATTCAGCTGATGCTGCGGGAACAGGGCTCTCTGGCATCCAAGGTAAACGGCAGCGTAGATTTGCCGGACATGGAGCCTGACCAGGTCATGGAAGCCCTCCGGGAACAGATGAAGGCTGATTTCCCGGAGCTTTCCGATGTTTCCTATGAAATCCGCTCTGTGCATCCTTCTATGGAAGATTTTCTCAGTCCTGCCTTTTACCTGACACCGCCTCTGGATACCCAAAGCCCCAATGTGATCTACATAAACCGCGGGCAAAATCCATCCAATCTGGAGCTTTTTACCACGCTTGCTCACGAGGGATTTCCGGGGCATTTGTACCAGACGGTTTCCTTTGGCCGCAAAAACCCTTCTCACATCCGTTATCTCATGGATTCCAGCGGCTATGTGGAGGGGTGGGCCACCTACATTGAGTCCTTTGCCTACGGCTACGCAGCCGCTTTTCTCGAAGATGAAGCCGCTGTCGATGTAGCCCGTCTGGCCTGGCTGAACCGCAGCGTAAATCTCTGCCTTTTCTCGCTTCTTGACATCGGCATTCATTATCACGGCTGGGATTTAGGCGAAACCACGCAGTTTCTTCGTACCTTTGGCATCACAGAGCTTTCCGCTGTCGGGGAAATTTTCCAGTATATTGTGGAAACCCCTGCCAACTACCTGAAATATTACCTTGGATATCTGAATTTCCTGGATTTGCGCACAGCCTGCCAGAAACGCCTGGGGGAAGATTTTGACATGGTAAAATTTCACGAAAGTGTTCTTGCCATCGGTCCCGTCCAGTTCCCTGTGCTGGAAAAATACCTGCTCCAATCTCTTCCCCGCAATTCATAGGCTGAGGCAGACTTTCTCTTTTTGGTCTTTCACTTTCAGAAAAAAATTGCTATAATAAAAAAAGATGCTAGGCATCTTTGCCCTTAACATCTATAAAACTTGAAAATCACGATATTCTGCAAAATACCCGGAGTATATATTGAGGTAATCTTATGAAAAAAAACGAAAATATCCCTTTGAATTATAAAGAACGCAGCCATTCCCGCATCAGCCTGATCAGCTCTGTGGCCGTTCTGCTTCTTCTCTTTGCCGTCTTCTATCAGCTGGATTACCACCTGATACAAAAGCCCGCAAAAGAAGAGGCCCGGCGCATAGAGGAAGAAAAGAAGCAGGTGGAGGAAAAGGCCCAGGCTCCTGAAATCTCCACCGTATCCGTAGTAGCCGTCGGTGATAACTTCTATCAGCAGAACCTTACCGATTCCGGCTACAGCGAATCCGGCACCTGGAATTACGACCATGTATACGCACAGGTAAAAGACGAAATTCAGGCGGCAGATCTGGCCATCGTTCAGCAGGAAACCATCTTTGCCCCCACCCATGACGCTGTTGTGGGCTATGCCCCCGCCTATGCCGCACCCACAGAGGTGGCAGACGCGCTTATCACCGCGGGCTTTGATGTGGTAGAAGCAGCCATGAACCACGCAGATGACTATGGGCTTGACTACATCACAAAAACACTGGAATTCTGGAGAAACAAATATCCGCAGGTTCCTCTCCTTGGTATTCATGATACCCAGGCAGATGCGGATTCTATCCGTGTTATTGAAAAAAACGGCATCCGTATCGCTCTTCTCAACTACACCTACGGCACCAACAACACCGTCCCGGACGGGGAATCGTACCGTGTAGACCTGCTGGAAAAGGAACGGGTTGCCGCAGATATTGCCAAGGCAAAGGAAAGCAGCGACTGTATCATCCTCACGGTTCACTGGGGCGATATGGACGCAACGGTACCGACGGAATATCAAAAGCAGTGGGCCTCCTTCTTCCTGGAGCAGGGCGTTGACGTAGTTCTCGGCGGCAATCCCCAGGTTCTCCAGCCCTACGGAACCCTCTCCGATGACCAGGGCAATGAGATGCTCCTTTATTACTCTCTTGGCAACTTTGCCAGCGCACAGGAGTATACGCCAAACCTGCTGGGCGGCATGGCACGTTTCCAGATCCAAAAAACCGTCAAAGACGGCGAAACCACTGTGGAGATCCTCGATCCCACCCTGGATCCTCTGGTCATGCACTACGATTATGAAACAGGCGAATATGCCACCTACATGATGGCGGATTATACCGAGGAACTGGCCGCTTCCCACAGCATGCGGGATATTGAGGGCGAGTCCTTCTCCCTGGCAAGGCTTCAGAAGGATTATGAGGATATCCTCTCTCAGAATGTCAAACCCTCCACATCTACCAACCTTCTCTCTGCGACCTTTGACGCGGAGGGAAATATGCTGGATGCGGGCGGAAATGATATCTCGGAAGAGGGCAATACAGACGGCACAGAGGAAAACCCGGAAGAATATTCCGGAGACGAATATAGCGATGATTCCGAGGAATACTACGAATAAAACAAGAAAACACCCGGTCAGAGGCTTGGATTTTGCCATAGCCTCTCCCGGGTATTTTTTATATCCATTTGTCTAAATTTTCAACAATCTCCTCGCATTCTCCTCTGTCACTGCTATTACCTCTTCTGCGCACACTCCCTTGATCTGCGCAATGGCCTCCGCCACATAAGGAAGATTCAGGGAAGAATTGCGTTTTCCCCGGTTTGGCTCCGGCGAAAGATACGGGCAGTCTGTCTCCAGCACCAGCTGAGAAAGAGGCGCATACTCCACCACTTCCTTGAGCTTCCGGGCATTTTTGAAGGTAACCACGCCTCCGATGCCCAGATACAGCCCCATGTTCAGATATTCCCGGGCAATTTCCTTTCCATAGGAAAAGCAGTGGATAATTCCGCCGTACATGCCGCCGCGCACAAACTCCCGAACCACAGTAAGGGTATCCTCCGCCGCGTCCCGGCTGTGCACTATGAAGGGAAGCTTCTCCTCCCGGGCAATGGCAAGCTGCACGCGAAACATCTCCTGCTGCCGCAGGTGCTCTTCCTTTTCCTTGTGCCAATAGTAATCCAACCCGATTTCTCCGATGGCGACCGCCTTTTCATGGCGGGAAAGCCTGCGGATCTCTTCCAGGGTCTGTGCTGTCATCTTGTCTGCGTCATCCGGGTGCACTCCAATGGCTCCGTACACAAACGGATATTTCTCCATGAGCTCTGCGGTCCGCAAAAGACCGTCAGCGGAAGCGCAGGCATTTACAATACAGCCAACACCGTTCTCCTTCATGGATGCCAGAAGCGTCTCCCTGTCGCCGTCAAAGGCCTCGTCATCATAATGGGCATGTGTATCAAAAATCATAACCTTTCTCCTTGTCTGCATTCTGGTTCTGCGGGGCACAGCGGCAGGATCGCCTGCTTTACCGCGCGCAGTTTCCTGCCTCTCCGGTAAGGATCTCGATTCCGTGTCCAAGCGCGTCTATAATGTAGGAAAGGCTCTCCTTCACGGCCTTGGGGCTTCCCGGCAGGTTGATGATCAACGTTTGTTTCCGTATTCCCGCAGCGGCACGGCTCAGCATGGCTCTTTTGGTGATGGTCATGCTGTAAGCCCGCATAGCCTCCGGAATCCCGGGCACACGGCGCTCCACAATATCCTCTGTCGCCTCCGGCATCACATCTCTTGGCGAAAAACCAGTTCCTCCGGTGGTAAGAATCAGCTCTGCCAGATTTTTGTCCGCAAGTTCTGCCATGCGTGCAGCCAGCACTTCCCGTTCATCCGGCAAAATATCCATGGAAACTACCCGATACCCTGCCGCCTCCACGATTTCTTTCACAGCCGGGCCGCTTAAATCCTCCCGCTCTCCCCGGTATCCTGTATCACTGGACGTAATGATCGCAACTCGCTTCATTTCGCATTCCTCCTCTATATGCTCTCCTCAAAACGAAAATCTCCGCTCTTTCCCCCCGTCTTTTCCACCAGATGCACATCACTGATGACCATGTGCTTGTCAATCGCCTTGCACATATCATAAATGGTCAAAAGCGCGATTTGAACGCCGTTTATAGCCTCCATTTCCACACCGGTCTTCCCTTCGCATTTCACTGTGCACCAGGCGCGGATCCTCCCTTTTTCTTTTTCCAGCTCAAAATCCACAGTACATTTCTGAATGAACAGTGGATGACACAGCGGAACCAGCTCAGAGGTTTTTTTCACTCCCATGATCCCGGCCACCCGGGCCACGCCCAGAACATCGCCTTTTTTTACATTTCCCTCCGAAACCGCAGTCAGTATCTCCTGTCCTGCCTCGATCACTCCGGTGGCTGTAGCGGTCCGGAACGTGGGCGCCTTCCCCGAAACATCCACCATCACTGCATTTCCCTTTTCGTCGAAATGGCTAAAGCCTTCATTCATGGCTTTTCCCCTCCTTTACTTTTTATAGTATAGAAAAATCCCCCGCTGCCGTCAAGCATACGGGGGAAATCTCCTGGCCCAGACAAAAGCCGTCTTTATTCTTATTTCCTATGCATAACCCATTTCAGAAGCTGCACGATCACCATACTGCCAAATGCAAGACCGTACACTGTGAAAAGCTGCACCAGAGTAAGGGTCTGTACTGCAAACATGCCGTGAAGCGCAGGAATGGTAAGGACTGCTGTCAGCAGCACGAAGCCTGCCAAAAAGGCCATCTGCATATATTTGTTGTTAAAGAAGCGTTTGGTAAACAGAACCGGAGCTTTTCCTTTACAGCTGTAGCCATGGAACAGTCTGGAAAGACACAAAACGCCAAAGGCCATAGTGCTTGCCAGCTTCGCATTTCCGCCCTGGTAGCCCACAAAGAACGCACCCAACGTCACAAGACCGATCACTGCGCCTTCCATTCCCACTCTGCCAAGGAAGGTTTTGGTAAGGATGGACTCGTTCATGGGACGGGGTTTCTCTTTCATCACTTCATGCTTGTGGGGCTCCAAACCAAGGGCGATCGCCGGAAGGCTGTCTGTCAAAAGGTTGATAAACAAAAGGTGTACCGGCGCAAAGGGAACCGGCAGGCTCATGAGAGACGCCAGCAGCACGACCAGGATTCCCGCAAAGTTTCCGGACAGCAGGAACTGGATCGAACGCTTGATGTTGGCATACACATTTCTTCCGTTTTCCACGGCCTTGACGATCGTGGCAAAATTGTCATCCGTAAGGATCATGGAGGAAGCATCCTTGGAAACTTCCGTTCCTGTAATTCCCATGGCAACGCCGATGTCCGCCTGTTTCAGGGCCGGCGCATCGTTCACACCGTCGCCTGTCATGGAAACAATATTTCCTTTTTCCTGCCATGCACGCACGATGCGGATTTTGTGCTCCGGTGATACACGGGCATACACGGAAATATGTTCTACAAAATCCTTCAGCTCTTCGTCAGAAAGCTTCTCGATCTCTGCGCCCTCGCAGGCCTCGGAGTCATCCTTCAAGATACCGATACGTTTGGCGATGGCTGCCGCAGTTACCTTGTGGTCGCCGGTGATCATGATCGGCTTGATTCCAGCGGAAATGCAGTCTGCAACAGCGGCGGCACTCTCTTCTCTGGGCGGATCCATCATTGCAATGAGTCCGAGGAAGATCAATTCCTGCTCATCCGAAAGCGTCAGCTCCTTTTCTTCCTGGAATTTCCGGTACGCAACGCCCAGGACACGCAGGCCCTGTCTGGAATAATCCTCATTGGCCTTTTCCACAGCCGCCTTGTCCTGTGCTGTCATTGGCTCAATCTTTCCGTTTTTCTGAATATAGGAGGCACGTCCCAGAATCACGTCGGTGGCGCCCTTCGTGATCATCGTACATCCGTCCTTCAGGTTATGAAGGGTGGACATGAGCTTTCTGTCACTGTCAAAAGGAATCTCGCTGATACGCGGATATGCGCCCCGCACCCGCTGCGCCGGCACGCCCACCTTATCGCCCAGATTGATCAGGGCTGTCTCTGTTGGATCGCCGATTTCCTGCCCGTCAATATTGGTAGAATCATTACAGAGAATGCTCAGACGCAGCATCTGTTTGTGCAGCGCATTCTGCGCGTCAATTTTGTCCGCCGGGATGTCCTGACCATCCAGGAAATAATGTTCCACGGTCATCTTGTTCTGCGTCAAGGTTCCTGTCTTGTCCGAACAGATAATAGATACGCTTCCCAGGCCCTCCACAGCCTGAAGCTTGCGGATAATGGCTCCTTCCTTCGCCATCTTCTGCGTACCGAAAGCAAGCACAATGGTCACAATGGAACTCAACGCCTCAGGAATTGCCGCTACTGCCAGCGCTACCGCAAAAAGGAATGCATCCGCCACCTGTCCACCTTTTACAACCTGCAGGCCAAACAGAACCGCACAGAGCGCAAGGATCATAACAGAAAGCTTCTGGCCGAATTTGTCCAGATTCACCTGCAGAGGCGTTTTTTTCTCCGAGGTATTTTTCAGAAGTCCGGCAATCTTGCCCACCTCTGTGTTCATTCCGATATCTGTCACCAGATAAGTACCTCGCCCATAGGTGACAAAGCTGCCGGAATATACCATGTTTTTTCTGTCGCCCAGGGGAAGCTCTCCCTCCAGAGCGCCGGTAATCTTGTCCACGCCAAGACTTTCGCCGGTGAGGGCACTCTCATCCACCTTGAGGCTTGCGCTCTCAATGAGACGTCCGTCTGCAGGCACAAAGTCTCCGGCTTCCAGATGTACCTCATCTCCTACCGTGACCTCGCGGCCCGGGATCTCCACCACAACGCCGCCTCGCAAAACCTTGGCATTCGGTGAAGAAAGCGCTTTCAAACTGTTCAGGGAATGCTCGGCCTTGATCGTCTGCACCGTTCCCAGAATGGCATTCATGGTAATGACCACAAGAATTACAATCGCACTTTCCTTTTCCCCGAGGAAAAAGGATACTGCTGCCGCACAAATCAAAATAATAACCAGGAAATCCTTAAACTGCTCCAGAAAAATCTGAAAAACCGTTTTCTTTTTGCCCTCTGCCAGCTCGTTGAAGCCATACTTTTCCTGGTTGGCTTTTACCTGAGCCTCGCTTAATGGCTGCCCATCCGGGTGCAGCGCTTTTGCCGCTTCTTCTGCGCTTTGGTTGTAATACGCTTTCATAAAACCGCTTCCTTTCTTTGTCTGTCTTTATTTTCTGCTGCTTCTGCTTTTGTATACCTCTGTTGCAGGCAATAAAAAGAGACCTTTATTGCGCCATATACAAAAGCTGCAATAAAAGTCTCGCTGTTTCATTACGATACGGACAGACAAATCTGTCGTACTGACGACATCGCAAACACATCACGTGCCAGCTACTCCCTCTTATTTCCTCCATTATAGTCTTCTGCCCTTACATTTTGCAAGAAGAATTTACACAGTAAGAGATTTTTCTCTGTTTTGAATATAAGAAAGCTGTAAATTATGCATTTTGCGAAGCACATTGTACACAGGCTTAAACAAAAGCCCCGTCATGGCCACATTGCCGATACAGTGAGTGATATCATAGGGGATTCCGGAAACCCAGTAGGCAAATCCGGCGCCCGGACCCCCTGTGATAAAATAAGGAACCGCACACAAAAAGCCAAAGCACAGCCCATAAGCCCCTGCCAGCACACACCAGATGACCAGCGACTGGTTTTTCTGCATCGCCAGCACGATCAGGGCCAGAATCGTCCACACATAAAGATAATTCAGCCACCAGATGCCGAAGCCATAGATGATCCCTTCGATCAGAGCAAAGGCATAGATAATGTAAAACACCTTTTTCTTATAAACGAGTGTGTAGGCAATGATCAGCATCGTTACCGGCTCAATATTCGGCAGAGCTGCCATGCCCACCTGTCCGATAACCAGAATGGCGCTCAACAGCCCCATGGTTACCACGTAAATAATCTTCATGGAATTCTGCTTTGCTTTTTGGTTCATAACATCCCTCGTTTAGTATCCAACGGTCAGTGTCAACTCGTAAGCTTCTCCGTCCGCAATGGGAGTCTGATCTGCTGAGGTGTTTACCTGCTCACCGGTTTTGGTGATGCACCACCATTCCTGGTTGCTCTCATCCGCAGCGATTCCGTTCACGCTTGTGATAAAGAGGCCAAACTCGCCTTCCTCTCCCTCTACCAGCTTTTCATCCTGCAGAACCTCGCCCAGAAATTCTCTGTCTGTCTGATAAGTGAACTCCTCACTTGCGCCGTCCTTGTCCACAACTGACACGGTAATGGTCTTCTGTCCCTCTGTGGGCGCTTTTTTTGTCGCAAAGTAGATCCCGATAAAAGCCGCCGCCACTACAACCAGAGCAATTACGGCAAGGATCGCCTTTTTGTTGTTTTTCTTTCCGCTTTCCATAATATCCTCCTGTACCTTCTCTATCTTTAGCAGATCTCTGCACCTGCCGGCATATCCTTCTCCGGCGTGAGCAGAGCCAGATTTCCTTCTGCATCCTCCGCACAGAGGATCATGCCCTCACTCAGGATTCCCGCCAGCTTGGCCGGTTTCAGGTTGGTAACGACCATAACCTTTTTGCCCACCATTTCCTCCGGTGAATAATGTGCTTTGATGCCGGACACGATCTGGCGCACCTGGCTTCCGATTTTTACCTGGGAGCACAGAAGCTTTTTGGATTTTTTTACTGCCTCGCAGGCAATGATCTCTCCCACCTGGAACTGAAGCTTTTCAAAATCTTCAAAGGTAATTTCCGCCTTCGGCTCAAGATCAATGACATTTTCCTCTGCCGCAGGCGCCTCTTCCTGCACCGGAGGATGCAGCTGCGCCACGCGCTCCAGAACCTCGTTGACATCCAGTCGGGCAAAAAGGATTTCCGGCTTATCTGTCACCTTGTTTCCATTCGGATACAGACCAAACTCCTGAAGCTCTTCCAGGGTTCTGTCCTTTGCATTTAACTGCGCTAGGATCCGCTGTGTGGTTTCCGGCATAAAGGATTTCAGAAGAACCGCGCCAATACAGATACCCTCCACCAGATTGTAGAGAACCGTTGCCAGACGATCCTGCTTTGTTTCATCCTTTGCAAGCGCCCAGGGCATCGTCTCGTCAATGTATTTGTTGCAGCGTTTAAACAGGGCAAACACCTCTGTCATGGCGTCTGCCACACGAAGCTTATCCATTTTTTCGGAAACCTTTGCCGGAACGCCCAGAACAAAGCTTTTCAGCTCCTCGTCAACCGGCTCTGCCACGCCCTTATCTTCCACAACTCCGCCAAAATATTTGTTGGACATGGAAATGGTACGGTTCACCAGATTTCCCAGGGTGTTGGCAAGCTCAGAATTCAAACGCTCCACCATCAGCTCCCAGGTGATCACACCGTCATTTTCAAAAGGCATTTCGTGAAGCACAAAATAACGCACCGCATCCACGCCAAAGAAATCCACAAGCTCATCTGCATAAAGCACGTTTCCTTTGGATTTGCTCATCTTGCCGTCTCCCTGCAGAAGCCACGGATGACCAAATACCTGCTTTGGCAGCGGCAGATCCAGAGACATCAGGAAAATCGGCCAGTAAATCGTATGGAAGCGGATAATATCCTTTCCGATCAGATGCAGATCTGCCGGCCACAGCTTGCCGAACTGCTCGCTGCTTTCTCCGTCACAGTCATAGCCAATTCCGGTAATGTAGTTGGTAAGCGCATCCAACCATACATAAACCACATGATTCGGGTCAAAATCTACCGGGATCCCCCACTTGAAGGAGGTTCTGGATACGCACAGATCCTGCAGTCCCGGAAGGAGGAAGTTGTTCATCATCTCGTTTTTGCGGGACTCCGGCTGAATAAACTCCGGATGGGTATTAATATGCTCAATGAGGCGGTCCGCATATTTGCTCATTCTGAAGAAATAAGCCTCTTCCTTGGCCGGTTTTACCTCACGGCCGCAATCCGGGCATTTGCCGTCCACAAGCTGAGATTCTGTCCAGAAGGATTCGCAGGGAGTACAGTACATTCCCTCATAGGCGCCCTTGTAGATATCTCCCTTGGCATACATTTTTTTGAAAATCTTCTTCACCTGTGCCTCGTGGTCTGCGTCTGTGGTGCGGATAAATTTGTCATAGGAGGTGTTCATCAGATCCCAGATCCCCCGGATCTCTCCCGCCACATTGTCCACAAATTCCTTCGGCGTTATACCTGCCTCGGCAGCCTTCAGCTCAATCTTCTGGCCATGCTCGTCAGTTCCGGTCTGGAAAAACACATCGTAGCCCTGCTGGCGTTTGTAACGCGCGATCGCGTCTGCCAAAACAATTTCATAGGTATTTCCGATGTGAGGTTTGCCGGATGTATAGGCAATGGCTGTTGTAATGTAATACTTCTGCTTGTCCATGATCTTTCTCCTTTTCCTTATATATGGGTATCTGGCGGTCACCTGATCCCTGTCTGTCGCAGAACAGAGAATCCTGCTCCGCGGCGCGCTTTTGTGCCGCAGGAACCTTAGATCGTAATTTCCTGTGACATAAAAAAAGCCCCTGCCCCTGCATTGAAAAGGACGAGAGCCTTACGCTTCGTGTTACCACCTTTTTTCATCTCTGTCTCACAACAGAGATCTTACCGGGTACTCCAAAACCTTATACCCTCCCGCTATAACAGGCGGACCTGTCGCAGCCTGTGCCCTGTGGCAGTCGGTGCGCGGCTCCGGGACCATCTTCTTCCATGCTCTTCGTATCTCCTTCCACCTGCAGAGACTCTCTGGAACGCTTCCTATGGAATACTCTTCCCTTCCTGGCCTTTGGCTTTTCTGTTATTTAACTTATCATTAATAAAGAAGGTTGTCAAGGATTGCGAAAAATTTCCTATTGACAAATCCCCTTTTGTCCCATATACTGATATCAGTAATTGTTGTTATTATTATTAAGAAAGGAGGCACTGCCATGGCAACGCTGAAATACAGCCGCCAACGGGAATCCATCAAAGAATTTCTTATGACGAGAACCGACCATCCGACTGCGGATACTGTATATGAGAACCTTCGGCTTATTTATCCCAATATCAGCCTTGGAACTGTATATCGGAATCTGTCGCTGCTGGCCGATATCGGCGAAATCAGAAAGCTTCCCAGCGCTTCCGGCGCAGACCGCTTTGACGGCCGAACGGAACCTCACTGCCATTTCACCTGCACCTGCTGTAATCGGGTCATTGATATGGGCAGCCAGGGAATCGACGCATTGATGAAAGCTGCCGGGGATAACTTCAAGGGAGTGATTTCTGACTGCAGCGCCAACTTCTACGGACTTTGCGAGGATTGCATAAAAAAAGAAAAAACTCACTGAATCACTCTTGACAAAATGAAAAAGATGTGCTAAATTAAAATAGTAATAATTACTATTATTGATTAACAAAAAATTTTAATAAAGAAAAGGAGAATAAAACAATGGCAAAATGGGTATGTAATGTTTGTGGTTATGTTCATGAAGGAGATGCAGCACCGGAGGTATGTCCGATCTGTAAAGCACCGGCTGACAAATTTTCCAAGCAGGACAGCGAAATGAGCTGGGCAGCTGAGCATGTAGTAGGCGTAGCTCAGGGCGTAAGCGAAGACATCCTTGCAGATCTTCGTGCAAACTTCGAGGGCGAGTGCTCTGAAGTTGGTATGTACCTGGCAATGGCTCGTGTAGCTCACAGAGAAGGATATCCGGAAATCGGTCTTTACTGGGAAAAAGCAGCTTGGGAAGAGGCTGAGCACGCTTCCAAATTTGCAGAGCTCCTGGGCGAAGTTGTTACCGACAGCACCAAAAAGAACCTTGAGATGCGTGTTGCAGCAGAAAACGGCGCTACCGCTGGAAAATTCGACCTTGCAAAACGTGCAAAAGCTGCAAACCTTGACGCAATTCATGACACTGTTCATGAGATGGCCAGAGACGAAGCTCGTCACGGAAAAGCCTTCGCTGGTCTTCTGAAGAGATACTTCGGCTAAATCTCATCTATTCAACCGAACAGACGAACCTTATAAATTCAGAGCCTGGGAAACATCCCGGGCTCTCTTGATACTATGAAAAGCTCTGTTGTCACAGTATTTTCAGCAAAGGAGGATTTCTTTATGTCAAAATACGCCGGAACCAAAACCGAAAAAAATCTGATGGACGCTTTCGCCGGTGAATCCCAGGCGAGAAACAAATACACCTACTACGCTTCTGCAGCAAAAAAAGCCGGCTACGAACAGCTGGCCGCCCTGTATCTGGAAACAGCGGAGCAGGAAAAAGAACATGCCAAAATGTGGTTCAAAGAATTTCACGGAATTCAGGATGTAGCCGCAAATCTTGAGGATGCTGCCGCAGGCGAAAATTACGAATGGACGGACATGTATGCACGCATGGCGAGAGAAGCAAGAGAAGAAGGCTTTGAGGAGCTGGCTCTCAAATTCGAAGGCGTTGCAAAGGTAGAAGCCGCTCACGAAAAGCGCTACAAAAAGCTTCTGGAATCCTACAGAGCAGATAAAACCTTTAAAGGCGATGCTCCTCTTGGCTGGAAATGCCGCAACTGCGGATATGTACATATGGCCGAGGAAGCACCCGAGATCTGCCCGGTATGCGCGCATCCAAAAGCATACTTCGAAAGAAAAGTGGAAAATTACTAAAAAACAGCTCTGCCGGCATCCTTGCCGGCGGAGCTGCTTTTTTTACAGTTCTGTCATCATTCTGTTTTTTCTTCCAAAACCAGCGCTGCCTCTCCCAACCGATCATAAATCGTCTTCGCATCCTGAAAATGATCCGTATCTCCAGGGGCTCCGGCCGTCACCAGAATATATTCCCGGCCGTTAATCTCTGCAAAGCTTGCCAGACAATGCCCGGCCTGACTGGTAAATCCGGTCTTGCCGCCAAGAATTTCTCCGCCTGTCACTCCGGTATCTCCGATTCCTTTGAACAGCGTGCTGTAAAAGGTAATTCCTTCCGGATGCAGATTTGTCGCCGCCGTGCTGTGCACCGGGCTTGTGATGATCTCCCGGAACACATCATTTCGAAGCCCGGCTTTCAGAAGGATCGCCATGTCTTTCACACTGCTGTAGTGCTCCGGGTCATGGAGCCCGGTGGTATCACGAAACTGGGTGTTCTCCATTCCCAGCTTTTCTGCTTTTTTGTTCATCAGCTCCACAAATCCCTCTTTGGAGCCCCCGGCAGCATTTGCCAGAGCTCGGCAGCACTCCGCTCCCGAAGGCAGCATTGCTCCGTAAAGCAAATCCCGAACACTCACGCTTTCGCCGGGCTGGAATCCCGCCTGAGTGGCATCCTCCTCCACAAGACCGGCAAAAATCTCATCTGTCAGAAGAATTTCCTGATCCAGATCTTCCAGCTCCTCTATGGCAACCAGAACCGTCATCATCTTTGTCATAGATGCCGGATAAATCCGCCCTGCGCTGTCTATTTCCCCCAGGATTTTGCCGCCCTGCGCCTGCATCAGCACTGCATTGGGGCTGTGAATCCCGCTGATATCCAGCTCTTTTACTGTCGGACGCGTCACCTCCCGCATCCAGTCTCCAATCCCCCGGTTCCAGCCGATCATCAGAATTAAGGCTGTCACTGCCAGAATCTCAATAAACACACAAAACACCAGACGTCCGGCTCTTGCGTTCTTCCTGCGTCTGCTATTTCTTCCATATCTTCCTGTTGCCAAAATGTTACTCCCCTTTTTATATTTTCACACATTATAATACCCAAATCTCTAATCTATATCTAAATAGTACTCCTCCTTCCCCCTGCACTCATTAAATGTTCATATTATATCACGCACGTTCTCTTTTCTGTACTTATATTTTCCCGACAGCGGCGGCCAACAGGGGGAGCGCGAGGAGGACATGCGGCCTTCGCAACTTTGAGCTTGTCCCCCTCGCCCCCTTAACACAAAAGGCTCCCCCGCATTCGCGGGAAAGCCCTCTCATTTCATCTATTATGCTAATTTCATCGGATTGATTCGCACGCCAGGTCCCATTGTCGGAGCGATTGTCACGCTTCTTAAATACTGACCTTTCAGAGTGCTGGGTCTTGCCTTGAGAATAGCATCCATCAGCGCCTGGAAGTTGTCGCTTAACTGTTCCTCGGTAAAGGAAGCCTTACCAACCGGAACATGGATAATGTTGGTTTTGTCAAGACGGTACTCAACCTTACCTGCTTTGATCTCGTTTACCGCTTTGGTAACGTCCATGGTTACAGTTCCGGCTTTGGGGTTCGGCATAAGACCTTTCGGTCCAAGTACACGGCCCAGACGTCCAACAACGCCCATCATGTCCGGTGTTGCAACAACTACGTCAAAATCAAGCCATCCTTCGTTCTGGATCTTCGGAATCAGTTCCTCTGCTCCAACGAACTCAGCGCCTGCTGCTTTTGCTTCTTCAGCTTTTGCATCCTTTGCGAAAACAAGTACGCGAACCTGTTTTCCGGTTCCGTGAGGCAGTACAACGGCTCCACGAACCTGCTGGTCTGCATGACGTCCATCACAGCCTGTACGGATATGCGCTTCGATGGTCTCGTCAAATTTTGCAACAGCTGCCTTCTTTACAAGGCTGATAGCTTCTGCGGTATCATATAATGTTGCGCGGTCAACTGCTTTTGCAGCCTCCACGTATTTCTTTCCTCGTTTCATTTCTATAACCTCCTGTGGTATTTGCGGGGATTGCCCTCCCACTCACTATAATTTGGGGTAACACTACGGTCACTAATTAAAAAGTGTTCAATGCCTTAGTCAACAACTTCGATTCCCATGCTTCTTGCAGTTCCTGCAATCATGCTCATAGCAGCCTCAAGAGATGCTGCGTTCAGGTCTTTCATCTTCATCTCAGCGATTTCCTGAACCTGAGCCTTGGTAACCTTTGCAACTTTTGTCTTGTTCGGCACGCCGGATCCGGATTTGATGTTTGCAGCTTTCTTAAGAAGAACTGCTGCCGGCGGAGTTTTGGTTATGAAGCTGAAACTTCTGTCTGCGTAAACAGTGATTACAACCGGGATGATCAGGTCGCCCTGGTCTGCTGTTCTTGCGTTAAACTCTTTTGTGAACTGAACGATATTTACACCATGCTGTCCAAGAGCCGGACCAACAGGCGGAGCTGGTGTTGCCTTACCAGCCGGAATCTGTAATTTGATATATCCTGTTACTTTCTTTGCCATTTTCGGCACCTCCTATGTGGTATTGGCGGGGGTTTGTCCCTCCCACGATATTGTTACCTTTGTTACAGTTGTTTGATTTCCGCAAAACCGATTTCCACCGGTGTCTCGCGGCCGAAAAGCTCAACATTGATAGTCGCAGTCTGCTTCTGCATATTGATGGCAGATACAACGCCTGTGGTATCTTTCCAAGCGCCGCCTGTAACGACAACGGTATCTCCCTCTTGAAAATCCACCTGAATGTTCTCCTTCTGAATACCAAGCGGCAGCATCTCCTCGTCTGTCAGCGGAACCGGCTTGGATCCCGGACCGACAAAGCCTGTCACGCCTCTGGTATTGCGGACAACATACCATGTATCGTCATTCATGATCATGTTGAGAAGCACATATCCCGGAAACATCTTCTTCTGAACCTGCTTCGCAGTACCGTTCTTCATCTCCACCACATCCTGCAGCGGGACACGAACCTCCAGAATCTGATCCTCCAGATGTCTGTTTTCGATTGTTTTCTCGATGTTGGCTTTTACCTTGTTCTCATACCCGGAATAGGTATGAACAACGTACCATTTCGCTTCTGACATACAATCACCTTGTCCTTATTTCATTAAAAGATTGATTCCTTCCAGAATTCCGGCATCCATAATACTGATAAGAACACAGAGAAGCACTGTCACGATCAGCACTACCACGGTCTGTTTCAGCAGCGTGCTGCGGTCTGTCCAGATAATCTTCTTGAATTCTGATTGAAGTCCCTGAAACCAACTTTTCTTCTGACTTTTGCCAGCAGATTTTTCCTTGTCTTGCATAGCCTAACCTCACAATCCCTGTGATTACTTCGTTTCTTTGTGCAGAGTGTGTTTGTGGCAGAACTTACAATATTTTTTGGTTTCCAGTCTCTCAGGATGATTTTTCTTCTCCTTCGTCATATTGTAGTTACGCTGCTTGCACTCCGTACATGCTAAGGTAATCTTAACGCGCACAACTTCCACCTCCAGTGTTTTCATTTGCACGGTCTTTCCCCTGCCGAAGTCCTGTATCCGCCAGAAATCCGGGCATAAAAAAAAGACCTAACTTCCATGTCGCCCACAAATTTTATCACAGGTCAACCATAAAAGTCAAGTCTTTTCAGGGATTCCGGTGGATTTTTTGCTATTCTCACACCTGAAGATCAGAAATAATCATACCCGCCGTGAATCTCCACAACACTTCCGTTCATATAGGGATTATCAAGCACATGGTAGGCCATATCTGCCACCTCCTCCACTTCCCCGAAGCGGTGCAGCGCGATCTTTTTGTTCACCCGCTCATAGCTTTCCGGTGTGCGGTCTTTCTGCCAGCCGGTTTCAATAAAGCCCGGCGCAAGTGCGTTGACCGTAATTCCCTTCGGCTCCAGCTCCTTTACCAGACCTTTTGCCAGAAATAAAACCCCGGCCTTGCTCACACTGTACACCAGAGAAGATGAATATGCCTGCATCCCCGCATAGGATCCCATAAAAAGAATCCGGCCGCCCTTCGTCATCACCCCCAGAAGCTCCTTTACCAGAAATACCGGCACCGACAGGTTGGTGTTCACGATCCGCGTCCATTCCTCAAAGGTATAATCCTCAAATCTGGCATAGGTTCCCACACCGGCATTGCATACCAGCCAGTCCACATGATCGGTGCGCGCTTTGATTTCTGACACAAACTCCAGCATCTTCTCATAGGAGGACAGGTCTGCTTTCAGAAGCACCACCTTTTCCCGGTTTTCCAAAGAAAGCTGTTCCAGAAATTCTCCGGCCCGCTCTTCATTATGCCCGTAGTTTACAAAAACCTTATCATCCTTCCCGGAATGCTCCAGGATCTTTTTTACAATGCCTGCGCCGATTCCGGCAGTCCCGCCGGTAACCACTGAAACCTTGCCCATAATTTTTCTCCCTCTGTTCGGCAGCTGCTTTTACAGCTGCAGCATTTTTTCGTATATTTCCTTGTCCATATAAGGACGCTGATTGTGGATCGGCTCGCCCAGACAGGTTTTCGGATAAGCGCAGGTACTGTTTTCCAGAAGAATCTCCACCAGAATCGGCCCCTTTCCTTTCAGAAGCCCGGGAAGCTTTTCCGCTGCCTCTCCGTAAAACACCTGTGCAGCCGCGATCCCGTAGCCCTTCGCAACCTCGGCAAACTGACAGGAGGTAAACCCGCCCTCCTCGGATGCCCCGGCAAATACACCGTCAAAATAATCCTTCTGCTGCTGCCTGATCAGTCCCAGCGCCTGATTGTTGAGAACCAGTATCCGCACAGGGATATTTTCTCTTTTTACCCACTGCAGCTCCTGAATGTTCATCTGGAACGCCCCGTCGCCGCAGATACAGGCCACCGGCTTTTCTGTTGCATAATATGCGCCGATCGCCGCCGGCAGCGCGTAGCCCATGGCGCCGTGACCGCCGGAAAACAGAAGCTTTTGTCCCTCACGGTTTTGAAAGGCCTGGTAGCTCCATATCATATGCTGTCCCACATCCACGCTGACCACATCCGCGCTCCCAAGAGCCTTGCTCACCTCACCCAGCAGACGGTTGGGATAGAGCTCCTCCATATGGTTATCCACATCCTGAAGCGTATTTTTGATTTCTTTGCACACCTTTCCCCACAAAGCAAATGTCTTTTCGGGATAACTTTCCTGTGCAAGAAACGCGATCACTTTTCCGGTGTCCGCCGCAAAGGCCAGCTCCATGGACGCATCCTCATGAATGCGGCGCTGCAAATTCACCTCATCAATATCCACCCGCAGGATTTTCGCGTTTTGGGCAAAGCCCGCCGCATTGACGCCGGTCTGCCTGGGGCAGAGGGAAATCCCGAAGCACAGAAGCAGATCGCTCTTGGCATTGACGATCATATTTGCATAGCGATGCCCGTAGGCGCTTCCGATACAGCCGAAATTCAGAGGATGGTCAAATGCCAGCTCTGATTTTGCCAGAACACTTGTCACGACGGGGATCTCCAGAGGCCCGGCAAATTTCTCCAAAAGCAGCGAAGCATCTTTTTCCCTGACACCGTTTCCCAGAAGAATTACCGGGCGCTTTGCCCGGGAAAGAGCTTCCTGTATCGCCTGCGCAGCCTCCCGGCTTTCGTCTTTTTCCGTCTCTTCAAATTCCATGTCGTAAACAGGCTCGTTCACCTGTCCTCTCTGAATGTTCATCGGCAGATCCAGGAGCACCGGCCCCATTCTCCCCGTGATCGCAAGATGATACGCCTTGTTCAGTTCCTTTACAATCTCTTTTTCATCGGTGATCTGCACCGCATATTTGGTCACCGGCTTTGCCATGGACACAACATCCATTTCCTGAAAGCCATGCTGACGGATCCCCGGAATTTTTGTGTATTCGTAGGTATTCAGCTGCCCGGTAAGAAAAATCACGGGCAGGGAATCAAAATACGCCTCCGCCACACCGGACAGCAGATTGGCCGCTCCCGGACCGCTGGTCGCGTAGGCGCAGGCGCAGCTTTTTGTGGTCTGGGCATAACCGCAGGCCGCAAACGCCGCCCCCTGCTCATTGTAGCAGGAATGGTTCCTGGTATTTGGATTTTTTTCTATGGAGTCCACAAAATGGGCAATCATGGTTCCCTGATATCCAAAAAAATCATGAATGCCTTTTTTCTCCAAAAAATTCACAATATAATCTGAAAGCTTCATCGTCTCACCTGCCTCTTCTCTGCGTCTTCCACCAGCTTCTTCAGATCTGTTTTTCCTGTCTTTTCCAGAAATTCCAGATACATCCCATATATCTCATCATCCGGCCGATAAATTTCTTTTTCCGCCAGACATCTTCTCATAATTTTGGTGTATCGGGCAAACACCGCTTCCATGCACACAAAATCTCCACACTGGTACAGATTTTTAAGATATGCTTTATTTCTTCTGTAATAAAGGGCTGCATTTCTTCTGTCCGCGCAAAGCCTTGCATACTTCCACCACCGCTTCAGATAACGCTGCCGCCTCCGCCCGATGGCATCCCTCAGATACTGGCGGCGGAACGCCTTAAGAAGCTTCGCCGGATTTTCCACCTGGGCAAAATATTCCTCAAACCCTACCCGGGCGCTGACGATCAGCCCCATTCCAGGCTTGTAGGCCTCTTCCTCCCGCTCCTGCCATCCGACGCCAAAGGTACGCGCAAGATAGCGTTCCTTTTCCTTCGGAGCCATCCAGCGCTCCCCAGACAGACTTACCTCGCAGGTTCCCTCAAAGATTTCTGCCGGATAGTAAAGCGTCCTGGGTTCACAGTAAACCCCATACTCCAACGTGCCCGGCACATCCTGATTCCGGCTAAGCCTCTGATACAGCGCATTTCCCAGACGTTTCCTTCCGCCGAGACTGAACACTCGCACCACGAGACCGCAGACGATCGCCCGCAGAGAGGGCTTCTGGCTGTACCTCTCTCCGGTGCTCCTCCAGCCCGTTTCCAGCACGCGATTCCACACATGGGCGATTTTGGAAGGTGCTTTTCCGCGGAGCGGATAAATGTCAATCCCCATTCCCGGATATTGAAAGCTTCTTCCCTCTTTCATCTGGAAGCACAGGGTATCTGTATCTGTATAGCGAAGATAAAATCCCGGAAAACGGGGATTCTCCCTCATACTTTCCAGCACTCTGGCTGGATGCTTTTCCCGGTCAAACACCTCTGCAAACCGCAGCATATCCGGAATTTTCATCAAGACCATTCCGCACAGCGGATTCTGCGGCAGTTCTTTTGTTTTTTCCGCGCAAAAAGTCAGCCCGGGCGACAGATAATATGTGATTTTATGTTTTCTGCACAGCGCGTCTATTTCCTTCAGAAGCGCCAGCACTTCCTTCTGTTCTTTTTCCACCCTTCGCTCTCCATTTCCATTGACTTCTTCTGACCTTTTGTCACACCAGCTTTTTCACAAATTCCTGAAGCTCTGAAAGGCTTCCGTACTTGTCAAGCCATGCATCCAGAAGCGGCCGCACCTCTGTATTTGCCGCATAGGCACACAGCCTTTTGCCGTTCCGGTACAAATCTCTGAGGAAAATAAGGCTCAGCTCTTTTTTGAGCCACGCTCCCGCAGCCAGACGCTCTGCTTCAAAATACTGCACAAAGGCCGCAGAGCTGTTCCCCTGCTTCATGCGGATATCTCCGAGAAGCTTATGCGCCTGGGCCTTTTTGTCTCCCTGAAGCTCCTCCAAAGAAATCTTCTGCGCAAGCGCCTCCAGCTCTTCTGTTTCCTCACACATCAAAATTTCCGTATAAAGACCAGCCAGCTCTTTCTCATAGCCCAGCTTCTCCCAGAGAATACAAAGCGCTTCCTCATAAATGCGCAGGTGCTGCTCTGCATTCTCATCCGGCTCCTTTTTGAGAAGCCGCGAAAACTCCTGAAGCTCTTCCAAAGCAGCTTCGCTCTCCTGAATATCCGACGAAGCCGCCGCCTTCGCCAGACAGACATAGCTCCGGACCAGACGGTCCTCCGGCAGCAGTCTCTGCCACAGCGTCACCAGCCCAAGGGCTTTTTCGTCTTCGCCGTGCTCCAGACAGGCTCTCACGTTTTCCGGCAGCTCTTCTCTGTCACCTTGCAGCTCTTTTTCGATTTCCAGATGCACCATGCCGTTGGCTGTGTGCTCCCGGCTCCAGGCATAAAGCTCCCAGGCTTTTGTCTTCTCTCCCTGCCTGAGATACAGATCGCCTTTGTATTTCCCATAATAGCCGTCCTGGGGGAAATCCCTTTCTGCCTGCGCAAGAAACTCCTCCGCCTCCGAAAGCGCACCGCCTTCGGCCCGCGCCATGACGAAACGGCACTTTAGCTTCACAAAGGACGGAACCTTGGGATACGCGGCCATGAGCGCATCCAAAAGTTTCTCCGCCTCTTCCCTGCTGCCATAATCAAAGGCATCCACAGCCCGCCGGAATGTTATGATATCTGCCAGGATCTTTTCCATGGACGGAGTCAGTCCCAGCGCATCCCGACGGATTTCCAAAAGCCGGCAGGCCTTTGAGATCCGTTCCGTGTAAATCAGCGTGCGCACTGCCGCCTCGAAAAGGTCATCCTCGATCTCTATGAAAATGGGGTGACGGAAATTGTAAATATTGGAAAAATCCTCTCTTCCGATGAACGCCGGACTCAGCTGCACCTGAAAATACCGGCTGAACAACATGTTCAGGGCTGCGTAATCCTGTGCTTTCAGCAGCTCCTCCACTCTTTTTTCGCTCTGCGCCAGACGGGCGCGCAGATCAAGCTCTATGCTTTTTGCCTGATAGAGACATTGCTCCCTGTGCAGCCGATAACGCTTTTTTGCAGTTGCAATATAGTAAAGCTTACGCACAAAAGCCCCTGCGAACCAGCGCTTCCGGCTTGCCCTGTCCATATAGTCCTTCCTAAGCTCCCTGTAGGAACCCTCGTCCAGATTAATGGTATCGTGGGCCTCCCGCTCACCGTGAGGCGGCACATAGGACCACTCATCTCCGTAATGCCAGGTCAGATAGGCGTTGGTGTGGTTCGGCACCATGACATCCATACCCTCGAATTTTTTGTATTTCACAGGGAACATCATATCCTTGTCAAACAAAAAGGGACAGCCTCCCCAGCGCATGACATAGCGGCTGCAGTCCTCTTCCCGACAGGAGAACAGGATCTTCTCCAGCCGGGACAGGGTACGGTCTTTTCCCAAAAAGAAGTACATCAGCAGATATTTCACATACAAATGTGCCGGCACATCCCAGCGATTGCCGAAAACAGCCCCCAGATTCACAAGATCCGAATAGATCATCATGTGCACCGCATATCTGCGGTGTGCCTCCTCTGTATCCGCGATGGGATCGAGGGTAAACACGTCAATGACCTCTCCCGCCACGTCATCCGCAATAATCTGGTGTTTATGGATGGCACATCCGGTGGTATCACCGTAGCGCGGAAACGAATTGGTAAATTTCCGGTCAAGCACCACATCCGACAGCACACGGTGCGCGGGGAGCTCGGTTTTGCACACCTGTACAAACCGGTTCCAGTCATCCCGCGGCATGAGGATATCCATGTCGTCATCCCACGGAAGAAAGCCCTCGTTTCGCACCACGCCCAGAAGAGTCCCTCCGGCCATGACGTAACGAAGGCTGTGTTTTTTGCAGATACTGTCTATTTCTTTGAAAAGCCCCAGCAGCTTTTGCTGTTTTTCTGTCATTGATGAACCTCTCCGTCCAGTTTCTTCAGAATCTCCACAAGGGCAATGGATTCACTGTTAAACAGACGGGTACACTCTGTCCGCCTGTCCTGAATCATAATGACCAGCTCCTGCAGAAGATACCGGAAGCCGTTGCCCTCAAAGTTAAAGCTGAAGCGCTTCAGGAACTCCGCATCCTCCACTTTTGCTTCAAAATATCCGGTATTCCACCAGTCATTGGGAACTGTGATACGCCCTTTTCTCCCGATAATAACCAGCTCATCCTCCACATCCACGGTACTGCCGATCTCAATGGTGGCAAGCGCTCCCGGGTAGGAGATCGTGACCACGCTGTAGAGGTTTTCGTTGTTTTCATCCCGGATGGTGTTGGTATTCACATCCAAATAGTCCTTGCCCAAAAGCTTGATCACCGCGCAGACTGCATGCGCCAGCACTTCCTCAAAGGACTTGTCCATTCCAAAATGCTCTCTGGAGATCGCGCATTTCACTGCAACCACATCCCCGGCCAAATCTCCGTGGCTGAGCCACACCAGCTGGTTGAATGCCCGCAGGTACGCCAGCATGATTTTTTCCACCAGGACCACATGATGCTCTCTGGCTCTTGCAAAAAGCTCCTGCAGCCCTTTGGGGTCCAACGTCACCGGCGGATCGCTGATGACATATTTGCCCTTGTCGATGGCCCGCGCAATCTCATCTGCGCGCCTGGCTGCTTCCCCGCTCACATACACGATATCCACACCGGACAAAAATTCTTCGTAATCTGTCCACCAGGAATTCAGCTCATACTTTTCGCAGAATTGTCTGGCCGTCTCTTCCTGCCTGCAAAACACGCCCTCCACATGAAGGCCGCTCACATACCGGGTCTCCTGCACAATGTCGTTGTCCTGCAGTGTATCCGCAACCACGCCGATGCGGAGGATTTTGCCCTCGCCCCGAAGCTGCGTACTGGAAATGTTCTTGGTGCGCTCCAGATAACGCACCTCACAGTAGTTTTTCAGATAGTCAAATTTGCCGCGCCAGTCAGAGCCAACCACCAGAACGTCAATATTATATTTTACAATATCACTGACCTTCTGCCCCTGATATTCCTCTATGATGATCTCATCGGCAAAGCCTGTTTTTTTCACATTTTCAATTCTTGTGAGAATGCTGTCCCGCACATTCAGCTTGCCCCGCTCAATGTCAAAGCTCTCACTGGTAACACCTACGATCAGATAATCGCCCAGCTCCCTGGCCCGTTTCAGAATATTGTAGTGTCCCTTATGAAACAAGTCAAAGGTTCCATAGGTAATAACCCTTTTCATAAACTTTTTCTTCCTTTCCCGGAATTTAAGTCTCCTCTTCCTCCGGCTGCGCCCGCCTGAATACCAGACGCTCCAGCACCTCCATCAGCTTGTTGTAGACAAAGGCTATCGGCTCGCTTCCCATAAGAAATACCATCACCAGAGAAACAAGGGCGCACACGCCCGGATTCAGGAACTGAGACATTGCCAGAACACCGAACCCGTTCATCAGGATCAAAACCGGATAATGCAAAATAAAGGTCGCCATGGTATTTTTTCCCGCAAAGGTCACAGGAAACTTCTTGTCCGGAATGACCGCGATCAATGCAAATATGAGAATAAAACAAATCAGATAGGTGAGAAGCCTGATGCCGATGCCAAGCTCGTTGGACAGACCGCAGGCCTCGTAGCCCGCATTGCCTCTCAAAATTGCCACGGAAATTTCGTTCTGAATGAGATAGTTTGGCAATAAATACAACAGCAGCAGCGTGCTCACCAGCAAAATCCATTTTCCTTTCATCCGGCGCAGCTTCTCTGTATATTGCGGCTTCCACAGATATCCTGCCACAAAGAACGGGAAAAATACTACAATTCGCGATAAAGAAAGGAAGGTTGTAAAGTTTGGCTCTGTCCCGGCCCACAGCCCCACCAGGATACTGACTGCCACAATAAAACGGACCTGTCCCAGCGCCTCAATGATCAAACGATAGGCAAGGAGCGCAAGCAGATACCACATCGCGCTGTTGGAGGGTCTCAGAAGCTGATAAGGGATCGGATCTCCGATTGCCGCATAGCTGGCCCAGGTCAGTGTATAGCCGAAAATATAGGGGATCATCATCCGGGCGGTGTTTTTCAGCGTGTCCTGCGGCCTCTGGGACAGATAGCCTGACACAAAAATAAACGCAGGCATATGAAACACAAAAATCCCGTAATAAATGTATTCTGCCGCCACATTTCCGTCAATCACCTGGAATGCGATCATATGGTTGAATACCACAAGAAAGATCAAGATCAGCTTAATATTATCCATATAGTAGGCATAGGCAGGCGCCTGGTCTGTTTGTCTGCTCCCCATGAACATAAACCCCCGGTAATTTCTCGTTGTATGATTACACGTCATATGATCACACATGTGCAAGCACAAATGGGTTCAGACCTTTTGACACTGTAATCATATGTATCATAGCACAGATTTAGTTCTTTTGGAATATAAATTTAACATTTACATAATGATATGTTCAAAAACATCATACTATTTTTAAAGCGTCGTAAAACTCCCCGGCTGCCCTCCGGTTATATGCCTCATAGTCCACATGAAGCGGCAAAATCTCCCCCCGCTCCCAGGCCTTCATCCCCTCGTAAATTCCCTCGGCGCTCAGTTCTGCCGCATATCCCCCGTGCTCCCGCACAAAATCTGCCGGTCCCGGGATGTCCGTACAGATCACAGGAAGCCCCAACGTATCTGCCTCCAGAAGAGAAAGTCCCAGCGCCTCGTAGCGCGAGGGAAGCAGGAACAGATCACAGGCCTTCTCAACCGGCATGGGGTTTGCCATGGATTTTATGAGAAACACACAGTCCTCAAGCCCCAGGTTCCTGGCTCTTCTTCTGGTCTCCTCATAGCATTCCCCGCCTCCGCCGATAATCACCAGCATACTGTCGGGAGCTTCCTTATGATACCTGGCAAAAGCGTCCAGAAGGATATCATGCCCCTTTTCCACGGAAAAGCGCCCCACCGTAACAAACTTAGGACCTGTTTTTTGAAGCGCCGCTTTCAATTCTTCCAGACTGTGGCTGGAAACTGTATCTTCATCAAAGCGGATTTCTTCCCGGGATTTTTTTTCCACCCTCCGGTAATCGTGGCAGTTCTCCACCAGGCGAAGGCGTTTTTTGTCTCCGCCCAGCGCCAGAACACTGTCGTAAGCGCTTTTTCCGGCTGCCGCGACAAAATCATACCCTCTGTACGCCTCCCTGAGCAGCCCTTCGCTGTGATTTTGCTTGGTTTCCAGTTCGCGCACCATATCGCTGTGCACAAAGATCCCTTTGCGGCAGGGCGCCTGCAAAAACAGGCCGGTCACCTTTCTCTCATAGCCGGTGTAGTGGATGCACCAGGCAAAGTCTGCGCCGCCAAAGTTCCGGTCATATTCCCTTTTGTAAAATTTCTCAAGCGTTCTGCGCACAAACCCGCAATTTATCCGGAAACGATAAGAAAGCGCTGCCGCTGTCGCCTCGGAAAGAGTGAGAAACCACCCCTGGGACATGGGGACCGCCCGCACAAACTCCGGCAAAATCCCCACCCGCAGCGGATTTTTTTTGAAATGCTCCGTCTGGAAAGAAGCAAAATAATTGTAGTGCTCCCTATCCGCATTTGCCATCAGATTCAGAAAAGACGCCGTGATCCCGTTTCCGCCAAGCCCGCCTACGTAAAACAGCAGATTGCTTTTTCCATTTCCCTTCGGAGCTTCTTCCAGGATTCCCGAAACTTCTTTTCCCAACAAGATCCTCTGGCAGAGCTTTTTCGCAGCCTCTTTTCCGTCATAGGGGCAGTATTGGCGCAGAAACTCCCTGTCATCGTACGCTTTGGGGCTTCTGAGCTCCAGCAAAAGGCTTTCCACCGTCCCGGCCACCGGAAAGGGCAGTTCCTCGTAAGAAAGATAACAGTCTCGCTCTTCTTTAAATTCTTCCCGGTCAAACGGAAAGAAGATCACTTTTCCGTCTTTTTTATTCGCATAATCGTAAAATACGCTGGAATAATCGGTCACAAGGCAGTCGGCCGCCGCCAAAAGCTCGTAAATATCCAGCTTTTGCGGCGCAGGTTTCACATGGGAAAAACTCTCAAAGGACAAAATCTGCCCCACAAAGGGGTGAAGACGCACATAAAGCACCTCGTTCTCCTCAAGACCTGCATCCAGCGTTCCCAGAATTTCCCGAATCCGCTCCGCCTGGCGAAGACGCGCCTCTTGTGTCTGCCCGGCCTTCTCTGCCCCCCGCCAGGTCGGCAGATAGCAGTAAATCCGTTTCTCTTCCAGTCCCAGTTTCTTCCTTATATCAAGAGCCGTTTTCTCCCGAAAAAACACCTGGTTCCGCGGCTGCCCCGCATACAGATATTTCCCCTTATACAGCTGCTCCAAATTCTGGGCATCCGCAAACGTCTCCCTTACAAAAGGGCTGGCGCAGACCACATAATCTGCCATGAGAAAATTCCGCTGCACATTTCCCATGGAATACACGCCCGCAGGAACATCCCTGCCGAATTTTTTGAAGGGAGTGCCGTGCCAGGTATTGACCAGCACCTGGCCCTGTTTTTTGATAAACCGTCTCGGAAACGACGTGTCCGTGAAAAGAAAGCCTGCCGAGGCCAGAAGATAAAAATAACGGAGACTTCCGCACTCCACGAGATTGATCCGATCCGCATGGCAGGAGCCAAGGAGCGCGCGGGCGTGCGGCATTTCTTTTTTATTGCAGGCAAGATAACAGGTATGATCCTGAAATTCTTCTCCCTCCAGAGCTTCTGCGATCCGAAGAATATTGCTGCCCAGATCTTCTCCGTTTTTGGATTCCAGAAGGACCCGATGTTCACGGATCTTCCCCTTTTCGTACCACCAGGCATACCATGTATTTTTCAGAAGACTCAAAAAACGCATACAGCTTTCCCTCAACCAAGAATCTCCTCCAGAACCCGGGCGCTGCACGGCTCTCTGTGAGGATTATATTTATTGTTAAACGCGCGGTAGGTCTCATCCACCTGAAAATCCCGGAACAGCTCCCGGATATCCCGGGAAATATCACGCTCTTCCTGTATCACCGGCCCTGGAAATTCCTCTGTTCCAAAGTAGAAATCCCGAAGCTCGTGCTTGTATTCCTCGTAATCATACATATAAAAAAGAATGGGCCGCTCAAGATTGGCATAGTCAAAAAACACGCTGGAATAATCCGTGATCAGCATGTCTGCTGCCAGATACAGCTCATTGATGTCATCGTAGTCCGATACATTGCGGATAAAGCCCCCGAACTTCTCAAAATCAAACCGGGTGCTGATCAGATAATGCGCCCGGAACAGGATCACGCAATCCTCTTCCAGATTTCGTCTCAATGCATCAAAATCAATTCCCAGCCGATAGGTATAGCCTTCCCCGGCAGTGTGCTGATTATCCCGCCAGGTTGGGGCATACAGGATCACCTTTTTGCCAGGCCCAATCCCCAGCTTCTTTCGGATCGCCGCCCCTCTTCCATTATCCGGCGCAAGAAGCGCGTCGTTTCGGGGATAGCCATACTCCAGGATTTTTGCCTGACTGCCCAGGCGAAAGGCGCTCGTTATCTTCTCGGAATAAAAAGGCGACGGAGAGGGCAGATAATCCGCCCGCTGCCCCTCTCTGGCGTACTCCGCGGCAGTCCTTTTTTGCTGGGCCTTTGAAATCCCGGTGCTTTCCACGTCACAGCCGATTTTTTTCAGCGGAGTGCCGTGCCAGGTCTGCACATAAATCTGCTCCGGCCGCTTCTCAATTCCCGCTGCCAGCCGGTAGTTGGTTATCCACACTCCTGCGCGGGCATAATATTCATAGTATTCCGCGGAGCCATATTTTACCAGAATGGTTCCCGGATTCTCAAGAAGCTCCCTGTGCGCTTCCGGATTCCGGAACATCCACACTTTTTTATAGCTTTGGTACTGTTCCATGGAACACATGGCCTCGTACAGCGCTTTCGGGCTGCAGGCGTACTGGTTGCCTAAAAAAGCTTCAAAAATCACCGTCTCCCTCTCCACAGGAAAACGGTGCGTATATCCCCGGTATCTTCTCCTCTGCACGCTCTCGTAGAGGGCAATGGAGAATTCCTTTACCCGGGGGGAAATGTTAATCAGTTTTTTGGCTGTCTTTACCAGACTCCCCATATTCTATCTCCTTCAAAATCTGCCTGCAGATTTCCAGCGCGCAGGGACGCCTGATTTCGTTAAAAAAGTGGTTGACTCTGTCCCGTTCCTTCCGGTAGGAATCCTCTCCGCCCAGAAGGGTTGCCAGAGCCTTTGTAAACTCCGCCTGCGTTTCCGGCTTCGGTCCCGGCGTCACTTTTTCGTAGGTGAAATTCATCCCGCGCTCGTCCAGATATTCCTCCTTGTCGTAAGGCAGAAAGATCATGGGCTTTCCTGTCAGCAGATAATCAATATAAATGCTGGAATAATCCGTGACAAGCAGGTCAAAAATCCCCAGGAGCCCGGTGATGTCCTCCGCTTCCTCCACACCCAGATACCGGATGCGGGAAGACAGGTAAACATTGGCGCTGCTTTTTTCCTGTACATGCGTGCGCACAAAGATCAAAAGCTTTTCTTTTTCCAGAAAATCCCCCAGCGTGTCACGGTCATAATCCGCAAAAGGAAACAGCCGGGTCTCGCCCCCGTCCCGGAATGTGGGCGCATACAGGATAATATTCTTATATTCCGGAAGATCCCGGTACAGACCTCTCAGGATCGCCTCCCGGTCATGGGCAACAAAAATCCCGTCGTTTCTGGGCTGCCCCCACACACGGATCCGCTCTTCGCCCACGCCGAAGCTCTTTGCCATGACAGGCACAAGCCCCCTGGATGTCGTCAGAATATGCGTATAATTTTCCGAAAAAATCTTTCGGAAATAAACCCTCGCCGTGCGCTTCAAATTCCGGTCCATAAGCGCAATTCTCTTGAGGGGAACTCCATGCCACAGATTGACGATCAGGCGGTTTTCTCCAAGGCCCGTTCCGTACACCGGCAGACCAGCGGAGGTAAACCATACGCCGGCTCCCAAAACCTTTTTGATGCCCTCTGCCGTGTTCGTTTCAATAAAGTACGCTTCCCCGTGGAGCTCTCCCAGTTTTTTGCGGAGCGCATCGTCATTGATGACAAAATAAGGGGTGATCTCAGGCAGATTTTCCTTGACATATTCAAATAAATACTTGGAATTGTAGTTATAATACCTGTTTTCCGTGGAGGAAAACACCCATATATAAGGATTCGGCGCGATGCCTTTGTTCTTTTTCAAAAGCTGCGCCGTCAGAAGATTCTTCCATTTGCTCATGAGGTTCCTTTCCAGCCGCCGTATTTCTGCAGCCCATGCACTGCGTAGGAGGCAAAAAACAGCGTGCTTTTTATCCTTCCGTACCCCATACAGCGGTACACCCTGTAGGTCATGGCAGCGGAATGCAGCTTGTTCCCGGATTTGCCCTCCCGGCGCAGACGATATTTCAGATATGGCCGGTTGATCCCCACCGCACGCCCGTATTTTTGAAGCACGCGAAGCCAGGTGAGATAGTCCTCATGGATATCGTCCCTCTCCATGGGAAATTCCAGAGCCACATCCCGGCGGAGCAGTACGGAGGAGCAGTTGATGCTGTTGTGTTTCAGAAGCTCCCGGTAGGTAATGACTTCTTTGACCGGGATCACACGTCCGGTGGAAGCTCCGTCCTCCCGCACAAGCTCGCGCCCGGTGGTGCACAGCACATCGCCGGTTCTCATAATCGCCGCAAGCTGCGCCGCGAGCTTTCCTTTTTCCCACCAGTCGTCTGCGTCCAGAAACGCCACATAGGTTCCTGACGCTTTCTGCACGCCCCGGTTACGGCTTCCGGCAGCCCCGAGGTTCACGGGATTGGAAAAATAGCGAAAATCCGGACGCCCCAGATAGGGCTTCAGCACCTCAAGAAGCCCGTCTCTGGAACCGTCATCAATGACCAGCACCTCAAGAGGGACCTCCTGGGCAAAAGCGCTGTCCAGCGCCTGAACAATGTAAGCGGCACAGTTGTAGGCCGGTATCACCACAGAAACCATTGGCTGTTCCATATCGATCACTCTCTGTTCAAATCGCTTTTTATCTGCGTAGTGGATATTTCTTTTGTGCGCGGCAGATATACTACCCGGCAGCCTTCTTTTTCCAGAAAGTCAAATTTCCCTTTCCAGTCGTCTCCCATGACAAAGGTATCCACATGGTACTCCCGGATGTCACTGGCCTTCTGTTCCCAGCTCTCCTCCGGAATCACCAGATCCACATAGCGGATGGCCTCCAGAAGCTGCCTGCGCTCCTCGTAGGAAAAATAGCTTTTTTTCTTTTTTTCATTCCAGTTAAATTCATCTGTGGACAGCGCTACAATGAGATAATCTCCCATCTGCTTTGCCCGCCGCAGCAGGTTGATATGTCCATAGTGAAGCAAATCAAATGTTCCGTAGGTAATGACCCTTTTCATTCTCTTATTCTCCCGCAGATACTGTTTTTTAATCATATCATATTCAGTGCCTGTTTTCAACGGCGGACTTTGGAAGCGCCCCTGTGCGGACGAACGCCCGACCCGCTCCTTTTTGCCTTGCCAACTCCTCCTTCTTGCGGTATGATAGAGTGAACTTATCTTAAAAATCACAATGTCAAAAAACAGGAGCGGATTTTTCTATGTTTTCCAGATTTTGTACACACATGAAAAAATACTGGCGATACGCCTTTTACTCCTCCCGGTCAAGCCTGAAGTCCGAGGTGGCCAACTCCTACCTCAACTGGCTGTGGTGGATTCTCGACCCGCTGTGCTTCATGATGATCTATGCCTTTATCTTCGGATACGTATTCCATGCTTCCGAGCCCTATTTCCCGGTGTTCATTTTTATCGGCATCACCATGTGGGATTTTTTCAACAAAAGTATGGTGCAGAGCGTCAAGCTTGTGCGGCAGAACAAAGCCATTGTGTCCAAGGTTTACCTTCCAAAATACGTACTGCTTCTGGTAAAAATGGGCATCAACGGCTTCAAAATGCTGGTTTCCGTGGGCATCATCATCTGTATGCTTGTGGTGTGGCGCGTTCCCGTTACTTGGCGGGTCGTGTATGCCCTCCCCATTCTTCTTACCCTGGTGATCCTTACCTTCGGCTTCGGATGCTTTCTCATGCACTACGGCGTATTTATCGAGGATTTGTCCAACGTGCTGAATATCGCCCTGCGGCTGATGTTTTACATGACCGGTATTTTCTGGAACATCATGACCCGCCTTCCGGCGCCCTACAACAAATATATTGCAAAGTGCAATCCCATTGCCTTTCTGCTCTCCTCCATGAGGGACTGCGTGCTGTACGGCAAGTCTCCCAGCCTGAAATGGCTGCTCCTTTGGTTTGTCATCGGTGTTGTCATCAGCATTCTGGGAATCCGTAAAATTTACAAATACGAAAACAGCTATGTAAAAGTGATCTAAATAAAAGAGGATTGATTATGGAAGAAACAACTGCCATTGAAGTAAAAGACCTGGTCATCAGCTACCGGGATTTGAAAAAAACCTCCATCAAGCGGAATTTTCTCAAGCTTCACCGCCGCAAGGCTGAGAATTTTGTGGCCGTCAAGGGAATCTCCTTCACCGTACAAAAGGGAGAGATCCTTGGCATTATCGGCAAAAACGGAAGCGGAAAATCCACCACGCTAAACGCCATCGCGGGTATCTTTTCCCCGGATTCCGGCTCCATTGACCTGCACGGAAACAGCGTTTCCCTTTTGTCCATCGGTGTGGGCTTCCAAAAAGAAATGTCCGGCCGCGAAAACATCATTCTCTCCGGCCTGCTTCTGGGCTTCACAGAAAAAGAGGTTCGGGAAAAAGAACAGGAAATCATCGATTTTTCCGAGCTGGGCGACTTTATCGACAAGCCGGTGCGCACCTACTCCAGCGGCATGTACTCCAAGCTGGCCTTCTCTATCACAGCCATTCTGGAGACCGATATCATGCTCATCGACGAGGTGCTCAGCGTCGGCGACCAGAAATTCAAGAAAAAAAGCTACAAAAAAATGAAAAGTCTCATCTCCGACAAAAGCCGGACAGTGCTCATCGTATCCCACAATATTTCCACACTCCAGGAGCTGTGCGACACGATCATGTGGATGCATGACGGCGAAATCCGCCGCATTGGGGAACCGGAACCGGTTCTGACAGAATATATGGAGTTTATGGATGCAAATTAAAAATGAGGAGCTGTCGCAATATCACGCCCCGGCGGTACCATCGCAGGTGTTTCTTGCAGCAGCTCCTTATCTTATTTTTCTTCCGAGTTATTCTCCTTCGTGGAGGTTTTCAGCGCATTCATCTGGGTATCTTCCACCCCTTCGGAAACCTCTTTCTGGAAGAAAATCTTCACGGTCATGAACAAAAGCTTCAAATCCAGCAGAAAGGAATAATTCTCAATATAAAACAAATCCAACTTTAGTTTATCATAAGGTGTGGTATTATATTTCCCGTAAACCTGGGCATATCCTGTCAGACCCGCTTTCACCTTCAGCCGATATACAAACTCCGGAATCTCTTTTTCGTATTCCTTCATAATGTCCTCGCGCTCCGGCCTCGGCCCTACCATGGACATATCTCCCTTGAGCACATTGAAAAGCTGCGGAAGCTCATCCAGATGCAGGTTGCGAAGTACATAGCCTATGGGCGTGATTCGGCTGTCATGCTTGGAGGCAAGACGGGCGCCGTCCTTTTCCGAATTCACGCACATACTGCGAAACTTGTATATCTGAAAGCTTTTTCCGTGCAAGGTCAGTCTCTGCTGCCGATAAAACACCGGTCCATGATCGTATAGCTTCACCGCCAGCGCAATGAGCAGCATTAACGGCGAGGTCACAATAATTCCAATCAAGGACATAAAAATGTCCAAGATCCGTTTCAAAGCACGCTGCTCCACCGAAAGCCCCAAGTTTCTTGATAAAAGAAGCGGCGTATCAAACAGATGAATTCTATCACTGCCCGCCAGAATGATATCGGATATCTTCGGGCTCACATAGCATCGCACCGAATGCTCAAAACAATACTTCAGATACCGGTTGCGAATGCCTGCCGGCAAATCCCAGATAATGACACCTTCATATTTCTCTATCATCTGAAAAATCTCAGCTTCGCCTCTGTCAATATGCACAAGTCCGCTGATATCATACTTGTCGCTTCTGGAATTCAGCTTCTGTATCAGATCTCCGGGACTTCTGTCTCCATAAATAATGAGAAGCTTCCTTGCCCGGTAAATCCTGGAATAGGCATAGCTGGTGCCAAAAATCCAGACCACGATCAGAACAATCTGCACAAAGGTCATCTCAATGATAGCATGCGCCGGCAAAAACCACCGGTTGATCAGGGTAATCTGAAGATACGTTACAATGTTCGTACAAATGGTCGCCAGAGTCAAAGAATAGAATACATCAATTTTTTTGAGGTATCCCACCTTCAGACCACCATACATCTTGGAAAACATCATAAGAATGAGACCGTATATGGCAATCAGAACCCAGTTACCCTTGCGCCAGAAGGGCTCAAAAATCAGTTTGCGGTAAAAATCATACCACACATACGCGAATACCGCCGTCTGCGCCAGAATGACCACGCTCGCCAGACAAAAGACGATAAATCGCTTATAATCTTCCCGTTTACTCACATAATCCCTCTTATTCTACCACCTGGTATTTCATCCCCCCGGCAGCTTAAAATCTGAGATAAGTATAGCATACCCAATATTACATTTCAATGACGGAGTTTTTACAGGAAGTTACAGGGTTCGGCAGATGCTCTGCTGTCACTCCAGAATCAATTGTACTTCCTCCAGCGATATCAAACATTGCTCAGCAATTTCCTGAGGATTTTTCCCCTCACTATTCATTTTAAATACCTGTTTTGTAAGAGCAATGCCCTCTTTTTTTCCGTCTTCAATCATATCGTCAATCGCTTTACACATATCGGTTCCTCCTTCATTCCGACAAATCTTCTTTAACTGCTTCAGCTGACTGGTTTTCGACATCACCGCGATCAGATCATAAGCCTCCTCATCTAATTTTGAAAAAGTCTCGCTGTTTTCTCTCATATATGCTATGAGTTTCTCTTTATCTTCCGCATTCTGCAAAAAGCCGAACACATACCGGATATCCGTCTGAAACCGCTCCAGATAAGGATATTTTCGGATCTCCAAAAGATTAAGAGAGTAATCCTGTACCATCTCAGCCACTCCCTGCGGAAATTCTGATAAGTCCAGCATATCTTTCAGACATTTGGGGGCGTCCCATTCTTTTGTCCCATAATATAAAACCAGCGTAATAAATGGCTGCAGCTTGTCATTTCTGGCAAAACCGGATACAAACTCATCTCCAGTCAAATCCTTCTGTTCCCTGTGAAACTTCTCTCTTGTCTTCACCTGCCCTGCGTAAGCTGCTCCCTCCGCGTTTAGGACACGCACCGGCATAGCATAATGAATGCCGCTCTGGTTTTCAATAGCCACCAGCAAAATATGCATACGACAACTCACTCGACGAAAAATATCCCGAAACAGCTGATAAGCCTTCACTTCTCCCTCCGCAAAAACACGACCGGAAACAGAACGATTCGCTTCTTTCACCTCCTCCGGTTTGATGATCTGTTTCCCCCGAAATAAAAACCCGTTGAGTAAATCCGCAAAGCGCGCCGGATCCTCAAAATATTCCATAGAAACAATGTCCTTTTCCTGCATAAAACCTCCTTTACATCGTAAGGAAAAATGCAGATTTTCTGATTTGAGTATAGCAAGGGAAAGAAGGAAAAGCAATAGCCCAATACGTTCATTCTGCATTCTTCAAAAAGAAATGGGAAAATCGACCGAATGGTCTTATACAAGCCGGAATCGGCTTTTGATTAGCATTATTATATACAAAATCCCGCAAAGTTGTCAATAAGATATTGTTATACTCATCAAATAATTAGAAGGCAGGAATTTTATTTTAAATTATTCAAAATAAAATTCCCGCACGTCTCATCGTCTAGGATTTCCTCTATAAATTCTCTTTTATCCTGCAAATTTCATTTTTCTTTTTCTCAGATACTCACACACTGCAAATCCCACAAAGCCAATCACCGACAACATACAGCCTGCCAAAAGTCCGGGCGTGGAATACGTGAATTCGATCACATTCTCTCCCGCTTTGATATCCACTGCCATAAAATTTCCCGCAATTTTCTGCGGCTCTGTCTCTTCGTTGTTCACAGTGACCTTCCAGCCTTTATCATAAGGAATGGTAAACAAAAGCCTTCCCTCTTCCTCTGCCTGATACTTTATTGTCATGCCCGTTTTTTCCCGCACGCCATCTTCTGCTTTGTTTTCTTTCAGAGAAGCAATGGCTTTTTCAAAATTCTCCATTCGTAACGTAGCGGCCAGAAATCCGTAATCCTCCATATAGGTTCCATTCGCCGCCATCACCTCAACAATGTCTCCTTTTTTGAACTCCCCGGCATATATAACATGATTGTTATACCAGGAAACAGAAGCTATCTGAGAATGATCCACATGAACCGTCATATCCGGATTGCTGTATTTAAAATACAGATATAAAGGTCCGTCCTCCTGCACCTCCAGCTTCCAGTTCCTCCAGGAAGCGCCGTCCGTATTGCTCTCCAGGATCTCCGGCGTATTGTACAGCCCGGCCTCATAGCCCAGCAGAGCACTGTACAGCTTTTCGTGATTGGAAAAAGCATCGTCGCTCCAGGCGATCTCCCCGCAGTTTTCATCCACCTCAAACGCGATGGGCAGCGCATAAGGATTTTCATACAGGCGGACATCCCCCAGAATTCCTTCTTTGAGAAGCTCCCCTTTATAAACATCATTTCTGGAATAAATATATTTTACACCCAGAAGGGAATCCATCGGCAAAACAGGATAATAGGGAAGATGCTTGTTATTGCTTCCATATCCCCATTTCATCAGAAGCTCCTTCATCTGCATGTCGTCCGTGGAGGCATACTGCGCCACAGAAGAATACCCAAAGCTCATCCCTTCATTGCCAAAGCCCTGATTGATCCCCGCGCTTCGTGTCAAAGTCTTATCCACCCGGTACATATCAAACGCCGCATCTGTATTCTTCAGCTCTTCTATCTCCTCTTCCATGGTCCGATTATACTCTGTATAATACCCGACACTTTCCACATGATCCTCAAATTCCCACAGCAGTTTTGCGGAGAATTCCAGAGTCATACAGAACAGCAGCAAAACAGCTCCCCATCTGCGATATTTTTTCTGATTCCAGAGAAACGCACATACACCGCCCACTATGAGAACAAGAACACAGCTCACATAGACGCCTGCGCGGGGCTGATAATTCTGCAGCATATCAAATAATAATCCAACACCTACAATAACTGCCACGCTTTTCCCAATAGCCGCCCCTTCTACCTTTTCTTCTTCCAGGGCTTTTGCACAATAGCCCGCTGTCACCAGCATCAGAAAACTAAAAAGAAATGCCTGACGAAAATAATGATTGTTGGGTATCTTTAATCCGGTAAACAGATAATTAAACGGCTTAAAACACAGCAGCATCAAAAATCCCAGAAGGAACGTCCCGAACACAATCTTTTTGTATCTGCTGATGCTTCGTCCCGCAAAAAACAGCACTGTCAGAAGAAGCACAAGCGTCCCCACAAAAATCGGCGGAATCCAGTCCATCTGTGTCAGCTTATCGCTCTGCAGGTACAGATCCCGAAAGCCTTCCAGATAGGAAAACCCCATATCCGGCTGCAGAACAGCGGCATCAAAAGGCTCCCCCTGCTTCATCATCTGCAGCGTCTGCGGCAAAAACAGAAAACAGCTGCCCAGTACAGCCAGAATCGAATATCCCGCAAAAATCCCAATATTTCCCGCGGTCTCCTTCACGGAAAACCTTTTGTTTTCATAAAACAGGCAGGTTTCCATCAGAAAATAAATACATGCAAAAATACACAGCATATATCCCATGTACCAGTTGGAAGCAATGGCATAAAACAGAGCGAAAAAATAGACTCCGCACTTCTTTTCATATATCATTTTGTGTATGCCAAGAGCCAGTATCGGCAAAATAATCACGCCGTCCAGCCACATCACATTGCTGCACTGGAGAATATTGTAGCCCATGAGCGCATACCCCACCGACAGAAAAACACCCAGCATGTTTTCTGCCAGATGCAGCTTTCTGAGATAAACGTATGCCGTCACACCGCACAGCGCCAGCTTCAGAATGATAAGCAGAGTAAAAAACTGTGCGATCTTCTCCGCCGGAACAAGCAAAAGCAGAAAATTCAGCGGCGAAGCCAGATAATACGCCACCAGGGCCGTAGTATTTCCGCCCAGCCCTGCATGAAAAGAATAATTCCAGCTCTCCTCTCCCTGAAGGACCTGACGGAACCACATAAAGAAATCCGCGTATTGATACTGCATATCATGGTAAACCAAAGAGCGGTCTCCAAAAGGGTACATTCCTCCCATCCAGCAGGAAAACAGCAGAATTCCCACCGGAATCAGAAACGCCAGAACCCCCATCCATATTCCATTCTTTTTTATGTCAATTTTCGTTTTCATTTTTTCAGGCTCCTTCCATAAAACCGCCACTTATCAAGTGTTCCTATTGTACCATGTTTCTCCTTGCAAATCAAAAGAAGCCTTTTCCTTTTTCAGCTTTTCCCAAAAAAATCCCCTGATACAATCATATATGGTAGCAATTGCAGAAAACGATATGGTAAAATATAGTCATACTTCTTCAAACAGGAGGGCTTTTTATGGATAACATGCTGAAACGGACATGTCAAAAAGGTGCTTCGTCCACAAACAACTCACTGAATCACATCAGTCTTTTTGAAGGTCAGACCAGCTTCACGCTGCCTTTGGCAGAACTGGAGGCAGGTACAAAAACTGCGGTAAGCCTGTCTGCCGTTTATCGCAGTACCAGTGAAGACGCTTCGTCTGTATCCAATATATGTCAGCCGGATTCCCTTCTGGGACAAGGCTGGCACATGGATCTGCCGCGCATCGAGCTGCTTTATCCCAACGTCTGCAACACCTATGACTCCGCCTATTATCTCGTGGCCGAAGGCGGTGTTCATTATCTGAATCGTTTGAATGCACAGAAAGAACGCATTGCCTTTTTTGCGGAGGAATTCCCCTTCTGGAAATTTTATTATTATCCGGACAATCCACAGTCTTTCTGGGAGATTGTCAAGGATGATGGAAGCATCTGTCAGTATGGAGGAACCCTCGATTCCATCTGCCTTCAGCCGGAATATGACAACTGGGTTGGCGCATGCTCCACAGGAAAAGGCCGTCCCATGCCCACTGCCTGGTATCTCTCAAAATCTGTCTCCTATGGTCTGGGAGAAAGCACCTATTCCTATGTTCAAGATACTGTCTCCATATGCGGCGTCGCTTCCACCAGAAATATCCGCCTCTCTTCCATACGTTCCCCTCATGGAGCCGGAGCACAGCTTATTTATGGCAAACGGGAAGCTTTTGAACAGCCGGCATCTCATTTCTCCCCAAACGGCAAGGAAGCTTACTGTTTTTTGAATAATCCATACTATCTTTCCGAAATACAGATTCTATATCCGGACGGAACACTGCATTACCGCAATTCCTTCCTTTATTGTCTTATGAATCTGGCCGACGAGAAAAATCCCTCATTTACCAAACGCTATCTTCAAAAAATGCGCCGCATCTACGGTACCGGTGTTTCAGATCCGGACATGGAATTCACCTATGATTTCGACAAGACTTCCCCCCACAGGGGACTTTTGACTGAAGTCTCCTATCCTTACGGTGAAAAAACAGCTATAGAATATACCCGTACCACACTTCCAGGCACGCAAAATTCGTTCTGCATAAAACCGCCGGCTCCGGGATATGAAGCCCGGATATGGCAGGGTTCTTCCTATACCATTGCAGGTTTTGAACAGGGAACCCATTCTGATATCCATATATATTCCTGGCATGGAACATTCGAGGCTTGGCAGGATAAAACATTGCAGAATCTTATTCCCGGCTGCTATGAAATCATTGTGTTTTCAGAATTTTTCCTCATAATGGCTGAGCGCCCTGGAAAGCCCGGGTTTACCCTTTATCTTTACAGGCAGAATCCCCTGCGCCGTCACGAATGGATATCCTCCTCATTTGAGCAGCAGGATTCCCGAAAAAATATTTCCCTCGCCTGCGGAGATGATTTTGTCGCAATGCAGTCTCAAAGCAGCAGTACGCTGTTTATTTATCAATATACTCCCCTGGTGCAGGAATGGGAAAAATTCTCTCTCAACACTGCCCTTTATAACAACCTGTCCCTGGGCGCAGGGCGCGGCTGTGTCTTTGTGGCAGGATACCAGAGTTCCATACAGACATTGAATTTTTGCAGCTTTTACAGAAACTCTGACAGACGCTGGTGTTTCGCAAGCCAAAGCCGCCAACGTCTTTTGGTAAACTGGGAGCTTACCTCCCCCAAAACCGTGTGGTCTGTGGGCGCCTGCCAGGCCTCTGCCGTTTTTATCCGGGAGGAGGATGAAAAATATGTAGCCGCCACGCAATTTCTTCTTCGATGGGATGCTGCTTTTGTTTTTCGCGATATCAAAAGCATTGCTCTTCGCCAGACCAAAAACACTTCCAATCCTATTCTCTATGGTGTTATGTCCGATACCGTCATCGGGCAGGCTCAGAATATTTTCCGTTATACGCCCGGAAGCTGGAACGAAAAAAAACTGTTGTCGCCCCATGAGGGCTCCTCATACCGATATGCCTACGGATCAGATCTTGCGCTGGCCGCCCGATATGAGAAAGGCCGGCAGGAATTTACCGCTCTTCGCTATGATGTATATAACGGGCGTTGGACAGACGAAGGAACGCCTCGCGCAAATCCCCTGTCCAATACCAGCGAGATCTGCCAGCCCGCCGTATCTGATGAATTTGCCCTTTTAGGACGGCAGGTATTTGCGAAGACCCCCTCCGATACCTGGGAGGAGATCTTCCTGCTGCCATCCCAAACCCGGCCACAAAGCGCGCTGTTCTCCAAAACAGGCTCTTATCTGATCTATGAGCTGGAAAATAAAAAGGAATGCCGCATCCTGTTTTTCAAAAACAAAAAACCGGGAAAAGAGTTTTGCTTCACCGGACAATGCTTTCTGGATCCGGAAGGAAAGGACCTCCTTCTTGGCGGAAATATTCTTGTTACCTATGAAGGCGATTCCCTGAAAAAGGTAAAATCCATCCGTCTCTATCACCTCCAGGCAGACAGCTATAAGGAGCACCAGTCTGTCCGTCAGGTAAGAAAAACTGCTGTACATACCGGCTCCCAGATACAAAATACCTACTTTTCCTATCATCCTGAGGGTGTCTCGTTTCAGAATGGATCCCCCAACTATTCGGTTGTCGATACCATTCCCATCTCTGAAAACAAAGAGTACGGCTACACCCGAACCCTCTTCTACGCAGGACTTTCTCCACAAAATCCGGCTGCCTGCTATCCACCGGACGGAGAGTTTTCTCACAGTCGGAAAATATACAGCCTGCTTTGCGGCCAGGTTTTCCGAACCGAATGCTATGACAGCAAAGAAACCCTGCTTTGCAGAGATACCAACGAAATACAGTACCTGAAAAACAAGTCTGTCCATTTTGCGGCAGAGGGGCGTCAGACAAAAGAATTCTTCCGCCCGGATTTGACAACAGGAGCTCCAGCTTCCATTGTGCAGCATATTACCCATCACTACGAAACCATGTATGGACGGAAACGAAGCATGACCTCCTCCAATGTCCTGTCTGACGGCAGCATTGCCCAAACTACGCAGGAGTTTCTCTACGGCCACGAGGTTTACCCGGATATGCTGAAAGAAAATCTTCTTTCCTTCATTGTACAGACAACTGTAAAAGACTCAAAAAATACGCCTTTGTCCGCACATGTACAGACCTTCCGGCGCTTTGACGGTTTGTACCGTCCCTACCAGACCTATCTATGGAAACAGACGGGCGATGCTGAATTTTTCAAGGAAAGCTGCCGCTCTAAGAACTGGCAGAAAAACGAAGAAATTCTGTCTTATACACCCTGGGACGAGGTCGTGGAAAGCACAGGGGCAAAAGGACGGATATCCGCGACACAGTACGATAAAAATCAACAACTTCCGATAGCCCACTTTTCATCCGCCGCTCTCTCGGAGGTTGTTTATGCCGGTTTTGAAGATTATGAATGCCTTCGCGGCGTGTTCTGGGAAAATGCGGAACTCACCTCCGAAGAATTTTTCAGCGGAACTCAATGCCTCAGGCTTTCTCCGGGCGGCAGCGTAACATTTTCGCCTGACCGCGCCGAGGGACGCTATCTTTTCAGCTGCGCTGCAAAGGCAGAAAATTTATCCTCAGAAGAACTTTCTCTTCATCTGAAATACGCAGATGGCACTGAAGAGATTTTTCCCTGGGAAAATCCGGCTCCTCAGCACTGGCAGAGCATTCGGCAAATTCTGTTTACCGAAGCAAAAGTTCTTTCCTGCCTCCGCGTAGAAAACCGTGGAAACGGCTGTCTTCTGCTGGATACCTGCTTCCTTACCCCAGTAGACTGTGAAGCCCAAAGCTTTGTTTATGAAAGATCAACCCGGCTTACAACCGCCGAGCATTACAATACCAAGGAAGGCCGCCGCTTTTTTTATGATGGTCATTCCCGTCCTGTATTGGAAATCTCCGATGGCGAAACGCCTCTGAAGTCCACGCATTACGGCTATGCAGAAGATTCTCCCGAGTGTTTTTCTGCCGCTGTTAAATATAACGGCGGAACCTTCCTGGATTTCACCAGAAGCAATGATTCTTGTCAATATATTTCTTTGGAAGGCAACTGGCTCAGGGACAGCCGCGGTCTTTTAGGAAGCGGAAGCATCTCCACAGAAAAGCCTGAGACTCTTCCCTACGGAATCCACCTTTCCATTGTAGGAGAAACCTTCTCCATAGAAATCGGATCCTGCCACTTTTCCAAAGACAACTCTGTATGGAGATGCGGCGCTTCCGGCGAATCCAGAACGGAAGCCTTCCCGTTCCGGAAAGAAATTACCATTACAGTAACCCGTTCCGGTATCCTCTTTCTGGCAGACGGTAAGCTTCTCTTTACCTGCAAAAAAGAACAAAAGACTCCGGACCGTATTAAGCTGAACTGTCCATCCACCGTACTGATACGCTTTCTTTCCACCACCCAAATGCCCTGCCCTGTATTTACCTTTCAGGATAATACCGGCAGGCCTCTGCAAGAGCAGATGATGACGGAAGACGGACTTCTTGTGGAGGAGGTTCTTTACCATCCTGGCGGACAGGCCGCCGTTCAGAGCAAAAAAGCATTTTTCCCCGGAGAGTTTCCCGGCTATCGCCACGGCTTTATCACAAAATTCGACTGGGAAAGGAGCCTTATGGAAGGCGAAGTACATGATAAAAATCCACAGGATGAAGGCAGATGCTTCACCAGAGGCTTTTTTTCCGCTTCACCTCTCATGGAGCTCTCCACAATACAGCTTCCTGGAAAAGATCTTGAGACTGCGCCGGTTCGTTTTTCCCGGTTCATCTCTCAGAATCAGTTTATATCTGTTATGGAGGAGCCTGACGGTCAAAGGCACTGGACAGCCCGTGACTGGAAAGACCACATTCTGCGCGAGGGATTGGGGCCGGAGCCATTTCAGGAGCAAACCCGCTATGAATTTAACCTTCTTGGTCAAAAAACCAAAATCTTTCATTCGGGATATTTCGAAGGAAAGACCTCCCTTATTACAGAATTCCTATACGATCATATGGGAAACTGCGTATTCAAGAAAAACCCGGACGGAGCCACTACGGCTGTTGTCTATGATTCCATGGGACTCCCTCGTTTTTATCAGGACAGCGCCGGGAAACAGTCTGGATACTACATTTATCTGAAATATGATTCCATGGGCCGCCAAAAAGAAACCGGAACTGCAGACGGCAACTTTGACACAGAGATTCTGCAGGCCTTCGCAGATACCGGGGATTTTCCTGCTGAGAACTGTTCCCCCGAAAGAAAGCTTTCCTACAATTTCTGTCACCCCTGCGGACTGGGAAATATCCGGCAGGCAGAAACCCTGTATACAGATGCCTCTTCAAATGTCATGGAAACCTTCTTATATGATTTCCGCGGTAATCTCGCAGAAAAACGAATAGAATTTGAGGGCAGGCAGGCATCCCTTACCTTTTCCTATGACGACTGCCGAAATCTCCTTTTGCGTCAGGGAAAAAGCTTTCTGGGAAGAACGCTTCCTGCTGTTTCCTACGTTTATGATACCGCCGGAAGAATGACCGGCATGTCCTCAGACGGACGCCCCATCGGTCGGCGCAGCTTTAACGCCTTTGGTGCTACGGAACGGGAGGTTTACGGAAATGGCGATTTTTCCAGAATTCTCACCTATACCTCAACCCAGCAGCTGAAAACGCTGGAGGATCCCTATTTCAGACAAAGCTTTACTTACGCTTCCTCCCCAGATGGAAAAGACTATTCCGGAAAAATCCGGAGTATTTCCACAACGCTGCAGGGCGAAGGTCTTCCGCAGAATTTCCCCCGCACCGAAGCCTTTTCCTGCTCCTATGACAGCTATGGGCGCCTTGTTCTGGCCGGAGATACGCAAATCCGATATGACAGCAATCGTACCCTTCACTCTGTAGAAGGGCAAGGCGCAGATCTTTGCTATCAATATCCCCAGGACAGCAACCGCCTGCTGCATATAACCGAAAAAGGACAGACCCGGTATTTTTCCTACAATGAAAACGGCGCAGTAACAGAAGTTTCTTCCCCCCAAGACAGCCTTCACCTTTTTTACAGCAAAACAACCGGAACTCCCACCGGCTCAGACGGCGGAACCTTCTGTCATATTTTCTGTGAGGGAGCCGGCTATCGAATTGCCAAAAGATTTCCAGAACATACGACCTATTATCTCAATGACTTTCAGGGAAATGTAATTTTTGAGGAAACAGAAGACAGCTCAAGTGCCTATTATTTTATGGATACGCAGCTTTGGGGCATGGAGCAGAACAAACAGCTTTTTCAGATCATCCGGGACTACCAGGGGTCGGTACGGGCAGTTGTTCAAAACGGTAAAATTTTAAATGCCTATACTTATCGGCTTTATGGCGGCGACGCCAGAACCTTCGAATCCACACCCTGTACCCTCCGTTATCTGGCGCGCCCACTTGACAAGGATGTTGGCCTGTATTTTTTCACGCACAGATGGTACAATGCGGAAATCGGTTGTTTCTATGGCCAGGATCCGCAGGCAGGACCGTTTTCGCCTTATGTTTATGCCGGAGGAGACTGTATCAACTATATAGATATTACAGGGAATAACCCGGTAGGCTCTGTTCTGTCTATTTTCTGCGGAGTAGCCCTGATGATCGGCGGCGCAATCGTAATCGCTGCTTCGGGAGGCACTGCCGCACCGGCCGTCAGCGTTTTTTACAGTATTGCAGGAAGTTTCCTCGTCGGTGCCGGCATCAGCGGAACGATTTACGGCATCACCTCGGCTATCACCGGAAAATTTGATGTGACCGCCTGCCTGCTTTCCGCAATATCCGGCGGTGTTTTCGGGGCGCTCACAGCAGGAACCGCTTCCCTGGTTCCTCAAATCTGTACAAGAATTTCCACGAAAATCCTGTCAGACGCTGTTTTGGGCGGTATGCTCGGTATGGCTGAGGGCGTAATAGACAACGGTATTTCCAATATAACAGAAAAGCGAAGCTTTTTTGACACGCCTTGGGCATCTCTGGGCATCGGTCTTGCTGTCGGCGCTTTGTTCGGAGGTATGAGCGGCCTTGGGACAGGCTGGCGCAATGCCCAAAAACTCCGTTCTTACCGCGCACTTGATAATCCTGATTACCTCATTGTCGGAAACAGGAACAACGGCTCCTTTTTAGAACGCCTTCACTCTCGAATGACCCTTGATCTCGCCGGGAATTCAGGGAGAAACACCATTCGCAGAGAGCTGTTTCAGGATGAAAACGGAATCGCATTTCTCTTTGTAAGAAACGGAAAAACCATAGAAAATGCAAAACATACCTTTGGAAAAATACCGATTTCTCCCGATGCCGCTGCCCGTATCCAGACCGCCTATACAAACGAACAAATACTCGGAAACTACTCTTTACTTACCAACAACTGCACGACCTTCGTCGCCAGAAATATGGTTCTTGCAGATATTTATCCACCTGCATGGGCAGTTGTAATTCCACAGTTTCTCACTTACTATGCCAGATATATCACCTAAGCGTAATGTACAGCATGCACTCCGCTGCAAGCTGACATAATATAAACCCTATCAAAGGAGGAATTTTTTCATGACAGACAAACAAAATTTTGAAGGCTGGGCCGATCGTCACAAAAGAATGGGGCTGGATGAAGTCAAAGATAATATCCCTCATTTTCAGTCAAAGGCTCTGCACAGCGTCGAAGAGCTGGAACAACTTGTGGGACACATCCCTGTTCTGGAAAAGCAGAGAAAAAATATACTTACCGGACGTAGAAACTGGTCCCGTCCCCGCATGCGCAAAGCCATTCTCAACCACATTATGGGGCTTTGCACAATGACTCCGGAACAGATTGCACAGATTGACAGGGAGCTGGCAGTTTTCCCGGTCGATATTCTCAGTAGTGAAAAAGCTACCGTTACCCCGGAAAAACCGCTCATCATTAATTCCGGCACCTGCGTTGTGAGTTTCAAGGAGCTCATCCTGGATGGCGGTTATATTGAAATCAGCACCCCCTGTGAATTCACGGTAGATAAGCTTACCCGGACAGAACGGCAGTCCGCTCAGTTCTATGACATTATCCTGAAAGGCCATGACGGTGAAGACGGGCAACATGGGGAAAATGGCAAAGACGGAATGCCCGGCGCCGATGGAGCTGCCGGAAAATGTGATTGCTGCGGCGGCGCGGTAAGCTCCGACGGACAACCGGGCGGCGACGGCGGCAACGGAGCTAAGGGCTCTGATGGCATGCCGGGAAAAGACGGTCTGGATGCTGATGACATTGTACTTAGAATTGAGGATCTTCAAACAAATCTTACCGTATGGGGTACCGGAGGACGCGGTGGAAACGGTGGCAACGGCGGCAATGGCGGCAATGGTGGCAACGGTGGAAAAGGAGGCAATGAAAAAACCTGCTGTGCCGTTCACGCAAACGGAGGAAACGGCGGTGATGGCGGCAATGGAAACGAGGGCGGTAACGGCGGCGCTGGCGGCAGAGGCGGCAACGGCGGAAATCATACCATCTATTATAAGAGCACAAACGGCAGCACCGTTCATACTAAAACACTTTTGGCTTCCGGCGGATGCGGCGGCAGAGGCGGATTCCCCGGAAACGGGGGCGCTGCCGGAAAAGCTGGCGGCAGGGGCGCGCGCGGCGGAAATGCCGGACACGGCAGTACTGTAAGCGGCGCTAACGGAAGCGACGGCTTCGCCGGGGATGAAGCGGGAACTATTGAAATAAATCCGGAATGTAAATAAGTGCAAATTCTGCTCGAACGGTACGTTCATTCTAAAATCAGCGGTACATCTATTCTGATTTAGCGGTATGCGTTTTCTGGGTCGGAGGTACGGACATTTTCTGGGACTAGCCAGGATGCTAATCCCAGATTACGTCTGTACCTCCCACTCACATCCTCCTTTAAAGTAAGCGCTTAATTTTTAGGTATGATAGAAAAAAATCCCCGACTACTTTTCAGT
>CALBGI010000025.1 GCA_937893675.1 uncultured Blautia sp.
TCATCCGTCGCTGTCAGCTTGGGAAGTGCCATCAGGGCTCTTTTTTTCATCTCAATTCACCGTCCTTCTTGTCAAATCCACGCCATACCACACATCCGGCAGTAATGTGACACCATCAATTTGTCCTACAGCAACCTGTACGATACTTTCCGAATCCGGCGCTTCCTTCGCAAAAGCAAGGATGTCTCCCAGTCTGCCGGTGGCAACGGGGTCTTTCCCCCGTACCACCGCATAACCGCAGTTCGCCATTGCCCGGTTGGCTGCCACATGGGAACTCCACACCCTGCGCGGGTGATCTACCATGTAGGCCAAACCATGTAAAAACAGCTCCTCTTTGGTTAGCCGCTTAATCACAGTCAACTCCGTACAGGCGATTTTGGAGTCATGCTCATCTTCATCGATGTCGCCGCCGGCGTTGACAATATAATATTCCGAATGCTCCAGGCTGGAATAATAACTAAGGCAGTCCAGCGGATTTTCCGCACAGTGAAATCCATTTTCCCTGCAATTTGCTTTTTCAGTCGTATTGAGCCCCATCACAAACTGATAGCCACGGCATATCAGCCCGGGGCGAAAACCCTTATAAGCAATCATTCTGCATTTTTCCTCCTTTGCCGGCTCAGCCTGCCTTTGCCATCCCAAAATCCAGCAGCGACATCTGCCCATCCTGAGAAGGCTTTTTTTCCTCCTGCTTGGGTGCCGCCTTGGGTTCCGTCTTTTTCTTCTCTGCCGCCTTCTTGGGTTTGCTCTTTGCAGAGGACTTCCCAGCATACGGCTTGGGAACAAACTTCTCCTCATCCTCATGGTCTTCCTTGGCATCAGGGTCACGGAAATAATCTTCCGCCCACTGATAGCACATATCATCCGGCACATCGCAGCCATATGTCTGCTGTCCGGGACCAGGGCGGGTTCCGCTTGCTTTTAGTTCATCCTGCACATAATCCCATGCCTTTCGGTTGATGTACTGGAAACAGCGGATCATGTTCTTTTTCGGATGCATCGTCAGACGGGCAAACGCCGTATCTTCCATACAGAGCATCTGGATATGCTCGGACACACATTCCTTCATATTTCGCCGTGTCAGTTTTTCTACATCGGTACTCACCCTCTGGGTAGAGGCCGCGATTACTTCTTCATCACTCATCGCTTCCAGACGGGCGATTTGCTCCTGCTCCGCGGCTTTCTTCGCCTGCTGTTTGGCGTCAAATTCCGCTTTGCGCTGGGCTTCAGCCGCCTCATGCTCCGCACGCTTTTTTTCTTCATCTTCTGCGGCGGGCGGTTGTGCCGAATTCCCCTCCTCAGCAGACTTCTCTTCCCCAGCAGGCGCTACTTCATCCGCAGGTTCCTCCTCTGCATCAGCCAAAGCAGTCTCACCGGCAGAAACCGAAGCCGCCGATACTGGGACAGTGTCTGTACCTACAGGCGGCACAGGCAAAGATTCCATCTCCTCCAGCTCAAAGGCTTCATCATCCTCAAAGGCTGCAGACGAATCGAACATACTGTTTTGCTGCTCCATTGCTATTTCTGAAAAAACACCCATTGTAAAATCTCCTTTCGCAAAAAATGGCATGGAGTAGGCCGTTATGACCCTTTCCATGCCATTGTGTGTTGCTCACAGCACATATAAAAGTGTGCTGAAGCTGTCAAAACAGTAGCAGACCACGCCAGTATACTGCCTTGACCATTCCTTGATTTTGTCCTGCACCTCCTGCGCAGTCTTTTGATTGCTCATGTTCCAGGGTGGAGGTACCGTTACGGTAAAGTAGCCATTCTCCAGACAACTTCTGACATCTGCCGGAAGATTGGAGCACTGCTCATACAGTGCTGTAATCTGGCTTTTCTTCTTTTCTGCAATACGCATCTGACCCCTATCCCTTCATTCCTGTTTTTGAGCAGGCTCCGGAAGTCTTTTACACAAGAATGGGGAGAAGCGTACCGGCGCAAAATCCCGGCAGTCATTCACATAGAAGTATGTGCGTTTGCCTTGGCAGTCCAGTTCCACCACATCAGATGGAGCCAACGGACGGCCTCTGTAATCTTCCGGCAAATGCTCATTAAAGTCCAGGAACAGGCGCCCCAGCACTTCCATGTCATTCTGCCCCTTTGGGCAACAGACCTCTGCGCTCCATACCGTCTGATAGGCGGCAGCAGGCGGCTGTTCATATCCAGCCTTACGCAGTGCATCCAGTTGCTTGAACGCGAAAGGTACCGTCTGTGTCTCACCCAGGCAAAGCTGGTAAATGCAAAACCTCCGGAAAACTCTCTGGCTGTCCAGAAGATCCTTCAGCACCTGATTGCCCTGAGCAAGAAATATCTGATACTCTTCCTTTGTCAGCCCCAGATACTCTGTCAGGTCCAAATCTTTCTCCGCTCTGGTGTGCCAAAGCTCGACGCAGCCATCTATATAAGTAAAATCACACTTACCGCACAGATATTGCTGCTTAAAATTCATTCTCTGCACCTCCTTTTCCCTCTGTTCTTTCTCCCGAAGGGCAAGCTGCCAATCATCAAACCCTTTATAATTCGGATTCCAGGTCAGCCGACGACATGCCATTCCATTTTTTCGGGCCATCAGATAGATCTTAGATGCCCCATTAGAGGTCATTTGGTTACTGTACTTATCCATATCATGAGCCTCAATGATCTCCTCAGTGCCATTCTGTGCCAACAGTGCAAACAGCGTATCCAACTGGCTTGTGTTGTTTGCGCCGGCAATCGCCGCAAAAGTCCGGTTTGTCAGGCAGTGTGAGATGTCTGCTTTCAGCAGTCCCTCAATGACATAGACCACCCGAGCAGATGGATTGCCGATAAAATGTACCGGGCTCCCGGATGTGACACCCATATTTTTGGACGAGGACGAAAACCAGATGTATTTGGCTCCTGACTTATCCGGTGGATCATCTTTTTGCTTGAGCGGACTATCCAAAAGTATCTGCAGGCCATGTATCATACCGTCGTATCCCACAGCTGGAATCAAAATCCCTGCGTTTTTTCGGTAGAAGTTCATGGTCCAGCGCCCGCTGTCATCCAGATAAAAGCCGGGCACCCCCTCCACCTTGCATCCCTGTTTCATCAGCCGCTCGGTAATGGAGCGGCAAAGGAAAGGGGGTGGAGTGCTCTTGAACCCAATCCGGTCGATCTGTTCATCCGACAGTCCCCGTTTTGGGGAGTGCAGATGGTTGCGGTGGGCAGGCTGAAGAGGCAGCATAGCGAGCAGCAGCGAAAGCGTTTGATGAATTTCCTGTCCGCTGGCCCGTTCTGCTTGCTGCACTGTTTTTAGTTCGCCCCTCCTCTCATATCCGGCAAGGTCGGTCTGAGTCCCCGAAACCGGGGACCCAGTGCCAGCCTGCTGGTTTCCTGCCATCTCATATCCAGAGTTCGGCCGTTCCCTGTGAAAATCGTTGCACAGGGCTTCTCCTATCTCCCAATACGCATCGGATGTAGTCGTATTGTTTAGCCGCGCATAAAGCGCAAGCATACCGCCATGCTCATCACAATAATTGCACCGCCAGACATTTTTGACGAAATTCACATTCATCTTGCCGCGGCGGTCACCACAAAACGGGCAATCCACATATACACTGTTTGCCTGTCGGCGTCTGATTCGTAGATGTAGAAGTTCCACTACATCCATAATACCGAACGGAAAATCTCCTGGATATGAGTCCATCTGTTCTCCCTCCCTTCTTGGCCCCATAGATGGGGCTGCTTATCATCCGGCTTTCTGTGCGGCCATACCATCGAGCATGATCTGCGCCGCAGCACGAACGATATTGTTGGTGCTCTTGTTGCCTGGGGTGAGGTAGAATTTCAGACTCACCGGACGCTCCTTGGCAACTGTTGCCATGGTCTTTCCTTTGCTCAGACCGCTATCCACCACCACATTCTGCGCTTCTTCAAAGGTCATTACCTTCAAGATGTCTTCTACCGGAGTGCTCTCCGTATAAGAAGGCGCCACAGGCTGATCGGGTGCTTCCTGTTGGACAACAGGCGCCACAGGCAGTTCTTCCGGTTCATCCGATTGGAATACGGAGGCGGCCGGCTGCTCAGACGCATCATCCTGTTTTGGACTGCTATCCAATGTAACCTCGCGGCTCGGTACCGGCAGCTCCATATTGGGAGCATTCTCCTCTACCTTGCCGGCAGGCAGTGTATCCATATTCTCCTTCTCTTCTGCAGCCATCTGCTGGACAGTGGGCTGTACCGGAGAAACCGGGGACTGTTCATTCTGAACCGGCTTTGCCGCAGGTTTCTGAATAGGCGCCGGACGAGCAGGCGCATTACGGCGCTCTACGGCGTTCTGAGGCGTTCTCTCCAGCTGGGCATGAACTTCCCCACCAGATTGCCGCAGCGCCGCTCCAGGGGCTTCTACGGGCCTCTGCGCCGCATTTGGCATCGGTTGCTGGATATGAGCTGTCCCGGAAAGCGGAATACTGCTTCCAAACACCTTGCCCGTACTGTCAACAGCAACATCGGCAAACTGCAGACCAAAACCGGCATCCGACAGCGCAGCACTCAATGCCTCATCCTGGGCAGCCTGCACATAGTCGGTACCTTCTTCCGCACTGTGCTGCGAGATGTAACTGCTAATGGGCTCTGCATCACTGCGGTCCAGATAGACTCTGGCCTCCATAATCGCAAGCTGTTCCGTGATCCGCAGGGTAGTCAGTTTCATGCGGCCCTGGGGGTGGCGCAGACGGAACCACAGTTTCTGATAAGGCAATTCCAACTGCAGCATTTCCTCATTTGTCTTTCTGGACACCTTATGGCGCAGAAATTTGAGCGGGTCAAAGCCCGGCACCTTGTTCAGTTCTGCCACTGCCGGAATTGTTTTGTACATCATAGGCATCGGATTACTTTTTTCGTTCATGTTGGAAACTCCTTTCTGACATAAAAATAGGAGACGCCAAGTGCTATTTCTGCATCTGACCTCTCTTTTTTAACTTGCGTTCTTCAATTGTTCTTCCAATGCAGCTGGAATGGGGATACCGGCTTTCTTTGCGTAGGCTTTGAAATACATCTGGATACGCATACCCAGCAGCGTATTTCGCTTTCCAATCTCATTACGATGGATTGCCATAAACAATACCTGTTTCTGCCCAATCAGCACCACCCGCTTTTTAGCGCGCGTGATTCCAGTGTAGAGCAGATTACGATACATCATGATAGTGTGCGCTTTGAGCAGCGGCATAATGACTGTTTCATACTCAGAGCCCATAGCCTTGTGGATCGTAGTAGCATAAGCCAGATCCACATTGCTCAAATCATCTACGCCATATTCCAGCGTCCTGCCAGCACCAAAATCCATGCCGATCTTTTTGCCCTGGTCAGTGTCCTTAATATACCGGATGAAACCCAAATCACCATTAGATACCTTTTCTGTGTTCTTGGTCTGCATGATGCGGTCATTGATCCGGAATATCTTGGGGCCAAACTTGATTTCCTCCTCCGCAGAGCGGAATGGGTTGACCAATTCACGAATGGTCTCATTCAGCTGTTCCGACGACGCGGCGCCTTCTGAACGGAAAGGTGAAAGAATCTGCACATTCTCAATGCCACTCTCCTGTATCTCCAAACAATACCGTTCTGTAATCTTTTCAGCGGTGTCTTCCTGACTATCACCAGACACGAAAACAAAGTCCGGTCCGTAAAACAGTTTGGTATTGCCCTCGTTGATAAATTTGGCATTATAGGCAATCAGACTATCCTTCGACTGACGGAAAATCTGATCCAGCACCGTTACTGGGACGATTTTGGTTTCGATGATTTCACGAAACACATTTCCGGCTCCTACGCTCGGAAGCTGATCTGGGTCGCCTACCAGCACGATTCTGGCATTTATCTTCATGCGTTCAAAAAATTTCTCAGCAAGCCACATATCCACCATGGAAAACTCATCCACAATGATTAAATCGGCCGACAGTGGCTCTGACTTTCTGTTCCGGCTACCCTCATCCTCTTCACTGGTCAGTCCCAGACCACTGTGTAATGTTCGGGCATCCTCAAAGCCGGTACTCTCCGACATCCTGCGGCTTGCCCGACCGGTAGGTGCCATAAGAGCAATTTTGCCATCAGGGTACAGCCGCCGGTAAACCTCAAGTATCGTCCGCAGCACTGTTGTTTTACCAGTACCAGGAGAACCCGTAATCACTGACAAGCCATGCCTAAATGCTGCATAGACCGCAGCCTCCTGCTGTGCAGACAAGCGCAGTCCCATTTCAACCTTGACCTGTTCCAGTACCGGCGCAATATGCTCTACTGGCATCTGGGCGACCAGACGCTGGGCGATCCGGCGCGCCGTTTCGTCCTCTTGGGCAAACACTCTGGGAAGATAGATATTATCCTTCACGGAAACGATTGCTCCATTCAGGATCATTTCCTGCATCATATCCCTGACTTCCTGCTGATGCAGGCGAAGCTCCGGTACAGGTATCTTCTCATTGAGCAGTTTCAGCGCTGATTTCTCCAGTTCTTCAGAACTGATGTACAGATGGCCTCGTTTACTCTTGCCCTCATCCAGCGCACAAAAGACAGCCCCTTTGATACGCATAGGGTCATGGAGATTGCCCCCGCTCTTTTGTACGATTGCATCTACCCGCCGAAATCCAAAGCCGGAGATCTGGCAAAGCTCAAATGGGCTCTTTTCCAAAATCTCTACGCTGGTCGGGCCGAAATATTGATATATTTTCAATGCCGTCTTGGGAGTAATCTTAAACGGTGCCAGCAAGGTCATAATTCCTTGGAGCATACGGTTTTCTGCATAAGAAGCTTTGATGTCCTCCAATTTATTTTCCGTAATGCCCCGGATCTCCAACAGCCGCTCCGGCTGGTGTTCCAGAATATCCAGTGTGTCCACACCGAACCGCTCCACAATGTCTGCGGCGGTTTTGGGACCAATCCCTTTGATAAGCCCGGAGGCAAGATAGCCCTCTACGCCGTTTTTTGTTCTGGGCACAATTTCACGCCACTGCTCCACCTGGAGCTGGACACCATACTTGCCTTTTGCCCATTCCCCATCCAGTTCCAACTCTACCGCATCTGTCCGTGGAATCTCATACCCCACAGCTGTAAAGCGGATCAAATGGTCTTTGTACCGCCTGTTTGACCTGGCCTCAGCTGGCACGCTCTGGTCTGCGGTTTTTACACTGACGATACAAAACTTATTGGCAGGATTATAAAAAATCGTCCCGTCGTAGGTACCAATACAATTCATCCTTTTTCACCTCACTAAGCGGCCTCCATAATCGAGGCTCTAACACTGAACCGTCTGGATTCGGATACTGTAACAAACTGTTCGTAAATATCCGGATGCTCCAGTTTCAACCGAAGCAGGTTATCCTTGTCGATGATGGACTTGCGAACAGGGGTATAGGTAACCGTATAGTTCACTCCCTCCTGCTCACAGACTGCAGTACAGCTGGTACCCATTTCCGCAATCAACAGCGCCTTCAGACGCTGAATATCCTTGTCGATTTCTTTGGAGTACACCTCTGCATTTTTCTTTTCATCCAGAAGCCGCAAATACTGCATGAGTTTTGCAGTCATATCCAGGTCGAGTGCAACGGCCGGGGCATTTTTATCTGCCGGGCCAAAGTGTTTGCGTGCGCTCTCAATAATCAAGGCCCCACTTTCTGTATAGGGCGGCGGCACATGGCGCTGCACATGGTTTTCCCAGAAATACTGCTCCAAAAAGACCATCTCAGCCTCATACTCGAAATCACGCTTGACCTCCCGGATAATAACTTCCTCCTCGTTGTTACCATACAGGCAGCAAAAGAAACATCGGTCAAGATCCGTTACTGCCATATAATGACGCCCCTGAGATTCATAGTAGACTGGAACAGTCTCCTTCCCATTCATCCACCAGTTATCTCTGGCATTATAGTTTGTGGTCTTGATCTCAAGGATCGCTGTGGTGCCATCCGGCAGTTCCACAAAGTAGTCCACATCAGCCAGCATCCAAGGATACTGTGGGTGCTGGAACATCTTTTTGATTTGGTAGACCCGATATCCGGTTTTCCGCTCGAATATCTTTGCTACCAGTGGCTCCAGCAAATGCCCCATTTCCATGGCAACCCAGTTGCCCTCATCATCTTCCACTGACGCTATGTTCAGTTTGTCGTAGTACAGATCCCTGGCTGTCCGGAATGGAGAAGTGCCAAAGATTGCTGATACATCGCTGCCGCCGATTCCACGGCGCCGGTAATCCAGCCAGTCTTCTTCTGAAAGATCTGCCGTTTCTACCAGCACCAGCGGTTCATGCCGCTTTTGTTCAGCACTATTGCTGCCAGACATATCAAATCCCCCTTCGTGATCTTCGGGGCAAAATAACTGCCCTCGCCATTGGTGCAACATTTTGGGGCCGGAGCGAAGATACTGCCTGTCTCTTCATCTTCCAGTCCGTGGAGTGTGCCGGCTTGACCCGCCGACCATTCTGCTTTCTTTTCTGCTTCACATTCATGTACATGACCTGCCTTTCTCAGTTTTGATTTATCCTTAAAGCCCTTTCAGGCTTACAGGCAATAAAAAAGCGAGAATGACAGACGGCATAAAGCCTGGCGTCCATAGTTGCCTATGAACCGATGTCATTCTCGCAATGGTGGGTAAATCCCGTAAAATAAAAAAGCCAGCAATATACCGGCCTGAAAAGGCGCAGTGATACTACTGACACAAGTACAAAATTAACAGCGTGTGCAATGCAGTCATTACTCCGCAACACAAGCCCTAAAGCCTGTGTACCCTGACGGGCAACGCACAAAAATCAATTACATTGCAATTCTAACACAATATATAGTGCTTGTCAATTCAAACATTCTATATATTGATTTTTGGATTTTCTTTAAATTTTCTTTCCTCTTTGCAGAAGTTCTTTCTTCCCCGCCTATTTATAGGATGTATCGGATCATTTGGTAATACCGGATGATCCCTACGCTCTTTTAGTACCTTGACAAGTTCATAACCTCTATGGGGAGTTATACAGGAATTCTGGACAGTGTGCGATGACCACAGAAGCGCGCCCATAATCGAAGTGTTGCACAGCAGCAGCCTGAAATACACGGCAGAACCGTTCTGGCGTAGGAAATGGCCCCATTAGAGTTCTTTTGTTATTTCAATACCTCCTGACCTCAAGACCGTTTTCATTGTTTTTGTTGAAAACCTTCTTCTACAAATCGTAAGGGATCATTGTAATCGAAAAAAGGAGGACGATTATGGAGAAAAGAAAACCGAATGACCTACCGCCGGAGCAGTGCTTGGCTGTTGATACCGATACCCTTTGCAAACTGTTGTGCTGTGGAAGGCACACTGCAGTACAGATTGGGGATCTTGCCAATGCACGCATTACCATGAACACCCGTGTCCTATGGAGTGTCCAGCGTATCAAAGAATATCTTTATGATATTTCCGGCTAAATAACCATGCCAGTAAGGCGCACTACACTTTTATAATCAGGAGGTACCAGTAATGGCAAAAGTGAGAAAAGACAACAAAGGACGAAATCTTCGGCCCGGAGAAACACAACGGGCAGATGGCAGCTATATGTATGTCTACAAATTAGGCACTAAAAAGAAATATCTCTACGACTCCGATCTCGCAAGTCTTCGTGTCAAAGAAAAGCAGATCAACAAAGATAAGGATGATGGCATCCGTACTCAGGAAGCCATGAAGCTTACCCTGAATGATATGTTCAAGGTCTACATGAATAACAACATCAAACTGAAGCCCTCTACCAGAGCAAATTATCTTTACCTGTGGGACTTCTATGTGAAAGAAGAGCCTTTCGCTAACATGCCTCTTCCACAAATCCACAGAAGTGATATTCTCGCGTTTTATACCAAACTGCTGAAACACGGCTTTGCTATCAACTCACTGGAGAGCATCAACACCATTGTTCACCCTACGCTTGAAATGGCCGTGGACGACGATTACATCCGCAAAAATCCCAGCAAGGGCATTTACCGCAAGCTCAAAACGGATGGCAGCGCTCCAAAGCCTAAACGGCGGATCGCACTCACTAAAACGCAACAGCAGAATTTCCTGCGTTTTATTGCCAAGTCCCCTACATACAGCCATTGGCTCCCCATCATGACTGTGCTCCTTGGAACAGGAATGCGTGTAGCAGAATGTACCGGCATTACCAAAAGCGATATTAACTTGAGCGAAAACACAATCTCGGTCAACCACAACTTAATCTACCGGGTCATTGATGGAAAAGCCGGATTTCACATTACCACTCCCAAAACTGAGAGCGGTACACGAATTATCCCTATCCTCTATCCAGAGGTGGCCGAGCAGCTTCGCCTCCAAATTGAAACCATCGACGCATTGTATCCAGACGATCAACTGGTGTTAGGAGGAGTTCACGGTTTTGTTTTCCGCAACAGAACCGGCTCATTCATGAGCGCCCACAATATCAATCGGGCGATTGAGAGAATCAGCGTAACTTACAACATGGAGGAAATGGATCAGGCTGAACTGGAAGACCGTGAACCGGATCTGCTCCCTCATTTTAGTGTTCACAACTTGCGGCACACCTTCTGTACCCGGCTCTGCGAAAGCACCAACGATGTTAAATTCATTCAGCAAGTCATGGGGCATGCCGATTTCTCTACTACAATGGACATCTACACCCATATCACACAAGAGAATATGCAGGAGAAGGCAAAAAACATTAGTGTGAACATGAAGCTGATGTAAAAAGAAAGGCGAATCTGCATTTTATAAGCAGATCCGCCTTTCATATTGCTTCATCCGGTTTCGTAGGGTCTCACGCAAAAGTTGTAGAAAAGTTGTAGTAACGCGATTTTTTGTAGTAAATGACCTCTTTAGTACAGCTTTGCTCCTGCCGGAATACTGTCATCCAGCATCAAAAGATTTAAGCCTTCCCGTCCGTCATACTCGTACACTGCGGAAATCAACATACCCTCGGAATCAATACCCATCATCTTTCTCGGCGGCAGGTTTGTGATTGCCACACAGGTCTTCCCAACCAGCTCTTCCGGCTCGTAATACTCGTGAATACCGCTTAAAATGGTGCGTTTCCGGTCTGTTCCGTCATTCAGTGTGAATTTCAGGAGCTTCTTGGACTTCGGCACTGCCTCACAGGCTTCGATCTTAACCACTCTGAAATCAGACTTGCTGAATGTTTCAAAGTCTACATCATCTGCAAACAAAGGCTCGATTTTCACCTTGGAAAGATCAATCTGTACGCTTGGCGCGGACACGGTTGCATCCTCTGCAGAACCATTTACCGCTGCTTTTTCGGCTTTGTTTTCAGCCCGCTTTGGTTCCAGGGTCTTCATTGT
>CALBGI010000026.1 GCA_937893675.1 uncultured Blautia sp.
TCTAATACCAGTATATCAAAAAAAGCCAGCTTTTGCTGACTTTTTTGACAGTCTGGGCAGAGGTTACTTCCTCTGCCCTTTTCGATGTTTATTTTGCTGTTCCTTTTGCTTCTTCTCCTTTTTGCGCATACATTCCAGATCTATCTCATAAAAAGCATTTCCATCTACTACCAGGCGGGTCTCTTCCTGCTTCATTGTTTTTCTCCCCGACTATTCTCACTATATTATATGTTGCAGATCCGCTGGGGTTATTCCAGCCCTTCTGCCTGTCCCTGCTGTCTGCATTTTGGAATCCTCCGGCATATTCCTGCTTCGCGCGGAATACAATACATGAAAAAAGGAAGAAATCATGAACGACGAATCCATCACACTCACTGCCCTTGACCAAATGGTGACCTCGGACAGCACACAGATGCTGAAAGCCCTGGTTCCCTATCTGCCGCCGGGAATGCAAAATTTTTTCTCTGTTTACGCAAAATCCCGCGAGCTCTCCAACACCCTCTCCCTCTTTTCCCCGGCAAAACAGGGTATGCGGATGCAGTCCGCCTGCGCGGCCGCGCCTTCTCCCCTGGAGCTTCTGGAGAATGTGCAGAGCTGCTGCAGCGGGCAGATGCGCCAGAAAATCCAGGATGTCAAAAATACGCTGGCCATGGTGCAGATGATGCAGATGATGAATGAGCCCACAGAAACTGAGGACAGGAAAGGAGAAGCCGATGAATGAGGATTGGAAAAATGACCCGAAGCTTCAGGGAATGGACAGGACAAAGCTTGACATGCTGCAGCAGCTTGCCAGTCAGGGGATTGGAAAAAGTCCCACGGACCTGCTGCCTTTTGTGCTGTCCGCTGCTTCCAAAGGGCGGAAAGCCGGTATGAATTTCAGCTCTGAGGAAGTATCCACGATCATTGAAGTGTTAAAAAGCGGAAAATCACCGGCCGAGGCAGCCAAGATCGACCGCATGATCTCCATGCTGCGGATGATGAGATAGAAACCGCCCCGGAGGATTTGTCGTGTGATTTCCCCGCAAAGAGTATTGCAAAGCACCGACTCTCTGCGGGAAGCACCGGCAATGGTCCCCCGGGGCGTATTTTAATCTGTCTGTTCTATTCGTTATTGTGCTTCACGCCTTCCATGACGCAGTCCCGCAGAAGCACCAGTGCGTGGGCACAGGCCTGCTCCCGGATCTTCGCCCGGTTGCCGGTAAAGTGATACTCTTTTGTCACCACCTGACCGTTATAGCAGCAGCCCATGAACACGGTTCCCACCGGCGTCTCCTTGGTCCCGCCTTCCGGACCCGCAAGACCGGTCACGGAAAGGCAGATATCTGCCTTGGAAAAGAAGCAGCCGCCCTTTGCCATCTCTTTGGCGCATTTGGCCGAAACCGCTCCCTCTGTCTTGAGCGTCGTCTTCTTTACCCCAAGCGATTTGCGCTTCGCCCGGTTGCTGTAGGTCACGTAGGATTGCGCGAATACCGCTGAGGCTCCTGGAACGTTCACAATGCGGGAAGCCACCATACCGCCGGTACAGGATTCCGCCAGCGCCAGCGTAAGATTTTGGTCCTCCAGCATATCCACCACTGCTTCTTCCAGAGTTTTTGTTTCTTCTGTCGCAAAAATGTTTTTTCCGAAACGGTTTTTCAGCTCCCGAACCACCGGCTTGATCATCTTTTTGCATTCTTTTTCGCTCTCGCCCTTGGCGGTCACACGCAGATGCACCTCGCCTACTTTTGCATAGGGGGCAATGGTGGGGTTACTCTGTTTTTCGATAATGTCCTGTATTTCTTCCGCCACCTGGCTCTCTCCGATACCGCAGATTTTTATCATCTGGGAGTATATCATTTCCGGCTGGCGCTGTCTGAGGTAGGGAAATACCTCGTCCTCGAACATGGGTTTCATCTCGTTGGGCGGCCCGGGCAATAAAATGGCGGTTTTCCCGTTCTTTTCCAGGATCAGTCCCGGTGCGGTCCCGTTATGGTTGTCCAGCACCAGCGCCCCCTTGGGAACCATGGCCTGTTTATAATTATTGGCGGTAATCCTGCGCTGGCTGTTGTTTTTCTCGTATTCCTTGAGATACTTGTCCAGAAGCGCCTTTGTGTGCGCGTCCTCCACCAGGGGCATATCCATAAGCTTTGCGGTAACCTCTTTGGTGATGTCGTCCTGCGTTGGGCCGAGGCCGCCCGTCAGAATGACCACATCTGAACGCTCAAGCGCAGTGCGGATCGTCTCTGTCATCCGCGCCTCATTGTCTCCCACAACTGTCTGATAGTACACAGACAGGCCAAGCTGCGCACATTTCTCCGATAAGTACGCGCTGTTGGTGTTCACAATATTTCCAAGAAGAATTTCTGTTCCAACTGCAACAAGTTCTGCTGTCATAGCAACTCCTTTCCGTACTGCCTAGTTTTGCATGGACAATACACTCCGGTTCTGAACAATATAGGTTATAAGGGATATTATGGTAAGCACCAGAGAAAGCCATACAAAAATTTCTGTGAGAACGGCAAAAAATCCGCCCAGATCCAGAAACAGCAGGATGATCATGATCATCTGAGAAACCGTCTTGAATTTTCCCCAATAGTTAGCCGCGATCACGACACCGTTCTCCGCTGCAATGAGACGGAAGCCGCTGATGATAAACTCCCGGGCAATGATGACAATGACGATCCAGGCATCCAGCTTCCCGGACTGGATAAAGCAGATCAAGGCAGAACATACCAACAGCTTGTCTGCCAGAGGATCCATGAATTTTCCGAAGTTTGTCACAAGGTTGTGCTTGCGCGCCAGATAGCCGTCAAACCAGTCGGTAATGCTGGCCACCGCAAAAATGGCCAGACAAATGTAGCGGTTGGCTTCGCCGCCCCACCCCGTGAGCATAAACGCTACGAGAAAGGGCACCATGATCATTCTTCCTACAGTCAGTTTATTCGGTGTATTCATCTGTCAGTTCTCCTATCAAATCGTATTCCAACGCTCCGGTGACCCGCACTCTGGCAAAATCTCCTGTCATGAGCAGCTCGCCCGTCTGAACAAAAATATAGCCGTCCACCTTGGGGGCGTCCCCGTAGGTTCTGGCGATATAAGCGCTTTCCCCGGAAACCTTGCCCTCGATCATCACCAAAAGCTCCTGGCCAATGCGTTCCTGGCCCTTGTCCAGAGAAATCTCCTGCTGAAGCTCCATGATCTCATCCCGGCGCGCCTCCTTGACTTCTTCCGGAATCTGATCTTTCATGGCAGCCGCAGGAGTGTTGTCCTCCATGGAATAAGGAAAGACGCCCAGCCGGTCAAATTCCATTTCATCTACAAATTCCAGAAGCGCTTCGTGATCCTCCTGGGTCTCTCCCGGAAAACCGGAGATCAGCGTAGTGCGAAGCACGATATCGGGAATGCGGCTGCGAAGCTTTGTGATGATATCCACAAGCTCCTGACGGCTGGTGCGCCGTCCCATACGCTTCAGCACCGCATCGCTGGCATGCTGAATGGGCATGTCCAGATAGTGGCAGATCTTTGGTTCCCTCGCCATAACCTCAATGAGCTCGTCATAAATTTCTTCCGGATAACAGTAAAGGATCCGGATCCAGCGGATGCCCCTGATCCGGCAGAGCTTCTCCAGAAGAATATGGAGGCTCTTTTCGCCGTAAAGGTCTTTGCCGTAAAGCGTCGTCTCCTGTGCGACCAGGATCAGCTCCTTCACTCCCTGCTCTGCCATATCCTGCGCCTGCGCCAGAAGGCGTTCCATGGGAACGCTTCGGAAATGCCCGCGAAGGCTGGGGATGATACAGTAGGTACAGTGCTTGTCGCAGCCCTCCGCGATCTTGAGATAGCCAAAATGCCCTCCGGTGGTAAGGATCCGTTTTTCCTCATCCTTTGGAAGATAATCAATGCTCTTGAAGGAATAATAACGTTCTCCCTCAGAAGCTTTTTCAAGGGCATCCGCAATCTCCTCGTATGCTGTGGTTCCCAGAACTGCATCCACCTCTGGAATCTCCTGCGTGATCTCTTTCTGATAGCGCTGCGCCATGCAGCCGGTCACAAGAAGCGCGCGGCAGCTTCCGTTTTTTTTGTACTCTGCCATTTCCAGAATGGTCTCCACGCTTTCCTCTCTTGCATCCCCGATAAAACAGCAGGTATTGATGATGATGGCTTCTGCTTCTTCCTCCGAGTCCACGATCCGGTGGCCTTTTGCCGTGAGAAGGCCCAGCATTTCCTCGGAATCCGCCAGGTTTTTGTCACAGCCAAGTGATACAAACAGTATTTTCATAAGTATGCTCCTAAAATAAATATGGAAGGGATGTCACAAAATATCTGCACCGGCGATACCCTTGCTGATGTTTCCTGCGCAAAAGCCGTGCTTCGCGCAAGGCTTTCCGCCCAAAAAACACATTGCAGATCCGCCGGGTATGAATTCTGCGACACCCCCCTGCCTTGCTTCTTCCTATTCTTCCTCAGCTGCTGCTTCTTCTGCGGCAGCGCCGGCCATTTCTGCGGTTTCTTCTGCCGCTGCAGTCTCCTGCACCGCAGCTGCCTCTTCTTCGGCAGCTTCTTCTTCGGCAACAATCTTTACCTTGCCTTTGTAGAGCTCGTCAATGGCTATGGAAAGAGGCTTATTGACCGGAGTTCCGGAAACCATGGGCTCTGCCCCCGCAATAATCTGACGTGCTCTCTTGCTGGTTGCCAGCACCAGAGAATAGCGGCTGTTGAGCATCATGGTGTTGTCATCGTCCTCGCTGTTTGCATTGATTGCCTCAATTAATTCTGAATAAGATGGATGGATCATAGTTTTTCTCCTTTATGATAAATTTAATGATTTGGCTTCTTCTTTCAGAGTCTCTGCAAGCCCGTGATTCCGGTTCATGCGGAAGTGCTCGCTTTTGATGATGGAATGCAGGGTATCCACACACTCCTCCAGCTCATCGTTGATGAGCAGGTAGTCGTACTGCTCCATACCCTCGGCCTCCTCCCCTGCACGGGCAAGGCGGCTTTCAATCACTTCCTGTGTCTCTGTGCCCCTGCCTGTGAGACGGTTTTTCAGTTCCTCCATACTGGGCGGTGTCACAAACACCAGAAGCGCCTCGGGAATTTTTTCCTTGATCTTCATGGCCCCCTGGATCTCAATCTCCAGGATCACATTTTTTCCCTTCTGAAGCTGCTCCTCCACATACGCGCGGGGGGTGCCGTAATAATTCTCTACGTAACAGGCATATTCCAGAAGCGCATCCTCCCGGATCAGCTGTTCAAACGCTTCTTTGCTCTTGAAGAAATAGGCCTTTCCTTCTTCCTCCCCCGGACGCGGCGCTCTTGTTGTCGCGGAAATGGACAGCGCATAATTGTCGTACTTTTCCAGGAGCCGTTTCATCACGGTTCCCTTGCCGGCACCGGAAAATCCGGAAACCACCGTCAAAATCCCTTTATTCATGAATCTCTCCTCTGTCATCATACTCACAGGCCTCCGAAAAACGGCGGGCTATGGTCTCCGGCTGCAGAGCGGAAAGAACCAGATAGTCCTCCGCCATCACGATCACCGCCTTGGTTTTTCGTCCCTGGGTAGCATCGATAAGAGCTCTGGTGCCCTTGACATTCTGCACCATGCGCTTTACCGGAGCCGCGTCAGGACTCACCACCGCCACGATCTTGGCAGAGTTCACCACGTTTCCGAAACCTATGTTAATTAATTTTGCCAAAATTTTTCCGTCCTTGTCTACTCAATATTCTGGATCTGTTCCCGGATCTTTTCAATTTCTGTCTTCAAATCAATTGCAATATTGGAAATCTCCAAATCGCTGGATTTTGACAGAATGGTATTTGCCTCCCGGTTCATCTCCTGCGCCATAAAATCAAGCTTGCGGCCAACGCCCTCGCTCTCCTTCAGGATCTTCTGCATTCCTTTGATGTGGCTCAAAAGGCGCACGGTTTCCTCGTCATTGCAGATTTTGTCGGAGAACAAAACAACCTCCGCGGCAATTCTGGCCTCCTCTGTCTGCGTATCTGCCAAAAGCTCATGAACCTTTGCTTCCAGCTTCTCGCGGTAAGCCTTCACCACCTCCGGGGAACGCGCCACTACCTGTTCTACCTTATCCTCCAGGCCGTCAAGCTTTTCCAGAAGATCCCGGGTGAGATTCTCTCCCTCCCGTTCCCGGGTCTCCACAAATTTCTCGCAGGCAGCGCGAAGCGTCTTCTCCAGGGCTTCCCACAGCTCGTCCTCATCCTGTGCCTGTTCCTCCATGCTCAGGACCTCAGGATAACGGGAAAGCTCCGTGGCTGTCACATTGTCGGCAATGCCGAACTCCCGCTGCATTTCCCTCAGATAGGCAAGGTACTCCGCCGCCAGCTCCCGGTTGTATTTCAGCGCAACACGTCCCGGCCGCTCATCCTCATAGGAAATAAAAACATCCACCTTGCCCCGCTGCATGTAAGTTTTCAGCAGATTGCGCACTGCCCCTTCCAGAAAATTCAGCTTCCGCGGCATTTTGATACTCAAATCCAGATATCTGTGGTTCACGGACTTCAGCTCCACCGTGATCTTACGTTCTCTGTCTACGGTCTCCGCCCGTCCAAAACCGGTCATACTCTTTATCATAGTCATTCTCTCTTTGTAGATTCTCTATTGCATACAGATTTATTATAGTTCATTCCAAAACCCTAGTCAAACTCTTTTTTTCTGTGTTATACTATAGAAAGGCCAGCGTCAGATATTGATACCGGCATTTATTCACAAAACAGACGAGGAGTATTTCTTATGGCATTTGACGGAATCACCATTGCTGCAATGGTAAAAGAACTGAATACCGCTCTCTCCGGAGGCCGTTTTTCCAAAATCGCCCAGCCGGAACCAGACGAGCTTATCATAACCGCAAAAGGAAACGAAGGACAGAAACGGCTGCTGCTTTCTGCCAGCGCCTCTCTCCCCCTTTTGTATTTTACGGAAAAAAACAAACCAAGTCCGCTCACAGCGCCGAATTTCTGCATGCTTCTGCGCAAGCACATCGGAACGGCCCGCATTTCAAAGATCCTTCAGCCGGATATGGAGCGCGTGGTGGAATTTCATCTGGAGCATTTGAACGAGCTTGGAGATCCCTGCTGCAAAAAACTCATCATCGAGCTCATGGGCAAGCACAGCAACATTATTTTCTGCGATGACAAGGGCATGATCCTGGACAGCATCAAGCATGTTTCCTCCCATATGAGCTCTGTGCGCGAGGTGCTTCCCGGACGGGATTATTTCATTCCCAAAACCGAGGGCAAATGGAATCCTCTCACCATTTCCCGGGAGGATTTTGAAACCCATGTCTGCACCCGCCCCTGCGAAATTTCCAGAGCCCTATACACCACCTTAAACGGCTTAAGCCCTGTGGTTTCTCAGGAAATCTGCTATCGCGCTTCCCTGGACGGAAATGATGCCGCACAGTCCCTGGACGAAAACGCGCGGCTTCATCTTTATCACACCCTCTGTCGCTATATGGAACAGGTACAGGAGGGCGCTTTCACCCCCAACATCGTCTACCGCGGGAATGAGCCTGTGGAATACGGCGTTCTGCCCTTCCAGCAGTACGGAAAGGAATACTGCGCCAAAACCTTTTCCAGCGTTTCCTCCATGCTGGAAACCTACTACGCCTCCAAAAGCGCGCTCACCCGCATCCGCCAGAAATCCGCGGATCTGCGGCGGATCGTGCAGACCGCTCTGGAACGCGACCGCAAAAAGCTTTCCCTGCAGCAAAAGCAGATGAAAGACACTGCCAAAAAAGAAAAATACAGAGTATACGGCGAGCTTATCAACACCTACGGCTACGGTCTCGAGGAAGGCTGCTCTTCTTTTCAGGCGCTGAACTACTACACCAATGAGGAAATCACCATTCCCCTTGACCCCACACTCACACCGGCACAGAATTCCAAAAAATACTTTGACCGCTACGGAAAACTGAAGCGCACGGAGGAAGCCCTCACAGTACAGATGGCAGAAACCGAAGAAGCCATCGCGCATCTGGAGTCCATTGCCAACGCCCTTGACATTGCCAGGGCGGAAAACGACCTGTCCCAGATCAAGGACGAGCTGACCCAGTGCGGCTACATCAAAAAACACTTCAGCAGCAAAAAAGGCCAGAAAATGCAGGCACGATCAAAGCCTCTCCACTATGTCTCCACAGACGGCTATGACATTTATGTGGGCAAAAACAATTTCCAGAACGACGAGCTGACCTTCAAATTCGCCACCGGAAACGACTGGTGGTTTCACGCGAAAAAAATGGCCGGCTCCCATGTTGTGGTAAAATCCAAAGACGGCGAGCTTCCGGACCGCGTGTTTGAGGAGGCCGGACGACTGGCCGCTTACTATTCCAAGGGGCGCACTGCTCCCAAGGTGGAAATCGACTATATCCAGAAAAAGCACGTAAAAAAGCCCGGCGGGGCGAAACCGGGCTTTGTGGTGTACTATACCAATTATTCACTTATGGCCGCACCGGATATTGAAGGGCTTACCGAGGTGACGGAGTAGAGCCGTCCTTTCCGTACTTCTTTGCCGCATGATAGGTGTACCACACGTCCGCCAGAAGCATTGCCGCCAGCAGGAGCAGCGTCCAGAGGATACAGCCGCTTCCCGGAACTGTCAGGCTGCATATTATCATGAAAATCCCCGTAAGGATAAAGGTGATCCCGCCAAATTCCTGACTCTTTTTCCAGGTGGTTTCATTCTTCATACTCCAAACGGTCCGAAGGCCGATCACGGAATTCAGGCTCAGCTTGGGCATTATCTTTCCCATGACAATGAATCCGATACCCAGGACTGCGCATACGATCTGGTAGATATGGAGATCCACCTCGGAAAGATTTTCCACCTTATGAAAATCCGCATAAAGAAAATATCCGGTCATGACATTAAACAGCGCGAGGCAGCACAGGCCGGTGGTAAGGCTGACCTTTTCATTCTGCTTTCCGCCATTCTTCTGCTTTGCAGAATATCGCGCCAACGCCAGCATAAACAGGCCAAAGACTATGGTGATCGCCGGAAAAATAAGCGTCTCGTATTTGCTGCCCCAGCGGTCCACCTGCCCTCCGAAGCCGTAGTGAGCCGGAATCTGTTCCGGCAGGAACGGCAGCGCAAAAAGTGTGACCGCCATGGGCAACAGCATCAGAATCCAGAATAAAATCTTTCTTCCCTTCATAACTGACCTCTTCTAAAAACTGTTTTCTGCAATGCCTGCTCTGCATTCTCAACGTTGAATTCCATTTTTCCGTCTCCTTCCATACCTTTTCAGTATCAAAAGTCCTGTCAGCAACAGCACCGGGAAAATACAGCCCACAAGCATCCCTGCCTGAAGGTCATCTCCTGCATTCTGGGTTACCGCGCCCACAAGCCCCGGCCCCAGTGCCCCTCCCATATCGCCGGCCATGGCAAGGAGCGCAAACATCGCGGTTCCGCCTGTTGGAAATTTTTGAGAAGCAATGCTGATGGTTCCCGGCCACATAATGCCCACGGAAAAGCCGCACAGAATACAGCCAACGAGCCCTGCCGCCGGGTTGGCGGAAACCGAAGCCATGATATAGCAAAACAGACACAAAACGCCGGAACCCAGCATGAATTTTGTAAGCTTCATCCGAGCGCCGTATTTTCCGTGGAGCATCCGGCTGATCCCCATGGTGATCGCAAACATACAGGGACCTGCCAGATCTCCCGCTGCCTTTGAAAGCCCAAGTGCCGATTCCGCATAGGCGGACGCCCACTGGGACATGGACAGCTCCGATGCGCCGGCACAGATCATCAGAAGGATTGCCAGCCAGAACAGCGGATACCGAAACAGTTTACGGATACCCATTTTGTGCTTTTCTTCCACCAGAGGCTCAATGGGGCAGGTGGCAAAATTGTAGATATTATAAAGCGGTACCAGTGCCCAGAGAAACGCCAGCCATTTCCAGTTTTCAATGCCAAACACCGCAAAAAACAGCGTAGAAAGAAGAACCACGCCCACAGACCCCCAGCAGTAAAAAGAATGCAGAAGGCTCATCACTGCATCCTTATGCGCAAAGGGGCACGCCTCGATGATGGGATTGCACAGCACCTCGATCAGCCCGCTTCCAACAGCATACAGCACCACACTCGCAAGTATGCCTGCAAAAGGTGTTGGAAACAGATCCGGCAAAAACGCGAGCCCCACCAGTCCTGCTGCCGCAAAAACTTCCGAAAACACAATGCTTCTCCGATACCCGATCCGGTCCACAAAGCGGGCGCACAGCAAGTCCACAACAAGCTGCGTCAGAAAAAGCACTGTGGAGATCATCGCGATCTGCCCCAGGGGAATGCCGTAGTCCTTATGAAACTTCAAAAATAATAAGGGCGCAAAATTCACGACAATCGCCTGCGTGATAAACCCCAGATAGCATGCCAGTTTCGTTTTTGTGTAATTCTTTCCCATGTTGACGTTCCACCTCTGCTGTTACAAATAAATTTTAATTATTTTTGCAATAAAACGCAATCGCCCTGCCGGCAAACGCGGCGGTTCCTTCTCCACCTGCGCGGTCGATATTCTCTGTAAATTCTCCTCCGGCTCCATACATCATGCCAAGCCCCGCAAGAATTTCCTTCGTGCAGGTATAATAATTCTCCGTGATAAAGCTTTGCAGCTTTTTTACCAGCTCCTGCGCAGCTTCGCTCCCGGGCGCTTCCTTCCGGAGCTCTCCAAAGGCTTTAAACAGCTTCATCATCTCTGTACCGAGCGCACGTTCCTCCCCACAAGTCCTTCCCCCGGCTTTTTCCTCATATTCCTGATAAGCCTTTGTGCTGCCCCACTCTTTTCTGGCCTGCTCTTTGTACGCTTCCATTTTCTTTGTGTCAAATGCTGCGAAATCCATGATTCTCTCTCCTGTTGTTTTTATTCCACGGGCAAGCCGAATCAGATTTTCCAGATGCTCCTTTTTCAATGTCAGAAGCTCAATCTGCTGCTCTAACGCCCTGTCTCTGTCAAAAAAAGGATTTTCCATGATTTTTTTAATCTCTTTCAGCGGAAATTCCAGTTCGCGAAAGAGCAGAATCTGCTGAAGCATCTCCAGCGACTTCTCATCGTACAGCCTGTAACCGGCGCCGGTATGGCCTGCAGGCTTCAAAAGGCCGATTTTGTCGTAATACTGCAGGGTACGTATACTTACCCCTGTCATTCTGCTCACTTCATTTACGGTCATAATCCCATGCTCCTCTCCCGTGGTAAAACCAGAATAAACTATTACGCAGCGTAAGAGTCAAGAAGATTTTTTAATCTAATTCTTCCGTTATGGTTTCGTACAGTTTCTTCGTCGCTTCCGCATCTTTCCCGTTTACTGCAACCACATCTCCGTTTGTTGTTTCCAGAAGAACGTAGTTTTTGCAATCAGTATACGCATAGAGGATGTACGCCCCCAGCTCCTCATTTTTGAAATGTCCCTCCAAAAGTCTCGGACTCCCCAGTCCGTTGGTACGCCGTCCCACCTCGAAATCCCCTTCGCGGCAGGTTACAGATTGAATTTCCGACAGCGCCACCGTGTAATCCGGCCAATAGGAGCCTTTGATCAAAAGCTTCTCATTTTCCACACGGACTGACACGTTTCCGGTAAACAGGAAAAATGCTGCCGCCCCGAAACAAGCCAGAGTAAAAAGCAGACTTCCTCTTTTCAGATTTCTTTCCCGGCGCTTTTGAGCCGGACCTTTGGAAAGCTGCTCCAGAGCCGCCTTTTCTTCTTCCGTCAGGTTCGTCCGCTTACATCCGAAATTGGCTGCGAGAACCATTGCCAGAACGTCGGTTATGATAAGAACCGGCGTCACGTTTCCATACCAGTCCGGCTGATCTGCCCCGAAACAGGCTCCTGCAAAAAGCCATAGGGTTATCACGCTCATCCCCGCTCCCATGACGCGGCAAAGCTTTTTTTCATCAATTTTTGCTTTCTGTTCCGGAGATGAGGTGTTATAACCTGCAATCAGAAAACCACCTCTGCCGCTCAGCAATACGGCAGATAAAACCGCGAACAGAATTAAAATAAACCACAGCATAAAAACACCTCCCTGTATGTGCTTTCTGCCATACTCAAATCTTCTTTATTGGATGCCGGATAACGGTTTTCCATTTTTCCGGCGCAACTCTTCTGGCATCGGACAGATAGATTTCATGATGCATTCGCACATCGCCGAAATCATTCTCATATCCGTTTTCCTGCAGATAGGCGTCCATAAGCGCAACTGTTGCCGGCTCGTCATCAAAGGCTCCCAAATGCATGATTTGAACACAAAGCCCTTCCTCAATGGTAAAAAATTCTGCTGCAGAACAGTCTGTTTTTTTCTTTTTGGAAGCCGTTTCCACCGCCCATGCAAAATCCTGTTCCGTCACAAAATCCGGCAGACGTATGACCGAAATCCACTGAAACGAATCCTTGTCACCGTAATCCACACCGGCAACATTTTCCTGCCACCAGAAGCCCTCCAGCGGCGGAACGACATACTCGAAAAAATCTTTGATCTTATAATCCGTCTTGTAACTCATTTTCAAAGTATAGGCCACTGCATACAGAACGCCAATCGCCTTTTGGTATGCGCCGCCCTCCTCGTTGGGATTGCCCTGCCCTCGCACGGCAATGTAATTCGCAGTTGGAACATTAACGATTTCCGGCTTGTTTTTCGTCAGATAAAATTCTCTATATTCCTTTTTAAAATCAAATGGCATGGTGATCCCTCCGTTATATTTTATAAACTCTTTCCGGCAATGGGAAGTCTCATCTCATTCACTCCTCCAGCAGCCGTTTCAATAGTACCTCTTTGTTATTGATAAACATCTCCATAATCTGATACGTATCCGTCTCTTCATAGCTGCAGGTGTGAACCGGCCCGTTGTCAAAATTGTAAATCTCCGCGCCCGGTATTCCCAGCAAGATAGGAGAATGCGTGACAATGAAAAACTGCGCGCCCGCTTTTGCACATCTGTAAATTTCCATCAAAAGCGTCAGCTGCCTCTGCGGAGACAACGCCGCCTCTGGTTCATCCAAAAAGTACAGCCCGTTGGGCTGAAAATTATTCTGCACCAGTTGAAGGAAGCTTTCTCCATGCGATTTTTCGTGATATTTTGCCGAAGGATGTTCGATATCCGCATACGCCTCTTCCTGTGTAGCAACATTATAAAAGCTTTCTGCCCGCAGAAAATATCCCCACGTTTCCCTGCGGAACCCTTTTATGATTCGTATGGAATCGCATAATTCAGAATGTGTATCATGGGTCGAAAATGCGTAGTTTCTGCTTCCGCCTTCCGGATTAAATCCATGTGCCACAGCGATTGCTTCCAGCAGGGTTGATTTTCCGCTTCCGTTCTCTCCCACAAAAAACGTGATCGAATTGGTAAAATCCAGCTGTTTTATCTGTCGAAACGCCTCGATGCTCCTGAGATAGCTGCTTTTTTCTATCTTATTCCAATCAAATACTATCCCCTGTATAAATTGCATGTTCATGTTGTATCGCCTCACACTTTTCGCCTGACTACAGTATTGTATATGCTGTTTTTATTATAAGGTCGGCACATTTTTGCGTCAATGTCAAAATAAAGAAAGGGACACAAAATACGCCGGAGGCTGCAGCCCCCGGCGCTTCTGTTTCTGTCTACCCTATTTTTCTCAGTTTATGCTCATGCTCCCGCACAAGGACAGCCAAAATCTCATAATCATTTCCTATTGCATTCAGCTTGTAAAACACCTGATCCACCTTTTCATTGAGATTCTTATGTCCCTCCGCTATGATCCTGATATTTCTCTCTATTGTATTTTCAAGATATACTTCCATATCTGTAACTTTATCTTTTGTTTTTGTAAGTTCATTTTCTACATTTGTAAGTCTGCCTTTTACATCTGTAAGTTCCGTCTCTACTTTTGTAAGTCTGCCTTCTACTCCTGCAAGTTCCGTCTCTACTTTTGTAAGTCGGTCTTCTACTCCTGCAAGTTCCGCCTCTACTTTTGTAAGTCGGTCTTCTACTTTTGTAAGTTTTTCCTCCACACAGATAAGTCTGCTTTCAATAGACTCCACTTTGCTTTTTAAGCCATTCATATCCGTTTTGATAATGTTCATATCATTTTGCATACTTATCTGGTTGGCAAGTATCTGCTCCAGTAATTCTCTGTCTCCCATTTTTCCACCCCCTATCCGCAGCTATTTACAGAACTAATTGTACTATAGCAAAATTTAAAAGTCCATACCTATTCTCTATAAATCCTGGAAATTCTACAAATTTCCGGGATTTCTTTTTTACTCTGCTGCCTCATGTAAATTTTCCGGGCAAAATTGATTCATACAATGGGTGGCACTTTTTCCCCACACATTTTATAATTGTTCTATCAACAAACAGGAGGCAGCACAATGAACTTAGGAAACCAGTTATTCCATGCAAGAAAAAAATGCGGTCTGTCCCAGGAAGCTGTAGCCGAAAAGCTGGGTGTCAGCAGACAGACCATTTCCAAATGGGAAACCAACGAAACAATACCTGATATTTACCAGTCGAAAAAAATGGCACGTCTGTACAATACCTCGCTGGATGAGTTGTTCGAATTCGACGTGGAACTCAGCGAAATACAGGAAGTCATCAATAAATCCACCCCGGAAGTTGAAGAAAAAATCGACTGGACAAACACCTGGGGTAAAAAATATCCTGTTCTTTTGAACTATCAGGACAAAGTAAACATCCCCAACTACGCCCACCGGATCAACACCATGCTGGATGAATTAAAACAGGAATGCCAGTACAGTGAGCTGGACGCCATGCTGGTGCTCAAAGACATTTTGTACCAGGTCTGGAAAAACCGCAAAAACATTCTAAATAATATTCTTCTGCCGAGTACTCGTTTTTCGAGTACTCGCTTCTTTTTTAACCGTACTTCTATTATTATTGACTTATCAGTTAATAATAGTTATAATATTGACCAATAAGTCAATATTATTGGAGGTGCAACTTGAAGAAAAGTGAAAAAACAGAGCTTACCATATCAAAAATCATGGAAGCCGCTATGAATGAATTCGGAAAATACGGCTATGCCGGCGGAACAGTCAATCGTATCTGTAGTTCCGGCATTAATAAAGGGCTGCTCTACCACAATTTCACAGGAAAGGATGACCTTTACCTGACTTGTCTAAGTCAAAGCAGCCGACAGCTAATGAGGTATCTGGAGCAGGATGGCAGAACAGAAAATCTGGAACTCTATCTGTCTTCGCGTATGGATTTTTTCAATCAGTTTCCAAATGAGGCACGCATTTTTTTCGAGGCCCTGCTCACCCCGCCACCTCATCTGACGGAAGATATCAACGCCATACTATCTGAATTTAATATGCTCAACGAAAAAATCTACCGCCGGACACTCGCCCCTCTTACGCTTCGCGAAGGCGTTTCAAAGGAGGAAGCATTATCCTATTTTCGTCTCATGCAGCTCATGCTGAACGGATATTTCAGCAGTCCTGCATTCCAGAACACGGATTTATCTGAAAAGGTAAAAATCCACGAACGTCTTGTTCCAAAACTGCTGAACTTTATGTTATATGGAATTGCGAAAGGAGAGAATTGAAATGTTACTCAACGTACTGCAATGGATTGCCGTCCTGGTAATCGCCTTTGCCGCCGGAAAGCTCATGACCAAACTAAAAATGCCCGCCATCCTGGGCTGGCTGATCACCGGTATGGTCTTTGGCCCCCACGCCTTCGGTCTCATGCCGCAGAGTGTTCTTGATGCCCAGTGGTATAAAACTGTCATCATGTGGATGCAGTGCGCCTTCGGTATTATGCTTGGTTCAGAACTCATCTGGAGCAAACTGAAAACCTCCGGCAAAGCACTAATTGTCACCACGCTGACCCAGTCTCTCGGGACTTTTTTTGTCGTTTCTCTTGCCTTTGGGATTGCCTTTTATTTTACAAACGTACCCGTTTACCTTGCCTTTGTTTTTGGCGGTATTGCCCTTGCAACCGCACCTGCTCCTGCCCTGTCCATCGTCAATGAATTTCATGCCAGGGGTCCCGTCACAGACACCCTGCTTCCCATGACCGTATTGGATGACGTTGTTGGGATCACCGCTACCATGCTGATCGGCTGGCTCATAAACACGTACCTGCTGTCCGGTGTCACACTGAATTATATGCTCATGGGTGTTTCCTTTTCCGCTGTATTTTCTAATATGATCACAACCGAACAGCTGGAAAAAATCAATTATTATTTTGCCCCCATTCTCGCCGTTGCTCTGTATGCCGCTATCCTTGACCTTGGAGCCCCTCTGGATTATCACCTGATCCTCGGCGCCGGCTTCTATACGTTTATCTACATTGCCGCCCGCGCTTTCGGAAAATATTTCGGTGCCAGAGCCGGCGCATCGCTTATGCATATGCCAAATACTGTCAAAAACTATCTTGGTCTGACATTGCTGCCCCACTCCGGCGTATCTTTGGTGTTTACTGGCATTATCTGCTCCACCTTGGCAGCTGCGCCGGAGCAGGTTCAGATCATACAGGGCACAATTGCTGCCGCAGCTGTCATCAACGAATTTATCGCAGTCATTGCCGCGAAAAAAGGATTTGAGCTTGCCGGGGAAATAAAACGGGTGTAAAAAGCCTTCAAAAGAGAGCAGCCTCACAGCTGCTCTCCCAGACTGTCAAAGAACCCCTATTAAGCCACGGAAAAATAGAGGTTCTTTTTCT
>CALBGI010000027.1 GCA_937893675.1 uncultured Blautia sp.
GTTCAAAACACCTGCACGATGCGCAAATGTTTTGAACAGGCTAAAGCCGTATTAAGAGCCAAACACCACTTATTTCGGCGTTTGGCTCTTAGCCCTTTCATAAACAGTCCCTTTATTTTCTCAGGGGGATCACAATTTTGGCAAGAACCTTTCCGTCCGGCAGTTCTTCCATATAAAGGCCGCAGGGCTCCCCGTAAAGGATCCGCAGTCTCTGATTTACATTTGCAATGCCAAGATTGCCCGAGGATTCCCGCTCCTTTGGCGTGAAGGCAGGGCTTAACAGCCACGCCACTTTTTTGCGGTCCTCCTCTGTAAATTCTCCGTCGTTTATCGTCTCCAGATACAAATACTTCTCATCTCTGCGCCCCACAAGTGTCACGGTTCCGCTGGTGTTTGGTACAACGCCGTGTTCAATGGCATTTTCCACCACAGGCTGCAGCACAAGTCTTGGCACCAGATAATCCATCAGCTCCTCCGGTACATCGATTTCCATATGCAGGCGGCTTCCCAGACGTTCTCTTGTGATATAGAGATAGGAATTGACATACCCCATTTCTTCTCTCAGCCGCACCTCCGGACGCTTCCGCCGGTCCATGGCCGCGTCCAGCATGGTAGAAAGCGCGCCTATCATATCCGAAACCTTGGTGTTTCCGCTGAAACGCGCCTCCCAGTTGATGATCTCCAGGGTATTGTTGAGAAAATGAGGGTTAATGTTGGACTGCAGCGCCATGATCCGCGCTTCCCGCAGCGCAATCTCCTCACGATATATTTTGTCAAACTGCTGCTTCAGGTGCTCGGACATTTCATTAAAAGAATGGGTCAGGTAAGAAAATTCCCGGTTCGCAGGAAAGGTCTCAAGCTGATAACCCAGATTGCCTTTTTCGATATTCCGGGCACCCTCACTTAAATGCTCCACCGGCTCGGAAACCTCTTTTCGAAATACCCAGACCATAAGAACCAGCATGGCAACCAGACTCACGATCATAGCCGCCATCACATACTCATACCCATAAAACGGAAATTTTGTCACAGTATCTCCCAGCACCACCGCTGTATCAAGCCAATAGCAGCTTCCCTGCTGCCGGTCTGCAATGTAAAGCGTGTCCCGCTCCCACGCATAGCCGTCCTGCTTTTCTCCCCGCGCTTCCTGCCATTGATCCAGAGCCTCGTTCTCCTTTACGGAAAGCTTTTCCCCGTTTACCCGAAGGTTTGCACCTGCGCAGGCAGGATAATTGATCAGGCTCTCAAAGCAGTACTCCTCGTTCAGATGCAGAACCAACACAGCCTGCTCTTTGTAACAGCTGTCCACCAGGTTGCGCACCAGATAGCATCTGCCGTCCCGGTTCACAAAGCCGGCTCTGGTCCCAAGACTCCCGGCATATTCCTTGATGTCCTCATGGTACTTCTGCATATAGGTAAGCACCTGCTGATAGCTTCCTCCGGCTTTTTCATTGTATATGTTATAAATCTGCGGGTCTTTTCCCGAGGTCACCCAGAAAAAGGCCTCCGACACCAGCTTGTTTTTCTGATATTTATTGGCCAGATATTCTTTGTAAATATCTCCTGTTTCCAAGATCCCGGCCTTCCCCTCCGCCAGCTCCATGGCTGCAGCAAGAAGCTGTCCGTCATAAGAAGCGTCCCGGGAAGCGTTCACTGCCGCATTCAGCCGCTCAACGCAGATCCGGCTGCTGAACGCAAGCTGCTTCTGAAAATTTTCCGCGGTCATGCCGCTGTGGTTGTTTGCCAGATACATCCCCAGGATTCCGATAAGAAAAAGAAAGGGAAGCATCCAGCAGGACAACAGGATCCCAATGATTTTTCCTTTCACAGAATACTGTCTTTTTCCCTTGGATGTTTCCCTTTTCATATAAATGCCTCCTATGCTCCTTCGCTTACAGTTTCAGAAATTCTCTGAAAATCCCGCACAGCTCTCTTGCTTTTGTTTCCTCCTTCATCTCGCAGAAAATGCGCAGAAGCGGTTCTGTACCGGAAAATCTTGCGGTGATCCAGCCCCCGTTTTTGAAATATACCTTACAGCCGTCCAGATAGGAAACCTTCTCTATAGGAAGTAAAAAATCCGGAAGGCTTTTATCCACGTAAATAGTTTTCAAAAGCTCTGCCTTTCGCTCCGGCGCAAAAGCAAAGGAATACTCTGCCATAAAGGTTCTGCCGTACTGCTCCTGGATTTCCCGGTAAAGGCAGGAAAGCTTTTTGCCCGACAGGGCAATCATCTCCACCAGGAGTGTTGCCGCATAGATACCGTCTTTTCCGTTGATGTGTCCACGCACGGTCAGACCGCCGGAGGATTCCCCTCCGATCAAAGCGTCTGTCTCCGCCATTTTTGCGGAAATATGCTTGAAACCAACGGGAACCTCATAGCAGGTTTCCCCAAAGGATTCCGCGATCCGGTCCAGCATGTGGGTCGTTGCAATATTTCGCACTGCGGGCCCGTGCCACTTCTTATATTTCAGCAGATAATAGTAAAGCAGCACAAGGATATCGTTGGCGTGGAGATATCTTCCCTCGTCATCCACCACTCCCAGGCGGTCCGCGTCCCCGTCTGTGGCGATACCCAGATCGCAGTTCATCTCTTTTACATAGGTGCGAAGCTCTGTGAGCGCCTCCTCGCTTGGCGCAGGCATCCGCCGTCCAAACAGCGTATCGTGGCTTCCGTGGATGATGTCAAGCTCACATCTGGCTGTGGACAAAATGGTTTTCATGGCCGTCTGACTCACCCCGTACATGGGATCCAGCACAATGTGGAGCCCCCTGTCACGAATGGCCTTCATATCCACCTTCTCTATGATATTGTCCAGGTACTCATTCAGTGGATTGAATTCCACAACTTTGCCTGCTGCCAGCGCCTTGTCGTAATCCAAAACAGCAATCGGCTCTTTTCCTTCTATCTGCGCCGCGTATTCCTCAATCTCCCCGGTCTGCTGCTCGCTGGCATCCCGACCTCCCAGCGTAAATACCTTAAAGCCGTTATAAATGGCCGGATTGTGGCTGGCCGTCACCATCATGCCATAGTGCATATGGTGCTTTTCCACATAAAACATCACCAGCGGCGTGGGGGATGAGCGGTTCACAAACAGACACCGGATATCTTCTGCCGCAAATACCTCGCAGGCCCATTTGACCGCCTCCTTGGAAAGAAAACGGCGGTCGTAGCCGATGACAATGCCTTCCTGCTCCACACCTTCTGCCTTCATCTTGCGGCACATGGCCTTTGCCAGAAGCTGGATATTCTGTCTGGTAAATCCATCTCCAATGACGGCTCTCCAGCCGCCGGTTCCAAAATGTATCACAAAAACCGCCTCCTTCTCTTCACCCCATGATCACCTTGATCTCATGCTCTGTTCCCGGCGCAAAAACCGGAATCTTCTCCACCGGTTCTCCGTCCGCAAAAATCTCCTTAACGCCCTTTGACACATGCTCCGGATTGGTAACTGTAATGTGGTACGTAACGCCTCTCCACTTCCGCACTGCCGCAAATCCGTCCCATTCCTTTGGAATGCAGGGATCTATGCAAAGCGACTCCATTCCCGGCCGGATCCCCAGCATATATCTGGTGGCAGAAAAATATGCCCATCCGCCGCTTCCGGTCATAAAAGGATGCCTTGCCCGTCCAAAGGCTGTATGCTCTTTTCCCATAATGAACTGGCAGTAGGAATAAGGCTCTGCCTCCCGTATTTCGATGATATCGTTCTGGCGACAGGGACAAAGCGCCTCATAAAACTTCATTGCCCTGTCCCCTCTGCCAAGGCGGCATTCTGCTGCCCAGGCCCAGGGATTCGGATGGCTGAATACTGCGCCGTTTTCCTTTACCCCGGGATACACGCGGGTCACAAATCCCACGTCCGCATCCGGTACAGTGTAAGATGGTCCGTTCAACATAATTCCATATTCAGTATAAAGGTATTTGTCCACATTGTCCATAGCCCGAAGCCCCTGTTCTTCCGTTGCTGCCCCGGAAAGCACTGCCCAGGCGTTGGATTCCAGATGGATCTTTCCTTCTTTGTCCTCGTGGGTGCCGATTTTTTTCCCGTTCTTTGTGATCCCCCGGATAAACCAGTCCTCATCCCAGAGCGTGGTCTGGCAGACTTTTTTTACCCGCTGGTACATAGCTTCATATTTCTCCAGATCTTCCGCGATATTTTTTACCTTTGCAGCCTCCAGAAAATGCTCCAGCGCCCATACATGGAGGAAGGACACAAGGGCGCTTTCGCCGCCGCCCAGATTCAGGCAGTCGTTCCAGTCTGCCCGAAGCCCGAGACATACACCGTGCGCTCCCACCTGTTCTGCGGAAAAATCAAGAATCCGTTTCATATGCTCATAGACCGTTCCCTCGCCGCCGTCGGCATAGCCGATGACCTGATCCAGAAACGCTGTCTCCCCGGTTTCCCGGATATATTCCATAATGGCAGGTATCAGCCACAGTGCGTCATCGGAGCAGGCGCCCTTGAGCCCGTGTACCCGCTCGCTCTCATCCGGCGTGGGAACGACCGTGGGCGAGGCAAAGGGGCTCTTCTCCGGCTGAGGTTCAAACCACGCAGGATCAAAAAGATGAAGTCCATACCCTTCAGACACCAGACCATGGAGAAGCTGCTCTATGCGCAGGCGGCATTTTTCCGGATTGGAATGGGGTACGGTCATGGCATCCTGCGCAGTGTCCCGGTAACCCAGCCCCGTTCTTCCCCCCACCTCGATGAAGGATGCAAACCTGGAAAACATGATATTGACCTCCGCCTGATAAAGATTCCAGGTGTTCAGCATGGTATTCATAGCTTCGCTGGGCGTATGTACCTGAAGCCTTGAGAATTTCTCTTCCCAGTAAGCAGCCAGCCGCTGGATCGCTCTGTCCACATTGGCAAAATCACTGTATTTTTCCCGGACAGGCTTTGCGGCCTCCCGGTTTCCCTCCCCCAACAAAAACACAAGACGAACTTCCTGACCTGGCTTAAGCGTCAGCTGTTTCTTCAGAACACCGCAGTGATTACCGCCTTTTTCCACGGTCCCCTGGCAGATTCCCTGTTCCACGCCAAGAGGATTGCTCTCTGTGCGGTACTGCCCCACAAATTTATCCCGCACACAGTCAAAGCCGTCCGGCGCAAAGCTTGCCGTCATATACTGATACCCGAATTCCTCATAAAACAGATCGTATTCTATAATTCCGTCCTCATAGGAAGAACCGGAGGCATAGAGGCTCATCTGGAAATTCTGATTGTCCATATCAATGTGGTGAAAAGAAAATTCGCAGTAAGAAAACACGTCCAGAACCCGCTGCTTTTGGGACGTATTTTTAATCTTCACATCCCACAGCTCCACCGTATCGCCCATTGGGATGAATAAACGCTGGGAAGCCTCAATTCCTTTGTATCTGCATTCATACACGCTGTAGGACATGCCGTGACGGCAGAGGTAGCTGGCCTCCTTCAGAGATTTGCCCACCGGCTGCCAGGAAATACTCCAGTAATCTCCATCTTCCGCATCCCGCAGATATACATAATGACCAGGGCGGTCCATGGGAACGCCGTTTGGCCGAAATCTGGTAATGCGGTGATACTGCGGGCTTTTGTAGAAAACGTAGCCGCCTGCGGTGTGGTTCAAAACACCGCACATTTCCTCCACACCAATGTAATTGGTCCAGGACACCGGAACATCTACCCGGTCGATCACATATTCCCTTTTTTCATTGTCAAAATAGCCATATCGCATCGCTTTTCTCCTCCTTTTCCGGTAACCGTATATTGTCTCTGCCTTTAGTATAAAAAAAATCCGGCCTGCTTTGGAGTGCCCGATGTGGCATCTTTTGATTTTTGTTGGAAAGTTATTTGCGAGGGGAGAGCTCAAAGTTGCGAAGGCCGCACTCCCCTCGCGCTCCCCTGTTGGCCGCCGCTAAAACCCCGGAACTTCTTCTCTTGTCTTTAAACAAAGTCCGGGAACTTGCCCTTTTGTTTTAGGCGTGCCCAGGAAGGGGGCGTGTGAGGGAGACCTTCGGGCTTCGCAACTCCTAGATGGTCCCTCTCACATTTTTCTTTAATTTTTGGTAAAATGATGAAAGATATTTCCAGTTCCGGACGTCTAATAAGTGTAACCGGCATACAGAGCATGCTCATACATCACGAGGTAACTATATGAAAAATTTGATAAAAAAAGCGCAGCAGGGAGATAAGCAGGCTTTTTCGCAGCTCATGCAGCAGCATATGCAGGCCATGTACAAAACTGCCTGGGCATACCTGGGCAATGACGAAGACGCCGCGGATGTGATACAGGAAACCATTCTCGTCTGCTACGAAAAGCTTGGCACCCTTCGCCATCCCCGCTATTTCAAAACCTGGCTCACAAGGATCCTCATCAACAAATGCAAGGATTTTCTGAAAAACCGCAGCCGACAGACACCGACAGAAATCCTTGCGGAACCGTCCTATGAAGAAAACGGTTTTTGCGACTGCGAATGGAAAGAAATCCTTTCCTGTCTGGACGAAAAGTACCGCTCCGTTCTGGTCCTGTATTATGGGCAGGACATGCGCGTCAAAGAAATCGCAGCTTTGCTTGATATCAATGAAAACACCGTCATGACACGGCTCTCCCGCGCCAGACAAAAACTGCGCCAGGAATATGAAGGAGGAGTTATTTATGGACGATAAGTTGTATGAAATCTTTTCCGAAAATACAGATATCCCGGCAGTTGTCCGGGAACATGCGCAGAATGCGCTTTTCCAGATCCAAGAAGAAGCCCCGCAGACATCGCTTCCCAAAGTACGCGCGCGCCGGCGCCGGGTTCTTCGACCGCTTCTCATCGCAGCTGCGCTCACGGCCCTTCTCTGCACCGGAGTCATCGCCGCGGAGCACTATTTCGGAATTTCCGACTTTTTTAAGAAAAATGGTCAAGCCTTAGAGGAAGCTGCCGCAAAGCAGATCGAATCTGTCTCTTCCCAGACCGTTTCTGAAAATCCGCTGGTGGAATTTACGGTAAAAGAGGCCCTTTATGACAGCGAATTTTTGTATGTGCTCATTCACGCCCAGGCCAAAGCGCCGGACTCCTACCTTTTGGTCCCTGATGATCTCACGCTCCCGGAAGATCCGATTTCCAGCCTTGGCATTGACAGCCCCCTCTCCATTGCCGAATACGCTTCGGCCAATCACAAGGAAATCCTTTATGTGGGCTGCGGCCTGGATCATGAAAAACATCCGGATATGCCTACCTGCAATTTTCAGAGTACCATGAACCCAGACGGCTCCCTTACCACCCTTCTGTATGGGGGCGGCTGGAACAGTGAAGAGGAAACCCTGAGCCTTTATGGCCACGTAAGAACCCCAAACGCCCAATCTATGGAGGATATTCTGAGCAGCGAGCTGACCTTCTCCCTCCAGAATCTGGGAAACACCGTAAAACACAGTTATCTTCCCGCCGATCCTGCCTCCGGCTCCCAGATACAACTTCATGAGGTTTCCCTTATGGAAACAGACCTTGGACTTTATGCGGAAATCCGCTATACGCAGGCTGACATGGAACGTCCCCTCAGTCTTAGCCTTGCCGAGGGAGATTCTCCCATGATATCCCGGGAGGGCGGAAGCAAGGTTCTGGAGGACGGAAGTCTTCTCGCCCGGTTTTCCTACGAAAAAAGAGAACTTCCGGACAGGCTTACTTTGCTGGTGAACGATCTGCAGACAGAGGAAGTCCTGGAGCGCGTTCCTCTGACCTCCGCGGAAAACTGATCCCTGATACAGGAACAGGACAGTGGCTTTGCCCCATCGGCAGCCCTGCCCTGTTCTTTTTATATCATATTCTGTTTAGAACTACTGAAGTTCTTGCTAAGAGTGATCCCAAATCTCGCTGGATGGATTCACATGCACCATGCAGTGCTTCACATCTGCAAAGCTTCGCTCTACCTGTCGGTGCGCCTCCTCCGCAATGGCATGGGCATCTTTTAACAGCATTTCTCCATCCACTGCAATTTCAATATCCACATAAATCTTTGATCCGAACAGACGGGTCTTAATCCGATCCACCCGCTCTACTCCCGGCACCTTCGCTACCACCTGGCGGATTTCATTTTCCGTTTTTTCGTCACAGGAACGGTCTACCATTTTGTTGATGGCATCCTGAAAAATGTCAACTGCCGCTTTTGCAATAAACAGGCAGATGACGACACTGGCAATGGGATCCAGGATCGGATAGCCAAGCCGCGCACCCAGAATACCCACAAAAGCACCGACAGAGGAAAGGGCATCGGAACGGTGATGCCAGGCATCCGCCATGAGCGCACCGGAATTAATTTTTTTCGCCGCTGCGCGGGTATACCAGAACATCCACTCCTTCACAACCAAAGATATCACAGCGGCGATCAGCGCCAGTCTTCCCGGTGTCATCAAATCCTCTCCCGAGGTTCCCGCAATGATCTTCTCCACACCGCTGAAACCAATTCCGATCCCGGTGACCAGAAGAAGTCCTGCCAAGACAATCGAAGAAACACATTCCAGACGCTCATGGCCGTACTGATGCTCCTTGTCTGACTGCTTCCCGGACAAATGCACCCCGATCATTACCACAACGGTGCTGATCACATCCGAAGCCGAATGGATCGCATCCGAAATCATGGCGCCGGAATGCGCAATAATTCCCGCCAGAAGCTTAAACAAGGATAAAACCACATTCACTGCAATGCTTACACTGGAAACATGCATGGCCAGCTTCTGCGGATCTCTGTCCTGTTCTTTTTTTGTAACTGCTGTCATAAAAAGCCTCCAAATTCTATGCCCTGCATCCAAACCCTCCGGGCATTTCCCCTATCCTACTACACAGCTTATGCGTTAGTCAAGGCAAATGTGATTGGCACAAAACTCCAACATATGTTACAATCAATCCATCGGCGCATTTTATTTTGTAAGGAGACACAGCTATGCTTTATCTTTCCCAACTGATTTCTTTTTCGGAGCTTCAAGCTCTTATTTCTGAATCTCACACTGGTCTGGAGCTCATTGATTTCAGTGTAGGTATGAATCTTGACCGGATGGAGGAATATCTTCTGCAGTGGCAGGATACTCTCCCGCGCCTTGGAAATCCTCCCTTGACCATCCACGGGCCTTTTCTGGATCTGAATCCCATGAGCTTTGAGCCGCTGACCGCCAGCGCTTCATGGACACGCTTTTCCCAGGCTTACGAGGCGGCACGAATTTTGAAGGCAGACAGGATCATTTTTCACACCTGCCGCATTCCCACGGTATGCTATGTAGAGGGCTGGGCAGAGCGTCTGGCAGATTTCTGGAACCGTTTTTTGGAAAAGCATGGGGAGATTCCCGTTTGTATTGAAAATGTGTTTGACGAATCCCCCGAGGTTCTTGCGGATTTTGCCTCCCGCGTGCAGGCAGAAAATTTCTCCCTGTGCCTGGATACCGGACACACCAATCACGCCTCGAAAAAGCCGCTTACCGAATGGCTCGATATTCTGGCTCCCTGGATTACGCACCTTCATCTGCACGACAATCACGGGGTAATAGATGAGCATCTTGCTATCGGTGCGGGTAATATTCCCTGGAAAAGAGTCTATAAAAAAATCGCCGCACTTCCGAGACTGGAAAGTGCGACAATCGAAAATCTGAACGCGGCGGATTTCCGGAAATCCGTTGACTGGGTAAGGGAAAAGCTGCCTGGGGTATTATAATTCTTTTAATAATCAAAAATTGCCTGAATTGCGTCTGTGATATTTATAATATCCGGATATTTTATTCGGGCAATTTTTTTGTAACCTCTGTAGCGCAGGTCCAGCAGTTTCATCTGTTCACATAATACCAGCCCTCTCACTTCGGCTGTGGCAAGCTCGATATGCAAAGGATCCGAAGCTGCATTGGAAGCAACAGGACATACAATCGCCTGTTCTGACTGGTTAAAAAAATTTTTGCTCACGATCAACACCGGCGTTTTTATCTTTTCAATGCTTAAAATATCTCCCTGCTCAAAAGGCAATTTCATTTACCATTGCTCCCTTCCCACAGGCTCTCCCCATTCAAACTCCTCATACGGGCCAAGTTTTCCTTCAAACTCTGCCGCTCGTTCTTCTAAGGTCTTATGCGGATAAGTCTTTGTCAATACAATGCGTGTTCCTTGAATTTCTATGTTCAAAAAGTCGTTCAACCGGACTCCAATTCCTTCCAACAAATCTTTTGGCAAACGGATTCCCTGGCTGTTTCCCCATGCTTTTATCTGTGCAACCATGTTTCTCTCTCCTTTCGTTTGTTTATACATAGTATAAACGTCCCGCATAAAAATGTCAATGAATCAAAACAGAAAAAGAGCTATTGTAAAAAAGATAACTTTTTATCTTCTCTACAATAGCTCTCTTCATTGTACCTTCAAAACTACATACATGTACATCCTTGAGAATCAAATTTCCTGCTTTTTGGTCAAGCCCTCGACCGATTAGTAGCAGTCAGCTCCATACATTACTGCACT
>CALBGI010000028.1 GCA_937893675.1 uncultured Blautia sp.
CACAGGAGCTCATACTTATATCTAAAGATTCACCCTCCCCCTGCATAGCAGGGGGGTTATTTTTACTCTGCCACAAAAAAAGCTGCCGCAAAATATGCCACATGTTTTCTGCACATTTTGCAACAGCCTGCCTTGATCTTTTCCATATTCTGTTCTGAATCTGTTTTTCCGGTCAATAAAATCCCGCAAACACAGAGGACACAAGCACAGTCAGAAGTCCCGCCACCGCAATGGCAAGGCTGCTCATAGCGCCCTCCACCTCACCAAACTCCATAGCCTTGGCAGTCCCGATCGCGTGCGCAGAGGTTCCCAGAGCCAGCCCTCTGGCCACAGGCTCTTCAATCCGAAACACCCGATACACACCCTCTGCGATCACATTGCCAAGGATGCCTGTAATAATAATGACTGCAACCGTAATGGTAGAGATCCCGCCCAGCTCCTGGGAAACACCCATACCGATGGCCGTTGTTATGGATTTTGGCAAAAGTGTCACATACTGCTCATGGGAAAGCCCGAACAATACTGACAGAAGAAGAACCCCCACAAGGCTTGCCAGAACCCCAGACACAATGCCAAACATCACTGCCCGGAAATTCTTTTTCAGCAGAGCAAGCTGCTGATAAAGCGGCACCGCAAGCGCAACCGTCGCCGGTGTGAGAAGATAGCTCAGATACTTTGCGCTCTCATTGTATGTATCATACGCAACATTGGCTGCACTTAAAACCCCCATGACACACACGATCGCGATAAGCAGCGGATTCAAAATTGCCAGTCGGAATTTTTTCTTCAAAAGGAGTCCGGCCTCGTAAGCCGCCAGGCTGACAAACGCTCCAAAAAACAGGGAATTTTCAAGAAATTCTATCATTTCTTTTCCCTCCGCGCTTCTTTTCGTATCACCGACTGGGTCACCCGTCCGGTCACCGCCATTACAAATATGGTAGTAACCGCAGTGATCACCACAACCGGCAGCCAGATCGGCGCAAGTACACCCCAGGACTCCAGAAGTCCCACACCGGCCGGAATAAACATCACCGGCATGATTTCAATAAGAAAAGCCGCTGCATCCTGAACCTGCTCCACCTTCAGGATCCCGCTCAGCAGAGCCCCCAGCATCAGCACCATACCATAAACACTGGCAGGCACCGGAAATGGCAGAAAATGGTTGAGAAGCTCTCCCAGGGCTGAAATCAAAAGAATGATACTAAATTGTCTCAGGTACTTCATCTTGTCTCCTTTGTACTGTCTTATTTCCTTACTCGTCTGTTCCCTTCAGCGCACCTTTCACAATGTCCACGTATTCCTGGGTTTCTTCCAACGTCGCACGGCCCAGGCGCTGCATCTTTGTCACACCGGGATATACACCGGGAAGAGACATTCCCATAGCCCCGTTTCCATAAATTTTCACCATATCCCCATGCTCCAGCACATCATCGGAAATCAGCTTGCCTTTCTCATTATAAATACCCTCTTCCGGAATCTCGGCCGTGAAAATTGTGTGTGTTTCCATATCCACAAACAGCGACTCTTTCAGCAAATCCCCATATTCCAGATAGATTGCGGAAATTGCTGTTTCTTCGGCCTTCGCTTCCTCCTCCTTTACTTTCTGCGCTTCTTTTCCGACCGTTGTCCAAAAAAATACTGCCACAACCGCAAATACAACGAGCAGGACTGTACAGCCCGCTATCATTTTTACATCCCGTTTCTTTTTTTCCATAGCTTTCCACCTCCTGTTTGTTAGTTCTATTTTAAAAAATCACTTTTTCCACCTGGTATTTTCCATTTTCCACAGTCATGACCGCCATGGACAGCTCTCCATCAAAACGTCTCCTTCCGCAGCTTCCCGGGTTCAGCCACAGCCTTCTGTCAATCTCCTGCTGAAAATATCTGTGGGAATGTCCAAATATCACTACCTGCACGTCTTCCAGGTTCCAGGCCACATCCCGCTTGTTGTGGACCATAAAAAATTTTACGCCCTCAATGGTAAAGGTAAGCGTTTTGGACAGATTTTCCGCCCATTCCCTGTCATTGTTGCCCCGGATCACATACAAGTTTCCCATAAAACGTATTTCATCCAGGAGCTCCGGACGGTTCACATCACCTGCATGCAGAATACAGTCGCAGGTTTCCAGAATCTCTTTTACCTGGGGTCTCAAAAGTCCGTGGGTATCCGAAATGATCCCAATTCTTTTCGCCATGGTTTTCCTCACCTTCTCTGCAATTCCATATAAGCTTCCAGATGTGTTTCCAGCTCTTTCATCTTTTGCGCTGTCTCTGCCTCTTCATATTGAAGTCTTTCCACAATTCTTGAAATATATCTCTGTTCCCGGATAATATCAAAGGTTTCCGCAAAATTAATATCATAATACTGCGCAATATAGGATACCCAGTAATCTACCGGTGTCCTTCGGTCTGCTGAGAGCACAGATTCCCTGCGCATACAGGCATCCCACACGTTAGGGGAAATCAGTCCTGCTCCCGCTTCTTCCGCCGGAACTCCCAACATGGCCTCCAATGATTCCTCCAGTTTCACCCGACAGTTATCCAGCTTGTCTGCATCACGAATCAGTCTTGCATGCAGCAGCGTCCTCTCATCTGCAATATCTCCCAACGCAAACGCACTGTGCCGGGCAATCGCTTCCCGTATGATCTCATCAAAAGCGTTTTCCTCAATAAAATACCGGATATATTTTTTTGCGCCAAAAAGCAGCCCCGCGCCATAAGCTGCATGATCCATGGTTTCCGGCTGAAAACTGTCGAAACGCCGAATCTGTTCAAACCGTCCGATATCGTGAAGAAGGGCAATGAGCTTTGCAAGCTGTACATCCTCTTCCTCCAGATGTTTCCTCCGTGCTATCTCCTCTGCACAAGAAACAACTCCGTAGGTATGCACAATCTTCAGCTTTATCTTTCCATCTTCCCTGTCATACGCATCCAGGTAGCGCTCAAACTCCTGATGTGCAGCCTCATAGTCTATGCTTTTCATTTGATTCCCCTCTTCTGTGCGCTCTTTCTTTTCTGCCATACAGAATATCTGCAGCAATCCGCCTCCATTCTATCACAGGTTTTAGAAAAAGTCATTTTGTAATTGCACAAAATCCCCCGCAGCGATATACTACTATCAGAATCGTTGCCCCCCAAAGGGGCTGTCATTTAATACCATATATGGAGGAAGTACTTATGAAATTTATATATCCGGCTGTTTTCCGCAAAGACCAATCCGGAAAATACCATGCACATTTCCCGGACCTGGAATGCTGCACCGCTGCAGGTGACACATTAGACGACGCTATCGACAACGCAAACGATGCTGCCTACAACTGGATCTCCACCGAGCTTGCGGAAGAAGACTGCAATCTTCCCTCTGTATCAGATGCAGAAGATATGGATCTGCAGGAAGGTGATATCGTCCGCAACATTTCTGTCAATATCCGTTTTTATGAAGGCTGGGATGAATAAATCACTGCGCAGGCCAAAAGAAAGCCCCTGCCGGACTGGCTGTACCTAAACTGCACAGTCAACCGGTAGGGACTTGTATATCACCTGCTGCCTGATCTTCCTCATGAACGGGGCCTGGATTCAGCTCTACTATTCGTGCAGCTCTAGGGGAAGACCATCCGGATCTCTAAAAAATGTAAATTTTCCACCGGAAAATTCATCTACCCGGATAGGCTCTGTCTCGATTCCCTTAGCCTGCAGCTCCGCGGCTGCCTCTTCTATATTACCCGTCCGAAATGCCAGATGCCGAAGACCGTAAGCCTCCGGTCTGTCCGCTCTCTTTGGATGAATCCGGTACTCACTGTCCGGCTCCTCCGGCGCAAAAATTTCCAGTTCAATCCCGTCCAGGATCAAATCCAGCTTATAATCCCGCCGCTCTGGCCGAAAATGTTCCCTCAGCACTGTAAATCCCAGTTTGTCCACATAGAATTCCCTGGACTTTTTATAATCCGAAACCAGGATCGCCACATGGTGCACTGCCTGAATCTTCATCGTTTTCTCACTCTCTCACTTCAATCTGACACATTTTCATCGCTTCCAGCGCATTGGCATGACTTTCCGGTGTCACACCCGCACAGCAGGAAGCATCCACCACAACCGTGCTCTCCGGCAAAAAGGCCTTGAGAAGAAGCGCGTTGGAAATCACGCAGATATCCGTACAAAGGCCAACCAGTTCCATCTGCTCAAAGCCTTCTTCTTCCGCCCAGCAGGCAAGTGCTTTGCTTCCGAAGGTCGGTTTTTCAAATACTTTTCCATGAAATCCCTGCAGAGCCTTATCTAATTCCCATCCGGGAGTTCCCTTGATGCAATGCTCCACCGGAAGACGTTTTCCCTCCTGGGTTTCCAGATAATTTTCCGGATGCGTGTCGTAGGTAAACACCACCTGCGTTCCGGCAGCCTCGGCGCTCTGGATTTTTTCAGCCACATTTTTCACAATTTTCTGTGCTTCCCTGGTTCCAAGGCTTCCGTCAATAAAATCTTTCTGCATATCTACCACTACCAACAAACTTTTCATGATATCATTCCTCTCTTTTTCTTTTCCCGCATCGTCCATTTTTTCCGTATCGCCCATACATGTGGTTCCCGATAAAACCCCTCCGCATGTGGACCGCCGCCAAAAACAGACAACTTTCGCCCTCATCTTAACACATTACTTGCCAAATGTCCCGAAAACGATTAAAATAATCTCATTGAAACAGACCAAATCACAGAAATACACTCCTCCCAGAAAGGATCCATTATGACCAAAAAACAACTCACTCTGGAAATCATTGCGCGTCTGAAAAAAGAATATCCTGACGCCGGCTGTACTCTGGACTATGACAATGCCTGGAAGCTCCTTGTCAGCGTCCGCCTGGCCGCCCAGTGCACAGATGCCCGGGTAAATATGATCGTCCCTGACCTGTACGCAAAATATCCCACTGTGGAAGCACTTGCAAACGCCGACGAAAAGGACATCGAAGCTATTGTGAAGCCCTGCGGACTCGGCAGGAGCAAGGCCCGTGATATCAGCGCCTGTATGAAAATCCTCCACGAAAAATACAACGGAAAAGTCCCAGATGATTTTGACGCGCTTCTCGCCCTTCCCGGCGTAGGAAGAAAGAGCGCCAATCTGATCATGGGAGACGTATTCGGAAAGCCAGCCATTGTCACAGACACCCACTGTATCCGCCTGGTGAATCGTATGGGACTTGTGGACAACATTAAGGAGCCGAAAAAAGTGGAAATGGCCCTGTGGAAGCTGGTTCCGCCGGAAGAAGGCAGCGACTTCTGTCACCGCCTTGTATATCACGGCCGGGATGTATGCACTGCGCGCACAAAGCCGTACTGCGACAAATGCTGTCTCGCAGATATCTGTAAGAAAAACGGCGTATGATCACTTCCCGTAGCTTCGAAAAAATGCAGACAGATCCTGCAGGGTCCTTACAAGCAGAGGTATCTCCTCCTCCCGCAGGGAGGCCAAAGCCGCGTCCGTCATGTCCTGATGAAATTTTGCATGATGGGCGTAGGCACTGCGGCCTTTTTCTGTGAGATAAATATAGACCACACGACGGTCACGTTCGCTGCGCTCCCTCCGCACATACCCCTTTTTTACCAGACTGTTCATGGATGTGGTAAGAGACCCCACCGTAATCCCCAGCCGGGTTGCAATGGCAGACATATTTCCCCCCTCCGGAGTCACCGCCTCTATAATATGCATATCATTGTTCGTGATATCCTTGTATTCCTCCGTAATAATGGCTTTTTCTTCCAATTCCCATATTTCATTGAACAGGCTTACCAGCACATCATTAATGATCTCCCTGTTATTCACCATATCGTCTCCCGTCTCATGTTAAATTCTGGGGTTTATTTTACCACATTTCTACAAGTGCATACAACCATACAAATAAATCTTACATCTGATGACGTACTACTTTGTACTCATCTCCCGATGTAAAATAGGGACATGCCCCCGTATTCCCGCTCAAAAAACGAAACATCTCATCCTCATCCAGACTCACATCACAGTAATACTGTTCTTCCTCTTCATCGTACGCATAATTTGCGCAAAACTCACAGCTGCTGCCTGCCATTTCCCATATCCTCCCTTTTTAGCGATATCGTATAAAAAGCGCTTTTAAAATTCGGCAAATTTTACTTTTTTACACACTTTCTATTTTCTCTCGTTTCCACTATAATGATAAACCGAAAGTTAAAAAAAGGAAAGGTGAGATTTATGAAACAGGAGGCTGTTTCTAAAAAGCAAGCAAAAACAAACGATATGACTGTAGGAAGTCCTGCCCGTCTGATCCTTCAGTTCATGATTCCCGTATGCCTGGGAAATATTTTTCAACAGCTCTATAATATTGCGGATTCCATTGTGGCAGGACAGTTTCTCGGCGTCAACGCTCTGGCCGCCATCGGCAGCACCGGCTCGCTGATGTTTTTTGTCACAGGCTGGCTCAACGGACTTACCAGCGGTTTTGCCGTTTTGGTCTCCCAGTGGTTCGGCGCAAAACGTTATGACCTCATGCGGCACTATGTAGCTATGTCCGTATACCTGTCCGCCGCCTTTGCCCTGATCATGACTGCCGGTCTTCTGATCGCCAACGAACCCATTCTGCGGATGATGAACTCTCCTGAAAATCTGCTGCCGGATATCGCAGCATACATGGCTATCATCTACGCAGGTCTCATTGTTACAGTTGCCTACAATGCACTGGCCGGATTTCTGCGCGCGCTCGGCGATTCCAAGTCGCCCCTCTACTTCCTGATCATATCCGGTGTCATTAACGTGATCCTGGACATTGTATTCATTGTTTATTTTCATATGGGTGTGGAGGGCTGCGCCTATGCCACGGTAATTGCCCAGGCAATTTCCGCGCTGCTGTGTTTCTGGTATATTATAAAGCGTTATCCTATCCTTCATCTGAAAAAAGAGGATTTCCGTATTTCCATGGCAAGCTTCGGACGTCTGCTCTCTCTCGGGGTTCCCATGGGGCTGCAGTTTTCCATTACCGCAATCGGAACCATCATTGTCCAGGGCGCGGTCAATATCTATGGCGCAGTGCACATGGCCGGCTTCTCTGCAGCAGGAAAAATCCAGAATATCATCGCCACCGTATTTGTGGCGTTTGGCGCCACTATCGCCACCTATGTAGGACAAAACCACGGCGCCGGAAAAGCAGACCGTGTCCGGGAAGGCGTCCGTTGTACCCAGGTTATGATACTTGTATGGAGTGTTGTCACCATGGCGTTTATGTTTTTCTTCGGAAAATACATGACCTACCTTTTTGTCAGCCCTTCAGAAACAGAAGTCGTGCAGGTTTCTGTCACTTATTTCAAAACGGTATTCTGGGCCTATCCTTTCCTGGGCAGCATTTTCCTGTATCGCAACACGCTTCAGGGTATGGGATATGGACTTGTACCCATGCTTGGCGGGATTTTTGAACTTGTTGCCCGTGCCGGAATTGTCATGGCTGTCGCCGGAAGGACATCCTTTGCCGGTGTCTGCCTCTCTGACCCGGCGGCCTGGATTGCAGCGCTGATTCCGCTGATCCCTTATTATTTCCATGTCATGAAAAAATACCAGCTTTCCAATGTGAAGGAGGGATAACCCCTCCTTCCTTTTTTTCGCCGGAGCTGTTCCCAAAATCCAGTCCAAAACAGGGCTGCCGCAAAATTCCGCCTCCGCGGATCCTGCGACAGCCCTGTATCTGTCTTTTGCTATTTATTTTTATTCAATGGGTTCAAAATCCGCAACGCCATGCTTGCAAAGCGGGCAGATATAATCCTCAGGAAGCTCGTCTCCCTCATAAATGTAACCGCAGATTTTGCAGACAAACCCTTTCTTGCCCTCTGTCTGAGGTTTCGGCTTCACGTTGCTGTGATAGAAATTGTAGGTCATGGTTTCCTTATCGTTCATCACGCGGGCTTCCGTAACCGTACAGATAAACATTCCATGTGTCTCCAGATCCACATACTGCTCAACCTTCAATGACATGAATGCATTGATATATTTGGGCAGGAATACCAGACCGTTGTCGGAACGAAGAACGTCCATATTCGCAAACTTGTCTGCTGTACGTCCGCTCTGGAAGCCAAAGGTCTGGAACACCTTAAAGGGTGCCTCCACGGACAGGCAGTTCACATTCATCACACCTGTTTTTTTAATAACATGGTGAGAGTAATTTGCCTTGTTGATATTAACCGCTACCCGGTTGGGGTTGTCGGTAAGCTGCGTCACGGTGTTGACGATCAGGCCGTTATCCTTATTTCCATCATTGGAGGTAACCACATAAAGGCCGTATCCGATCTTGAACAGCGCAGTCATATCGTTCTTGTTCGCTTTTTCTGCGGACTGCGCCACATATTCTGTGGTAAGCTCTGCCGCCATCTGATCCAGCTGCTCTATATTTTCCTCGCTGACAGAGGACAGAACCGTCACCTGATTTTTGAGCCAGGTAATATCCTTGCTCTTCTCAAACATGCCTTTTATCACTCTGGCTGCCATAGGTGCCCAGCTTCCGTTTTCAATGATACCAATCGTACGTTTCTGATAATTGCGCTCCGTCAGATGATCAATAAAGGTTCTCATAAACGGGAAAAGCTCAGAGTTGTATGTCGTAGTTGCAAGGATCAGCTTGCCGTAGCAGAACGCATGCTCTACTGCCTCTGACATATCCTCCCGCGCCAAATCGCATACCAGTACCTTGGGGCATCCCTTCTCTGTCAGCTTGTTTGCCAAAATCTCAACTGCTTTTTTGGTGTTGCCGTAAACAGAAGTATAGGCAATCATCACGCCTTCTTTTTCTACGCTGTAAGAAGACCAGATGTCATATTTTTCAATATAATGTCCCAGATTTTCCTTGAGGATCGGGCCGTGAAGAGGACAAATAATCTGAATATCCAGGGTTGACGCTACCTTCAAAAGGTTCTGCACCTGTTTTCCATATTTTCCTACAATTCCGATAAAATAGCGGCGTGCCTCGCAGTCCCAGTCCTCTTCCACGTCAAGCGCACCAAACTTTCCGAATCCGTCTGCGGAGAACAAAACTTTGTCTGTGCTGTCATAGGTCACCATAACCTCCGGCCAATGAACCATTGGCGCAAATACAAAGGTCAGGACATGTTTACCAAGCGTAAGGCTGTCACCGTTTGCGACCTCCAGTTTCTTGCCCTCCAAATCCATGCTGCGGAAAAAGTTCTCCATCATGGCAAACGTCTTGGTGTTCGCTACCACTGTAGTGTCCGGATATACTTTCATAAAATTGTGGATATTTGCCGCATGATCCGGCTCCATATGCTGCACGATCAGATAATCCGGCTTCGCACCGTCCAATGCTCTGGCTACATTGTCCAGCCATTCATGGGTAAAATGCGCATCAACCGTATCCATGACTGCAATTTTCTCATCTTTGATCACATAAGAATTGTAGGACATCCCATTGGGAACAACATACTGCCCCTCAAACAGGTCTACCTGATGGTCGTTGACACCTACATAAATAATGTCATTGGTAATCATGAGTATAAGCCTCCCTTTGTATTTTATTCATCACTTCTATTATACATATTTTTGCAGTTACTTCAAGGAATTTCCATCAGGATAATTCTAAACAAACTTTTCCCTTTATTTCATACTTTCTTCAGAACTTCACCACAGATTCCTCACAAATTCTCTGTATAGTAATACTCAACAAAGCGATAGAGCTTTTTCATCGGATAGATATTCTTTTTCATACCGCCGGGACGGATGTCCCGGCCCTCCTTCTTTTTAAGGTTCTACGGAATGATCGCCGTTTTTATCACATGTTCTTTTCTTTTTTCAAAAATATCATAGGCCTGTTCGATCTGTGCCAACGCAAACGTATGCGTGATCAGCGGTGTCGTATCTATTTTTCCCTGTGCTATCAATTTCAGGATTTCCTCACAGTCACATCCATCCACGCCGCCGGTCTTGAAAGTAAGATTTTTCCCATACATATCCGGCAGAGGCAGGGTCTGCGCCTCGTCATAAAGGGCGACTATCGTCACGACCGCATTTGGACGCGCATACTCCCATGCCATGCGAAAGGTTTCCTTTGTTCCGGCCACCTCGAGCACCACATCTGCTCCGCCATGGGGACATTCCCGTTCCACTGTTTTCGCTAGCTCTTCCGGCGCAGCCGCACAAACCTCCGGGTAACGCTTCCGCACAAAAGCAAGACGTTCGGCGTCTTTCTCGCAGAGGATGATTTTTTTTGGATTTTTCAGCATCGCACAGAGCAAGGTACAAATCCCGGTAGGACCTCCCCCCAATATCAGGACCGTATCCTCCGGCGAAATTTCTGAAATTCTTGCCGCCCAGTATCCGGTTGCCAGCACATCTCCCACAAACAGAGCCTGCGCATCTGTCACTCCTTCCGGAATTTTGTTCAGCCCCTGGTCTGCGTAAGGGACACGCACATATTCTGCCTGACCGCCGTCTATGCGGCAGCCCAGAGCCCAGCCTCCGTTTTTGTCCGTACAGTTGTTGACAAAGCCTTTCCTGCAGAAAAAGCATTCTCCGCAGAAGGTTTCCACATTCACCGTCACCCGGTCCCCTGATTTTACACCAGTCACTTCAGACCCCACGGCTTCCACAACGCCTACCATCTCATGTCCCACCGTAATGCCGGGAACCGCTCTTGGCACTGCGCCATGTTTGATATGCAGATCACTGGTACAGATACTGGCCATTGTCACACGCACAATGGCATCCTGCTCTTCCTGGATCACCGGTTGGGGCTTTTCCCTTAATTCAAATTTCCCCTTTTCCACATAAGTATACGCAAGCATCTTTTTTTCCTCCTGGTATTTTTCAATTTCTTATAAATTTCACATTCTTCTGCACAAATATTTGTAGATCACAGATGCCGCAAGGTACTGCCCTATTACAATGGCAAAAATCGTCCAGACAATGGCCCGGTCTGCTCGCAGCCAAATGAGGGCGGTTGCTGTCAGAAGCCCGCCTGACACAAAAATCTGAAAGGTACGGTAAACTGCCAGCTGACGAAGGCTCTGTTTGCGTTCATCCTTAATATTGATCCTTTGCTGCAGCTGCCGCTCCTCATAGGCCTGACGATTTTGCGGACGGGTACTGCGATACTCCCGCAACAGATTGACCGCTGCGCTGACCGTAAAACCAACTCCTGTAGCCCAGACCAGAGTATCGTAATATTCCACTTCCTGTCCCATGAGATAAAAGCCGATTCCCATGAAGACCAGCCCTGCCGCAAGATACGCCCCAAATATCCACGCCTTCTTTTTATTCATTTCTGCTCCTCCTCATAAATAAAAATTTCTTCAATGCTCATCCCAAAATAGCGGGCAATCTTAAACGCCAGCAAAATCGACGGATTATAGCGCCCGTTTTCCAGAGAACCAATGGTCTGGCGTGATACCTCCAACGCCGCCGCAAGCTCCTCCTGGCGAATGCCCCGCTCTTTCCGCAGCTGTTCCAACCTGTTTTTCATACGTTCCCCCTTCCCATTCTCTCCCAAGCCTTTTGGGGCTTCTCCATACTGCCTCATATGTAAAGTTTGCTTTCCATATTTTCACGATACCATACCACATCCAAAATGTCAAGTTCACTTTCCATTTTATAATACCATACACCAACACTCCCCACTCTCTTCACGCAAAAAGAGATGCTGTAAAATCCGGCTCTTCCGCCGTCTTTTGCAGCATCTCACACATTCTTTTCTTATATGTCGCCCGGACAGTGATATCTTGGCTGTCCCACGCTCTTTTTCCCATATTCAATCGCTTTTTCCGGACAGCCTGTGATGCAGGCCATACAGTGCGTGCAGGTTCCCTCCCACTGAGGTTTTCCGTTGTTCATCCGGATATTATTCAGCGGACACACTGCTGCGCATTTCCCGCAGCTGATGCAGTTCTCATCTGCCGTAAATTTTTTGTCATGTACAAACACAGGATAAAATATCCGGTTTCCCAGACTGCTCAGCAGGCAGCCTGCCATTCCCGCGTTCACCACGGAAAATACCTGATCCGCCTTGATCCTCTGTGCCAGTTCTTCTATTGCAGGAACTGCCATACGCACAATTTTTCTGGCTTTTTCCTCTCCCGGAGCCGTAAACATGGCAATATAATTTTCCGGCATCAATACCTGCGCGCATCCCATACAGCGAAATTCCTTTTTCCGGCAAAGCTCTTTTACATAAGAAGCTGCGTTTCCAATGCTGTCACCGCAGTTCATAACGAAGTATACCTTTGCCCCCTTCTTAAAAGATGAGCGCAAAATCCACTGTTCCACAATTCGGGGAATCCGCCAGGCATAGGTGGGAACCACAAATACAACTCTTCTGCACTCTGTATCCGCAAAAAGTTTCTTCTGTTTGAGGTACCCGTTTATGGAAATCGCTTCCTCCCCGAGCAACGCTCCTAGTTTCTTTGCGATCCAGGCGCTGTTGCCTGTCCCGGAAAAATATAAAATCATGGCCTTTCCCCCCTCACTTCAAGCCCAGCATCTGTTTCAGCGTATGCTCCTGCGCAGTTTTTCCATCCTTATGATAAACAAGCGCATGGTTCAAGTCTCCGCTCCTCTCGGTGAACGCCGGAAATAAAAATCCGCACTCCGGCGCTCCCGGCTCGTATTCTCCCACCAATGGGCAAACAGCACAGATGAGATACTCAAACATTTCCTCAGATTCCCACAGACGCTCCTTGTCCGCTGCTTTCGCAGGAATGTCGTACCTGTCGTGAAAAACCAGAATGGCATACTCGCCCCTTTTCCCAAAAGATTCCATTACAATATCATAAAAGGTATCCAACATGGCGTCGTTCTTGAGTCCGCACTCCCGCATCGCCATAAGCAGCTGCCACATGCTTCCCGGCGTTCTGGCTTCCTCAGAGAACCCGCAGCGTTTGAGATTTACGTTCGTGGGCGCAAAGGGAATGGTTTTGGCAAGCTCCAACTTCGCTGCACGCTCCGCCGCCGACAGCTTCAAAAATCCGGTGTTAAAGCTTCCCTCAAACTCTCCATTTTCGTCCACGTAACAGCCCGCAATACGGGTGATGGAATTGCGCGATAAGGTCATTCTTCTGGTCAGCTCCAGCATATCTTCTCTGTTGATCATGAAAAGTCTCCTGTCCTCTTGTTGTCAGACGCCATCAAGACAGCCTACCCATGCCATGCAATCCTTACGCTGGCGGAATGATGCTCTCCTGTCATCCAGTCCACATCATTGGTGATCCAGTCCATGATCTCCAGCTGACGTGTCTCCCAGGCAACCGTTTCTGCGCGGGCTTCCTCGGTTTCTTCGATTTCCATGGTGGTGTCAATCTCATCATAGCCGAAAATATAGCCGCCCGCCGACCAGATGCTGAAGTTGCTGTCCGGCCCAGGATTCACCGTATCTCCCCGCTTTTCCACAAGCCCGTCATGTCTGCGCTTATACTCTTCTTCACACCCCGGCTTCAGCTTTGTCATAAACATTCTGTGTCGAATCAGTTCCTTATTCTCGCGCACAACCCCAAAGTCGTGGTACATCAGTCGCATATCCTGATCCGGTGTGGAAATCCAGGTAAAGGTATCTTCTATTTTGGCAGTCAGCGCTTTTTTTATCGCTTCTTCCTCCGCCAGGAGCTCCGCTCTTTCCGACTTTTCATAATATCCGAAAATAAGGTCGTCGGTGTTCCATATGCTGAAATTTTTCACCTGATTTCGGTCTAAAAACGCAGTAAGCTCCGGCCAGATTTCTCCCAGTCTTTTACGGTAATCGTTTTTTCTGCCGGCTTTGATCTTCATTGCAAAAGCATGTCGTTCCATTGATTTTTTCCTCCTGTCACCAAACGTTTTTCTTTTTATAAAATTACACGGACTGCTCCGTGCACGGCGCTGTGATCTTCCTCATTATTATAAATGTCCTCTGCCGCAAAAACAAGAAAAACACTGTATTTTAAGATGAAATATTTTAACACTTTAATGATTGACAAAGAAAAATCCCTGTGCTATTCTATAGCAGTATTCGTTGAAACCTCTTGAATTCTGCCCGGCAGAAAACTGGAGGCGGAGAATCCTCTGGAAAAACTCACGTTTGAGTACCGAAGGTGTAAGGTTCGTCAGGGCTGAATCTCTCAGGTAAAGGAGACAGAGCTATATTACCCGGTTTTTCCGGGATATTCTTACTGTCTTTTCTCTCATGCAGGTTTTTTCAGAGCAGCTTATGAGCTGCTCTGTTTTTGCGTTCCGGAAGATTTTCCAAAACTCCCTGCAGCGCAAAACACAATCTGCGCAAAGTTTGCTTCCCAAAGCCTTCTTTGCCGAAACTACATAAACAAGGAGAAAAAGAAATGGCTGACACACTGTTACAAATCGTACAAACCATCAACAAGTATCTATCTGACTACATCCTGTTTTTCATGCTCATTGCGGTAGGTCTCTGGTATACCTTCAAAACCCGTTTTGTGCAGGTTCGCTGCTTTGGCGAGGGTATGCGCCGTGTCTTTGGAAATCTGACTCTGCGCGGCAAAAAACACGACAGCGGCATGAGCTCTTTCCAGGCGTTGGCAACCGCCATTGCCGCACAGGTGGGAACCGGTAACATCGTAGGCGCTTCCGGCGCCATCCTGGCAGGCGGTCCCGGTGCCATCTTCTGGATGTGGATCATCGCTTTCTTCGGCATGGCAACCATCTATGCCGAGGCTACTCTGGCTCAGGAAACCAGAATCGTAAACAAAGACGGCAGCATCAAAGGCGGCCCTGTCTACTACATTACAACTGCCTTTAAAGGCCCTCTCGGAAAATTTCTGGCCGGCTTTTTTGCCATTGCCATTACTCTGGCCCTCGGATTTTTCGGGTGCATGGTGCAGTCCAACTCCATAGGCTCTACCTGTGAGACTGCTTTTGGCATTCCCTCCTGGGTTATGGGAATTGTCCTTGTCATTATCTGCGGCTTCATTTTTCTGGGAGGAATCCAGCGTCTGGCCTCTGTGACGGAAAAACTGGTTCCCATTATGGCCTGCATTTTCCTGGTTGGCGGACTTGCGCTTCTCGTTATGAGAATCGAATATCTTCCCGCCACCTTTGGTATGATTTTTAAATATGCGTTCCAGCCTCAGGCCATCATCGGCGGCTCTCTGGGTGCAGCGCTCAAAATTGCCCTGACTCAGGGCGCAAAGCGCGGTCTTTTTTCCAATGAAGCCGGTATGGGTTCCACACCCCACGCACACGCTCTCGCAAACGTAAAAACACCCCATGAGCAGGGCTGCGTTGCCATGGTCGGCGTGTTCATTGACACCTTTGTAGTGCTGACTTTAAACTCTCTGATCGTTATTTCCACGCTCTACACCAGCGATGGAATCCTGGCAAACGGCTATGTAGGCGCTGCCGTGGAAGCTGTAGACAAAACAAACCTGACTCAGACCGCGTTCGGAACCGTATTTGGCTCCCAGTTTGGCGCCATGTTTGTGGCTGTCACTCTGTTCTTCTTTGCATTTTCCACTATCCTTGGATGGAATTTATTTGGAAAAATCAATGTGGCCTACCTTTTTGGTGAAAAATCCACCAGGATTTATACCGTTATCGCACTGGTATTTATCTTCCTCGGCACTCTGGCCTCCAACGATCTGGTGTGGGAACTGACCGACATGTTTAACAATCTCATGGTAATCCCCAATGCGCTTGCTCTCTTCGCCCTTACCGGGCTGGTGCGAAGCGCCATGAAAAAAGCGAAGAAACTGTAATCTCATTTCTTGGAACACAAAAATGGGGCTGCTCCTGGGCAGCCCCATTTTTAACATTCTCTCAAAAAATTCTTTGCACATTTCCTGTATATCGCAAAAGCAAACAGCGCACTCACAGCTTCTGTCAGCACAAACGCCGCCCACACACCGTCTGCGCCCCAGAAACGGCTCAGCACAAACGCTGCCGGAATCATCACAACTACATATCTGGAAAGCGCAATATAAAGAGAGGAGGTCCCTTTTCCCAGCCCCTCGAGAAATCCGCAGCTGGTAACGGAAACCGCAGAAATCACAAAACCAAGACTTATGATGTGAAGCGCCCTCACACCGATCCGGATGGTTTCTTCATTGGTCGTGAACAGGCCGATCAGCTGTCCCGGAATCGCCCAGGAAAGAACAAAGCCCACAACCATCACACCCACAGTCAGCCCCAATGCCGTGCGGAAAATCTTCCGCACACGTCCGTGTTCTCCTGCGCCATAATTGTATCCGACCAATGGCCGTATTCCCTGCACAATTCCGTTGGCAGTAAGATAAATAAACGTCTGAAGCTTATAATAAACCCCAAGTACCAGCACATAGGCTCCGGTAAAGCCTGCCAGGATTCCATTCAAGGCGGAAATCAGCAGCGACGGCAGCGCGATATTCAGCGTTGCCGGAATTCCGATTCCATAGAGCCGCTTTAAAATCTGTCCATCCGGCTTTAAGTATTCCCGTCGGATTTTTACCGGAATGGGTTTTGCCACATAAAAAGCCAGATAGGCCAGCAGGGTCAGGCATTGACCGATCCCTGTGGCATAGGCCGCGCCCGCAATCCCCATTTCCGGGAAGATCCCAACGCCGAAGATCATCAGCGGATCCAGGATAATATTGGCCACAAAACCGCAGACCATGCAGAACATGGTTTCCTTCATTCTTCCCACGGACTGAAAAATCTTCTCAAAAGCCACGCCGAGGGTAATAACCGGTGAAAACACAAACGCCCTTGCCGCATAGATCATCGCCAGCTCCACCACCGTCTCATCCGAGGAAAACATCCGCAGAAAGGCAGGCATTCCGGCGATACACAAAACTGCGAGCAAAAGTCCGTGAATCAAGTTCCACAAAACCCCCTGGGTAGTCGCGCCGTCTGCCTGACGCTGTTTTCCCGCTCCCAGAAAGTAAGATACGCTGGCATTGACCCCCATGCCAAAGCCCACCGCTATGGCGGTAATCAGATTCTGCACCGGATACACCAGCGCAAGAGCTGTCATGGCATCCTCGCTCATTTTCGCCACAAAATAGCTGTCCACAATGTTGTAAAGGGAGTTCACTCCCATGGAAATGACCATCGGAAGGGACATGGACAGCACCAGAGGCAGAATCCTTCGTTCTTTCATAAATGTCTGATCTGTCATTGCTCCAGAAACTCTTCTTTCTTTTCTTTTTTCATCATTCCGTTCTCCTTTCTGCCTGTCGTTTTCAGCATACCTGCTTCGGTGAGCTGCGCGGACTGCTCCGCACATCCCCCGGCTATGACCATTATAAACGAATTTTTTCAAAAAAGAAACAAAAACCTCTTGACTCCCCGTTCTCCCTAGTGTACTATTTAGCTATGTCACTAGTGCAATCGAATTCGGAGGAATCTATGAACTATAACAACGAAACACCCATTTACCTTCAGGTCATCCATGATCTGAAAAAGAAAATCGTCCAGGGCAAAATTTCTCCCGGCGAGAAGCTGCCCTCTAACCGAGACCTGGCTGTTCTTTACAAAATCAACCAAAACACAGCGGCGCGTATCTACCGCGAAATGGAAACAGCCGGATACTGTTTTACCAGACGGGGCATCGGTACCTTTATTTCGGAGGAAGAAGATATGACTGTAAATATAAAGAAGGAAATGGCAGAAGAACTGCTTCAGAATTTTATTCACGAAATGAAAGATCTGGGCTATGAAAAGGAAGAAATCCTGGATCAGATCACACAGTACAAGGAGGATGAACATGATACTGGAATGTAAAGATTTATGCAAGACTTACCTCAGCAAAAGAGCTGTTTCCGACTTTAATCTAAAGCTTTCTCAGGGCAGGATTTACGGCCTTCTGGGGGAAAACGGAAGCGGTAAAACCACCTGGATGAAAATGGTTGCCGGACTCACAAAGCCATCTTCGGGACAGATTCTGTTCAAGGACCACCTCTTAAATTATCGGGACAAAGGGGAAATCGCCTACATGTCCACGGAACCGTTCTTCTATGATTTTATGACGGTCAAAAACGTCGGGGAATACTATCAGGACTTTTTCGAGGATTTTGATCTGGAAAAATACGCAAAACTTACAGAACGGTTAGGTCTCTCCCCGGAGCTCAAGGTACGTGAGCTTTCTTCCGGTATGACCGCCAAGCTAAAGATTGCCGCCACACTTTCCAGACAAGCCTCCCTCTATCTTCTGGATGAACCTCTGAACGGAGTCGACTACAAAGCCCGGGAGGAGATCGTAGCCATCATTCTCTCCCAGGCAGATGAAAGCAACTGTTTTGTCATTTCCACGCATCTCATCGAGGAGGTAGAAAGCTATATTGACGAGGCCATTTTTGTAAAAGACGGACAGGTCATTTTGCGCACAGACACGGAGAAAGAACGCTTCACAAGCGGAAAATCCATTGCGGATATCTATCTGGAAATCATGTAGGAGGACAATATTATGGGAAAAATCATCAAATATGAATTCAGAAAGCAGCGGACCGCCAGACTTCTCATTCTGTTCTGGCTTCTGGCGGGTGTCATTGCTTTTATTGTCGGCACCCTCACAAAAGGTGACACAATGCCCGGCCTGTCTCTGGGGCTGATCTTGCTGGGAACCTTTTTTGCCTGCTTCTATACAGGAATTGAAAGCCTTCTTGTTTTTAACAAGGATCTGCGCACCAAGCAAAGCCATATGCTGTGGATGGTTCCAAAATCTGTCTGGGAAATCCTGGGCGGAAAGTTTATTGCGGCGATCTTGCAGATGACAGTTGTCTTTGCCGCTTTTGCAGCCGCTATGGCTGTCTGCCTCACGGTCGACACTGTGACGACCGGCGGTTTTAAGGCCATATTTGATTTTCTCCAGGAAGCTGCCCGTGCTTTCCTTCAGGTGGAAATCCCTGTGGATACGATCCTGCAGTTTTTCCTGTTTTGGTTCCTTGCCTGGACAACCACCATTATGATCGGATTTCTGGCAATCATCATTTCCAGAACCCTTTTCCTGAAATCCAGATTTTCCGGGCTTTTTTCCTTTGTTCTGTTTCTGCTTTTCAACTGGCTCATAGAGTCAGGATATTCCCTTCTCTGCCGCGCTTTTGATCTGATGACAGCAGATATCAATATCCCGAGCCTTCTGTATTACGCCGTTGTATGCGTATGTTTGTTTGGACTCTCCGGACTTCTGGCAGACAAAAAACTCAGCGTCTAAAAAATAAAGTCTCCGTATCCCAATATCTTTTTCAAAATCCTGGGAACGGAGATTTTTATATATAACAATTTCATTATAGGTTCTATACTATTTATATATTTTACAAATAGCTCTATCTGTGCTAGACTTTTTTCAAACGAAAACGATACGGAGGTTTCTATGAAAAAAGATTACAGCAAGCTATGGGTTCTGTTTAAATCCATGTTCGTCCTGAGCGCCTGCACTTTTGGCGGCGGTTTTGTCATTGTCTCCCTTATGAAAAAGAAATACGTGGAAGAGCTCCAGTGGCTGGAGGAAAACGAAATGCTCGATGTCACGGCGATCACGCAGTCGGCTCCCGGCCCTCTGCCGGTAAATGCCTCCGTCATCATCGGATACCGCATTGCCGGAGTTGTCGGTTCCCTCACTGCAATTTTGGGAACCATTCTTCCGCCCATGATCATTATTTCTGTTATTTCCCTGTTTTACGAACAGTTCCGCACAAATCCCTACATCAGCATTGCTCTGCAGGTTATGCGTGCCGGAGTTGCCGCCGTCATTTTTGATGTGGTGATCAACCTTGCCGGCAATGTTCTCAGCACCCGGCGGCTTTTGTATATCGCCATGATGCTCATTGCCTTTGTCGCAACCTGCTTCCTGAATGTGAGCGCAATGCTTGTGATTCTCACCTGTCTCGGTATCGGGCTTGTGGATTTGGCGCTTCAGTCACGCAAAACAAAACACGGAGGAATTGCCTAATGCTGCTTTTTAAATTATTTTTTGCTTTTATACAGGTCGGAATGTTCAGTGTCGGAGGCGGATACGCCGCCATTCCCCTCATCCAGGAACAGATTGTGAATATTTACGGACTTATGACGCTCAGCGAATTTTCGGATCTGATCACCGTAGCTGAAATGACCCCGGGCCCGATTTCCATCAACTCCGCAACCTTTGTGGGAATGCGGATTGCCGGGATCCCGGGAGTTCTCATCTGCACCATCGGATGTATTCTTCCGTCATTCTGCATCTGCCTCATTTTGGCACACTTTTACTACAAATATCGTACTGTCAAGGGTGTGCAGATTGTTCTGGGCGCTATGCGCCCCGCTGTTGTAGCCCTCATCGCATCCGCCGGAACCTCCATTCTTATGCTCGGACTCTTCCAGGCGGAACTCCCGGATATTGTCCTGAGCGACATCCGCTGGATTGAATTCGGTATCTTTGCCGCTGCCTTATTTATCCTGCGAAAATACAAGGCCAGCGCCATTGCCATTATTCTGGGAAGCGGCGTTGTGGGTACTGCTCTCTATGTGCTTACCGGCGCAGTCTCATAAAAACAGCAGGAGGAGATTCTTATGACCATCCGTCATTTAAAAATTTTTGCAGCAGTCGCTGACACCGGCGGCATGAGTAACGCCGCAAGAGCGCTTCATATTTCTCAGCCGGGCATCAGCCAGGCGATCTCAGATCTGGAGCGCTATTATGGCGTTCGACTGTTTGAACGGCTTTCACAAAAATTATTCCTGACCAGGGAAGGAGAGCTGCTGCTCTCCTATTCCCGCCATATTCTGGATTCCTTCGAGCAAATGGAGGCAGCCATGCAGCATGCCTCTCAGAAAACCAGCCTGCACATCGGGTGCAGTGTCTCCGTGGGAACCTGTCTGATCAACGAAATACTGGACGAAGCTGAAAAGCGTCTTCCCAACTGTACCTTTCAGGTAACGGTGACAAACTCTGCCCAAATAGAACAGGCCATTCTCGACAGCCAGGTGGATATCGGAATCGTGGAGGGTACTATAAAAAATGAAAATCTCACGGCTGTTCCCATTTGTGACGACGAGCTGGTTATCGTGTGCAGCCAGACGCACCCTCTGGCCTCGTGTGCCTTTGTAACACTTGCTATGCTCCAGGGGCAGAATTATATCAGCCGCGAAAGCGGAAGCGCAGAGCGCAACCAGCTGGAACAGCTGTTTGAAGAGCAGGAAATAAAATTAAACCGCACCTTTTGCAGCACCAGCACAGAAGCGATCAAAAACGCCGTCATCTGCGGAAGAGGCATCGCAATTTTTTCCAGAAGAATGGTGAAAAAAGAAATCGCGGAAGGAACTCTGGTTGTCCTTCCGCTTCAGGGCGTCAATGTCACGCGCAATATTCATTTTGTCATCCACAAAAACAAATTTCTCTCCAAGGAGCTTCTGGCTGTGGAGGAAATCTGCCGGGCATACGGAGCGCACTAAGGCAATGCAGGGAATAAACCTCTAATTCTCCTGCATTTCCTCCTCCGCCTCATCCAGAAATGCCTGGCTCAGAATATAGAACTCCTCCTGACTTGGCTGATGCTTTCTCTCCATTTTTTCAAGGGTATCGTCGTACTTTTGTGCTTCTTCTTCGCTGACTGCCATAACCGGACTGTCGTGATATACCCAGGTCCTTCCCGCAAGAGCATCGGGAACCAGCTCTTTTACCATCATTGCCGCCGGATATCTGCCGTTTTCCGCGCGCACCTTATATTTTTTGCAGCTCTCAAAGCCGCGGCCCACATAGTTGGCCGGGCTTCCAAATATCACAATCGCATCATACCCCATCTCAACGGCTTTCCGAAAGGAATGTTCCATAAGAAGCTTTCCATAGCCCTTTCGCTGATAAGCCGGCAGGACACAGACAGGTCCGAAGGTGAGGATCTCTTTGACTGTCCCCTCCTCATCTGTCAGCGTTGCTTTTGTATACATAATATTTCCGATCACCGCACCGTCCAGCTCCAGCACAAAATCCAGTTCCGGGATAAAATCCTCGTGCGTCCGCATAAGATGTACCAGATAGTGCTCGACACAGCCCGGAACATAGAGATTGTAAAAAGCTTCTCTTGTAATACGTTCTACAGTTTCATAATCTTCCGGTCTCTCATTTCTGATTCTGATGTTCTGTTCCATAAAATATCCTCCTGTTAATCTCTATTTTTTAACCGGTAATTTTTTTATCAGCCTGGAAATTTCCTTTTCCCGTTTTCCTTTGGCAAGCAAATAACTCTCCTTGTCCGCTGTGTAGGCACTTTCTGTCTTCAGCTTCTGGTAGGACTGCCAGCGCTCTTCCGAAAGCCCGCCGCTTTCCAGAGCCTGCCTGACAGCGCAGCTCGGCTCATTTATATGGGTGCAATCCCGGAAGCGGCAGCGTTCCGCCAACGCCTCCACATCCGCAAAGGTTTTCTCCACACCGCTTTCATTATCCCACATTCCAAACTCCCGCATTCCTGGCGTGTCAATCACCATGCCGCCTTCCGGCAGCAAAAACAGCTCACGTCTGGTTGTGGTATGCCGCCCTTTGTCATCGTTTCGAAGTCCATTGGTTTCCAGACGTTCTTCTCCCAGAAGGCGGTTGATGATCGTAGACTTTCCCACACCGGAGGAACCAATAAACGCCACCGTCTTTCCCTCTGAACAAAAAGCTCTTAATTCTTCGCATCCCTGAGGCTCCATGGCAGTCGTCACCAGAATGTCCACGCCGAACGCAGTCTCCTGAACCTGCGCAAAACATGCTTCCAGATTTTCGCATAAGTCGGCTTTTGTCAGGACAACAACCGGAGTTGCGCCGCTGTCCCAGCCAATGGAAAGATAACGTTCCAGGCACCGCAGATTAAAATCTCCATTCAGCGCCATACAAAGAAAAACCGTGTCAAGATTGGCCGCCACAACCTGCTCCTTCTCCCTGCTCCCCGCTGCCTTTCGGCTGAAACAGCTCACTCTCGGAAGCACCTGGTGAAGAACCGCAGTTCCACCGGTCTCATTCCAGTCCGCCATGACAAAGTCGCCCGCTGCCGGCAGCTCCGAGGCGCACTGCGCGCGGAAGCGGAATTTTCCGGAAATCTTTGCCCATTTTTCTCCGTCCTCTCCGACAATGCAAAAGAGGCCTTTCTCCTGCGAAAGCACTCGGGCAATTCCCAGCCCGTCATATTCCTTCGCCAACGCAGCCCAACGGTCTGTCAGGCCGTATGCTTTCATGTCAATGTGTTCTCTCATTCCAAATCCTTTCTGTACCGCTCCATAAAATTTTCCATATGTTTCGCAAAAAGGCGAGCAGCATTTTCTTTTTCTATTTTATCCGCTGCTCCGTCCGAAATGCTCAGAAGCAGATAAAAAGGCGCATAAAATTCCACCGCCATTTCCTTCGGATCCCCTTCTTTCCATGTTCCGCATTTCATGGTTTCCCGAAACAAATCTTCCAAAAACAGCATCGGCCCAGATGCCATCACCTTCTGATACAATGCCTTCATCTCCTCGTTTCTGTACTGCTCCAACGTGAGCATTCTGCGAAAATTACAGGCAATTTCATCCTGTGTCCAATAAAAAAACTGAGCTCTCATGTAGTCCATGATGCTATCTGCCGTGGTCCCTGAAAAGGACTGCGGCATTTCCGAAAATTCTTTTTCCGGAACTCCTGCCTGTCGGGAACGCTGCACATCCAGCTCGCAGACATAAGCAAAAATACTGTCAAAAATGTCCCGTTTATTTTTGTAATGCTTATATAATGCGCCCTTTGTCATTCCCAGCTCTCCTGCAATACGGCTCACCGAAACAGCCTCGTAGCCGTCCCGGGCAAAAAGCCGCAGCGCTGTAAGCAAAATATTTTTCTTTGTGTTTGCCATAACCGCCTCCAAAGTAAACGATTGTTTACCTTATTGCAGTATAGTAAACGCACGTTTACTTGTCAAGGCTTTTTTGTATAGGAAAAATCCCGCACAAAAAAGCCCACCATGCTGCACATTCAAAATGCAAACATGATGAGCCTGCTCTCTCTATTTCATTCTTTTTGGTAGACAATCTGGTTTTCTTTCACCGTACGCAGAACCTGAATGTCTGCCAGCTGATTTTCGTCTGTCTCCAACGGATTTCTGTCAAGAATCACAAAATCCGCACATTTCCCTTTTGCAATGGTTCCTTTCTCCTGTTCCTCATGGTACTGGTAGGCCGCATAAACCGTAACAGCCTTCAGTGCTTCCAGCACTGGAATCCGCTGACCAGCTCCAATCACCTGGCCCGAGCGTGAAATACGGCGGACTGCACAGGAAACCGTACGCATCATATCCGGCGGCACAACCGGCGAATCCTGATGAAAGGTAAACGGAAGTCCGCAGTCCATCGCATCTTTCGCAGGCGAAATACGGCTTCCCCGCTGCGCGCCAAAATTCTTCATATGAATATCGCCCCAATAATAGGTATGTGCCACAAAAAAACTCGGCATCATCCCCAGAGCCTTCATTCTCTCAAGCTGTTTTTCCTGTACCAGCTGCGCATGGACCATGACTGCCCGACAGCTGTCTTTTTTCTCTCTTTTCTCCAGCTCTTTTTCAAACTGGGAAATGTACTGTTCCGCGGCTGCATCTCCATTACAGTGCGCCAAAAGCTGCTGCCCTTTGTCCAATGACAGCGCAATATACTCCCGAAGCTTTTCGTTGCTGTGGATAGGGTATCCACGGTATTCTTTTTCCCCTTCATATGGCTCCAGCATCCAGGCTGTTTTTCCCTGGGGCGAGCCGTCCAAAAAAATCTTAAATCCTCCCAGCTTCAGATGATGATCATACTGCCCTGCATAGTTCTTTTCTTCTTCCAAAAGATCAGATGCGGTCATGATATCCACATATCCCACAATATCCAGCTTCAAAATCCCCAAATCTGCTGCGGCTTTCAGAAGCTGAAACAACGGTTTCCCGACCATACCGTCCTGAACTGTCGTTATCCCATAGCTGGCATACAAATTCTGCGCTTCTCCTATCAGCTCCATCAGCTTTTCTGCCGGAGTCATAGGAAGACCGGCCTGAAATTCCAGAAACACCTTCTCTTCCATGTAACCATTTGGAATCTTTGTTCCGTCCTCTCTTCCATATCGTCCATCTGCTCTGTCCTGTACGTTTTCATCAATCCCCTGTAGTTCCAGGGCACGGCTGTTCGCCACCCCCATATGGGAAGAAGCATGGATCAGCAAAACCGGATTGGTCCGACTGATTCTGTCCAACACCTTCCTGTCAGGATGCCTGCCTTCCGTCAGAAAATTGTGATCATAATTGCATCCCACCAACCAGTCCTTATCCGAGATAGACCGCTTTTTCTTAAATTCTCTCATAAGATCCACAATGTCATCAAAACTTTCTGCGGAAGATAAATCACACTGCGTCATAGCATTGGCAGTTCCCACAAAATGAGAATGTCCGTCAATGAATCCGGGCAGCATTGCGGCTCCCTTCAAATCCACCAGCTCATCTCCATCTTCCCACAGCTTCATAATTTCATCCCTTTTTCCTACTGCTTCAATGCGCCCGTCCTTTGCGCACACTGCCTCTGCATAAAGAAAGTCTTCTTCCATCGTTAAAATCGTACCGTTTGTATAAAAGGTTTTCATGAGGAGCTCCTTTCCTTTTCAGTTCAATTCAGGTTCCCACCGGGGAAACAACTGCGATTTTTTTTAGAATCTCCAAATCCAATCCGTTTCAATCCGCATTCTCGCGTAGGAAACAGCTTGTGGTACTTCGTACTGGTGACCGTCTTAAAATTTTACCCCACGTTCCTGTGTGGGGAACGACGGGGACGGCCTCGACTTGATCCATGACGCAATCCTCATTTCAATCCACGTTCCCGCGTGGGGAACGACAGCAAAACCGATCATCTTTGCAGAGGGCTACAACATTTCAATCCACGTTCCCGCGTGGGGAACGACATGATGCCTCAGACTTGACTGCCGAGATTTTAGAATTTCAATCCACGTTCCCGCGTGGGGAACGACGGTGGAGTGGTGAGCTGCTTCCATCCATCATCGTAATTTCAATCCACGTTCCCGCGTGGGGAACGACAGAACGTTGGTTTGGTGTTGCAAGGACAGCTACATTTCAATCCACGTTCCCGCGTGGGGAACGACGAAAAATACCTATGCATCTCTGGTTGCTATGGTATTTCAATCCACGTTCCCGCGTGGGGAACGACGCTGAGGTCTCTGAAGATGTGATCGTGATGCGGGATTTCAATCCACGTTCCCGCGTGGGGAACGACAACCAAGAGCTTGGAAATCATGATGAAGAAAATATTTCAATCCACGTTCCCGCGTGGGGAACGACGACGTTCAAACAGTAACCGTGACCGCAGGATTTGATATTTCAATCCACGTTCCCGCGTGGGGAACGACAATGTAATCTTTCCAGCGGGAACTCGTGATAAAATATTTCAATCCACGTTCCCGCGTGGGGAACGACAGAGGTGATGGGAGTGAAACGCCAGATCATACAGGATTTCAATCCACGTTCCCGCGTGGGGAACGACGGGGTAAAATTCATAAAATGTGATAAACTCGGAAATTTCAATCCACGTTCCCGCGTGGGGAACGACGACATTAGATCATGTATTAATTTGCTTTCTGATATTTCAATCCACGTTCCCGCGTGGGGAACGACGATAAACCCATCATCATCAGCTCTCATATTCAGATGATTTCAATCCACGTTCCCGCGTGGGGAACGACATTAAATATTGTCATCTGCCGTTCTTCCCAGTAATTTCAATCCACGTTCCCGCGTGGGGAACGACAGCGGCAGATTGATGTTATCAGTCAGTTTTCCATAGAATTTCAATCCACGTTCCCGCGTGGGGAACGACAATTCCATATTTCCACCTCACTCTGCCGGTTTCTATTTCAATCCACGTTCCCGCGTGGGGAACGACGATGGCCTGTTTGATTACTTCGGCTGCATCTGCAGATTTCAATCCACGTTCCCGCGTGGGGAACGACATGAAAATCATTGCAAATGCAAAATTTGCAGACGGATTTCAATCCACGTTCCCGCGTGGGGAACGACTAGCCGTTCCGGAAAGGACGCTATGCTGTACAACATTTCAATCCACGTTCCCGCGTGGGGAACGACGAGCCAGGTTAAGGCTATCAGCGGTGCTACCGAGATTTCAATCCACGTTCCCGCGTGGGGAACGACAAAAGGCAATGCTGCAGGTTTATTCCGCGGCGAAATTTCAATCCACGTTCCCGCGTGGGGAACGACCATGGTGGTATCGGGGACATGCTCCTTGAAAAAATTTCAATCCACGTTCCCGCGTGGGGAACGACATATTGTGACGGATGCGCTGACGGCCTTCGGACTATTTCAATCCACGTTCCCGCGTGGGGAACGACTCTGGGAGGTACCGAAGAGGGGCAGACCCTGGCACAATTTCAATCCACGTTCCCGCGTGGGGAACGACGGTAAGGAAGTTTATAGCGACCAAACGGTTAGAGGGATTTCAATCCACGTTCCCGCGTGGGGAACGACCTGCCTCCTTAATCAAACGAACCGTCATCCACCCATTTCAATCCACGTTCCCGCGTGGGGAACGACTTATCCAGAAGGAAATGGCAAACCGCAATTACATATTTCAATCCACGTTCCCGCGTGGGGAACGACCACGAAACTCCGCTTCTGCATATAGCAATTCCTATATTTCAATCCACGTTCCCGCGTGGGGAACGACGCCGTAGGCTGAAATGAGGTGGCTGACATAGAGATTTCAATCCACGTTCCCGCGTGGGGAACGACTATATTGCGAAAGAGGATGGGGACGCATCTGACAAATTTCAATCCACGTTCCCGCGTGGGGAACGACTCTGGGAGGTACCGAAGAGGGGCAGACCCTGGCACAATTTCAATCCACGTTCCCGCGTGGGGAACGACGGTAAGGAAGTTTATAGCGACCAAACGGTTAGAGGGATTTCAATCCACGTTCCCGCGTGGGGAACGACCTGCCTCCTTAATCAAACGAACCGTCATCCACCCATTTCAATCCACGTTCCCGCGTGGGGAACGACTTATCCAGAAGGAAATGGCAAACCGCAATTACATATTTCAATCCACGTTCCCGCGTGGGGAACGACCACGAAACTCCGCTTCTGCATATAGCAATTCCTATATTTCAATCCACGTTCCCGCGTGGGGAACGACGCCGTAGGCTGAAATGAGGTGGCTGACATAGAGATTTCAATCCACGTTCCCGCGTGGGGAACGACTATATTGCGAAAGAGGATGGGGACGCATCTGACAAATTTCAATCCACGTTCCCGCGTGGGGAACGACGGAGTAAACATTTTTGATCGTTTCACCTGAAACAATTTCAATCCACGTTCCCGCGTGGGGAACGACAGCGGGGATCCAGTTCGGAATGTTGTTTATCGATATTTCAATCCACGTTCCCGCGTGGGGAACGACTGTCACTCGGGGTGTAGCCAGCAACCTTAATTCCTATTTCAATCCACGTTCCCGCGTGGGGAACGACGTATTCAGCTCTTTTTTGGCATATCCTACGCATCTATTTCAATCCACGTTCCCGCGTGGGGAACGACTGGGGAGTCTGGTTTCGGACATGACGGATAATCAATTTCAATCCACGTTCCCGCGTGGGGAACGACCATAGTATCCGTAGGATGTGCCAAGTTGGCAATGATTTCAATCCACGTTCCCGCGTGGGGAACGACTGGCTGCAGTTTTTTATTACAGAATCTATGCTGATATTTCAATCCACGTTCCCGCGTGGGGAACGACAGCAATTTTGTCCAATTTCAGACAAGCTATTCTGTAAAATTTCTCCATTTTATACAATACTCTTCTTGTTTCAACACCTTCCCACTCCACCTTTGATTCCTTTTAGACACTTTTTCAGGTGCGAATCCCTCTGCGCTTTTATGTTTACTTTACATCCGCACATATTACATAATTAGAATTCCGTCAGCGGGAATGCCCCTATCAACCCCCATGTGCTCCACTTTGGTTTTATATTGATTCCCCAGGTAGTAAAATCTCAGGCTGTCTACTTCTTCATCAATAATATCAGATAACTTCGCCTTAAGCATCACACACTGAGCATTATCCAAAATACATTCGAATACAGAGTTTTGCACTCGCCGGCCATAATTTACACATTGTTTCGCTACTTTCCGTAAACGCTTTTTTCCGGCTGCTGTTTCCGTATTTACATCGTATGTAATTAGTACCAACATACTTTTCGCCTCATTTCCAAAGAAATACCGGATAACTATCCAAGTCTCCCCGCAAATATCTTGCCAATAACATAGCTTGCACATAGGGAACCATTCCCCATTCTACTTTTTCTTTCAGATAAGGATGAGTCAAGGTTTCCTTCTTTTTATTTTGCCACTCTGTCAACAGCTTTCTTCTCAGATCATCGTTCATCAATACTGCGCCATTTTCTTTTGTCACAAAATTTTTACCTGTAATTATCTTCTTATTGATCAATGATAAAACAAATCTGTCTGCCAACACAGCTCTCAATTCTTCAATTAAATCCAAGGATAATGAGGCCCTCCCCGGACGTATTGTATGAAGATAACCAACATAAGGATCTAATCCAACACTTTCCAGTGCTGAAGTAATCTGATTTGTCAATAATGTGTACACAAAGGAAAGCAATGCATTTACATTATCTGTCGGAGGCCTTTTGTTTCTTCCTTGAAATTTAAAATCTTTTTTCTGTTGTAAAATCAGCTGGTCAAATACTCCAAAATAAATACTGGCCGCTTCCCCTTCATACCCCCGCAGCTGCTCTTTGGATTGACTGTTCCGAATGTAATTTAAAGAATCTCTCAAATACGCAGATGCAGTTTTTACTCGTTCCACATCTATCTGTAGACTATGATCTCGAATGACTCGTTCCAGAATCCATCTTGCATTATATACTTTTCCCAAAATACAATTTTTTGCAATCTCAAGACTCTGCTCTTCATTCTTTGTGCTGTCATACTGCTGCTGTCTTAATACCACATTCCCTTTTGTCTTTCCTGACACTCTTGCCAGGAATTTTCCTTGCGGTGTCATATAACACAGAGAAATATTTCGCTCTGCACATGCTCCCATCAGCGCCGGACTCGTTCCCCGATAGCCAAAGGAAACAATTCCTTCCAAATTGTGCAGAGGCAAACGCCCTACTTCTGCCACATCTTCAAAAACTACTATATTCTCTCCATCTAATGCCAGATAACTTTTTTCAGAGGTCACATACAATGTATTTAATAACTTTTTCATTCCTCACCCTCCTTCAGCATCTGATGAATATAGGTTTTTACCGAACCCTGTTTTCCGATTTTAGGCAAACAAATATCCCTTAGAGAACAGGCATTACACGCTTTACTATATTTGACTTTTGGAGTATATTTTCGTTCAAAATATTGATGCATTTCCCGAAATACATGTCTTACTTCCTGTCGTAAAGTTTCTGTAATGTCAACAACCTCTCGTCTCCGTGTTTCCCCATAAAACAACGCACCTTCCGGAATACTCGCAGAAAACATTTCCTCCAAACACATGGCTTGGGCGACGAGCTGCAGCTGATCCTCTTCCGTAGTCTTTGGCTTTCCCTTTTTATATTCTATCGGATAAACCAAAAACTCCCCTCTGTGTCCATGTAATTTTATTCCGTCTTCGCATCTGTGAAACTCAACAACATCGCACTCCCCACTAATGCCCATTTCTCTTGAAGCGATGGGCAGAGAACGAACTACAAGCACATCTTTTCTTTTTTCCACAAGATAAGGGTCATGCGCCTTTTTATGCATCAGTTCTCCTACAACGGTATGCTCATTCTCAGCCCACTGTTGTTCAATGTGAATCAACGCCCATTGTCTTCTGCAAAATTTAAAATGTTGAATACCCGATAACATTAAATAATCATCTTCCGCATACTCCATCAAATCATCCTTTTCATTTCTACTGAATCCGGTATGTTTTCTTCATGGATTTCAACAATATAGTCTCGATAACTCCTGGGAAATTCTACCTCACCTCTTTTTTTCACCTCTACGGCATCAAATAATTTATACGCCGGACAATCCCCCCATTCCTTGCTGTGTTTAAATACAATCAGCTCCCGAACTGCCATATTTCCTCTTGCTGCAGAGCGGTCATGCTCGAACATATTGATAATTGCCTCCCACAGCAATTCCAAATCCTCCTCCGAAAATCCAGTTACTTTTCGAGCCAGATTTGCAGATACATATCCTTCTGCCCGATATAATCCATAAGGCACGATACTCTTTCTTCCCATTTCTGTACTTTTATTCTCTGCGTCCTTCTCCGTTGTAATGGCAACTCTTGTAATCGTAACTTCCTGAGAAACAATTGGGTCAATACTTCTTGCAAACCCAAGCTGAACCGGTCCTCTGACCTGGCCGCAGTTCAGCGCCGCTTTTACAAATGTCGTCATAACTGCGCCAAACGTCCTGATATCAAAAAAGTTCTGGCACATATAATCTCTAAGTTTCTCATCCACACCGTCATCGCTTTTCTTTAATTTTTTTAGAGCCTCTGCTACCTTTTTCTCATCTGTCTCCTTCACTCCAAGACTTGCACAGGCTTCTCTGTCGCTTCTGTTCAGAGGAACTGCGTCTTTTATGTAGATCTTATATCCGTCTGCATCTTCTTTTACTGTTTCGACATAATTTCTGATCTTTCTTTTCAAACACACATCCGTAACCAATCCTAATCCACTTTCCGGGTCAATTCTCGGCATATTTCCCGCATCTGGATCGCCATTGGGATTTCCGTTCTCCACATCAAACAAAACTACAAATTCATATCTGTTTTTAATCGCTTCACTCATTTATTTTTCCTCCTTTTTTTCATACTTTTTCTGCGTCTGATGATAATATCCTATTGCAAATTTCCCCTGCTCTTCTAAGGACAGGCGTTTTGGGAAACCTTTGTTTGCATCTATTTTACACATAATCTCTGTAAAAAGTTTCTCATAGTATTTCTTTGTACCTTCTTTTTCCCGTCCTATTTTCTTCATATGACTATTTTTCAACTTGATCAAAATAGGGAAGACTGTTGCCGGAGTTCCGCACGCTGAATTGAAATAACGGTCCCGAATCGTCGCCTGTGTCCCCGGGTTTGCATCTAACTGTATGGATTCCAGCACAGAAAAAAGCCTTCCCAACACATACGCAGTATCATCACATTCTTCATTTAATCCCATATAATTCTCTCCTTCCTTCCATTTACGGTTATGTATCAAATATGTTTTTATGATTGCCGCTCTTTTCCAGTTAATCTTACCTTCATCCTGTTCTGCCCGAATGCGGATCAGCGTATCCGAATATAGTCTCTCCGGATAGCGGCTTCCCGATAAAATAGCCCGAAAAGTCATTGCGGCCATATTGGACACCGGCTTTTTGTCTTTCGAGTTCTTATTGACCGTCTCATACAGCATCTCTCGGATACTGAGATATTCCTTCGTCTCCCATTTCGGTCTTATGATTTCCATCCTCTTATAATGCCTTGAAATATTCTCCAATATATTCCCAAAAGAATTCTCATAAAAAAAGCGTACAGATAATCTTGCCGCATTCGGAGCTAATCCTAAAACGTAAAATCTTTGCTCCGGATTTAGTTCATTTCCCTGGAATATAACTGGCTTTCCCATTTGAATCTTCTCGAATAGACTTTTTAATTCTTCCTGATTGTCCACAGGTGAATCCATGCACACCTTAAAAAAATCCTGATAACCGTTTTCTCCTCCTTCTGCCCAAAAGACAACCATTGAATCCCCTATTTGAAGAGAATATCTCCGATCAGACAATAAATAATTCAATGCCGTTGTATATGAAAACTCTGCATGTTTTCCCACCGGCGCATTGTAGCTTTGCTCTTTCCCGTAAGATTCAAACGCCGATGCATTAAAAGAAACCAGCGCTGCTCCGCTTGACTGCGCGCCCGGAATTCCTTTGATTCCTCTGTGGATTCTTGCAATCTCCGTGCGTTCTCCTGTTACAAGACAGATTCCTTGAGCCTCCTCTGTTTCCTCTGCTTTATAATCATTCCAAATTTCCTTTATTTCTGCATCATCCTGGGCAAACTCTATACCTTTTCCCAAAATCAGATTCCCCCCATCTGTAATTTCCTCCCAATTTTCTCTGATTTCAGGGTGTTCCATTGCTTCTGCCGGATTCCACTTTTCAAAAAACAGACAAACTGCCTTTGCCATATCCCCTTCCGCCCGGGATAATAAAAGAAGGTGCTTTTCTTTTGCAGCCCTAAAGCATTCTTCTGCTCTTTTCTTATTCTTCTCATCTTCTTCCTGGCAGATTCCCAACAAATATTTTGCATTATCACACAAGAAATTAGCAGATACACCGGAAGATCTTGTAACCAATTCCGGTACTGTAAGTAACTGCGGCATCCATATCGTTTTCCTGCCCTGTTCTTCCTCTTTTTTCAGGCAGATGATCCCTTTCACTTCACCGTCTTTGTCTAAATCAATCTGATAGGATACTTTTGCTTTACACCAGCCCGGTCTTGATACTTTTTCTTCTTCTGCCAGATTATCATAGTATTTCGCAAGTGCCTGAAGAATCATCGTATCACCTCACAGTTTCGCAGATCCAATACTCCCTGTTTCAACACTGCTCGAAAAAACATAGGACTTATGTTTTCTTTATCCGTATAATCCATATCATACAGCATCAGACCCAAATCTTTTTCCGGCACATTATCAAAGGCCGTTTTAATCTCTTCTTCCTCACATAATGCAAAATTAGCCGGAAATTCTCTGCACCCGAAGTAGGGCATATAATAGCACTCACCTCTTCGCAGGCGTCTCATCATAATATCCTTGAATTTCCCCGGATTATCCGTTTCATTGGCTTGCTCTGTCATCTCAAAATGAGCTTCAATCACATATTCCACATTTGTCAAAACTACAGAAGCCCGCTGGGCAATTTTTTCTTTTGTGCTTATATATAGCGGCTTTTCAGCGCCATTATACGCAGCTAAAACATTACTTGCTGAAATCTTACTTTCTATTTCATTTCGTCTTACACTGGTAAAACAGATCGGATTTTTTACATATATCTTGTCAATGATCCATTTCAAACCCGGATGCCAATAAACTGCTTCTAAAATTCCTCTCGCGGCAGACGGTGTCATCACATCATAGGAATACCGTTCGACTTTTAATTCGGGACGTGAAAATAGCGCATAATCCCCCCAAACTTTTACCTTTACTCCAATCGCCATGTCCTCACCTCTTTTTTCATTTTACAGAATCTCTCCTTTCTCATTATGAAATATCCCTTTTTTATATTTTTTCATTAAAATTTCCAAAATATTTCTCCTATTCATCTATGTTTTCAATATATCACACTCTCTTCCGAAAATCAACAACAAATTCATTTTCTTCAAGTAAACACTATTGAACTTTTTATTTTTCTTATTTTAAACGCATGTATAAAGTAATATAGTTGTACATTTTAAAAAACATATGCTATACTATTCCAGTCAGAAAGATATCTGTGGATTGAAATAATAGTGTTTGACTTGACTGCATTTAGTCAAAAGCGGTGGATATACAGTGCCTAATAAGCCTTAATATCCACCGCTTTTCTCACTTTTTACAGCTCATATAAACAACGCCATCCCGTCATCAATCTCTAACTCCAGCCCCATTTCTTCTGTATATCTGCTTTTATCCGCCAATTCATAGAAATCCTTCATATCTCCTGATATCGGCCGAAGCATTCCTGCATCGTACATTTTCTCAAACACCGGATCATATACAGAAATGCAATACTGACTTGCTTTTCGCATTCCCGACCGGGTGAGACCCTGTTTTTTTAATTCCCAAAGAATTTTATCTGCGGATTCCTCACAGTTGATAAAAATTGTTTTAGTATTTTGATCAATCAACCGGAATTCTTTTCCCACCTTGGCAAAATTATATTTCTTTCTTTTATTTGTAAACTCGTCCAGAATCTTTTTCTTATCCAGGCTGTCCCCTTTCATGTGATACAGCATTTCAAAATACCTTGTAACCGTCTCCATATCGGAAAATATTCTGCCATCGGCAAGTAAACTCTTTGTGACATCAATCTGCTGTCTTTGTCCCAGTATACTTTCCTTTTCCTCAAATCGAAAAATAAATACTTTGCTTTCTTCCGCTTTCCATCGTCCTTCTCTGTTACATCGTCCTGCTGCCTGAATCACAGAGTCCACTCCGGCAAGCTCTCGATAAACTGACCGAAAATCAAGATCCACTCCAGCTTCTACGAGGCTGGTCGAAATGAGGATGCATTTTTTATTTTTCCGAAGCCGCTCTCTGATTTCTGTCAGCACACGTTTCCTGTGTACCGGATACATACTTGTGGATAGGTGATATATTCCTTCTCCTTTTAACTCCTTATAGATATTCTGTGCTCTTTTCTTTGTATTCACAATACAGAGAGCCTGGTATTCTCCTGCCAGCTGCTCAATTAAATATCCTTCTGCCACAACCCCAATATTATCAAAAACCGTCCTTTTAAAAAAATCAAACTGTTCATCCATTCTTGGACACAATTCGGTTGATAATACATTACTCCGAAAAAATGACTTCAATGCCGGCTGTGTTGCTGTACACAAAACAGCACTTACCCCATAGTTATTCATAAGTTCTTCTATCATCGCAATGCACGGTTTCAGATAGTCATTCGGCAGCATCTGCGCTTCATCAAAAATGATCACACTGTTCGCAATGTTATGCAGTTTCCGGCACTTAGAGGACTTATTTGCATACAGTGACTCAAAAAACTGCACATTCGTTGTAACAATAACCGGTTTGTCCCAATTTTCCGCGGCAAGCTGCATCGACCGCAGCTCATCTGAATTTCCATAATCAACATTACAGTGATTCTCCAGGACATTCTCATCTCCTAAAATCTCGCGAAAAACCTTTGCATTCTGCTCAATAATACTAGTATATGGAATGACATAAATAACTCTGTCCATTTGATTTTGCACTGCATGACGTAATGCAAACGCCAGAGACGCAATGGTTTTTCCCCCACCTGTAGGAACCGTCAAACGAAACAGGCCCTTCTCAGCATTTCCTTTTTCCAGGCAGCTCTTTAGAATTTCTGTTCTTCTTCCATTCACAGTATCTGTATCTTGGTTTTCCAGCCAAACCGAAATATGGTTTTCCAATTTTTCAAGGAGTACTTTCACAGCTTCACCGGAGTCTCTTTCTTCATTTTCCCCGTTCATAAACGCTTCCGTATCCAGAAAATCCGCATCTACCAAGCAGGAGTATATCATGCGCATAAATACACTAAGAGAAAAATCAAGATTTGATGTTTTCTTCAAGTCAAACGGATCTGACATTATCTCCGGAATCTCAATCTCCATCTGGTAGGCCTGATAATCACTGATTTTTTTCTGCCGCCTGCCCAACAGAGTAGAATCACCGCCGTTGTCAAAATTGCTTCCAAAATCCGCCAATCCTGCATGATGGCCTGCAATACAGTATTCCAAAAAAGAATATTTTCCGCCTTTTTCTTTGCATACTCTGGCTCCCGCTGTGGCATGATCGACCTTCTTTGTACTCTCCCCGTTGATCCTTCTCTGAAAATCCTCCGAGTATTTTCCAATGTCATGCAGCATCCCACAACAATATCCCCAGTCCTGCTTTCCAAACTTACCAGCAAATTTCCCAGCCAATTCCGCAGTCCCTTCCAAATGCTCTTTTATCGTCTGGACACGCTTTCCATTAATATGTGCTATATATTCCATCATCCGCTCCTATCTTATCCTTGCTCTCTGTATAAATTGTACATCAGTACACTCTGCAAATCTTTCTTTATAATAAAGTATATATCATATTCCGGGTGCCCAAAAATTGTATCCCCTGCTTTCTCTACAAAAAATCTAAAATGAAATTTTAAGATCTCCTGTCCATTTCCGCAAAATACGGATGATAGAAAAACAACAGGCAATCATATCGACTGCCTGTCATTCAAAATAACTCATATCAAATTTATATTATTCCCATTCTATCGTCGCATTCGGCTTCGGACTCAGGTCATAGCACACACGGTTTACATTGGGCACCTCCTGCAGAATCCTTGCAGTGATCCGCTCCAGGATTTCCCAATCCACTCTTTCAATGGTTGCCGTCATCGCATCCACTGTATTTACTGCACGGATGATCACCGGATACTCAAAACATCTCTCATGATTTCTCACACCGACAGATTTAAAGTCCGGAACTGCAGTAAAATACTGCCATACCTGTTTGTCCAGACCTGCTTTTTCAAACTCTTCACGCAGGATCGCATCGGACTCTCTTACTGCCTCCAGACGCTCTCTGGTGATCGCGCCAAGGCATCTTACACCAAGTCCCGGTCCCGGGAACGGCTGACGGAATACCATGCCATGGGGAAGGCCAAGCTCCAGACCGCAGGCGCGTACTTCGTCTTTAAACAGGTAGTACAGAGGCTCTACCAGATCAAACTTTAAATCTTCCGGAAGGCCGCCTACATTGTGATGAGATTTTACTACCTTGGCTGTCTTGGTTCCGCTTTCCACAATATCCGGGTAAATGGTTCCCTGGGCAAGGAAATCAATGCCCTCCAATTTTCTTGCCTCTTCCTCAAATACACGGATAAATTCCGCGCCGATGATCTTGCGCTTCTGTTCCGGATCAGCCACACCCGCCAGTTTGCCGAGGAAACGCTCAGACGCGTCCACATACACAAGGTTTGCGTCCATCTGGTTCTTAAACACTTCCACTACACTCTCAGATTCGCCCTTGCGCATAAGGCCATGGTTTACATGCACACATACAAGCTGCTTGCCGATCGCCTTGATGAGAAGCGCTGCAACTACAGAGCTGTCCACACCTCCGGATAAAGCAAGAAGCACCTTCTTGTCGCCCACCTGCCTTTTGATCGCTTCCACCTGGTCTGCCACAAAGTTCTTCATATTCCAGTTGGCTTCTGCTTTACATTCATCAAAAACAAAGGCTTTGAGCGCCGCCTCATCCGGAAGAGTGTCGAACTTCTTCTGGCAGAGGGATGAGGGATAATCCACAGAAAACATGGGATAGCCTAAATCGTAAAGTTCCGGACGCACTTCCACCTCTCTTCCGTCCACCACACGATTCTCTCCACCGTTTAAAATGATGCCTTTCACATTGTCAAGAGCTTTCAGCTCCTCCACGGTGATATCGTGGGGATGAATCTCGCTGTAAACGCCAAGGCTTCTGATATTGCGGGCGAGCACTGTATTTTCGGTGCTTCCCAAATCAAGAATCACAATCATGTCCTGTTTCATGGTAAGCTTCTCCTTTATTTATATGGTAAATTTTATTTCCGCTATCCCCATTATAACGGCTCCGAACAAAAAAATCACCAGAAATTTGCAAAATCTGCGCAGATTTCTTAAAATCCAATTTTTCTTATGTCTGTCACGCTGAGTAATTTGTGTACACCTGAATAGGAAGCAAAAAGTTGCAAATATTATAAATAGTTTCTTGCGTAATTTCCTCCAGTATGCTATGATGAATCGGTATGTCAATATTTTAACAATCAAGATATGCACCGCAGTTTGTTAGAAACTGCCCAATAAATAAAGGAGAACAGGACATGCAAAAGAATAAAAAACCAGCATTTCCCGGAGGCGTCCATCCCACGAACGGCTATGACAAGGCTCTGAGCATGGATGCTGCCACCCGTTCCTACTGGCCTGAGACAGTCACCATCCTCTCAGAACAGTCCTTTGGGGGCAAATGTGAATTTCTTGTAAAACCGGGAGACAAGGTATCGGAAGGGCAGCTTATCGGAACGCCTCAGGCATTTATGGCTGCGCCTCTCCATGCCAGCGTAAGCGGAAAGGTTCTTGAGATAAAAGACGTCGTCAATCAGGGACGCAGCATTTCCGCCTGTATCATCAAACGGGAAACTGCACCGGAGGAAACACCTCTTTCCTATGAAAAAGAGCTCGCAGACATTCGCGGCATTTCCAGGGAAAAAATCCTCACCGGGCTTCGCGACGGCGGCCTGACCGGAATGGGCGGCGCCGGTTTTCCCACGCACAAAAAATATGAGACCACGCAGCCCATCGACGCTCTGCTGATCAACGGCGCGGAATGCGAGCCATTCCTCACCTGCGACTACCGTCTCATGCTGGAGCAGGGACCCGCTCTTGTAAATGGCGTTCGGCTCCTTCTAAAAGGCGCCGGCGCAAAGGAAGCGCACATTTGCCTGGAGGACAACAAGCCGGCAGCAGCCAAGAATCTTACAGAGCTTTTAGACCACGCAAAAGCTTCCGGCGTTATGGATGCAGACGAACACATTGTGGTAACCGTGCTCCCCACCAAATATCCTCAGGGCGGAGAACGCCAGCTGATCCAGGCGGTTCTTGGGCGCGAGGTTCCCATGGGCGGACTTCCTGCCGACGCAGGCGTGATCGTCTCCAATGTAGGTACTGCCAAGGCCGCTGCAGACATGCTTCTTGGGCAGCGTCCCCTGACAAGGCGAATCGTCACCGTTACCGGACAGGTAAAAAATCCCGGCAACTATCTGGTTCCCATCGGAACCTCTGCGCGGGAGCTTCTTTCCCTGGCCGGCGGCGTTACCACGGAGAAAAACCACATTATCGCAGGCGGCCCCATGACCGGCCCTTGTGTGGCTTCCAACTGGAACGGAGAAAGCGGGCTTTTTTACGTAACCAAAAACACCTCCGGCATTCTGGTTCTTCCGGAAGCTGCCTACAACGAACAGCCCTGTATCCGCTGTGAAGGCTGCGCTTCTGTATGCCCGGCCGGACTGGTTCCATACCAGATCGAGTACGCTCTCATGGAAGAAGATTATGATCTGTGCGAAAAGCTGTTCGCAAGCGAATGTATTGCCTGCGGATGCTGTTCCTACATCTGCCCGGCCAAACGGGAGCTTACTCCCCGGACACGCGCCGCGCGTGATATTGTAAAACAACGCATGAGAGAAAGGGCGGTGAAAAAATCATGAGTCCGACTCCAGTTATCAACGGACCGCATCTTCGTGCTGAAAAAACGACCCGAAGCATTATGCTTCATGTTTCCATTTCCCTGATACCTGCACTTCTGGGGGCCGTATATTTTTTCGGAATCCGGGCATTTTATCTCACCGGACTCTCTGTGGCTGTGTGCGTGATCACAGAATACCTGTGGCAGAAGCTTACCAGAAAGCATGTGACTGCCGGCGATTTCAGCGCAGTTGTCACCGGAATGCTCCTGGCCTTTAACATGCCGGTCACTGTACCGGCCTGGGTTATGGTGGTAACTGCTGTATTCAGTATTCTTTGTGTGAAGCAGATGTTCGGCGGTATCGGAAACAATTTTGTAAACCCCGCGCTTATGGGGCGTCTTCTTGCCATGGTCGTATGGCCAGGAACGGTCATGCAGTATGTGGCTCCCCAGACGCTTTCTGCGGACGCGGTTTCCTCTGCAACGGTCCTTGGCGCAGTAAAAGGCGGCGGAGAAGCAGGATACAGCTATTTACAGATGTTTCTTGGCGAAACCCCCGGCGCTATGGGCGAGACAAGCAAGCTTCTTCTGCTGGTCGGCTTTGCCTACATGTGCTATATGGGCGTTGTCAATGCGGAAGCAGCCCTCACCTACATCGCAACCGTCCTGGTCCTTACCTTTGTTTTCGAACCTGCGGGATTGTTCACCGGAGATATTCTCCTGAACCTCTTCGGCGGCGGTCTTATCATGGGCGGCTGCTACATGCTCACAGATTATGTGTTTGTCTCCAGAAGAGGAAAACTGCTCTACGCGATAACGGCCGGCATCATTACTGCGGCCATCCGTATTTTCAGCAATTATCCGGAGGGTATCTGCTTCGGAATCCTGACAGCCAACTGCCTGGCAGGCGCGCTGTCCATGCTTCACAAAAAACATGTCTATGGTACACAGAAAGCGTAAGGGAGGAATTATCATGAAAAATAAAGAAGTAAAAGGAATTCTTGCTCTGGTGGTTGTCACTGCTCTCTCCTTCGGAGTGATTGCCGGTTCCAGAGCCTTGGCACAGGATATGACCGGAAATACACAGACCGGTGAAACCGCAGTTGTAGAAGAATACGATGTAAGCGGCACAGAAAATATAGATTCCGCAGCCAAAACCGAAGACGGCTATCTTGTAACCGTCCGCGAAAAAGGCTACGGCGGAGACATTGTTTTGAACGTAGCTTTTGACGACACCGCAGCCACCATTTCAAAAGTGGAGGTTGTCGAGCAGTCCGAGACAGAAGGACTTGGCGCAAAAATCGCTGAGCCGGAGTTCCTCAGCCAGTTTGAGGGAGTTTCCGCTCCTGTCTATCTGCCCGGTATGAGCGCAGAAGGTGATGACACTTCCGCAGCTTCCCAGGAAGAAAGTACTGCAGAGGACAATGCGGCTTTGGAGGCTCTTGAAGGTGCAGAACTCACCGACGGAACCTACACCGCTTCCACAGATTCCTACGATGACAGCGGCTTCATGGATGAAGTTTCCCTCACCGTCAAGGACGGAAAGATCACTGAGGTTACCTGGGACGCTGTCACTGAAGACGGCTCCAAAAAGAGCGTCATGTCCGAAAACGGCGAGTATGTTATGACCGAGGACGGCCCCACCTGGAAGGAACAGGCAGAAGCTCTGGCTGACGCTCTGGTAGAAAACCAGTCTCTTGGCTTTTTCAACACCGATGAAGCCGGAAAAACAGATTCCGTCTCCGGCGTGAGCATTTCCATCGGCGGATTCATAAGCCTGGCACAGCAGTGTCTGGAAGAGGCTGCCGGTATGAAAGCTTCCCAAAATCCGCTGGATGGCGCAGAGCTTACCGACGGAACTTATACCGCTTCCACAGATTCCTACGATGACAGCGGCTTCATGGATGAGGTTTCCCTCACCGTCAAGGACGGAAAGATCACTGAGGTTACCTGGGACGCTGTCACTGAAGACGGCTCCAAAAAGAGCGTCATGTCCGAAAACGGCGAGTATGTTATGACCGAGGACGGCCCCACCTGGAAGGAACAGGCAGAAGCTCTGGCTGACGCTCTGGTAGAAAACCAGTCTCTTGGCTTTTTCAACACCGATGAAGCCGGAAAAACAGATTCCGTCTCCGGTGTGAGCATCTCCATCGGCGGATTCATAAGCCTGGCAGAACAGTGCCTGGCAGAGGCTGCCGGCGTTGAACTGCCTGCAGAAGAAGCTAAGGCCGAGGACACGACTGCTGAGGATACGACTGAAGCCGATGATACTGCAGCTGAAAATGCGGACAGCGCAGCTTCCGGCACAGTAGACGGTATCTCCGGCGCGACAATCTCTTCCACTGCTGCCGTAACTGCTATCAACAACGCATACAGCTTCCTGCAGACAGTAAAGTAAAAAACGGAGGATTCAGTATATGAAACTAAAATATCCGGCTGAAGCCTTTGCCCTGGGAATCATCCTTTTTTCTGCCGGCATGAAAGAAGCCTTTGCCGCCGGAATCCTGGTGATTCTTACGGCCACCTTTGCTGAGTTTCTCAGGAATCTTCTGATAAACGCAGTCCCTGAATGGAGCCTTCGCCTGTGTGTATTTATCGCTTCCGGCGCTCTGTGTGCCTCCGCTTTTCTCACAGGTTTTGCTGCTCTCGGTATTACGCTTTCCACCGGAACCTGGGTTATGTGTGCTGTGGTTGGCCTTCTCTGCGCCCGCCATGCACTCTCCGGCTCCGTGGAGACCATGTATGGGGATTTGTTCTTTGAAGGCGCAGTTGCCTGGGGCTTCTGGGTTCTTCTGGCCATCGCAAGAGAGTTCATGGGAAGCGGAATGATTTTCGGAAATACCGTTTTTCAGGCATCTTTCCAGTCCAAAACATTCCTGGAAAGCACCTTTGCTTTTCTCACTGCCGGTCTGGTACTGGCGTTTACAAACGGCGTTCTCAAAAAGAACTGCAAGGGCCTCAACAGCCTGCTGGTATTCATCCCCGCTGCTATTTTGGTAAGACCCTTTTCCATGGACAGCTTCGGAGAAGCCATTGGTATTGCATGGACCATTCTCGTACCTGTTGTACTGTTTTTGTCCGTAAAGAAAACCCTTCAGTTTTCCAGAACTGGTAAGGCTTATCGCGGACTGCCGACAGAGATGCTGGCCGCAGGGTTTATTTATATGATATTGAGTATCTACTAAAAATAAACAAAAAGGATATTACAAAAATAACGCTCCGTTGGTACCCTTGCCGATTGCCCAGCATGCGACAAATCCAACGGAGCGCTATTTTTAGCACTCTTTTTATTATTCTGTATATATCAGTTCTAACTCTTCCTCCAGCCCTTTTGTAAGATAGAGCTCCCCGTCCGCTGTAATAAAAACTGCATGAATGCCGTCCAGCGATTCCACAAGCGCCATTCCTTCTTCCAGGCCAAGGGCAAAACAAGAGGTACTTAAACCGTCTCCGTCCACGGATTTATCTGAAATAATGGTGACAGAAACCAGGTCATTCTCATAGGGATAGCCTGTTTTGGGATTCAAAATGTGATGATAAAGTGTCCCGTTTTTTTCAAAATACCGCTCATAAATCCCCGAGGAAACTACGGATTTATCTTCTATTTCCACCGTTGCCACGGTCTCACTTCTGCCTGCAAAAGGCCGCTGAATCCCGATACGGAAAGGTTTATTATCCGGACGTTTTCCAACACAGAGCACATTTCCTCCAAGGTCAATGATCGCACTTTTCACGCCTTTGGAAATAAGAAATTCTTTCATCTTATCTGCAATATAACCCTTGGCAATCGCTCCCAGATCAAGACCCATTCCCTGTTTTTCAAACCGAATCCTGGCATCTGAGAGCTCCACATTCTTATAATTTACAAGAGGCAGTGCCTCTTCTATTTCTGTCTTTGCAGGAATCTTTTTGGCCCCGGAAGTAAAATCCCAAAGAGAAGAAACCGGCGCAACCGTAATATCAAATGCCCCCTTAGAAATCTTACTATACTCCAGACCTTTTGCCGTTAATGCTGCAAGCTCGGGTGATATATCAAAGGTTTTTCCGTCCTCAGAGGGAAGCTCCTGCCGGTTTAAGCGGTATAGCTCGCTTTCTGCAAGCGTCCTGCTGAAAACCTTCTCATACTGGTCACACAAGTCCATCACTTCCTGCAGAAGGCTCTCGTCCTGAGAGTCATAAATTGTTACTTTTACAATCGTGTTCAATTTAAAGGAAGTTGCACTGACAGGTTCTTTTTGCTGATTCTTCATGTAAAAGAATACAAACCCTGCCAGTACAACTGCCAAAATTCCGATAATAATCGCTGTCTGCTTTTTATTTGTCATAGCTTCTCCTGATGATATTTTTCTTTATGATATCCTATTATAAGAAAAACATCCCCAAAAGACAACCTGCATTTGCAGCCAAACTCCTATTTGTTCAGCTCGTAATACCGCGTGTGTTCTTCACTGCCGTAATGCTCATTTGCCACCCAGTAGCTTGTTCGGTCTGTGAGATTATAAACCACACTATGCACCGTCGTTCCTTTTGTCACGTCTCCGTCCACCAGCCAGGTACGTCTTCCCACACCCGCCAGCAAATCCATTGCCTCCTGCTCATCTGACACAATTCCCGCACAGCCGTCCAGCTTTTCTGTCAGATACTCATAACGGTCCAGACCACCCGGTTCATCCCCTTCTTCGTAGTAACCCGGTACAAGAATAAAATTGGTGACGGTCTGATAAGGCTTTTCATTTCTTGTGATACGAAGTTCCCGCTTACTTCCGTCATTGTCCGTCTGGTCTGTACCGTTTACCCACTCCAAAACTGCGCTGTTTCCCTGTGCGTCTGCAACCATATAGTGGTAAGAAGTGTTGGCGGAATCATGCAGATCATACTCCGAAATCAGCGCAATTGCCTCCTCCACATCATCTGCATAATCCAGTATCAGACGCAGCATGGTAGTGGAAGTCAAATCCGGTTTCGACGTATCCTGGCTGGTTGCCACAGTCTCTTTTCCCTGGTAGGTCATGTAAATTCCACAGCTTACGCCGGCATCGTTCACGCCGTCCAATGGCACAAAAGGCGCTGCCAGCATTTTGATTTTATCCGACAAACCATCCACGCCTTTTTCTGTGTCAATTCCGATAAACTGCAAATCCACAGTAGACACAGACGCATGTCTTCCATTCCCTGGATTGGTGTGCACAATGGCGGTATTCGTCTGGTCAAAATCATAGTTTCTTCCAAACAGATAATCTCCATCTTCCGTCTGTGCCGTAAAGGAAGAGCAAGCAATATCGGACTCCTCAATACTCATGGGAATCAATCCCTTTGTAATTTTTCCGGTAATAAAAGAAATCAATTCCTGATCGTTTTCTGCTCCCCCTTGCTCCAAAAACTCGTCAAAATAATAATCCCCGGCAATATTCATCTCGTATGTGTAACCATCTTTATGGGACAAATCCTGCTCTATAATCTGCTCTATGGAAAGCAAACTTTTGATTTCATTTCCCCACATTACATAAACAGAAACACCCAATGCTGCCACTATTGCACCTATGCCGATTAAAATCTTCTTTTTCATAATATCTCCTCAAAATTCCCCTTTTTCTTTTTGCCTTTCAAAATACGCCGAAAAATTATTCATAATGATTTCCAGCGTTTCATACAACACTTCCCTCTGCTCATCTTTAATGCCCTCTCCGATGACAGACAGTACATACTGCACTCTTTCTTCCATTCTTTCTGCAAGCTTTTTTCCTTCATCCGTGAGGTACAAAAGGCTTCGGTACGTACGCTTTTCATCCGTTTTATCTGCATAAACATATCCCAACGAAGTCAGCTGTTTCAGGCACCTGGAAATCGCTGCCTTATCCTCCCGGCACAACTGTGTCAGCTGACCAGACGTCAATCCCTGTCTGTTTTTGTTCAGATAATACAGACACATCGTGTGCATGGCATGAAGACCAAACTGCTGCATTTCTATTTCCTTGATTTTTTGAATATAACGATTAAACTGCAGCATATAGCCGGTAAATGCCTCAAATCGCTCCATGAGGATTCCCCCTTTCATTTGTTGAAAAATCAACATGTGAGATTATACTCTCATCTTGTTGAAAAATCAACATCTTTTTTCACAAAATATATCCCGCTCTCCAACTGCAATATTTTCACTGTCAGAAAGCGGGCATCTCCTTACCGATCTGTTACGGACTTTTTCATAAGCCCCACAAGCAAAAGTCCCAAAAATACAGCTGCATCCACTGCGAGCAATACCGTGACATGCTTTACCATATGGTGAAGATATAAAATAGAAAAAATCTCCACACTCAAAATAACAAAACAGAAAAAATTTGTGACATAATCTGCAATCAGATTCCTATTTACACTATCTGGTATCTGCAGCTTCCATGCCAGATACGGCCGAAGCCACCGCCGCAAAATCACACAAAACACAGGATATGCAAAGATAAAAATCCGGTTTACTTCATTGCTGATTTCCCCGTCTGCCCACTGTACCGGTATCTTATCCGGAAGTCCAGGATAGAAAATAAGAGCTGCCAGAAGACTTACAGTCGCAAGGATTCCCCATACCATAACACCGCCCCACAAATACAAAAAGCTGACAGAATCCACTCGAAAAACCCCGGGATTTGCCGCCACATATGCGGGCATTTCCGGCACATAAGCTTCTACGTCAAGCTCCTCATAGCTCACCGGCTCTGCTGCAAGCATTTGAGCACAAATAGTTCTTGCCTGTTCCAAATCGTTTACCTGCTTGTCCAGGGTTTCTGCCTGCTCCCGTACTGCTTCCATTAAGGGCATCTCCTTATTGATAATCCGGTAAATGCTCTCCACCGAAATGCCCAATGTCCGCAGATAGGCTATCTTTTTTATTTCCTCTACATCCTGCTGCGAATATTCCCGATAATCATTCTTCTCGTTTCGTGCAGGATGAATCAGCTTTTCTTTTTCGTAAAACCGAAGATTGGAACGGGATAACCCGGTCTGCTCTTCCACCTCTTTAATTGTCATAAAACGCTCTCCTTCAACCACCAAACGCCTGCCTGCATGGCAAAAATTTGGTTTTTTCTTTCTTTATACAGTATAAACCAGGTTTACAGTCAAGAGAATCCCCGAAAAAGTACAAAAAAGTATTGACTGCGACGCTGCGTGATAGTGTATTCTGTATTTGTAAAGCAAAACAGATTTTCGCCGACTGTTTCTGTTCTGCCAGTCTACACGCCCAAGGAGCTGATATGATGAAAACGATAAGTCAGATTGCTAAATTAACCGGAATAAGCGTTCGCACTCTGCAGTATTATGATGAAATCGGGCTGCTGAAACCAAGCGGTTTCACTCCCTCGGGCTATCGCCTGTACAATGAAGAAGCTTTGCAGACATTACAACAAATTTTATTTTTTAAGGAGCTTGATTTTTCCTTGAAGGACATTCGCAAAATCATGCAAAATCCGGATTTCGACAGGCATTCTGCCTTCAAAAAACAAAAAGAACTGCTGCTTTTGAAACGCAATCGGACAGACCGGCTCATACAGCTTCTGGAGCGTCTTGAGAAAGGAGAACAATGTATGAGTTTCAAAGAATTCGATTTATCAGAGTATATCCACGCATTAGAAGATTTTAAAGGAAGCAATGCCGAAGATATCATCAAACACTGGGGCAGCATCGAAAATTTCGATGTATTTATTCAGAAAATCAAAGAGGATGAGCCTGAAGTAGCCAAACTTGCCATCAAGCAATTCGGCAGCATCGAAAAATACACGGAAGCCATGAAATATAACCTGGAACATATTTCCGAAATCATGGACAAGCCACTCACAGAGGATGTTCAAAAAATCGCGGAATGCTCCGATATGCTGTACCGCAGGCTGACCGCTGATTTAACAAAAGATGTTTCCTCACCCGAGATACAGACTGTTGTTCAGGAAATACTGCAGTTTATTCAAAAATACAGCACAGATGCAAGCTTTGATAAACCGCTTTTAAACGTGCTTATGGACTCCTATGCCAATGCGTATATCAAAACCATTACCGACACAAAGTACAAAATAGGGGCTGCAGATTATATTGTAAGCGCTTTGCGGTATTATGCAGAACACTGATTTATTTCAATACATCTCATGTTGAGATTTATCCATTTACCATAATGAAAACTAATCGTCTTCGGCATAGAAAGAGCCAAGAAAACCTGTAGAGCAGGCATTTCTTGGCTCATGTATTTTATTCAAATTCCTTTGCGGACTACCTTTCATATAGGGCAGATTATATAATTAGCGCCACTGCAATCGAACATTTGTTTTGTTTCTCGTACTTTCCGTACCGTTCATGAAGAGATAAACTCCAAAATAATTCCATTCTACTCTTTGTTATTTTGTTGCTCTTCTCTTGCATAGAGGAGATCCAATGCCTGACACACAACACCACTCATACTCTGATAATGTCGCTCTGCATACTCGACAAGCCTCTGCTTTTGCTCCGGAGTCACCCGTACTCGTATGTTTTCTTCTTTACCATCTTTTGGTGTTTTTCTTGCCAAACATATCACTTCCCTTCCACAAGTATAGTTTACTACTGATTACTACAAAATGTCAATCTATTTTTGTTATTTATCTATATATTCTCTTGGACTAACCTTGAGCTCATTTTGAGCTATCTTTGACTAATCTTAGACTAATTTACTTCGCACTCCTGTAGATCTTTATCTACAATCTCCCAGTAACCATTCTTTGGAGAGCCATGTCTTATAAGAATAGCATACTCTTCTAAGCTGTATCATAAGCGGTGTTATCTTTCCAGCTTCAGCATAAATTTATCCGAATCATTTACAATATTATACGTTTCATCACTGTCCTCCGGCAAGTAAGAAAATGAAAACATTTGCTTTCCTTTCTCTGCCTGCCGCTTTGAAGCATACACTGTCGCATATAACGCATTCGGAACTGACTGGTTATAACTGAACCGCACATTTTTAAATGAATTTTCCCTGCAACGTTTCTCAATTTCTTCTGCACATACTTTCTGGTCCGCTACATACAGTTTATTTACCACTACCGTCAAACGCTCCTTATGGTAATTGTCCGCTGTCATTGCATGAGAACCATACACATCCATATCTCTTCCAAACTGGAGATATCCCAGACAACCACCTGTAATTATTATACTGATTATCAGACTGATAAACCACCTTTTTCTCATCTTCTCGCTCCTTTATGCCCCTGTATTATAATACAAGTGTATGACAGCACAGCTTATTTTTCAATACAGTTGTATTTATAATTTTAGGAAAAGACGAGGTGCCGTTATGATTGTATATATGGATTTAGAAAATCTACTTAAAAAAAAGAATATCAGCAAAAATAAGCTTTGTGAAGCCTGTAATTTACAGCGCACACAGCTTAACAACTACTGCAAAAATAAAGTAACCAGGATTGACTTCACAATACTTGCAAAACTCTGTGAATTTCTGGACTGCACACCGAATGATATACTGAAGTCAAGACCACCGGCTTAGCCGGTGGCTTGCACTGCCCCTATAAGGGGCTATT
>CALBGI010000029.1 GCA_937893675.1 uncultured Blautia sp.
ATCACATAGCGGCAAAACTCGTCCTCATCAATATGGGCGGTGATAAGCTGTCTTAACTGCGTATCACTCATGCCAGGATTATGCTTTTTTATAACAGTTGCGCTCATCGTGTCCACTATGGCGTTTGCACCCTGCGCCTGTTTCAGTGCCGTTCCGTTCACATAGATTTCAAGGTCAGCCATCAGCCGGGGGAAATCCGGGTGCGCCGCCAGCTCACACAGCAGGGTATTGTCTATCCTCCCGCTTTTCAGCAGGTCAATCATTTCATCACTCAAACGCAGGTCTGCAAGATCGGCGTTTGGGTGATTTTTCATTTCAGACAGCCCCAGCAGATAATCAGCGGTCACACCGTAAAACTTCGCCAGCCGGATAAGGGCATAGTGGCTGATGTCCTTGAAGTCTTCCGTTTCGTAACTGCCCAGCGCAGACTTGGAAAGCCCGGTCTGCTCCGCAAGCTGCCCCAGCGTCAAGCCACGCTCCACACGTAGGTCTTTTAATCGCTCTTGTATGGATAAAGACATATTCACCCTCCTTGCTAGCTCAACGAAAGAGAAGCCGTTATGCTATGTACTATGCTCATAGCATAACGGCATAGGCATTTACAGTTTTATTTTACCATTTGCTACATCTTCACGAAATTTATCAACAAGCTTCGCTGTCAGCTTGGATTTACCGTAGTGTTCAAGTACAAAAGTACGATAACTTTTTCCATCTACAAGCACATCACTTTTTCTGGTCAACAACCAATTTCCGTTACCTCCTCCCTGTTCTCTAATATTCCAGTCTTTCCCATATCTTTTATAGATTTCATCTTTTTTACCTTGAACAGACATTGATTCGCTTGGAATATAAACAATTTGCATAATAGCTCCTCCTTTATTTTGTGCAAGAAGACCAGAAACCTGAATTTGTCTTTTATCTTTTTTTGATTATATCACAAATCCGAGAGCGTGGAAATAGGGAGTTTTTCAGGCTGATTTCCTACCTCTTGGATATACGGCACAGGCGGTCAAAAAGGTGTAGACTTGGGATAGTTCATCGATGGACAAGCACCTTGGAAACAGAACACGCCAAAGAAAACGGAGGGACGCATGAGCAAAAGACCCTATCAACACCTGCCGCCGCTGGAACACAGGCCGGACGGCTCCCCCTACCGCATAACCCCGCCCCAGAAGAGACGAGCCAGCGGCCTGATACGCCGGGAGTGCTGCAACTGCGAGGACGGAAACTGCCTTGCGCTGGACGATGGCGACACCTGCGCCTGTCCGCAGATGATTTCGTTCTCCGTCTGCTGCAAGTGGTTCCGCTGGGCGGTCTTGCCGCTGGACAGGACGCTGGAAGCGGAGATTTACCGGGACAGGGACTTGAAACGCTGTGCGGAGTGCGGCGGTGTGTTCGTCCCGAAGTCCAACCGGGGCAAATACTGCCCGGACTGCGCCGCCAGAGTTCACAGGCGGCAGAAAACAGAAAGTGAACGGAAAAGGAGGTCTGCTGTGGACAGTTAAGAGCGGGAAAAGCCTTGATTTGCAAGGCTCCGCAAGCCCTCAACCGGGGCGGCTGGTATCATTTATCATTCGCCCCGGAAAACGGGCCTCTAACCGTCCACAAAACACGCTATGACAAACACGATTTATATTCACCAGCCGGAAAAGGCGTTCAGTTTCACCCGGCTCCCCAATTTCCTTTTTGAAGCACCCACATTCCAGCCCTTGAGCAACGAAGCGAAGGTGCTGTATGCCTTTGTCCTGCGCCGGGCGGAGTTGTCCCGGAAGAACGGCTGGGCGGACGAGTACGGGCGGGTCTACCTGTACTACCCCATCTGCGAGGTGGTCGCTTTGCTCCGCTGCGGGCGGCAGAAAGCGGTCAACACCCTGCGGGAGTTGCAGTATGCGGGGCTGGTGGAAATCCAGAAACAGGGCTGTGGAAAACCCAACCGCATTTACCCGAAATCCTATGAAGCGGTTCCAAACACCGACTTCAAGAAATCCGGTTATGGTACGCCGGAGGGCTGAAAACCGTACTTGGCGAGTACGAAAATCAATCCTCTTGAAGTACGGAAATCTGACGGTATATAGAAATACAGAGATTAAAACCATCTATTTACATTCATTCCATTCCAATCCTATCAGAGATATTTTCGGCGGGAAAACCCGCCGGAAAGGAATGGAATGGGGAAAGGAGTTCAATGGCACAACACGCAATTTTGCGATTTGAGAAGCACAAGGGCCACCCGGCGGGGCCGCTGGAAGCCCACCATGAACGGAAAAAGGAGCAGTACGCCAGCAACCCGGACATTGACACCAGCCGGAGCAAGTACAATTTCCACATCGTCAAGCCGGATGGCCGCTACTACCATTTCATTCAGAGCCGCATCGAGCAGGCCAGATGCCGCACCCGCAAGGACAGCACTCGGTTTGTGGACACGCTGATTACCGCCAGCCCGGAGTTTTTCAAGGGCAAGTCCCCAAAGGAGATAGCGGCCTACTTCCAGAGGGCGGCGGACTTCCTCATTGACCGGGTGGGCCGGGAGAACATCGTTTCGGCTATGGTACACATGGATGAAAAAACGCCCCATCTGCACTTGGTCTTTGTGCCGCTGACAAAGGACAACCGCCTGTGCGCCAAAGAAATTATCGGCAACCGGGCCAATCTGACGAAGTGGCAGGACGATTTTCACGCCTGTATGGTGGAGCAGTACCCCGACCTGGAGCGTGGGGAAAGCGCCAGCAAGACGGGCCGGAAGCATATCCCCACCCGGCTGTTCAAACAGGCGGTCAACCTCTCCAAACAGGCGAGGGCCATTGAAGCGGTTCTCTCCGGCATTACCCCGCTGAACGCCGGAAAGAAGAAAGAGGAAGCCCTCTCCATGCTGAAAAAGTGGTTTCCGCAGATGGAGAACTTCTCCGGGCAACTGAAAAAATACAAGGTCACAATCAATGACTTGTTAGCGGAAAATGAAAAGCTGGAAGTCAGGGCAAAGGCCAGCGAAAAAGGCAAGATGAATGACACGATGGAACGGGCGAAGTTAAAAAGCGAACTGGACGATATGCGGCGGCTGGTTGACCGTATCCCGCCGGAGATTTTAGCGGAACTGAAACGGCAACAGCGGCAGCATGGAAAGGAAAGGTGATCTTATAAGTAATATCAGATACAAAAAGGAAATCGAAATCGTGACTTTTCAGGGAAAGGAAATCACACTGGAAAATCTCTCCCCGGTGTTCACGCCGGAACAGGAAGCAGCCAAACGCCGGGAACTGGAACAGCAGCTTTATGAGGTGTTCCGCAAGTACGCCGACAAGCGGGAGAGTGAGGAAGCCGGGACATAAGGTTTTCCAAACCCATCATTGATTTGCGGGGCTGCTGGCGGTATAATAGAACTGTCAGCAGCTCCGTTTCTTTTTTAAGAAAAGGAGCGACAATATGAACAATCGGATAGACGCAATCTATGCAAGACAATCGGTAGACAAAAAGGACAGCATTTCCATTGAAAGCCAGATTGAATTTTGCAAATACGAGTTGAAAGGCGGTAACTGCAAGGAATACACAGACAAAGGGTACAGCGGCAAGAACACAGACCGTCCGAAGTTTCAAGAACTGGTGCGGGACATCAAGCGGGGCTTGATTGCAAAGGTCGTGGTTTACAAGCTCGACCGTATCAGCCGTTCCATTCTGGACTTTGCCAACATGATGGAGCTGTTCCAGCAGTACAATGTGGAGTTTGTGTCCTCTACGGAAAAGTTTGATACCTCCACGCCGATGGGACGGGCCATGCTGAATATCTGTATCGTGTTCGCCCAGCTTGAACGGGAAACGATACAGAAGCGGGTAACGGACGCTTACTACTCCCGCAGTCAGCGGGGCTTTAAGATGGGCGGGAAAGCCCCTTACGGCTTCCATACGGAGCCTATCAAGATGGACGGTATCAACACAAAGAAGCTGGTGGTAAACCCGGAGGAAGCGGCCAATATCCGGCTGATGTTTGAGATGTACGCCCAGCCCACAACTTCCTACGGGGACATTACCCGGTACTTTGCCGAACAGGGGATTTTGTTCCATGGCAAAGAGCTGATACGCCCCACGCTGGCGCAGATGTTACGCAATCCTGTCTATGTGCAGGCAGACCTTGATGTGTACGAATTTTTCAAAAGTCAAGGTACAGTCATTGTCAATGACGTTGCCGATTTTACGGGCATGAACGGCTGCTATCTGTATCAAGGGCGAGATGTAAAGGCCAGCAAGAAAAACGACTTAAAAGACCAAATGCTGGTACTGGCTCCCCATGAGGGTATCGTCCCCTCCGACACCTGGCTGACCTGCCGCAAGAAGCTGATGAACAACATGAAAATCCAGTCTGCCCGGAAAGCCACCCACACATGGCTGGCAGGAAAAATCAAGTGCGGGAATTGCGGGTATGCTCTTATGAGTATCTACAATCCCTCCGGCAAACAGTATCTCCGCTGCACGAAACGGCTGGACAATAAAAGCTGTCCTGGCTGTGGGAAAATCATCACTTCGGAACTGGAAGCGGTTGTTTATCAGCAGATGGTAAAGAAGCTGGCAAGCTACAAGACGCTGACAGGAAAAAAGAAAGCGGCAAAGGCAAACCCGAAAATCACCGCCCTGCAAGTGGAACTTGCCCATGTAGACAGCGAGATTGAAAAGCTGGTGGACAGTCTGACGGGGGCAAACAATGTCCTGTTCTCCTATGTGAATGTGAAGATAGCGGAACTGGACGGGCGCAAGCAGGAACTTCTGGCAAGGATAGCGGAGTTGACTGTGGAGGCCATCAGCCCGGAACAGGTCAGCCAGATTTCCGGCTACCTCGATACCTGGGAGAATGTATCTTTTGATGACAAGCGGCGTGTGGTGGATTTGATGATCACCACCATAGCCGCCACAAGCGACAGCTTGAACATCACATGGAAAATCTGACTGGCGGCACCCCTCCCGTCAGATACCTACCCTGTGTAGTCCCTTGTAAACTGTACTTTTGTGTGTGATAAATCATTGGTTTTCTTTGCCATAAAATCACCTTTCCTTTCTTAATAGTGGCTGGACACCTCTATTATAACGCGGAAAGGTGATTTTTTCGTATAACGATGGTCACCACCCGCAAAGCAGGTGGATTATAGTTCAAAACACCTGCACGATGCGCAAATGTTTTGAACAGGCTAAAGCCGTATTAAAAAAGAGCGAAGCTGCATTTTCACAGTTTCGCTCTTTTTGGTATACATACTTAATCCAAATGATACACTTCCTCTGTGTCTGCCCACCATTCTCCCGGTTTTGCAAATTCCACCGGCTCCTGGCAGGGATCTGTCTCTTTCCACCATTCCTGTGTTTTGGGGTCTGCAGCCATTTTTTTCATGTCCTCTTCGTAGTTATCCCCAACATACTCAAAATAACTGAACAGATATCCACCGCGATAGTAAATAGAATAATTCTGAATGTTGCATTTCTTGATCATTTCATTGACTTCCGGCCATGGATTCGCATGAAGTGCTTTGTATTTTTCCAGATATTCCGGTTTTACCTTGATTACTTGTCCAACTCGTTTCATAACTGCCTCCTTTTGTATGTTATTCTTCCTAAAATTCATTATATAAACTCATACAAAAAAGACAATATGCCTGGAAAACTTTATATCTAAACGTTTTGCTGGCTTCTATTTTTTATAGGTTCTGCAGGCTTCCACATAAGCCAGGATATTTTCCAGCGGTACCTCCGGCTCCAGCATATGCGTCGGGGTCACCATGAGACCTCCCTTTTCTCCCGCAATGTCCAGGTTTTTCCAGACCGCCTCTTTGACTTCCTGCGGTGTGCCGAAGGGCATCACTGTCTGCGTTCCGATGGTTCCGTGGAAGGAAATCTTATCACCGTATTTACGGTGAATTTCCTCAAAATCCATACACTCGCTCTGAATGGGGTTCAGGACCTCAACGCCCGCTTCGATGAGATGCGGGATGAAAGGCTCCACAAATCCGCAGGAATGATAAAAAATAACCACGTCCGGATTTTCTGCTTTCACCGTGTCGATAAGTTTTTTCAGCCTTGGCTTGATCCAACGGCAGTACAGCTCTTCGCTCATCATGATCGTGTGCTGCATACCGATGTCGTCTCCCAGAAACAGAACGTCTACCCCTGCTTTTACATAGGACATCGCACGAATAATGGACTGCTCCGTTACTTTATCAAACAAAAACTCTGCAATCTCATTTTCATCCATCATGTCGCAGAAAAGCTGTTCCATGCTCCGCATATACCAGGCGCATTCCCAGATCGTCATCTGCATGTCGCCAAGCGCGATCAGATCTCTGGCTTTGATGCTTTCCACCTGCGCTTTCTGGTGAGAGCCGTCCGCCTTGGCATAGTCCGGATAAGGATAACTCATGATCTCCTCTATGATTTCCATATCCTCCAGCGGATGCCGCATCCGTGTCATGTGCATGCTGTTGGGAGATTTTTCATGTCCTACGCCCCACTCGTCAATATCTGCTCCTTCTGCCAGCGGTGTCTGATAGAATTTTTTATATTTTTGTGTGTCGTGGTCTTTGAGGCGCAAATCCTCCACACGCCGCCAGGGAAATCCGAAATACTCCTGATAATCCTCTGCTCCCAGCTGTTCTTTGCAGACCTCCTGCAGATGAGGGCACAAAACAAATTCTACCGGAACCCGCTCATATCCCTGTCTGTGGACAAGCGCAAAAAAGTTTTCTCTGTTTGTCATTTTCCTTCACTCCTTATCCTTAAATATCGCAAAGCTCCTGTGCCTTGCTTCCACGCCACAGATTCCGATACTCCATGGGCGTCATTTCTGTATACTGCTGAAACACTCTGCTGAAATACTGTGCGCTGTTAAAGCCGGTTTTCATTGCGATCTCCGTCACCGTATCCGCACTATACCACAGAAGCTCCTTTGCCTTGCCGATGCGGAGCGTCGTGATATACTTCTGACAGCTCATCCCTGTTTCCTGCGCAAAACACTTGCGGATATACCGGGAGCTTAGTCCAAATCTCTGCGCCAGATCCTCCATACAAATATCGGACTCATAATTCTCATTCAGATACCGGATAATGTGTTCCACCTTTCCGGCCTTCCCGGTTCTTTGTTTCTCAGACTCTGTCTCCTCCAGTTTCTGAGACACTTCAAGAAAAAGCTGCAGAAATCCGAAAAGCAGCTGTGTTTCCCGCTTTGCAGCATTCCCCGGCGTCCGAAATATCCAGCAAAGGTTCTCCATGAGAAAACGCACCGTCTCGCTGTTTGTCAGCTTATAATAATCTTTATCCTGACAGAGAAACGGAATCCCGGTTTCCAGGCTCTTCGGCATTCTCATCCGGAACTCCAGCTGGGTAATACTGCAGTTTTCCCTGGTATCCACAATGAAACAATGGGGAACTCCAGCGCTGACAGAAATATAATCTCCCTGCTTCAGCGGCACAAAACTTTTGTCAATTCCCATAACACAGTGGCCGGAATTGATATAAATCATCTCCACATCCCCGTGACTGTGACTGCGGAATGCATAGGAAGACGGAAACCGATACACTCCTGCATTTCGAATATGAATTTCATAAGATTCCTCTAAAAGACTTCCCAGTATTTTCTGTTCCAAATTGTTCATCGCTGCACCTCATCCTTTCACAATCAGGAACTATTATACCATACAACCTATCACAAACTCTCCCCTTTGTCTTTCAATTTAAGGAACTCCTCTGTCTTTTATGTGTACTTTTCGGAACTACCGGCGCACAAAAAAACTGCGCTGCAGCACATCCACGTACCACAGCACAGTTTTTATGTTTTTCATTCTTTTGTAAAGTCAACACACGCTCGCCTTAGACTCCCTTGCGCCCTTTTTGTGCCCCAAGGGGTGCGCGAGGGGAAGCGGGCTTCAAAACTTTGAGCGTTCCCCTCGCGGTTTTACAGCCTTTTTAAAAGCTCTTCTCTCTCCTTCTCATACCCCGGTTTTCCAAGCAGCGCGAACATATTCTTCTTGTAGCTCTCCACACCCGGCTGATTGAAGGGATTCACGCCCAGCAGATATCCGCTGACACCGCATCCGAACTCAAAGAAGTAGAACAGCTGGCCCAGATAAAATTCATTCTGCTCCGGAATATCGATACGCAGGTTGGGAACCTGTCCGTCCGTATGCGCCAGGATCGTTCCGTTCATTGCGCTCTTGTTGACAAAATCCACGGTTTTGCCTGCCAGATAGTTCAGGCCGTCCAGATCCACTGCCTCTTCGCCCAGCGTGATCTCCGCACTGGACTTCTCCACATTCATAACTGTCTCAAAGAGAATACGGCTGCCGTCCTGGATGAACTGTCCCATGGAATGCAGATCTGTTGTCAGATCCACGGCCGCCGGGAAAATTCCCTTCTGGTCCTTGCCTTCGCTCTCGCCATAAAGCTGTTTCCACCATTCATTGATGTAATGAAGGCTGGGCTCATAGTTTGCCAGAACCTCAACGGTTTTGCCCTTGCGCAGAAGAATGTTGCGGATCGCCGCATATTTCACTGCGTCATTTTCCTCGAACGCGCTGTTGAGGGCAATGTCGCGGCCGGAGGCTGCGCCTTCCATCAGCTTGTCAATATCTGCGCCGCTCACAGCGATGGGAAGAAGTCCAACTGCCGTAAGAACGGAGAAACGTCCGCCTACATCGTCCGGCACAACAAATTCCTCGTATCCTTCCTCGTCGGCCACTTTCTTGAGTGCTCCGCGGGCTCTGTCTGTTGTTGCGTAAATTCTCTCTGCCGCGCCCTTTTTGCCGTATTTCTTTTCCAGTATTTCTTTGAATACACGGAAGGCAATGGCCGGCTCTGTGGTTGTTCCGGATTTGGAAATCATATTCACGGAGAAATCTCTGTCGCCGATCACATCAATCAGGCCCTGAATATAGCTGCTGCTGATGCTGTTTCCCACAAAATAAATCTCGGGAGTCTTGCGAATCTCCTTGGAAACATTATTGTAAAAGCCATGTCTTAAAAATTCAATGGCTGCTCTTGCGCCCAGATAGGAACCGCCGATACCGATCACCAGAAGAACCTCAGAATCCTCCTGAATTTTCTTTGCAGCTGCCTTGATGCGGGCAAACTCTTCTTTGTCATAATTTACGGGAAGATCGATCCACCCCAGAAAATCGTTGCCTGCTCCTGTTTTGGAAACCAAAGTCTCCTTTGCAGCTTCAGCCAGGACCTTCATAGCCTCCACTTCATGCTCTGCGATAAAACAGCCTGCTTTTGAATAATCAAATGTAACCTTATTCATGATTTTCTCCTCCATTATGGAAATCTTTTGTTTCTGGAATCTTTGTCAGTATATCAAATATTGCATTTTTTCACAAGACATTCCCCGAATTATCCTTCTGATTGTCCCATGAACTCCCGGATAATATCCCGCATGATCTTTTCTTCCTCCGGACTGAGCATTTTGCTGAAATGGCTTCCTGTGGCAGCGGTCTGACGGATGCTTGCGGTTATCCGTTCCACGATCTCCTCCTGAAGCGCTTCGCTGCTTTTCTGCTGCGCCGGAATTTCCTCCGCCCAGGTGCGGGCTTTTTCCAGATAATCCGTCAGGGAGCTCATGATCAGTGCTTCCTTATAAGAAAAATCCAGTATCTGCCGAAGAAGCAGCAGAACAACCGGAACCGCCGCCCCCACATAAAGATAGCTCATGGGAAGTCCTCTGCGGCCGATGAAACGGCTTTCCTGAAAAACAGCCATCCCCAGAAGGATCGTAGACAAAAGCGCCGGATACCAGACCAGACGGTTCATCCGGTGCAGAAGCTTATCTCTCGTTTTCCATAAATTGAGCCACTTTTCTTTCAGATTCTCCAAGTGGCCCGCGTGTTTCATCATTCTTCTGTAGGTAAGGCTTGTGGCTGCCATGCCCGCCGCGCCGAGCGCTCCCAGCGCCCCCATCAGGTAAAGCGGCACGTGCAGCTCCATCATTGTTTCCAGCATAATACCCTCCTTGAAAATTTAATCAAAAGACAGATGCCTGGCTGTCTTTCCCTTGGAGTATATTATACCGCTAAGGACTTCTGCCGGAAACAAAAATCGTTCGTCAAATTCTTGCAGAAACTTACATCTCCTGCAGTTTCTTTAACACTTCCTCGAACTTCATAAAATGGGAGGCCTTTACCAGGATCGTGTCTCCCTCCTGCACATATTCTCCCAGATGTGCAAGAAGACTCTCTCTGTCCGGCTCATAGATCACCTCAAGATCTGTCCCGGCCTCTCTCGCCGCCTGCGCCATATGCTCGCAGAGCGCTCCGGCACAGATGCACACATCAATCCCGCAGGACGCAGCATGCGCTCCCACCTCCCGGTGCAGGGCGATCTCATTTTCCCCAAGCTCTCCCATATCCCCGAGGATCGCGACCCTGCGGCCGCTTCCGTCCCTCAAGACATCCATGGAGGCTTTCATGGACATGGGATTTGCGTTGTAGCAGTCATCTACAATCAAAAACTTGTCTGTCTCAATCCGGCGGAAGCGGCCGCTTATAGGCTTGAGGCTCTCAATCCCTCTTGCAATCTCCTCCGCGGTAAGACCGTAAATCCTGCCCACAGCTGCCGCCGCCAGGGCATTGTACACCATGTGGCGTCCCGGCATTGGCACAAATACAGAAAAGCTTTCCTCCCCCAGATGGATCCGGCAGGAAGTACCCTTGAGGCCTTTGCTCTCAAGCTCGTCCGCATACACATCCAGCCCCTTTTCCATACCGAAAAAGACAGGCACAGTCCCCTTGTATTCTTTTATCGCGGCCAGCTTATCGTCATCTCCGTTTAACACAATGTGCCCGTTTTCCTTCAGGAAATCAAACACCTCTGTCTTTGCCTTCAGCACGCCGTCCCGGTCTCCCAGATTCTCCAGGTGACAGGTGCCGATATTGGTGATCACACAGGTGTCCGGACGGGCAATCTTCGCCAGACGGCTCATTTCGCCAAAATCGCTGATCCCCATTTCCAGAACCGCAATTTCATGCTCCCTGCGCAGACGGAATACCGTCAGGGGAAGCCCCAGCTCATTGTTAAAATTCCCTTCCGTATACAACGTGTTGTATTTTTCTTTCAGCACAGAAGCGATAACCTCCTTCGTGCTGGTCTTTCCCACGCTTCCCGTAATTCCCACCACGGGAATGGAAAGCTGCTCAAGATAAAATTCCGCAATATCTTTCACAGCCTGCAGAGAAGACTCCACCACAATATAGGGAAAGTCCGCTTCCGGCAGCACCCGCTGTGAGAGTGTTGCCAGCGCTCCCGCCTCCATGACCTGCGGGATAAACTTATGGGCATCCACACGTTCCCCCACAATGGGCACAAACAGACTCTCTTTTTCCACCTTTCGGCTGTCTGTGGTGATCGCGGTGACTTCTGTATACATTTTGTCCGCCGGGCCGTAATAGGTTCCGCCGCAGACCCGGGCAATATTTTCCAAGGTAAGATTTTTCATAGTTTTTCCTGACTTTTTTACAATACTCCTGGGGAGCGATCTGCAAGGTTCCATTTTACCACGTAAGACTATCTGTCATATTTTTTCATAGATACCCGGATCAGCTCCTCACAGAGCGTGGGATAATCCATGCCGAGAACTGCCGCCTCCTGTGGAATCAGGCTGGTTGGCGTCATTCCCGGAAGCGTGTTTGCCTCCAGACAGTACATCTCGCCGTTTTCTTTCATAAGAAAATCCAGACGTCCGTAGGCTTCAAGGCCAAGGGCCCTGGCGCCCGCCTCCGCATGGCGCTGCATTTTTTCCGTCAGCTCCAAAGAAAGGTCTGCCGGACAGGTTTCAATGGTAGAACCGGCCTGGTATTTGTTTTTGTAATCATAGAATCCCTGAAGCGGAGCAATCTCAATGACCGGATAAGCGTTTCCGTCCACAACAGCCACGGAAAATTCCCGTCCCTTGATATATTCCTCCACAACCACTTCATCCTCGTAGGAGTACGCATCTTTGAGCGCCTGCTCATACTCCTGCTGGTTATTTGCAATGTATACGCCGACGCTGGAGCCTCCGCAGCAGGTTTTTACCACAACCGGAAATTCCATTCCAAGATCCGCCACATTGTTTGTCTGATCCTTCTTCGTCATGGACACCCCTTTGGGAGTGGGAACATGGTTCATATTGAAAATCTGTTTTGTAATTCCCTTATCCATCGCCATCGCGCTGCTCAGATAACCGGTTCCGGTGTATTTAATGCCCATCAGATCAAAGGCCGCCTGCACCTTGCCGTCCTCGCCGTTGGCTCCGTGCAGTCCCAAAAATACCACATCCGCCTGCTCGCAGAGAGACAGTACGTTAGGACCAAAGAAATTCCTGCGGGAAGCCTTAAGCTCCGCAATTTTTTCGTCAAAGCCCTTTATGTAGTCAAACGCCGCCTCCACGTCATATTCCTCCGGAAACGGCTTCTCCCAGTCCACATCCTCCAGGCCGCAGAAAATATCCACCAGGATCGCCTGATGTCCTTTCTGTCTGAGCGCTGTGCAGATACCCTTGCCGGACACACAGGAAATAGCGCGCTCTGTGCTGGTTCCGCCTGCCAATACCACAATCTTCATATTTTTTATCTCCTTTGATGTCTGTTAATAATACACCACAACCGGCGTTCCCACGTCTATGTTGCTGTAGATCACCTGCGCCTGCTCATAGGGCATATTCACGCAGCCGTGGGAGCCCTCCCACTGATAAATATCGCCGCCGAACTCCGTTCTCCAGGACGCGTCATGAAGCCCTACATTGCCCACAAAAGGAATCCAGAAGGTTACATCTATTTCGTAATCCTCCCCTGTCAGAACCGCCGGCGACTGCATGGCATCCACGGCAAAACACCCTTCCGGTGTCGCGCAGCCCTCCACATTGGGGTTTCCGGTTACCACGTAGGTGTCCACCAACGGTACGCCGTCCTTCCAGAAAACGAGCCTCTGGTTTGTCAGATCGATCTCCACAAAGGTGTATCCGATATCGTCGGTGTCGCGGCTTTTTGCCGTGTAGAGATAAACGGGCTTTCGCACGTTTACCTCCCCCCGTATCACAGCCTCCATAAGGCCGGTCGTCTCCGCCTCCTGATCGATCGCCCAGCCGTAATCTCCGCCGGACGCCAGCGTGATCTCCCGCCCGTCATAGGTGGTAAACTGTCTGCTGCATCCAAAGGTGTCATACCGGTAGCCCAGATCGTTGACATAGGCCGCAACCTTTGTGCGGTCCAGCACGCAGTCTCCGTTTTCATCTATTTTCAGCCAGTTTTTGATGACATTTCTGTCCACTGTTTCCTTGCGGTCGCCAAAATCATATGTAATATACGCCTTTGTAAGCGCATTCATCTGCTGAAGATTTTTTTGAAGACCGGCGTCATCCCGGTATACCGCTGGTTTTTTGTAGCATCCGGCCTCTTCCAGATTCACGCGGGAAGCGCCTGCCGTAATGGCGTTTGCCACGGCATCGAAGACCTTCCTTGGCTCCAGCGCGGTCCCTTCCTCCTCCGGCGCTATGGCAAAACCGTCCCCAGTCTCGTAAATGCGGGCGTCAACCGGCTCTGTCATATTGGCGGTCTGCAGACAGTCAAGCCCCAAAACCGCCGAGGAAAGCTTCTGTTCGTCATAGACAAACGAAGAAATCTCATAGGTTCTCGATTTTCCAAATTTCAGAAACCATCCCGCTGGCTCCTGCTCCCGCAGATACAGGTTCAAAAGCCCGTCCGGGCGGTAGGTCAGCCCCGCCTCCTGGGCGGTAATGCTCTCCACGCCATTGTGGCGGGTCTCCACTGCAAGAACATAGGAGCCCGCCTTGGCCGCAAGAAGCTCCTGCGCCTCCTCCACGGTTTTCAGTGAGCAGTCCATTTCTCCGATAACGGTCCCCGGCAGAAAATGACTGCTGAAATACCAGAAGCCAAGCCCGTAGGCGCCCGCTGTCAGGATCACAAGCACAGCGATCACGCCCAGGACTGTTTTTCTTCCAACGCTCATATTTCGCACCTCGTATATCCCGGTGACTTCAGATCCCGCTGCTTCTTACTGCTCCAGAAGCTTCTCCACGCTTGCCAGCTTCACACAGAGCACAAACACCTTCACCGCCTCTGCAAGCTCTTCCTGGGACGGATAGGTGGGTGCAATACGGATATTGGAGTCTTGAGGGTCTTTTCCATATGGATATGTTGCTCCGGCCCCGGTCATGACCACTCCTGCCTCTTTTGCTTTCTGTACAATGGCTTTCGCGCATCCCGGCATGGAATCAAAGGAGATAAAATATCCGCCGTGGGGTTTGGTCCACTCTCCGATTCCCAGTCCGTCAAGCTCGCGCTCCAGCGCATCCAGCACGATCTCAAATTTGGGGCGGATTAAGTTCGCATGTTTTCTCATGTGCTCATGCAGACCGTTCAGATCTTTGAAGAAACGTACATGACGAAGCTGGTTCAGCTTATCGTGTCCGATGGTCTGTACCTGCATATAGTTGCGGAAGTCCTCCAGGTTTGCCCGGGAAGCTGCCACTGCTGCGATTCCGGAGCCCGGGAAGCTCACCTTGGAGGTGGAGGTAAACTTATATACCAGATCCGGGTTTCCTGCTTTTACGCATTCTCCCAGAATTTCCTGCAGAAAATCCTGATTCTCGTCATACAGATGATGAATGCTGTAGGCATTGTCCCAGTAAATACGGAAATCCGGGGCTGCCGGTTTCAGTCTCGCAAAACGCTCCACAACCTCTTTGGAGTAGGTGATCCCCTGCGGATTGGAATATTTGGGCACGCACCAGATACCCTTGATCGCCTCGTCCTCGCTCACCAGCTTCTCCACCATATCCATGTCCGGGCCGTCCTCGTGCATGGGAACATTGATCATCTCGATGCCAAAGAATTCTGTGATCTTAAAATGACGGTCATAGCCCGGCACCGGACACAGGAATTTTACCTTGTCAAGCTTGCACCAGGGAGTATGCCCCATGACGCCGTGGGTCATGGAACGTGCAATGGAATCAAACATCACATTCAGGCTGGAGTTGCCGTAAATGATAATGTGATCCGGGTCAACCTCGGACATCTCGCCCAGAAGACGCTTTGCTTCCGGAATTCCGTCGATCACGCCGTAATTTCGGCAGTCCACGCCGGTTTCGCATTTCAGCTCAGCTCCGTCTGCCAGAACTTTCATCATTCCCATGGAGAGGTCAAGCTGATCCTTGCCGGGTTTTCCTCTGGACATATCAAGAGAAAGCCCCTTCGCCTGCACCTCTTTGTACTGGGCCTCCAACTCATTTTTTAAAGAAAGTAACTCTTCCCTGCTCATTTCGCTGTATTTTTTCATGGTTTCCTCCTCGGCCGGATGACGGCATTACATATAATAAGGTATGTAAAGTACGGATGATACGGATTGCTCCGTGCTGCGCACTCTCACTATAATCCAATATATTTTAGTATGGTAAAATCCTGCTTGTCAAGCTATTTTAATTTTCCATAGTACATATCCCGGAAAATCCCCTCCTTCTCCAGAAGCTCCCGGTAGTTTCCCTCCTGTACGACAGCTCCCTGATCCATCACAAGCACCTGATCGGAATTCTTCAATGTTGTAAGCCTGTGGGCAATGGACAGGACGGTCATGTGATTCTCATTTTTTAAGGTTTCTATTTCCTGCTGGATCCGCCGCTCCGTAGTGTTGTCAAGCGCGGATGTCGCTTCATCCAAGATCAGAATCTGCGGCTTTCTCAGAAAAATCCGGGCAATAGCTATCCTCTGTCTCTGTCCGCCGGAAAGATTGCCGCCGCCCTCCGCAATCACGGTGTTCAGCTTTTGTGGCAGGCCGTTGACAAACTCTGCCAGCCCTGCCTTTTCTACCGCTGTTTCGATTTCCTCCGGCGCAGGTGTGCGCAAAAGACCATAGCAGATATTTTCCAGAATGGTTCCTGCCACCAAAAACGGCGTCTGGGGAACCAGGGCAATGAGCCCTGACAGCTCTTTTCTGCTCAGGGTTTCGATATTTCTTCCATTGAGAAAAATCTCTCCCTCACATTTTTCCAGTCTGCAGATCGCCTTTATCAGGGAAGATTTTCCGCAGCCGCTGGGACCTGCGATTCCCAAAAACATTCCTTTCTCAACTGACAGATCCAGATTTTTTATTACTTCTCTGTCATTCTTATAGGAAAACCGAAGACCCTGGATCTGAATTGCTAGATCTGTATCCGGCGCTTTTGCCTTCCCGCCGGTCTGCACCTGATAAGAAAAATCTCCCGGAAGTTCCGCCATCCGGAAAAAGTCCTCTGCCAGAACTGCGCTCTCTGCCAGTTCATCCAGAATCCTGTGCAGCTCCTCCAGCGGCTTCAGAAGTTGGGAAAAGCAAAGATAAGCAGTGAGCACCGCCCCCACACTGATAACCTGCTGCGTCGCCAGATAGGCAGATATCCCTATGAGCAGCACGGTAAAAAAGACCTCGTTCAAGAACTTCAAGCTGTCATACTTCGCCATCTGCTTGTGGTGCGTCATCTCTTTTTTCCGCAGAAATTCAGACTTGTCCGCAAAACGCTTTCCTTCCAGGTCAACGCTGTCTGTGATCCGTATGACCTCAATTCCGTTCAGCAGCTCCACAATTCCGCCATCCATGGAAGCCTTTGTCTCCAAAAGCTCCACCCGGATCCCTTTCTGGGTTGTGATCTGCCAAAATACCACCGCAATCCCGATGGGGATCACCAAAAGTACGGGAAGTGCCAGAATGGCCGGCAGAGTGCCAAGAATCACAACGATCGCTGCTATGCTGTTAAAAACAGCCGGAGCCAGATCCATAAACACCAGCTTTTCCAGCTTTACGGTGCCTTCCAGACAACGGTTCAGCCTGCCGTGGATGTTTCCGGTCATATTTTCTTTGAAATAGGAAAGCGGCGCCCGCAAAAGGGAATCCAGCACTACTCCCCTGGCTTTTTTCTCCGTTCGGGTAGCTGCATTTTCCACCATGATCCTTCGCAAAATTTTAATGCCTTCATTCACAACATTCACGACGAGAATGAAAAGCAGCACCGGAACAATATTCCAGAATTTCATCTCTTCCTGTATCAGAATATCATCTGTGAGCCAGCCGATCGCCTTCGGTGTAACCTGGGACAGTGCAGCTGACACTGCCATTATGACAAGAATACCGGCAAAATTCTTCTTCTGTTTTTTATCCAACAGACCATACAGCTTTCTGACGGTCTCTTTAAAGCCTGTGCGGTTCTCCATCGCTTTTTCCCCTTTTCTCTGCGGTCTTGCTTCTCTTATGAGAGCACTTGCAAAAATTATACGCGAAAGCCACTTCCTCCGCAAGATTATCTTGCAGGTTGCGCCAAAATCCCCTATACTGATTATAATTACAGGTCATGTGTCAGATATCAGAAGCAGCTGCGTCAGGCTGGCATGACAAATATATAAAAAACGAGGTACATCTTATGTGGATTGCAGACGGCTGGAAAGAATACGAAGTAATTGACACCTCCCGGGGTGAAAAGCTGGAACGCTGGGGGGATTATCTTCTGGTTCGTCCGGACCCCCAGGTGATCTGGGATACCCCCCGCACACACCGGGGCTGGAAAAAAATGAACGGGCATTATCACAGAAGCAGCAGAGGCGGCGGGGAATGGGAATTTTTCAATCTCCCGGAGCAGTGGGACATCCACTATAAGGATCTCACCTTTCACCTGAAGCCCTTCAGCTTCAAGCATACCGGGCTTTTTCCGGAGCAGGCGGCCAACTGGGACTGGTTCGGGAATAAGATCCGCAAGGCCGGCCGGCCAATTAAGGTTCTGAACCTTTTTGCCTACACCGGAGGTGCTACCCTGGCTGCCGCAGCAGCCGGAGCCTCTGTCACCCACGTAGACGCCTCCAAGGGTATGGTGAGCTGGGCAAAAGAAAACGCCGCAGCTTCCGGACTGTCCGGCGCCCCCATCCGCTGGCTGGTGGATGACTGTGTAAAATTTGTGGAGCGGGAGATCCGCCGTGGCAATCACTACAATGCCATCATCATGGATCCGCCCTCCTACGGCCGCGGGCCCAAGGGAGAAATCTGGAAGATCGAGGACGCCATTCACCCGCTGGTAAAGCTCTGCGCAAAGCTTTTGAGCGACCAGCCCCTGTTTTTCCTCATCAACTCCTACACCACAGGGCTTGCTCCCGCGGTGCTCACCTATATGCTTGCAACCGAACTCAAAGATTTCCATGGACATGTGGACTCCCAGGAAATCGGCCTTCCGGTAAAGGAAAGCGGTCTGATTCTTCCCTGCGGAGCTTCCGGACGGTGGGAGGCTTAACTTTATGACAAAACCGGATATGAAAAAAGAATCCGTGCGATACGGCTGCGCCATCCTGGCTGCTGTTATCCTCGCTGTCAACATCAAAACCTTTGTCCGGGCAGGCGGCCTGTTTCCAGGCGGCTTTTCCGGTCTGACACTGCTTCTGCAAAATATTTTCTCGGAATTTATGGGTGTAGAAGTGCCATATTCGGTCTTTAACATCGGGCTGAACCTTATCCCGATCATCATCGGTCTCAAATTTGTGGGAGTGAAATTTACCCTGAGCTCCTGCTGCGTGGTATTTCTGTCCAGTTTTCTCACGGATTTGATCCCGGTGCAGCCCATCACCTACGATACCCTTCTGGTAAGCATTTTCGGCGGTCTCATCAACGGCGCCGCCATCAGCCTGTGTCTCATCGGAAATACCAGCTCCGGCGGTACGGATATCATCGCTATTTATTTTTCCGAAAAAAACGGCAAAGATATCTGGAACATCATCCTAGCAGCCAATGCCCTGATGCTGGTCATCGCCGGTATTCTGTTCGGCTGGGACAGAGCGCTTTACTCCATTATTTTTCAGTTTACTTCCACACAGACTGTGCAGATGCTTCACCAGCGTTACAAAAAACATACGCTGTTTATCATCACCAAAAAGCCCAAAGAAGTATATCAGGAAATTTCCCACCTTACCCGGCACTCCGCCACCGTATTTCGCGGAGAGGGCTGCTACACCAACGATACCACGCATCTGCTCTACTCCGTGGTATCCCGGGAAGAAGCCAAGCTCCTGGTAAAAAAGGTACATGAAATCGACCCGGAGGCTTTTGTCAACATTATCAAGACTGACTATATCAACGGACGTTTTTATCACAAAGCGGATTATTAACTTCTTGAAACGGGGTTTTCACAGGAGTATAATAGAAAAAAGGAGGGTGATGTGTTATGAGTAACAGACCAAAACCCAACGACAGCCAGCCATTCAGCCTGAGTCCGGAGTATGACCGCCACGACTGTGAGAAATGTGTGTGCTCCACCTGCTATGAACAGGAATTCTGCGACAGATGCAGCACCTGCAAGGATCACTCCCGGCTGAAAGAAAGCTGCGGCCGCTATGAGGGAGCGTATTGCTATTAAAATTGGAGAAACCAACAAAATTCAGCTCCGGTGGGATCACCAGAGCTGAATTTTGTTTTCCGGTATTCTCAGCACGCTGTGAACGGGGCCAGCTCCAGCCGCACAAAGTATCCCTGCTCGTGACGGCAGGACGGGCAAAGCTCCGGCGCTTTGGTTGTCTCACAGATATAGCCGCAGTTCAGACAGATCCAACCGGTTTTCACCTCTGAGACATAAAGCTTGCCTTCCTCGATCCACCTGGCAAAACGGCCGAACCGTTCTCCGTGGACCTTCTCCACCTCTCCGATCATCTGAAAGCTGTGGGCAATGGCCTCAAAGCCTTCCTCTTTTGCCTGATCCCCAAATCGTTTGTATACATCGTCATGCTCTTCCATTTCATTGTGCTGCGCCATGCGAAGAAGGCTCAGCAGATCCGGGGCAATATCCACCGGATAGGTACCGTCTATGGAGATCGTCTCTCCCGCTTCCTCTGTCAGATAATTGTAAAAAACCTCTGCGTGCTCCTTCTCCTGCTCCGCCGTAAAAAGGAAAAGCTGAGCGATCGCCGGCTGCTGGGCTTTTCCGGCCTGCTGGGCCGCAAAGGTATATCGGTTTCTCGCCTGACTCTCACCGGCAAACGCCCTCATCAGATTCTTTTTTGTCTCACTGTTCTTAAAATCAACTGCCATAATCTGCCTCCTGGGATTTTATTTTCAGACGGACAGCCTGCGCTGTCCTTATCTAAAGGAAGCATTTCCCCAAACAGGGATTTTTATACAGAAAGCGAAAAGGAACGCGGCCAGATTCCCTTTCTCACAGGTTTCGCCGCGCCCCTCTTTCAGGCAGTCGTTTCATTTTGCAGACAGTTTCTTTGAACTGTTCTCATTGCTTCAGAAGTTTCTCAAATTCACTTTCACTCATTTGCAGGCGCCTGGCCGCTTCTTCTACGGACAAAAGGCCGTCGCGCACCAGACTTAACAGCCCTTCTTCAAGCCCCTGACGGATTCCTTGTTTTAAAATATCTTTTGCTTCGTAATCTAAAACTTTTCCTCCCATTACAGCCTTCACTCCTTCCCTTACATTGGAGTATCGTGCGGTAAGATTTTCCACAACCTTATTGGACATATCAATGATTGCACATTTCGTGTATTCGCTGATTTCCTCCGCGGCGCACATCATTTCCAACCGGTTTCTTATCTCCTGGTATCTCTGCTTCAGTTCTCTCATTTTTCCTGCATTGTTGTTGTATTCACGCAGCTCTTTTTCATAAGAAAAAATATAAAACGGAATCAGAAACAACATGTGTTTTTCAAATATTTCTTCTATGGAATATTTCTGTGTCTTCAGCACCGGAATCTCGTAAGTGACACTGCATCCCGGTGTGCTTATCTCAACAGTCAGCGCATCCGGCGTCTGAGAATTATGCCGCAGATACAAAACTGCAGAATGCGGAAATGTGACCTTCAAATGATGTCTGATCACCTCTCCGTCGTCCAGCGCAATCTGCGAATCATACTCAAAAAACCGGATCAAAAGACTGCCGTCAGGCGTACTTTGACACTCTATGTGATATTTTTTGCATACAGCCCCCTGGATCACAAAACAGGAGTCCGTAATTTTCTCTTTTGTATTTCCATCCTGTTGATTTAGAAAATGTTCATTCGGTGAAAAAGTGATTTTCTCTTTTCCCGTATAATTTTCGCCGAAAATTTCATTTACAACAGGGATTATCAGTTCCGTACAGTCATTCAACAGTGTCCGAAAGACATCATCATAAGGAGTATTGATATTTTTCATGTACTCTGATTCTCCCTAACATGAATCGACTGCCTATCTTTATTTTAACAGAAGCATGGGAAATCCGCCATAGAATTTTGGACGCAGATACAAAAATCACCGTCCGGAATGCTCCTCACACCTGCAATACACAAACAGCTCAAACGCCCCGTTTTCCCGGCGTATTTCCATGGAGCCGCTGTACTTCTCCGCCACCTTGCGGATACTGCGCAGACCCAATCCATGCTCTGCCCGTTCTCTCTTGGTCGTGGCGGGAAGTCCGTCTGCACCAGCCTCCCAGCTGACAGGTTCACAGGAGTTTTTTACCCGAAGCACCAGCATTCCTTTGCCGAGGCGGCTCTCCAGGGTGATTTTTCGTTCCGGCACCGGCAGCCTTTGCACCGCCTCCAACGCGTTGTCCAATGCATTTCCAAATAATGCGCAGATGTCCTGCTTTTCCATGGAAATTTCTCCCGGGATATCCGCCTTCACGTCGAAAGCAGCTTCCTTCTGTTCCAGCACCGCCGCCTTGCTGCTCAACACTGCATTGACCGTCTCATCCCCGCAGTATTTCAGTCTCCTGCCAAGCTGCGGATTCTCAAGGAGCCCCTGAAGATACTCCCGCTGCCGTTCTCCTGTAAGAGCGAGCGCCGTTTGAAGATGATTGTTCATATCGTGGCGCAGACGCCGCACCTCCTCGTTCTGCTGCGCAAGGGCGTCGTAATATTTCTGATTCATCTCATAGAGGATCCGTTCTTCCTCCAGACGCTGCTGCCGCTCCAGCACCAGAACCATCCACAAAAGTCCCAGAAACGCAGACAGCGCCAAAATGCAGAAAATGAGACTCTGCAAAGATTTATCGCTGCGAAAGCTGTCTTTTGCCAAAAGCACTGTGTTGAACACAACGCCCAGCGGCGTTGCCGTAAGCAGCAGCAACAGACTCCACATAGGCACGGAGAGCTCAAACTCCCGCCGGATGGAAAGTCTGCGGATTCCCTGCCACAGCAGAAACCAGAACAGGATTCGCAATCCTGTACTCAGAATTGCGAATTCCATCATCCCATGTGTCTTGATCCAGTTATCCACAATGGTGCTGACCGCAAACAAAATACTGGAAAACATCAGCCCGAGCGCCAGCCTTTTGAGAACGCTCCCTTCATAACCCAGATATACGATTCCAAGAAATACCAGAAAAGTGGGCAGAATATTGGCCCAGTCGCCCAGATAAATGATCATCATGGAGGCAAAGCCAAAGACTGCCACAAGAAGGATCTTCTTCCAGCGCTGCCTGCCGGTCACCAGCAGACACCCCATGGCACGATAAATAAGCCACCCGGCCAGCGGCACAAGAACTGCCACAAACACCAGCCGCCAGATAGTCAGCGTCGTGTCCGAAACCGCCGCTATCTGCAGCTCGGAGTTCAAAATCCCCCTCCCAGCATATTCCGCGCAAGCTGACTCATGGCCTGCTCCTTCATGCCGCGGCTGACCGGCAGACATTTTCCAGCCACATGCACCTCATCATGCCCCACATAATCCACCTTGTCCGGATTCACCAGATAGCGCTGATGAATGCGGACAAATTCTTCCGTCCTGCGCTCCACCTCGTCCAGCTTTCCGTAGAATGTATATTCCTTTTTCTCCGTCACCACAGTTACCAGACGGCGGTCACTGTAAAAAAACGCGATCTCCGAGAAAGGAAGCCGATAGGTTCCGTCACTGTTCTTAAACGAAAACATCCGGCTGCTTTCCTGTAAGAGAAGCTCTGCTGCCCTGTCCAGGATCCCCCGCAGACGCTTTGTTTCTGCCGGCTTCATCACATAGTCCAGCGCGCCCACTTTGTAACCGTCAAACACATAATCCCGATAGCCCGTTACAAACACGATTTTCAGTTCCCGGTTGAATTCCCGGATCCTGCGGGCAGTTTCCATCCCGTTCAAATCCGACATTTCCACATCCAAAAAGAGGAGGTCGATTTCGCCCGGATGGCTGCCCAGCCAGCGCACTGCGCTGCCGCCTCCCGAAAACTCATATACAATCTCCTCTTGCTTTTCGTTTATTATTTTTTCAAGCTGGAAGCGCAGGTTCTCCCGCGCCTCCAGTTCATCATCGCATATGGCGATTCGTATCATGTCAAACTCTCCTTGGGTCAGCCATTTTACAGCTCATACCAGATAATTTCATTGGCGTCCAGCTTCAGCGCAAAGCTCTCCCCATCTCCCTTGTAGACTGTCGTTTCCTGTGGCTCATAGGTATTGTTCACCACGCAGTATTTGCTGTTTGCCGGGTATGCATGGACCTCCACATTCTCGTTGGTGCTGAACCATTTGAGAAGCTCTCCCTCACTGTGGCAGCTCCACAGGATCGCACGGTACAGAAGGCGGCTGTTCTCAAAGGAGAAGGGCAGTCCGCTGATATAAACGCTCCGGCCTTTGCCAAACTCGTTGACCGCAAGCTGCACCTCTTTTTCCCTCTGCACCAGGATCGTGGTCCCCTCCAGGGCGTACATGCTCTTCTTGCCTTCCCCGAAGTCGATGTCACCCCTGCAGTCCTCGGTGATGAAATGCTCAAAATGGTTGTCCCAGTTGTATTTGTCATAGCCCAGGGTAAAGCCGGTCTCTTTCTCCACGCCCAGCACATTGGCCAGCTGGATAAAGCGTCCCTGGCTCTGATGGCCTGTAGGCTCGCCCACACCGATGAAGCCGCCTCCGTTGTATACAAATTCCTTAATGCGGCTGGCGATGACCGGATTCTCCCACCAGGTGCCTCCGGTATGCGCAGTGTCCGCATCCCCGATATTGAGGATCACATCCACATCCTTCAGCACATCCGGGTTGTCCAGGATATCCTGGAAGCTTAAGAACACAACGTCAAAGGGTGCTCCGGAAAGGGCCTCGATGATTCCCGCATAGGAATAATTCTGCTTCTGATACAGGGCATGGTGCACCATGTGCGCGCCCCAGGCTCTCATTTTGCCCCAGCAGTTCAGCACTGCCACCTTTTTCACGCAGTACGGGGTCGTTCCCTTAATGTTTGTGTAAAGCTCGCGGAACTCGTTGCACACAGACTCCACATAGTCGATAAATTCCGGGAAATCCAGGGCAAGCTTCAGATATCCGCCGTAGCCGATACGGTCAATGGGGCTTCTCAGGATCGCACGTCTTGCAGTCACCCAGTTCACCTTCGCTTCCTTCACCGGGTCTCCGCCCTCGTGGAAGGTATCCGGGAAGAAGTAGGGAAGCAGACGTCCCTCAATGTAATCCACGCCCTTGATGTCGCTCAGGAGACGGAGTGTGGAGCCGTTGCCCACGCTTCCCACCACTGCGTCAAGACCGATATTTTTGAACTCATCCATAAAGGGCTCTGTTCCGATCCAGTGGTCGCCCAGGAACATCATGGCTTCCTTGCCGCCCTCGTGGGTGATGTCCACCATTTCCTTTGCCAGCTGAGATACGTATTTGCGCTGGAATGCCTGGAAATCGCTGAACTCTTTGGAGGGTACGCGGTACTGGTTGTTATAGTAGCCCTGGTCGATGATATATTCCGGACGGAAGCGGTATCCCACTTCTTTTTCAAACTGCTCCAGGATATAGGGGCTCACGGATGCGGAATATCCGTACCAGTCCACATATTTCTCTCTGGCCTGCTCGTCAAACAGCAGGGTAAACTGGTGGAAAAACGTGGTGAAACGAATGACGTCCACATAGGGGTGCTCCTCCATGAACTTTTTGAGACGCTCCATGGAGAACGCTCTGGTAGCCGGCTGGCGCACATCAAAGGTGATCTGGTGCTCCACATCCTTCCAGTCGTTGGTCACGGCATTGTACATATGTACCGGATCCCACATGATATATGCCAGGAAGCTTACCGTGTAATCATGGAAAGGCACCGCCTTCACCGTAACCTCCTGGGTCTCGCTGTCATAGCTCCAGGCATCTGTGCTCACCACTTCTCCTGTGGTTCTGTCCACAACCTCCCACCAGCGTGTGATATCGTCACGGCTGTTGGGGGTGAGCATATCCGGATACAGGCCTTTCATCAGCGGAATGCGAAGCTCCTCTTCGCAGGCAGTATAAAACGGCGTCATGACATACACCTGCTGGATCTCCTCCGGATGGCTTTTTGCCCACGCGTTATCCTTTCTGGTGGTGTAATAGGTGGAATACACCTTCGCATCCACATCCTTCAGCTCTTCCGGAAAATCCGTACCGTCACAGTCACGAACTGCGTCCGCACCCCAGCGCTCCATCAGCTCTATGGTCTGGGGGATCACATCCACATCTGTCGGTATTGTTACTCGTCCCACATTTTTTTTCATATTCGCCTTCTCCTGTTCTTTTGTTTTTAGTTGCAAAACTATCTGATTTAACTATAAAACAAACCCTGTTTCCCCGCAAGCCCCAAAAAACAAACTGGAGTTACCTGTGCAAAATTTTACACCGGATGTGCAAAACTTTACCTGTTTTTTTGCCTCCTGCCAAACTTTACATCACGCCTGCAGCCTGTGACACCTCCGAATCCGTTTCCCTCTTCCTGGTGTTATATATAATATCAGACCTGCAGTTTTCATTCTGCCAAATCGTCATTCAAGGAGGTACTTATGTTATACGTCAAAAATTTAAAGAAATCCTACACCGTAGGAAAAAACATTTATCCGGTTCTAAAGGGCATATCCTTTTCTGTCGCTCAGGGAGAATTCGTGGCTGTCATGGGGCCGTCCGGCTCCGGCAAGACCACGCTTCTCAACTGTATTTCCTGCTATATTCCTTTTGATGAAGGCAAGATCACCCTGGGCGGTCAGGAGCTGAAAGGCATGGACGCACGCCAGCTTGCCGCCGTGAGAAACGAGAAGCTTGGATTTGTGTTCCAGGATTTTATGCTTCTGGACGGACTGACCATCCGGGAAAATATTCTGGTGCCGCGCATCATCCGCGGAGAAGTGGACAGAGACGGTGAACGCCTCTGCGACAAGCTCATAGATCTGTTCGGCATCAGCTACATCAAAAACAAATATCCCGCAGAGGTTTCCGGCGGCGAACGCCAGAGAACAGCCGTAGCGCGCAGCCTCATCAACCAGCCACTGATAATCCTGGCCGATGAGCCTACCGGCAATCTGGACAGCAAATCCAGCCGCACGGTCATTGAAGCCTTTGAAAACGCCAGAACGCGCATGGAGGCTACCATTTTTATGGTCACCCACGACAGCTTTTCCGCCTCCTTCTGCGACCGCGTGATCCTCCTGAAGGATGGGTGCGTTTACAAGTCACTGGAAAAAAACGGCACGCAGAAGGAGTTTCATAATCTTCTTCTGGATTCTTTAAAAGAAATGAGTGGTGATATATGATGAAAAACCTGAAAAATCTGGAACAAAAGCTGCAGCGGGCAGACCGGAAGCAGGCTGCGCTCTATCTTTTCTGCAATTTTATTTCCCTCATGCTCATAACCGCTTATTCGGGCATGATGTTTTCCCCCACCGTGCAGACCATCCTGCCGGACGGCGGCGACAGCCGTAAACAGATGTACGCTATTTTTGTGCTGGCGCTCTTTGGCTGCGTAGTGTTCACCGTGTACGCAGCAAGCCTTTTTTTCCGCAAAAAATCCAGACAGCTTGGTATCCTTATGGCGCTTGGCGCTTCGCGGAGCCACCTCGCTCCGGGGCTGTTCCGGGAGGTTCTCCTGCTGAGCACTGTTTCCTCTCTTTTTGGAATTCTGGCGGGCTTTCCTTTTTTGCTGCTCCTGTGGAACGTTTTTCGCATTACCATGTTCGATACTGCGGAAATGAAATTCCAGCTGGATTTTCGCTGTCTTTTTGTATCCGCGGCTTTTTTCCTCCTGGTAGTCGTCTGCGCCTGCACTCTTGCCTTTCTCTACCTTCGGCGCACCAACATCATAGATGTGGTGCAGGAAGAGCACAAAAATGAGCCTGTGCACACTCCGAGGCGTTGGTGCGGTCCCGTTGGCATTGTGCTTCTGATTCTCGGCGGGGTTGCGGGCTACAGCTCTTCCGGAATTTATATGGATCTGTTCCAGAAATATCCTCCCGCCTGGCTGAACCTGACCTACGCCCCCGTGTTCATAGGACTTTATATGATCATGCTCCACACAGTCACCAACGGCTGGCTCAGCCACAAAAAACATCCCTACAAAAATCTCATCTCCCGAAGCATGATGAAATTCCAGGGGCGTCAGACCGTAAACAATCTGCTGGTCAGCACCGTTCTCATCGCCGGCGGCTGCTTTGGTATTTTTTACGCTCCCATGATGCTGAGCGGCTTCCATGAAAATATCAGGGCCAGAGCTTTTGACTACGCGTTCCACTATCCCGTAGATCAAAAGGTTCCCGATGAAAAAGAAATCCTGGCTCTGGCAGAAGAGTATGGGCTTTCTGTAACAGATTTTTGCGAAGCCCCGCTCATCCATCTCGCCTTCGACGGTATGCAGTTTTTCGAGGATGAAGGAGATGCTTTTCATTACGAATACCGGGAGCTTGTGGATGAAGCGCGCTTTCTCTCCGAAAGCAGTTACCGCCGCATGACCGGGCAGGATATCGAGGTAGCTCCCGGCACCTACTGCGGTGTCACCACAAACGATGGCGTAAACACCTGGGAGCCAAGCAGCGGCTGTACCCTGTTCACCAACATGGTAACCAAAGACACCCTCTCCGTGAAATTCGACAGGTATCTGAACTTCGAGCTCATGGCAGACCGCATGTCCTATATGGTTCTTGACGACGGAGATTACGAAAAAATAGCCGCCGGACTCACCGACGACTGGAAAGAAAACCTGGTCTATTTTAATATTGACGGAAAAGACAGCTACGCCTTTGCCCGGGAGTTGTTCCATCAATTCGCAGCCTCCTTTGACAGCAAGTATGCCACCTCCACCTTTTATAGCGCTGTACAGACCATTTCCAGCGAGCTGGAGGGCGCCGTCTATTTCGAAGGTATGGAAGACGAGCTCTGGGTAGACCTCTCAAAACCGGATTCCAGTGAAGTACGCATGAACTGGACCTACATGCCGCTTTTCAGGGAGCTGGATGCCAATGACAACATACAGTCCTATGCGGTGTTCTTCATGGTATTTATCTTCGTTGCCATCATCTGTCTCACCGCGGCGCTGGTGATCGATTATACCCGCTGCCAGACCATTGCCCTCAATAACCGCTATCTTTTCGAGGATCTAAAACGCCTGGGTGCATCACCCACTTTTTTGTCCGAAGAGGTGCACCGGCAATGCAATTCTGTATTCAAGCTGCCTGCCATCATCGGCATGGCCTCCATGCTCTTCTTCTACGGCATGATCCTCTACGCCAATGACGGTATTTTCTCGTCAGATGAGATCATCGGATTTGTGCTGAACCTGGGCGTGATCGTCATTATCAGCGGAATCATCTACGGGGTGTATATCCACACGGTACATCACCTGTGCAGACAGCTGGATATTACTCGTGTATTTGCGTAATAAAAATTAAAGAAAATTATTTGCGAGGGGAGAGCTCAAAGTTGCGAAGGCCGCACTCCCCTCGCGCTCCCCTGTTGGCCGCCGCTAAAACCCGGGAACTTTTTCTCCTGTTTTTAAGCGGTGCCCAAGAAGGGGGCGTGTGAGGGGGACCTTCGGGCTTCGCAACTCCGAGATGGTTCCCTTCACGTTTTTCTTTGATTTTATTCTAAAAACCGCCGGTACCTTCGCAGGCTGCGAATCCGGCGGGATCATTTTCTCCGCAAATACTATTCGATTCCCTCTAACATGTCTTTGACTTCTTCGACAGTTACACTGCATTGTGCGGCAATCTCTTCATAGGTTTTTCCTGAGCGGCGTAAAAGTATTGCCTGCTTGAGCAGTTTACGGCCTTTAATCTCTCCGATTTCCTGACCCTCCGCAAGGCCGGCTTTGCGGCCCTCTTCAAGACCGGATTCACGACCAATTTTTTCGCCCTCAGCCAAGCCCGACTCATAGCCTTCCTCGTAGCCCTCTTCTTTCGTCTGACGCATATGCCGCTCTTCATCATATTCGTATATGCTCACCTTGATCGCCTCCGCACGATTTTTCTTCAAAAACTCCGCCAGCACACCCCGGCTGATGCAGTCGTCCACCGCCTTCTCCACTGCCTCCGCAAGGGGCATGAGCTGTGCATATTCCCGCACCAGGGCAGTATATTCTGCATAGTCCTTAAGGGTCCTGCAGGCGTCCATGAGTTTCTTGTTGTGTCCTTTGTTGATGTTCAGCATAGTGGCCTTAAGCTCCAACTGTGGTTCCTCTTCCTTCACCTGAAAGGTATCGGACAGACGCAGCTCCCGTTTGTCCGGCTGTTCCTCCGTCCCATTGTAGAAGATAATGAAATGGGGTGTTGGAAGCTTTACCGCCTTCCTTCCATACAGATTCATTTCTTTTGTAAACTCTGAGTACACATCTGCCACATAAAATAAAAACCGCAGGGGCAGGTTGGGACTGTAGGTGGACTGGTGCTCATAGAGGTTTAGCCTCTTGTCAATGAGGAAGGAAACGTCATTATGCATGGCCATGTAAATAGCATTCTCCAGCGTGTTCACTACCAGGTCATCCGGATTCGTATAGTCCGTTCCGTTAATGGCATTATAAAGCTCCAGCAGCTTCTTTTTGTCACTGAAGATCATCTCGAATATCCGGGATTTATAGGTACGGTTTGGAACAGGGTCTGTGTATTGTGTCGTCTTTGCCATAAGACACCTCCTAACTGGAAATGGCAGGAGGCCTCAAATATAAGCCCGGTATCGTTTAACCGTACTCTTTGTGAAACCCCGCTGCTTTTTTGAATTGTAGAAAAAGCATGAGATTTCTTCGGTTTGCCGGAAGGCAGAAATGATGTTCAGAAACGGTCGTGCCGCTCAGAAAAAAGAAATGAAATGCTTTGATTTATCGTAGCACAGATTGGGCAGGAATACCAGTGTTTTTTCTGCATTTCTAAGGAAAATCGTTTTACAAAATCCGACAACCACAAATACCCTAACCGCATATCGGCCAGCGCTGGAAATATCGTCTCTCCTTTTGTTCCTGGTGTACTTTTGTACTTATTATCTCCGGATTTTGACAATATAAAAAAGAAAAGCCAATCCATCATATGATATGCCTTTTCCTGAAAGTATTTTATACACTGTCGGTACCTTCGCAGGCGTTTCCCGCAGGAAGCCGTGCTTCGCACAAAGCTTCTCTGCTGGGAAAGCATGATGCAAATCCGCCGGAGCTGAACACATCAGCCCCCGAACATTTTAGTCTGCGTAATTTATCTCTTACAGCGCCGCGATGGCCTCTTCGATCATCTTCCGGCACTCTTCGATCTTCGGCATATCCTCATCAATGATCGATGCCAGCGGTTTTCTTACGCCGCCGATGTCAAGACCGTTTTTCCGGAGGATTTCCTTCATGACCGCATAGAGATTGCCATGGCAGGCGCACATCGCGTAGATGATCCGGTCAATCTTATACTGGATCTCTTTTGCCCGCGCAAAGTTTCCGCCCTTGAACGCTTCGTCCGCTGCCAGGAAAAGCTCCGGCATTACCGCATAGGTTCCGCCGATTCCGCCGTCTGCGCCGATCATACGTCCGGAAATGAACTGCTCGTCCGGGCCGTTGAACACAACGCTGTCATCTCCCTTGATATCCTTGAACATCTGGATATCCTGCACCGGCATGGAGGAATTTTTCACACCAATGACTCTGGGATTTTTGAGCATTTCTTTGTAAAGAGGAATGCTCAAGGCAACGCCGGCCAGCTGCGGAATGTTGTAGATCACAAAATCCGTGTTCGGCGCAGCTGCACTGATATCATTCCAGTACTGCGCAATGGCATGGTCGGGAAGGTGAAAGTAAATCGGCGGGATTGCTGCGATAGCATCCACCCCAAGGCTCTCCGCATGAGCGGCCAGCTCCTGGCTGTCTGCGGTATTGTTGCAGGCCACATGGGCAATGACCGTAAGCTTGCCCTTTGCCACCTTCATTACATTTTCCAAGATCACCTTGCGCTCTTCCTTGCTCTGATAAATACACTCGCCGGAGGAGCCGCACACATAGAGACCCTTTACACCCTTGTCCAGAAGATACCGGGCAAGCTTCTGTGTTCTTTCGGGGCTTACGCTTCCGTCGTCCTCATAGCAGGCATAAAATGCCGGAATCACGCCTTTATATTTTTCCAAATCTCTCATAATTTTTCTGCTCCTATTCTCTCTTAGCCCTTGACTGCGCCCATGGTAATTCCCTTTGTAAAGTATTTCTGGAACATCAGGAACACAATGATAATGGGAACTGCCGCAAGTGCCGCGCCCGCCATGATCAGGCCGAAGTCCGTAGAGTTCTCTGCCTGCAGCTTGGCGATACCAAGGGAAATGGTAAGGTTACTGGTACTGCTCAACATGATCAACTGCATGAAGTAGTCGTTCCAGGAATTGATAAAGGTAAAGATCGCCAGCGCGCCGATACCCGGCTTGATCATGGGAAGCGCCACATGGGCAAAGGTCTTCCACTCACTGGCGCCGTCGATCCTGGCCGCCTCCATCATTTCTCCGGGGATTCCCTCGGCAAATTGTTTGATCAGGAATACGCCGAACGGCCAGCCCACAACGGGGAATATGGTCGCCCACAGCGTATTGTAAAGGTTCAAGGCTGACATCTCACGGATCAACGGAATCAGGATAACCTGTTTTGGCAGCGCCATCGCGCACACGATCAGGGAAAATACCAGCGTACGTCCGATGAAGCGCTTCTTTGCCAGGGCATATCCTGCCATAGCTGCGGTTGCACAGGTAAGGATCATGGCTACCACTGCCATGAAAATCGTGTTGCCCATCCAACGGAGCGCTGCCGGAACCTCCGATCCCGCAAAAACGATTTCCGTGAAAGGAACATGGATTTCCCACAGAGGCGCAACCTGTCTGCTGAACAGCTTGTCATAGTTGCCCATGATCCACTCCTGCGGAAACCACTGCGGCGTTGTCGCGCCGTCCACCTGGGCCGCCTCTACCAGAGACTGATCCACGTTGTTGAGCGCAGATACATAAAGCACAATGGGCTGCCCCACTGAGGTTGTGATCAGGATCAGGATAATACAGCCGAGGGCATATTTTTCATCGCCCAGCCAGTTGATATTCTTGTCGATCACTCCCGTGGCTTTTCCCACATAGTTGAAAATGCCATAGTAGTTGTTGAACATCCACTTCCATACCACTGTGACCGCTACAGAACCGGTGACAACCGGAAGATAAAATACGCAGCGGAACAAAGAACAGAGCGGACCGGACATATTGTTCAGTACAGAACCAACCCACAGGGAAAAGATGCAGGTCACCGGCACCGATACAATAACAATGACAAAGGTGTTCTTCAGCGCCCCCAAAAATACCGGGTCTGTAAACAGCTCTTTATAGTTCGCAAGTCCCACAAAGATGTCCGCCCGGTTCATGGTAGAATCAAAGAAGCTGGTGATGATACACTGTACCATCGGATAAATAACAAATCCAATAAAGAAAACCAGGCTGGGAAGCATAAACGCATATCCCGCAATGGTCTCCCTCCGGGTCAGAACTTTTTTGCTGGTCCCGGAAACCGTCTTACTTGCTGCCAAGGAAAATCCTCCTCTCCCATTATCGCATGTTTCCCTCGCATCTCAAAATCCCTGCGGGAAAACAAAGCACCCCTCCCGCACATAAAAAGCAGGAAGGGTGCACGAGTTCCATATTTCAATATGCAGTTACCGAAAAATCGCCTCTGCTTATTCTGCGGTTGCTCCGGCTGCCGCATTGGCTGTGGTAACAAACTCTTCTACAGCGGTCTTAACGTCTGCGCCTGTACCAACCTGCTGAAGCATGTTCCACCATGCAGTACGAGCCTCTGCCCATCCGCCGACTACCTGGTAGTAATCGCCCATGTAGTCTACAAATGTTGCATATTCTGTCATCAGCTCATCGCCTTCGTAGATATTGGTTCCAAGGTCTTTTACCGGCCAGTAGCTGGAAGCTTTTACACTCTCAGCAACCTGTGCTTCGTCGTTTGCCATGAAATCGATGAAGGTCTTGGATGCTTCGATCTTGGCTTCGTCGCCGTTGTCAAAAATACCAAAGCCCCAGATACCGCCGCAGAGCTGCGGGTCTCCGCTCTCTGTCGGGAATGCCATGGGCAGAACGTCAAAGGCAATGTTCTCTTTGTTGTTGTTTTCCTGTGCTACGTTCCAGCAGAATGCCATTGCCAGAGTGCCGTTGCAGAACAGGTTGATCTCGTCTGCGCCCTGAAGGGATGCGTCAAAGTTGATTCCTTCCATGCCTGCAAGAAGCTCGATCGCCTTGATGTTCTCTTCGCTGTTTGCCGTGTACTCGGTATGCTCCGGATTCGTGAAGGTTCCGCCGTACAGGTTGTTGATCAGCGCGCGGGTACCCTGGTCTCCGCCCTGGCCGCCGCAGTATACTGCCGCTACATTCTCCTGTCCGGATGCGTAAACTGCCTCAACTGCTTTGATAAAGTTCTCGGTTGTCCAGGTACGGGTCTCTTCGTCAATGTACTGCATTGCATCTGCAGCCTCGAAGATGTCCTTATTGATCGCCATGGTATGAGCAGTCATGCAAAGCGGATACTCATAGTAAACGCCTTCGTTGTTCTTGCACGCTGCCTCAACAGATGGATAAATCGCTTCTTTTGCTTCGTCTGTCCAGAGGTCAGCCAGGTCAACCATAAGACCCTTCGCGCCCCAGTTTGCAACCAGACGCTCCGGTTCTTCCAGAACGATGTCCGGCGCCTGTCCACCCTCGATTGCAGTGTTGATCTGATCGTCACCGTTTGTGTAGTCCAGATATTCTACCGTCACGTTGATCTCCGGATGTACTTCGTTGAAGTTCGCGATCAGCCCGTCAACCGTTGCTGCATCTCCCCAGCTTCCGATCGGGTAAGTCCACAGGGTAATGTCAGTTGTCTCTGCGCCTTCCGCGAATGCGGTTACCGGGAAAGCGAGTGTGCACGCCAGTGCAAGTGCAAGGATTTTACGGTATTTCATAAATTTGCCCTCCTTCTTTGAATGCGATTACTCTTTGGTAATCTTATCTAATCTGATAATGTCACCGTATACTATTTCCGTCATTCTGTTAATAGAATCGGGCAATTTTTTTAAAATAATTTTCATTTTTTTTGAATGAAAATTATTTTTCATAATTGGAGCGGCATTTTTTGTCAGTTTTTCATAATTTTTCACGCCAGTTTCTGTACTGTATTCACAAGAGCCTCTGCAAGCTGTCTGTGTCCCTCCTCCGTCAGGTGCATGTAGTCAATCTGGTTCGTTTTTGCCGAAATCACCTCATTGGCATCCAGATAGGCGCACCCGAACTGCTCTGCAATTTTTTTGTACTCTGCGGCAAGCCCCCGGGATTTCTGTGCACAGCCTTGTCCCATAGTTGCGCCCACCTCTGTATCCTGATAGCGTTCATCTATATTCTGGGGAGTCACCACAAGAATATTCGGCTTTCCCGTCCGCCAGCAGTCCACCGTGGCAACGGCCTTTGCCAGAAGGCGTTTCAGGCCCAGGGCAATGCAGGCCGCGGAGGAGCCGAACCGCTCCTTGGTATCATTGGTTCCCAGCATGACAATGAGCAGATCCACCGGCTCATGGCTCATCAGGCAGGGATAAATATAAGAAAGTCCGGACAGCCCCTCATGGATCGGATCCTCAAAGCTGGTGGTGCGGCCGCTCAGGCCTTCCTCCAGCACCAGGTATTCCTCGCCCAGCCCTTTCTGCAAAAGACAGGTCCAGCGCTGACTTTCCTCAAAACGCCCTCCGTTTTCGGCGCAGTAGCCGTGAGTGTTGGAGTCCCCAAAACAGACAATATGTTTTTTCATCATTTTATCCTCCCGTTCTTTTTTGGAATACATTTACTTTAATTATTACCACACTCCCGCTTATATGAAAAGTATTTTCTTTATTCCTTGTCACTGAAAATCTTTTGTATTATACTGTATTTAAGATCGTATTTAAGATGACCGGAGCAGGATTGTAAAAACACAAAGTGCGGAACAATCTCTCAGGCATCTTTTGAACAAATATCTACATGAACTGATACACTCTGAACCAAAGAAAAGGAGAAACTCACATGACGGATTCCATTTTGGATGCAATGACAGAACAGTACAACTCCCTTACCAGGTCCGGAAAAAAACTGGCAAACTATATTTTATCCAACACGGAGGAAGCGCAGTATCTGTCCATCACCTCTCTGGCAGAAAACTCCGGTGTCTCCGAAGCAACCATTACCCGCTTCTGCCGGCTTCTTGGGCTTGGCGGCTATCATGAGCTGAAGCTTGCCCTGGCAAAATCTGACCGGGCTTCCAAGACCTCTGCCGCAGATGACGCGCTGTCCTCAGTCAGCGAAAGCACTGCCCTGGAAAATCTTTGCAGAAATCTTCGCGATTCTTACACTACTTCTATCAATGAGACCATTGTGCAGCTGGATCCGCAGTCCCTTCGCACTGCCGTGAATATCCTTATCAATGCCAAGCGGGTTTACTGCTTTGGGCAGGGCGGAAGCATGGTCACAGCCAAGGAGGCCTGGGCACTTTTTTCCACGGTAACCCCCAAGTTCATCCACATCGAAGACTCTCATATGCAGACTCTGGCTGCTTCCCTGCTGACCTCGGAAGATGCAGTTTTGTTCTTTTCCTACTCCGGCTCTACCCGGGATATGAAAGAGGTGCTGGAAGTGACAAGAGACCGAAATGTTCCTGTGGTGCTTATCACCCATTTCCGCAAGTCCCTGGCAGCCACCTACTCCAATGTGTCGCTGATCTGCGGTTACAACGAAAGTCCCCTGCAGTCCGGATCCATTGCCGCAAAGGTAGGACAGATGTTTCTCATAGACTGTCTTTTCAACACTTACTGCCGCAAGACAGCCCCGGACAGCTCCATCGCCCGGGATACCACGTCTCAGGCAATTTCCAGAAAGCTTCTGTAAGCTTTCCGGCAACCATAAATCTCTATCAAATTCATTTTACGGAGGTATGAATCATGCGTCTCACCAAACAAGAAATCCTCGACAAGATCAAAGGCCAGCTCATCGTGTCCTGTCAGGCTCTGCCCTCAGAGCCCCTCTATGTGGAGGAAAAATCCATTATGTATCTCATGGCAAGAGCAGCCAAACAGGCCGGCTCCCCCTGCATCCGTACCAGCAGCATCCGCGACGTGCTTGCGATCAAGGAAGAAACCGGACTTCCGGTCATCGGAATCATCAAAATCAATTACGACGGCTATGACTCCTACATTACTCCCACCATGAAAGAGGTGGACGAGCTCTATGCAGCAGACGCAGATATCATCGCTCTGGACTGTACCCTGCGCAAAAGAGGCGACGGAAGCACGATCAACGAATTTATCGCACAGATCAAAGAAAAATATCCGGACGTCATCCTCATGGCAGATATTTCCACCTACGAGGAGGGCGTCAACGCCTGGAAATGCGGCGTAGACTTTGTGGGAACCACGCTGAGCGGCTATACGGATTACTCCCCCAAGGTGGACGGACCGGACACGGAACTGGTAAAACGCCTCTCCGAAACCCTGGATATCCCGGTCATTGCCGAGGGCAAGGTGCACTATCCCGACCAGGCGGTTGAGATGTTTGAAGCAGGCGCCTACGCTGTGGTTGTGGGCGGCGCTATCACACGTCCCCTGGAAATCGCAACCCGTTTTATCAATCGTGTAAAGGAATATCACCATGAATAATACCTATCTTGGCATTGATATCGGCGGAACCGCCGCGAAAATCGGAATTGTAAGAGACGATGGCCAGATTCTTCTCACCGATTCTTTCTCCGTGAGCTTTGACCATTACCAGACCCCTATCATTGATACTGTGGTAAAAAATACCGATGCCTTTTTGCAGAAAAACTGCATTTCTCCCTCTGCCCTTGCAGGCATCGGTGTGTCCGCCACCGGTCAGGTGAACACCCTTACAGGAACCATTGCCGGGAGCGCAGGGCATATCGCCAACTGGCTTGGCACCCCGGTGAAAGCCATTCTGGAGGAGCATTACCACCTTCCGGTGAGCGTTGCCAATGATGCCAACTGCGCCGTCATCGGCGAACAGTGGCAGGGCGCTGCCAAAGACTGTGCCAATGTCATCATGATCACCGTGGGAACCGGCGTGGGCGGCGGCATTATCGTAAATAACCGCCTGCTGTCCGGCGCGATCGGAATCGCCGGGGAGCTGGGGCATTTCACCATCAAAAAAGACGGCGTTCCCTGTCCCTGCGGCAACCGTGGCTGCTACGAGCAGTATGCTTCCGCAACCGCCTTGGTAAAAAAAATCCGGGAAGCCTTTCCCGAACTTGATCCCAAGAGCATTGACGGAAAATATATTTTCCGGGAAATTGCAGCAGGAAATACTGCCATGAAGGATATCGTAAAGAACTGGACAGACGACATTGCCGCCGGACTGATTGGCCTGATCCATATTTTTAACCCTGAGAGGGTCATTGTCGGCGGCGGCGTCAGCCAACAGCAGGAGCTGTTTATCAAGCCTCTGCGCCAGGCGGTATACAACGGCGCTATGCCCTGCTTCCGGGAAAACCTCACCCTCTGCGCAGCAGAGCTGGGCAATCACGCCGGGCTTCTTGGGGCGGTCAAGTATCATATGATGGAACACTGATTTATCATCCCATCTCACTGTCGAAAATAAAATCTTTCTACCGCCGGATAGTTTTATTTTCGGCAGCAGGATGGCTTTCTAGACCGGATTATTTACCCGAATATTCCCATTTTTTCCTTCTTGCACATTAATTGGAAGTTTTAATGTCACTTTTGTTCCAATACCTATCTTTGACCATATAGAAAGACAATCTTGCGTTTGGTAAATATAACGTATCCGCTCACGTACATTGCGGATACCAATATGAGACCCCCGTTCCCAATTGGTATCTTCTGTCATAACCTCCTGAAGCCTTTCTTCGCTCATTCCTGCTCCGTTATCAGCAACTTCAACCTTAATAAATTCACCCTCTTTTCTGATTATGATAGAAACACATCCACCAAGCGGTTCGCCATTTTCATCTTTATTTTCTAAAATTCCATGAGCCAGAGCATTTTCTACTAGCGGTTGTAGAATATTCTTAATAATCAAGCATTTCGTAATCGCCGAATCAATATCATATTTTACCTTAAACATATCATCATATCGATATTTCTGTATAATCAAATATTGTTTTACTACATTCACTTCCTGTTCCACAGTATCATAAACCTCTGAAATCTCAATCCGGAGTCGATCTCTCAATATTTCTATCATAGATTTGTTTACTGCTATCACATCCTCATTCTTACCCTTTTGCGCCAAATAAGTAATCGTGTTCATAGTATTATAAATAAAATGCGGATCCATCTGCGAAATTAAAAGGCTATAGCGCATCGTCTGTTCAAGCTTCTCTTTTTGAAGAATTTCCGCAATTGTTTCTTCTAAGCGGGCAGCCATAATATTAAAAGACTCTCCCACTTTTCCAATTTCATCCTGAGAATGTATGGTTACTCTTGCCTTAAAGTTTCCATTCGCAATGACCCCCATCTGTTTGGAAACCTCCCGAAGAGGTCTTGTAAATTTATTTACGATTGCTACTAAAATAGTCATCACTACAATTCCAAAAATTCCGACACTTAACAGAATCATATAACTCTGCGTTCTATTCTTATCAAGCACCTCTTCCCTATTCAAATAAGATAAAATAGTCCAACCCTCTGTGCCTATCTGACGCATACTATAAATACCATCATCTCGAATCAGCCATCCTTCTTTATAAGATGTTCCATATTCTACATTTTTCAGCACATCTTTGTAGTCAATCCGTGAATCCGCTACACTAGGTGGCACCACTTCATGATTTCCTGTAAGAAGAAGATAATCTTTGCAATAATCACCAAGGTCATTTACAATATAAACGATTTCGTCATAAGATGAGATAATAACAAGTCTTCCCGTAAGGCCATTTTTACTGTAAGGCCTGACATAACCATAACCTTGAGCAAAACGATTGCCGAATAGAGCCTGACTGCTGTCTGTAGAATACGTAAACGGATCAACAAACATCTCTGAATTGCCATACGATTCATATTCCGGCAACACTTTATCTTTTATATAAGCTTTCAAATTGTCAGACAGTCCCACTGTATTTGTAGCAAACGTTTTTTCTCCGTCAAGCTCCAAATACATTCCCAGAACATGATAGGTTGAAACCCCGTCTCTTTGAATGATATTAGAAAGATAGAGATGCAACAGTGCCTGATATGCATAATCATTTGAAGACATTGCCTCCTGAAGAAGCTCATTGAGTCCATCATCCGAAGCTACAACAGAAGAAAAGCGTTCCAGCTCACTGAAACGCTGCTCAATACGCATGGCTATCTGTTCGTTAAAGCTCATTGCCGTTTGCACTTCCCCCTTATTCGTCAGATGATAGACAATGTTAGGCGTAGTTGTAAGAACTGCCACATAAATAATCATAAATGTAAGCAGCTGCGCAACCAGAAGTTTCACTGCCAAAAGCTCTTTTTTCATAAAAAACTGTTTTCGTCTGTCTTTTTTTCTCATTTCGGACGCTTTTCCTTCCCCACTCTTTTATACTCATTTGGCGTCTGTCCTGTTATCTGCTTAAAAATTTTGCTGAAATACTGACTGGAGGAAAACCCTACTTTTTCAGAAACTTCATATATCATATAGTCTTTTTCGTCAAACAATTTTTTCGCCTGATGAATTCGCACACTATTCAAATAATCGCTAATTCCAACACCCACCTCTTCTTTAAACTTTGTAGACAACCACGATGTACTAAGGTTTACTTGTCTGGCTACAAAATTTGTAGAAAGTTCCTCCTGTTGGTAATTTTTCTGAATATAGGCAATAGCCTCCTGTACAGACTGCGAATAACTATTTCCGGATATTTCCTGAAACATACGATTAATTTCCTCAAATTTGTATCCTAGAAATGCAATCACATCCTGAGGTCTGCAAAGATTAAATTTGTCTACCGATTCTGCTAAACTAAAGCCTCTGGCATTTCCCAAATTTTTAAGGAATTGTTCTGTACGGCTCATGGCTTTCATAATTTCCTTCAGATACCATAAATAAGTAATATAATCTTCTTGTTCTACAGCAATCATCATACTTTCCAAATATTCTTTTTCTTTTTCCGTTTCCCTATTTTGAATAGCCTGATAAATTTCATCAAAAGAAGCTCCCTTCTCACCCATAACACCAGACAACTGCCCGTTATCTATTTCGAATTCCATCAATTGTGGAGCCCGCTTTACATAGCACTGATCCATCTGTCTCTTATTTTCTCTGCAAAGATTTCCAAAAGAACGAATTGCACAACCTATCGGATAATAAATCACGTGATAGCCCCTATCATCCATCCTGTTTGCCTCGCCAAAAACAATATTCGCAAGACGGTAAAACTTTTCTTGTATTTCTTTCTGTGATACCATACCTCGAAGTTCAAATACTGCCAACATGTCTGACTCATTAACAGAAAACACCGCCACGTTACGTATATCCATAGGCACTGCCTGTTTTTGTATCATCATCCGCATCAGTCCTTCATCTGCATAATTTTCCTGACTAATCCCCGGAAAAAAGTCATTTAAAAATCTTGGTACCTTTCGGCGCGATATAATCATATAATAATATTTTTTATGAAGTCTAATATAATCCTCTTCTCCGAGAATATCCTTGTACTCTCGTTCTTCTCTTTTGTTAAAGAACAATTCTTTGAAAATCACGCCCTCCGTATATTGCTTTTTCTGTTTTTCTTTTTCTATTTTTTCTTTTATACGAAGAATTTTTGCCAGAAACAGTTCTTCATCAATGTCACTTTTTAAAATATAATCATCAATTCCCAAGCGAATAGCTTCCTGTACATATTCAAAATTTTTATATCCTGTCAGAAACAAAATATGGACATTTTGATCTATTTCCCGAATTGCAGCTGCAAAATCCAATCCGTCCATTCCATACATGCACACATCACTAATAATCAAGTCTGGGCGTGTTTTACGAAACACCTTTAAAGCCTGTTCTGCATCTGTCAATGTTCCCACTATTTCGAAACCGTACATCTCCCAGCTCAATGTGTTTTCCAGATATTCCAATGCCAGTTTTTCGTCATCCAGTAAAAGCACTTTTATCATACCGTCACCAATATCTTTCTTCCTCCGTCTTTAACGGAAATTATACAATGACACCCGAACCAATACAACAGCTAATCACTGCCAGCTCCTGCATTCATTCGGGTGTCCCTGCTGTTTTATCAAGCAACTCTTTTTTCCAGCGCCCTCTTTTCTTTTCTATTCTGAATAAACTCCAGCATTCTTTGGTTATTATAGGTATAAATCATAATAAGCAGTAAGAATATACCGGATGCGGTATCCTGTAAAGATGAAGACAAACCAAGACTCAATAAGCCGCTGGTCAGCATATTCAAAACAAAATTTCCAACAAAAATTCCAATAACCAGATTGCAGTACTGCTCTAAAGCCAGACCCACATAAATGCCGAGCAAACAATTGAAAATAATATTAGTGCTCGACATATACATCGGCGTGTCGATGGATCCCTGAATGGATATTCTCAGAAGTGCTGCTACTCCCAGAAACACTGCGGATACTGTGTAGCACAAAAAAGCTGTTTTCCTAGTATCCACTCCTCCGTTCTTTGCAATCTGCTGTGAACTCGCACAGGCTCTTACATTATAGCCAAATTTTGTATAATTGAATATAACATAAAACAACACTGCCATGATACCAAAGATAATCACACAATAAGGAAATCGTCCCAAAGTAGTAGTTTCTCCGCTTATAGCAGTCACCCACGAGATACTGGCAAGATTAGAAAAAGTTTCATAAATCATACAAACGCCCAATGCTGTTACAATAGCAGGAACACGCATCAGCATATATGCCAAACCAGAAATAATCCCGAGCCCCACCCCTGCTCCAACAACAATCAGAGCAAATGGCACCAATCCAATTCCATACAAATATACCATCTTTGCGCCTAGCATGCTTGCCAGCATAACAACTGCCCCTGCACTCAAATCCATACGATTACACAGCACATTACAACACATCGCATAGGAAATCAGCGTTGGCACAAGCGTCTGTTTGAAGTTCATAATAATACTAGAGGCTTTTCCGAATTTTCCTCCTGAGAGAAGAAAAAACAACAGATAAACCAAAACTGGCAAGAGAATAACTACAGTCGCATTTTTCAATTTGGTGGATGCTGTTTTCATTTTTGTTCCCCTTTCTCATAGGAGGGATGCAAAAACTTTCAACTGTTTCTGCATCCGCTTCCCTTCAGCCAAACATTTAGAGCCTAGTTTGCACCATGTCTCTCCATAGTTTCTTCTGTGCTGTAGTTGGCTCCCATCTCAAGAAGAGTATCAGAAGTTGCATCCGGATTGTATTTTACAATAACGTCTTCCAGCTCTTCTGCTGTCCAGCAGTATACACCATCTGCATTAAGGTAGTTCTCAAAATTTTCAAACTCTTCCGCGGTCTTGCAGGTAATAAAGTTTACCGGAACCTCTGTCTTCTCAAGAGGTGTTCCGTTTAATGCGTTATACATAAATATAAAAGGAAATACCACATCTACATACTGTCCACCGATAGCACATACCACGTCACCACTTTCCAGATACTCGCCACAGTTCTCAGAAAGATCAACAAACGCAATCTTTACCTCTCCTTCTCTTCCTGCAGACTTAATAGGCTCCATACAATACTCAATGCCAAGAAGGGTGATTGCAATTCCATCAATTGTATCATCTGCCGCTAAATAATCTTCAACCGCTTTTGTAAATTCCAATCCTCTGTACTCGCCTGCCTTTTTGATTTCCGGATGTTCTTCGAACGCCTCCATCATACCTTCCCAGCGTCTGTCATGACAAGTGATTCCAGGCTCATATCCGATAGGTGCAATATTGGTACAGCCTGCTGCAATAAGGCTCTCAACGATGTCTTTCCCCGCCTGAATTTCAGATTCATAAGCTCCGCCTACAAAATAATCACTTGCATATACCTGCTCTTTTATCTCTTCATCAATTTGAGACCATCCAACCCCCATATATACTCCGTTATCTTCGCAGATTTTTAATCCTTGAAGAACTGCAGTGCCGGAAAAATTAGTGGTAATAATTCCGTCTACTCCCTGTGCACAGAGATTTTCGATACCTGCCAAATATGTTTCATCAGCAAAGTTCTCAATAATATAATAGCTGAATTTCACTCCAAACGATTTTCCAAGATAATCCGTATAGGCTTTCAGTTTGGAACACAGATAGTCTGTTGTAGTATGGATAATCACGCCAATAGTATATTCACCATTTTCATCACCACAAACCTCGCCAGATTCTCCTCCCCAAATCTCCTCTGTCTTTGCATCTGCTGCTTCCTCTGCAAATACTGTAGTTCCAAATAAAGAGAGTAACATTGTAAATGCCATAATCAACGCCATAATTCTTTTTTTCATGTTTTCCTCCTTTACTGCCAAATTCCATCTTTGTTTTTGGCATATGTTAAAAATACGATAATCAACAAAACGAGTCCCTGAATTCCTTCTATGACACGTTCGTTCACTCCCAAAATTATCAATCCGTTACGCAATATGATTACAGAAAGGCTGCCGACCAACGCGCCAATCATCTTGGCTCGCGAGCCGCCGGAAAGGGGAACGCCACCCAGAACCAACGCAGTAATTACATTCATTTCCAATCCCTGGCCTGTTGATGTACTTACGCTTCCCGCTCTGGCCATCAAAATAAACCCGCCTATACCAACGGTAATTCCGCTTATAAGATATGCCAGCATCCGAGATTTTTCCACGTTGACTCCTGCCTGCTGTGCTGCCAGCGAATTTCCACCAATCGCCTTATTTGCTTTTCCAATCCAGCTTTTTTCAAACAAAAGCCAGCAAATAATAAATGACACCACCAGCAGCGTAATTTTTATGGTCCAGTTATCATAATTATAGATATATACCGGAACACTATACTTTTCCTTAGCACATACCGTATTTAAGATTCCTCGACACATATACATAATACATAAGGATGTAATAAATGGGGACACTTTCAAATATACAGATACAAATCCATTTAATGCAAACCACACTACAGCCGCTGCTATATTTGTAAGTACAATCACCGGAAACGGCGCACCCGCTCTCCCCACAAGAATGGCTGCAAGCACACTGAAACCAATAACTCCGCCATAAGACAAATCCATTCCACCATGGGAATATACAAAAACAGCTCCAAAGGCCATAATCGCCACATAAACCGACTGATTGAGAATGCTCTTAATATTTCCCGGGGTCAGCAGTCGTCCATCTCCAAAAATTTGAAAAACTGCAATCATTATGGCAAGCCCCAGAAAGGGTATTATCTTTCTGAATATATCTGTCAGGGTAACAGCTCTGTTTCCAGTTTCTATTTTTGTTTCCAACAGTTACTCCCCCTTTCTATACCATTTCTTTAATGAGAACAGATTCATTCAAATTCTGAGAACGTTCAAATTCTTTCTGAATTTTTCCATCCTTCATAATCAAGATTCTATCGCTCATTCCAATCAGCTCCGGTAACTCTTCGGAAATCATCAAAATAGATTTTCCCTCTTCCTTTAACTGATACATCAGCTGATACATAAAGGCTTTCACACCAATATCAATCCCTCTAGTTGGGCAATCTAGAATAAAGATTTGCGATTCATTTCCAAGCCATTTTCCAAACACAACCTTCTGCTTGTTCCCTCCACTCAGATCACGAACATCCTGTCCAATCTCTCTGCACTTAATGCTCATATTCTGTACTTGCTTCTGTGTAAAACGTTTTTCCGCTGTTTTGAAAACCAGGCCGGCCTTTGCAATCATAGAAAGCGATGGAAGAACCGTATTATCCAAAATACTTGCTGAAAGAATCAATGCCTCTTGGTCTCGGTTCTTAGAAACATAGCCAATTTTATTCTTTATTGCCTGTTTTGCGTTTTTAATTTTTGTTCCATCTCCAAGTTTTACAGAACCATAAAGCGGTTTTTCAATCCCAAACAGAACTTTTCCCAAATCATGCATTCCACAGTCTGTTAAACCACCAATCCCCAATATTTCACCTTTATGCAGCTTAAAAGAAACATCCGCCAGTGTATGACTCAAATATATTTTTTCCGCTTCCAGTACCACCTCATTGCAATGACTTCCATCATAGTCACTGCGGTAATAGCTTCCTGTTAGCTTACGACCTACCATCAGCTCTTTGATTCGTTCCTCTTCAAACTCATCTTTTTCAAGCTGCGCAATAAAATCACCATCACGCAGTACAATCAACTGACTGCACACAGTCATAATCTCTTCCAAATCATGAGAAATAAAGATGACTGCTTTGTTTTCTTCCTGAAATTTTCGAATCAACTGATAAATAATATCTCGTCCATGTTGAGAAAGCGCCGTCGTAGTTTCATCCACAATAAATATCTCTGGTTCTGTATAGATTGCTCGTACAACCTCAATCAGCTTTCTGTTTTCCAAACTATACTTGGAAATAGGTGCTTCCGGATCAATATCTGTAATTCCCACCTTTTCCATGGCTTTTTTGGCTTCCGCATACATTTTTTTACGATTTACTACACCACCCTGCGTAAATTTTTCTTCACGTCCTAAAAAAATGTTATCTGCTACACGAATTCCTGGCAGCGTTCCCATTTCCTGTGTTACCATACTTATTCCGTGTGCTTGTGCATCCATGGCATTGGCTGGTTTATATGGATTTCCATTCAATTCCAGACTTCCGGATGTTGGTGGATAAACCCCTGATACAATTGAAGAAAAAGTGGATTTTCCAGAGCCGTTTTCTCCAATCAGACCTATAATTTCACCTCTTCGCACTTCAATGGAAATCCCATTTAACGCATGCGTCTGGCCAAAATGCTTTACAATCTCATTGGATTTTAAAATAACCTCGCTCATACTTTTTCCTCTTATTCTTAACCGTAAATTACAAGATTCCAGGACATCTTCGGCAAAATCACTTTCTTTTCATCTGTGATTTCCAGTTCCTTCATAGTTACATTATCCGGATTGTCGATGGTATTTCTTGCTTCCAAATCTTCCCCGCTTAATACCAGATGACATTTTACCTTCTTATCGCCATATCCGGCCAATTCCATATCAAACTCTGTATCCTCTTCCTGACTACAGTTTAAGACAAAAACTCGAACTTCATCCACTTCTTCATTGTATACAACCGCAGGCTCTACAATAGGAAGTTCTCCGAACTCACAATCGTAAGACGGTGCATCTACAACTGCTTTCATAGCAGTTCCATGCCCATATCTACTCAACATATGGAAAGGATGGTAAATTGTCTGTTTAAAAATTCCTCCATTTCGAACCGTAGTAATCGGTGCAATTACATTAATAAGCTGTGCTAAACAGGCAATTTCAACAATATCTGCATTGTTTAGAAGAGTAATCCCAAGACCGCCTACTACCAACGCATCCAGCAGAGAATATTTCTCCTGAAGGATACTGGGGGCAACCTCCCACTTCTCTGCGGAAGTCATTTCAAAAGTAGTCAGTCCTGCAAGATCATCAAGAGAGTCTAACTTGATATCTTGAAAATTCCATACATTCCATTCATCAAGACAAATTTTAATGTCTTTCTCAAAATGATTTTTTGCTTTTACAAACTCTACCGCCTTGGCGCTTGCTTTGATATGGTTATCTAATTGCTTATATGCTGCCAAAAAATTAGTAGTTCCCTGTCCCGCATTCATCGTATAATTATGAGTAGAAATATAATCTACCTGATCATAGAGTTCGGTAAGCATAACACGATCCCACTCCAGATATGTCGGTAGCATTTCATAACTGCTGCCGCAGGCTACCAGTTTAATAGATGGATCTACCCAACGCATGATTTTTGCTGCTTCCAGCGCTTTCTTTGTATAATCTTCTGCAGAAAGATGACCTGCCTGCCAGCTTCCCTCCATTTCATTTCCCAGACACCAATACTTAATATTATAAGGTTTTGGATGTCCATTTTTTGCTCTCAAATCACTCCAATAGGTTCCTCCCGGATGATTACAGTACTCCACCAAATCGCCAGCATCTTTGATGCTGCCTGTTCCAAGATTGACTGCAATCATAGGCTCTATTCCAACTTTTTCTGCCCATTGGCAGAACTCATCAATTCCAAACTCGTTGGTTTCAATCGTAGCCCATGCATAATCCATTCTTCTGGGACGCTTCTCTTTCGGTCCGATTCCATCGTGCCAGTCATAACAAGATACAAAATTTCCTCCTGGATACCGGATTACCGGAACTCCAAGCTCTTTCACCAAGTCCGCCACATCCTGACGATAACCTTTTTCGTCTGCAGTAGGATGACCCGGTTCATAAATTCCAGAATAAATACTCCGCCCCAAATGTTCGGTAAACGAAGAATACATTTTTTCATCAATTTTACCGATGGGATAATGTCTGTCGCTGAAACACTTTGCATACTTCATATTGTACCTCCCTTAAAATTTACTTCGTAATTTTAATTTAAAGCCATTATATTCTTTTTTTATAGGAACTTCGTCTAAATTCTCATGCTATTTGTGCAATATTTTTTGTTAGGGAATATAAATAACAAAAAATTTATATAATTTTTTTGTCGTAATTTTTCTATCTGTCGCCGCTCCTCTAATAGAAAGATTGCTTCCCCAAAGCAAAAATAGTATAATGCTAATATAAATTTGAACAATCATGGTTACAATATATGGCAGATGGTTTAGAATTTGAGTGGGGTATTAAATCGTGAAAATAACTGACTATATTTGGAGAAGCAACTGAGTATGATAAAAAAGAAATGTTGGAAGAACGCAAGCCGCGAAGCTGGCTCAAAAGCGTAAGCGCTTTTGCAAACGGCATTGGCGGAGCTTTGATTTTCGGAATAACAAATGATGAGGTTCTTGTTGGTCTTACGGACGCACATACAATATCTGAGAAAATCAGCGAAACCATCAAAACAAAGCTGGACCCTATTCCACAGGTAATTATGGAAAATCACACGGAAGACGGAAAGGATTTTATTATTTTGAAAGTCCTGCCCGGTCAGGAAACGCCCTATTATTATGTTGCTGACGGAAATCGTGTCGCCTATGTCCGTGTGGGTAACGAAAGTATCCCTGCAGACGCAACGGCATTGAAGCGGCTTGTCCTCCATGGAAGTAATCTTTCTTTTGACAGTCTTTCTTCTCGTCACCCCTTCAATTCACTTGCTTTTACAAAACTACGTTCCATTTATCGTATGCGGACAGGAAATGAGTTGACCGATTCTGATTTTGTTTCCTTTGAACTCGCTGACGACAACGGTATGCTGACCAACGCTGGCGTATTACTGGCAGACGAATCTCCAATACGGCACTCGCGTTTATTCTGCACCCGCTGGTATGGTCTTGATAAAGCCTCCGGCATCATGGAAGCTCTTGACGACAAGGAATACAGCGGCTCTCTGGTTGCGCTATTGCAAAACGGCATAGAATTTGTCAAAAACAATACCAAAAAGCGCTGGAAGAAAACAGGGAACGGGAGAATCGAAATGCCCGAATATCCGGAACAGGCAGTGCATGAAGTTATCGTAAATGCACTCATTCACCGTGATTATATGGAAATCGGGAGCGAAATACACATTGATATTTTTGACGACCGCCTGGAAGTATATTCTCCCGGCGGAATGTTTGACGGCTCCATTGTGCAGAATCTTGATACGGACAATGTGGCCTCTAAGCGACGCAATCCCATCATTGCCGATCTTTTCAGCCGTATGCACTTCATGGAGCGCAGAGGCAGCGGTTTTAAAAAAATCAAGGCAGACTATCACCGTGCCATAAATTATCGAAGTGAGACAAAACCGGTATTCAAATCAACACCCACCTCCTTTTTTGTCACTCTTTATAATTTAAATTATAATATTCCCATTGGCAAAACAGGCCTTCAGGAGAAAAAACAGGCCTTTGATGCTGAAAAAACAGGCCTTCAGGAGAAAAAACAGGCCTTTGACGCAAGAATCTCAGGCCTTGACTTCAGTATGCCAACAAAACAAAATATATTAAAAATATATCGGCATTTTGGCTTTGATATCATTTTTGCAAGAGCAGATATAATGAAGGTAACAGGAATTACCGCTACTCCGGCAACCGCACTCATGAAAAAGCTAAAGGAAGCCGAATTGATCGAACCTGTTCGCAACCACGGAAGAGGAAAATACAAATTTACAGAGCCTCTGAAATGAGTCAAGACCATCGGCTTAGCCGGTGGCTTGCACTGCCCCTATAAGGGGCTATTACCTGCTTGCGCC
>CALBGI010000030.1 GCA_937893675.1 uncultured Blautia sp.
AGAGCGCCGCCCTGTCACGGCGGAGGTCGAGAGTTCGAGTCTCTTCTGGGTCGTTATGGGGTCTTAGCTCAGCTGGGAGAGCATCTGCCTTACAAGCAGAGGGTCATAGGTTCGAGCCCTATAGGCCCCATATCTTTTTATTGAGCCATAGTGGCGGAACTGGCAGACGCACAGGACTTAAAATCCTGCGGGGCTAATCCCCCGTACCGGTTCGATTCCGGTCTATGGCATATGTTAAAAAGTACCGATAATTCGGTACTTTTTTTGCTCTATATAAAGTTTTTGGGGTGATTTCCTGCTGGAAGTCGCCCCATTCTTGTGTTTGGGGACTTTTAGTCTTTGAACGCTTTTGGGATTTCCCGGCTTCCGTTCAGATTACCGTAATAATCATAATTCATAAGGAAGTTCCATAAGCTTATGCTGTTCAAGGTATCAATAAACCACATACCAATACGAAATAAGATGGAAGATGTCCCTCCTCAATCCATTCCAGTCGCAGTTTCATGAGCCGCTCAATGGTCAGTCCCACATTTCCACCAAGTGATTCGATCGAATATCGTAGCTTGTAGGGATAGCGACAAGCTTGTCCGCTTGTTCGGGTACACCCACTGGAACAAAAGCTGCAACTTCCGGCAGACAGGCTGATACTTCCGGGATACATCTTTTCTCTGTCAAAAAGCATTTCGCTGAGTTTCTGTTTTTCAAAGGAAATAGAGCTTTTGAGAATCTTATCTAACTCCTCCTGTGTATACGTATGCATGAGCATATCTTGGTCAAAAATAATTTTCACGGCAGTAAGCTGTAAAATCTGATATTTTTTCCAATAATCCATGACATCGAAAGAATAGGGCGGGCAGGACCATACATGGTTATAGTTGGGACATTGTCTGCATGCAGCGAGAAATGTTTCCACATCTACATAATTTTGCAGATACTCGTCTACGGATATAGAAGTTTCAAAGGTTTCGGTTGTATACATGACAGATCTCCTTGTTTTGGATATAGGTTGTTTTACTCATTATTAATATAACATCAGGTATTGTATGAGGACAAGGAAAATGACATGATTTTACGCTTAACATTGGAATGAGAAAGCGGAGATGTTATAATCAAAATAACGTAAGTTTGAAAATCAGAAGAAAGACAGGGATAGGAATTACAGGTTCGATTAAGGGAAGAAGTAAGGAGGCATTATGGAGTACCAGCATGAATTGATTATTCCGGATGAGGGACTGCCATTTAAATTGTTTTTGTTTGAAGGGTCGGAAGGAAATTATGTAAGGGAGAAGCATTGGCACACTTCTATTGAGATTTTTGCGGTACAGGAAGGGACACTTTCTTTTTATCTCAACGACAGGGAATATCCTCTGAAAAAGGGAGAGCTAATGCTGATCAATTCTAATGAAATACACTCTATTCATGCACCCCAAAAGAATAAAACGGTGGTGCTTCAGATTCCATTAAAGCAGTTTGAAAGCTATTTTACAGCGCCTCATTTTATCCGTTTTTCCGGTTCTGGCGGAGATGAAAATCAGGCTCTGCATAAGCGGATTGGCAGACTTTATAAGATATATGCAGAGAGAGGGATCGGCTTTGAGTTTAAAGCCAGATCCGTGTATTATGAGATTTTATATATACTTGTCAACGATTATCTGGTGGCTGAAGCGGGAGAAAAGGAAATCCGGTATAACCGCAGTTTGGAAAAGCTTTCAAAAATAACCGGATATATGCGGGAACATTATACAGAGGATCTGAGATTGTCAGAAATTGCGGCTGCTTTTGGCTATTCAGAGGCATATCTTTCGCGATTGTTCCGGAAATGTGCAAAAGTCAATTTTAAGACATATTTGCAGGATATCCGCATGGCGTACGCATATCGCGACTTGCTGAATACAGGGAATACCATAAGCAGAGTTGCTCTTGATAATGGATTTTGCAGCAGCCGCTCTTTTTCCAGGGAATTTGAAAAACGTTATGGAATACTTCCAAGTGAGGTATTGGCAAAGCAAAAAGGTCAAAAAAATGCTATAGAATAGACAAGAAAACCGGCGAAAAAGCATTCAATAAACGGTATACTGACAGTATCTCAAAACAAAGGAGGAAGAAGGTTGAAGATTCAAAATGTAGCAGACATTTCTTTCCGGAAATATGGAAAGGTATTGGAGGGATTTGATTTTGGGGAGCTGTTAAGGGCCATGAAGCATACGCCGATTCCGAAAGATGTGATCTATCTTCCGACCGTGGAGGAATTGGAGATCCTGCCGATTGCCGGAGAGCTTCAAAACAGGGCATACGGGGGAATGCCCATTCAAGTAGGGTACTGTAATGGACATAACAAAAAGTTGAATGCAGTGGAGTATCATCGCGATTCTGAGGTGAATATTGCCGTGACAGATCTGATAATTCTCATTGGAAGTCAGCAGGACATCACACCGGAATTTACATACGATACGGCAAATATAGAAGCGTTTTTTGTTCCGGCAGGCACAGCCATTGAAATTTATGCAACGACGCTTCATTATGCTCCTTGTCAGGCTGCAGACAGCGGTTTTCAGAACGTGGTCGTACTTCCCAGAGAAACGAATACAGAGCTTCCATTTCAGCCTGCCGGAAGTGGAGAAGAGCGCTTGCTGACTGCACGGAACAAGTGGCTGATCGCACATAGCGAGGCTGGGATCGAGGGCGCCTTTGAAGGGCTTATAGGAGAAAACATTGCACTTTAAAAAATAGAAAAAGGAGATTGTATTATGAATAATATGCCAGAAGTAAAAGTAGGAATTGTTGCAGTGAGCAGGGATTGTTTTCCGGAAAGCTTGTCTGTAAACAGGAGGAAGGCCCTTGTTGAGGCGTACACAAAAAAATATGATGCCGCAGATATTTACGAATGCCCCGTCTGTATTGTTGAGAGTGAAATTCATATGGTGCAGGCTCTTGAGGATGTAAAAAAAGCGGGATGTAATGCTCTTGTCGTTTATTTGGGAAACTTTGGACCTGAGATTTCGGAGACTTTGCTTGCGAAACATTTTGCGGGTCCCAAGATGTTTATTGCAGCGGCAGAAGAATCGGGAGATAATTTGGTACAGGGCCGCGGCGATGCGTATTGTGGAATGCTGAACGCAAGTTATAACCTGAAGCTTCGCAATGTGCAGGCATATATTCCAGAATATCCGGTGGGAGATGCGGATGAATGTGCAGACATGATACATGAATTTTTGCCCATCGCAAGAGCAATCGAAGGTCTGAACAATCTGAAAATTATCAGCTTTGGACCGCGTCCTTTAAATTTCCTGGCTTGTAATGCGCCGATTAAGCAGCTTTACAATATAGGCGTGGAAATTGAAGAAAACTCAGAGCTTGACTTGTTTGAGGCTTTCAACAAGCATGCAGGGGATGAGAGGATTCCCGCTTTGGTAAAGGAGATGGAGGAAGAGCTTGGTGCAGGTAATAAAAAACCGGAAATTCTTTCTAAGCTGGCGCAGTATGAACTGACACTGAAAGACTGGGTAGAAGAGCACAGAGGATATCGTAAATATGTGACCATTGCAGGTAAATGCTGGCCTGCTTTTCAGACACAGTTTGGTTTTGTTCCCTGCTATGTGAACGGACGTCTGGCGGCACAGGGAATTCCGGTGTCCTGCGAGGTGGATATTTACGGAGCACTCAGTGAGTTCATTGGTACGGTTGTGAGCAAGGATGTTGTAACGCTTCTTGATATTAATAATACAGTGCCGAAGGATATGTATCACAGTGATATTAAAGGAAAATACAACTATACGCAGCAGGATACCTTTATGGGCTTTCACTGCGGAAATACGGCAGCCGGAAAACTGACCTCCTGCGAGATGAAATACCAGATGATCATGGCAAGAACACTTCCGGAGGAGGTAACGCAGGGAACTTTGGAGGGAGATATTGTTCCTGGCGATATTACGTTCTACCGCCTGCAGAGCACGGCAGACAACAAGCTGCGTGCTTATATTGCGCAGGGTGAAGTGCTTCCGGTTGCCACAAAATCTTTTGGCTCGGTTGGAATCTTTGCAATACCGGAAATGGGAAGATTTTACAGACATGTTCTCATTGAGGGCGGATATCCGCACCATGGAGCAGTTGCCTTCGGACACTATGGAAAAGCACTCTTTGAGGTATTTAAGTATATTGGTGTTCCGGTGGATGAAATTGGATATAATCAGCCTGCAGGCGTAAGATATCCTACGGAAAATCCGTGGAAGTAAATAAAAGATAAGCAGCGGCACATGTCGGCAAAGGTGTGGAAGTGCACATGTGCAGACATATGCCGCTTTTCAGGAGGAAAATATGTATTATATAGGAGTTGATCTGGGGACTTCGGCTGTCAAGCTGCTTCTTATGGAAGAATCTGGAAAAGTCTGCAATATTGTATCAAAAGAATATCCGCTGTATTTTCCGCAGCCGGGGTGGTCTGAACAAAATCCAGAGGATTGGTTTGCAAAAAGTATGGAAGGAATCAAAGAGCTGACGGCAGGTGTAGACAAGTCAAAGGTGGTTGGAATTGGCGTTGGAGGTCAGATGCATGGACTGGTCACGCTGGATGGGAAAGATAAAGTGATTCGTCCGGCCATTCTCTGGAATGACGGCCGGACGGGCGAGGAAACAGACTATCTCAACCAGGTAATAGGAAAGGCTAGAATTTCTAAGCTTACAGCCAATATTGCTTTTGCGGGCTTTACAGCGCCCAAGCTTCTGTGGATGAAAAAGCATGAGCCGGATAATTTTCAGAAAACAGATAAAATCATGCTTCCCAAGGATTATTTAGTATATCGTTTGACAGGTTCTTTTGCCACGGATGTATCAGATGCTTCCGGTATGCTTCTTCTGGATGTAAAAAATCGTTGCTGGTCCAGGGAAATGCTGGAAATTTGCGGAATCCGGGAAGAGCAGCTTCCAACAGTCCATGAAAGCTGTGAGGTTGTTGGAACATTGAAGCCGGAAATTGCACAGGAATTAGGCTTGCCTGTACAAGTGAAAGTGGTAGCCGGGGCCGGGGACAATGCGGCCGCTGCCGTGGGAACAGGAACCGTAGGCGACGGACAGTGTAATATTTCTCTTGGAACCTCAGGAACTGTTTTTATTTCCAGCAAAAATTTCGGAGTGGACGAGAACAATGCCCTGCATTCTTTCTGTCATGCAGATGGGAACTACCATTTGATGGGATGTATGCTCAGCGCAGCTTCCTGCAACAAGTGGTGGTCAGAAGAAATTCTTAAGACAAAAGATTTTGCAAAAGAGCAGGAAGCCATTCAGAAACTGGGAGAAAACAGAGTATTCTATCTGCCCTATCTGATGGGGGAGCGTTCTCCGCACAACAATCCGGATGCGAGGGCTGTATTTTTCGGCATGTCCATGGATACGACCAGGGCAGATATGACACAGGCAGTTTTGGAAGGCGTTGCTTTTGGACTTCGGGATTCGCTGGAGGTGGCAAGGAGCCTGGGAGTCAGAATCGAACGTACCAGGATTTGCGGAGGAGGCGCAAAGAGTGCTCTTTGGAAGAAAATCATCGCAAATGTTTTGAACCTGAAAGTGGATGTCCTGGAAAATGAAGAAGGGCCGGCTCTGGGGGGAGCTATGCTTGCAGCAGTTGGCTGCGGTGCTTATCCGGATGTGGAGACGATTGGCTCGAAGCTTGTCCATGTGGCCAATACTGTGGAGCCGGAAGATGAACTTGTAGAAAAGTACGAAGAAAAATATCAAAAATTCCGCAGCTTGTATCCTGCAGTGAAAAAGTTGTATTGATTCTTTTTTGAAATGTATTGAAAATTATTTATGAGGGGGACCATCTCAAGGCTGTGAAGCCTGAAGGTCCCCTTCATATTTTTTGAATTTTTAAAACAACTCTGATGTTTTAGAACAATCCGGTAATCTTTCCGGTCTCATCCACATCAATCTTCTCTGCTGCCGGTACCTTCGGCAGGCCGGGCATGGTCATGATCTCGCCGGTCAGCGCTACGATAAAGCCTGCTCCTGCGGAGATCTTAAGGTTGCGTACAGTCACCTCGAAATCGGTAGGTGCACCAAGCTTTGTCTGGTCATCCGTTAAGCTGTACTGGGTCTTTGCCACGCAGATCGGGCAGTTTCCGAAGCCGAGGGCTTCCAATTCTTTTGCCTGTTTCTGTGCGTTTGCAGTCAGCACGACACGTTTTCCTCCGTAGATCTTCTGGACAATGGCATTCAGCTTGTCCTCGATGCTTCCTTCCAGCTCGTAGGAGTAGGTGAAGTCGTTGGGCTCTTCCACAAGACGGATCACTTCTTCTGCCAGACGGATACCGCCCTCGCCGCCTTTGGCCCAAACCTCAGACAGGGCTACGTTTACACCAAGCTCGCGGCATTTTGCCTCCACCAGGTCAAGCTCTGCCTTGGTATCGGTCGGGAATGCGTTGATGGCAACCACACAGGGAAGCTTGTATACGTTCTTGATGTTGCTTACATGTTTCAGCAGGTTCGGAAGGCCTTTCTCCAGTGCCTCCAGGTTTTCGGTGTTCAGCTCTGCCTTGGGCACTCCGCCGTTGTATTTCAGGGCACGTACCGTGGCAACGATGACAACCGCATTGGGTTTCAGGCCTGCCATACGGCATTTGATATCCAGGAATTTCTCAGCGCCCAGGTCTGCTCCGAAACCGGCCTCGGTAATGGTGTAATCTGCAAGCTTCATTGCCATTTTGGTCGCAGTCACGGAGTTGCAGCCATGGGCGATGTTCGCAAATGGTCCACCGTGTACGATCGCCGGAACATGTTCCAGGGTCTGCACAAGGTTGGGTTTCAGCGCATCCTTCAGAAGTGCGGTCATAGCGCCTTCTGCATGAAGATCTCCTGCGGTTACCGGCTTCTGCTCGGAAACCTTTCCGTATGTATAACCGATGATGATACGGGAAAGTCTTTCTTTCAGATCCTTGATGTCACTTGCCAGACACAGCACTGCCATGATCTCGGAAGCAACGGTGATATCGTAGCCGTCCTCACGGGGCATGCCGTTGGTCTTTCCGCCAAGGCCGTCCACTACGTTGCGCAGCTGACGGTCGTTCATGTCCACACAGCGTCTCCAGGTGATCTTTCTGGGGTCGATGTTCAGGGCATTTCCCTGGAAGATATGGTTGTCGATCATGGCTGCCAGCAGGTTGTTGGCTGCGCCGATGGCGTGGAAGTCACCGGTAAAGTGGAGGTTGATGTCCTCCATGGGGACAACCTGTGCATAGCCGCCGCCTGCAGCTCCGCCCTTTACGCCGAATACCGGTCCCAGGGAGGGCTCACGCAGTGCTACCATAACGTTTTTGCCGAGTTTTTGCATACCATCTGCCAGACCTACGGTTGTGGTCGTCTTTCCCTCGCCTGCCGGTGTGGGGTTGATCGCAGTCACAAGGATGAGCTTGCCGTCCTGCTTGTCTGTTTCTTTCAGCAGATTGTAGTCGATCTTTGCTTTGTACTTGCCGTACTGCTCCAGATATTTGTCGTCGATCCCCGCCTTTGCAGCGATCTCTGTGATCGGCTGCATGGTGCACTCCTGTGCGATCTC
>CALBGI010000031.1 GCA_937893675.1 uncultured Blautia sp.
GCAGAAAAAGAACCTCTATTTTTCCGTGGCTTAATAGGGGTTCTTTGACAGTCTGTATATTTTGTGCCTTATATATAAAATATTGCAATGTAAAATACCAAATGATATACTATGTGTAGAAAAATTAATACAATTAGAAAAGGAGCGTTGAGCAGAACATTATATGGAGATAGCAAATGATTAATATGTTATAAAATGCGAAGGAGGCGATTATTTGGCAAGTATAAAAGAAGTGGCCAGAAAAGCGGAGGTTGGCGTTGGAACTGTATCACGTGTGTTGAATTCTACAGGTTATGTATCTGATGAAACTAGGAAAAAAGTAGAAGCTGCGATGCGGGAGTTAAATTATATTCCAAATGAACTTGCAAGAAACCTGTTAAATAAGAAAAGTGGTATTGTTGCAATTATTATTCCCAAAATATCCCATCCATTTTTTTCTGAAATAGTTTTATATGCAGAAGCTGAACTGATGAAAAAAGGATATAAGACTATGATTTGTAGTACATATAGTGAACAGAATTATGAAAAAGAATATCTTAATATGTTAAATAGACATATTGTAGATGGTATTATTGCAGGAAGTCATATGTTGGATCTGGAGGAATATAAAAATGTTCAGGGGCCGATTGTTGCGTTGGATAGATATTTGGGTGAGAATATCCCTGTTGTATCAACAAATCATAAGATGGGAGGAAGACTGGCTGCAGAAGAGCTGTTGAGGAATGGCTGCAGATGTGTATTGCAAATTCAGGGAGCCAGAGTTGTTGATTCTCCATCGCATGAAAGACACTATGAGTTTGAGAAATATATGAAAAAGCAAGGAGTAACAGTTTATTCATACGAAATGGAATGGAACGATTTTGATTATGGACGGTATGATGTAATAGCGGATACACTTTTGGATAAGTATCCGGATATAGATGGTATTTTTGCTGTAGATATGGTTGCGCTTGCCTGCATAAAACGGTTGTTAAAAAACAAAAAAAAGGTTCCCAGAGATATAAAAGTAGTGGCATATGATGGAACCTACGTAGCAAAGGTCGGAGTGATGAATCTGACGGTTGTACAACAACCTATTATGGAACTGGCAAGTCGTGCAGTGCGAATTCTTGTTAATATGATACAGGGGAAAAGATATCACGATAAAAAAGTGTTTTTTGAACCTAAATTGCTTCAGGGCGATACAACATATAGTGAGGATGAAATAAGAGAGAAAAAATAACACAAAACATGACAAAGTGAATTGTACATATTGCATGAAAAATAGAAAATGGAACGGATTCCACATAGAAACTATTGACAGGCTTTGGGGCGAGGTATATACTCTAAACATAAAAGATGAGCGCACATCTAATAAATGTAAATTAAAACATGTAACTGCGATGAGGATTTCTGAAAGGAAATTTTTTTAAAAACACAAATGTGGAAACCTTTCCACATTGAAAAATGGAGGGTTTGTAATGAAAAAAATAATCAAAAAAATGATTGCATTAGGACTCACAGCAGCCATGTCTATGTCTGCGGCAACAGTTATTCATGCTGAAGAAGTGACTCTTAGAGTGTTAAACTGGGGAAATGCGGATGAAGAGGCGATTGCGAATGACGCTATTGCTCGCTTCAATGAAAAGAATCCTGATGTAAAGGTTGAGCAGACTTGTGTGCCAGTTGAATCTTGGTCAGACTTTATTCAGAAATGGATTACTATGTGCACCTCAGGAGAAGCTCCGGATGTAATCAGTCTTGGTTTGGAGGCAGTTAATATGGCAGTGAGCAATGATTTGTTAATACCCCTTGATGATATTATTGAATCTGATGAAGAGCTGACTGAAAAGAAAGCCCAGTATGCACCATCACTGCTTGAAGGCTTTACAGTGAAGGATTCCTTGTATGGACTTCCGAATGGAACACAGACAATGGTTATTTATTATAATAAACAGATGTTTGATGAGGCTGGCTTAGAATATCCTCAGGATGGCTGGACGTGGGATCAGTTTAGAGAAACAGCGGAGAAACTTACAAAAGACGGTGTGTATGGATTTACTTTCCCATGTACCTATTTTCAGCTTACGCCGTGGTGGTCAACAAACAATGTTGCATTGGTCGGAGAAGATGGAGAAACACCAACTGTTAATAGTGAAGGCATTGTAGAAGCTGTTGAATTTTTAAATAGCATGTATAAGGATGGAATCTGTCCAGACCCAATTAGTTCAGATGGATATACAATGTTTGCAAATAAACAGGTTGCTATGGTTGGCGCTGGTCGATGGGTATTAAATACATGGCAGGACGCAGGCTTAACTAATGATGATTTTGATTGTGTTCAGTGGCCAGTACAGGAGAAAGAAGGTTCTGTATATGGTGGATCTGCATGGTGTATAGGATCTACTACGGAACATCAGGATCTTGCAGTTGCATTGCTAAAAGAAATGGTATCAGATGAAACATTAACAGCGGTAGCAGCTGGAGGGCAGCAGGTGCCACCAACAGAAACCTTGGCAACATCTACAGATATTATGGGAGAATGTCCTGATAATATTATGGGAATTTGGAAAGCAGTTACAATTGCAGATCCAATTGCAGCACCAAGCTATTTTGGAGATCTTGAGCAGACTTTTTTACGTGAATTAGAAGAAGTATTCTCTGGTGCGAAGGAACCTCAGGCAGCAATGGATGAAGCACAGACGCAGATTGAAGGCGTAGTTCAATAAATAGACAATTTCCCCGGAAGACGATTGGCCTTCTGGGGGAATTATAAGACCGCTTTGTCCGTAAAGGGAGGAATGAATTGGTGAATAAGAGGAAAAAAAGGTGCAAATGGGAGAAAAAAGAATTAAAAGCAGCATATCTTTTCACGCTTCCGTCATTTATTGGATTTATGTGTTTTGTACTTATTCCTATTATATGGGTTACAATAATTTCTTTTCAAAAATATAACGTATTTACAGATACCAGTACTTTTGTAGGAATAGAAAACTATAAAAAAATTTTTTCGGATACTCGTTCGCTCACTGCTTTAAAAAATACTTTATGGTATACCGTATGTTGTTCGTTTGGTAATACGGCGTTAGGACTTGTTTTAGCAGTATTGGTTGATAATATTCTGCCGAAAAAAATGACGGTGTTTTTCAGATCTGTTTATTTTTTTCCATCTTTAGTAGCATTGACCTTTGTAGCGATTATTTGGCAGGCTTTTTTTCAGACAGATGCAGGGGTTATTAATTATTATCTAGGACAGTTGGGAATTGAAAAAATTGGATGGTTGAATGACCAGATGTATTCTAAAGTGTCCGTTTTAATTCTGGATATTTGGAAGAATGCAGGTATGTCGATGCTTCTGATATTGGCGGGATTGCAGAATGTGGATCAAGGACTCTTAGAAGCTGCAAGTATAGATGGAGCAAATGTAGTACAACGATTTTTCAAAATTATTATTCCGGTAGCATCACCACAGATATTTTTTGTGCTTGTAATGAATGTTACAGGAGCATTAAGAATTTATGAGTCTATTTATGTATTGACAGGAGGAGGTCCTGGAGATTCATCAAGAAGCCTGGTCATGTTGATTGCAGAGAAAGGATTTACATCTTTTGATTATGGAGCGGCGTCAGCTTTATCAATTATGCTTTTGATTCTTATCGGTATTGTTACAATATTTCAATTTATAGGGAGCAGGTGGTGGGTTCATTATGAATAAGAAAATTCATATATTTGGAAAAAAAATAAAAGTAAGCCATATCCTGCTGACGGTGATTATGACAGGAATAGCTTTTTTGATGATTGCTCCATTTTTGTGGGTGCTTTCAGCTTCTTTCCGGACATATAGTGAAGCGATTTCGCTACCGCCAAAGTGGTTACCACCATTTTTTACAGAAATGGATCTGGGATATTTTAAAAAGTTATTTTCAAATTCCATCCCATTTTTTGGGTTTATGAAGAATAGCCTTAAAATGAGTGTGATTATTACATTGGGAATGTGCTTGCATGGAGTTCTTGCTGGATATGCATATGCAAAGTTTAATTTTCCAGGAAAGAATTTTATGTTTGCATTGTTAATGGTTGCAATGATGGTTCCGGTTCAAGTTACTATTGTAGCATTATATAAAATCATGACATTACTTGGCATAATCAATACATCTTGGGCAGTTACGTTACCTTCAATCGTTGGGGCAAGTTGCCCTGGTCTGGCAGGTGCATTTGGAGTGTTTATGATGAGGCAGTTCTTTATGGGGATTCCCAAAGAGCTGAATGAAGCAGCTGCGATTGATGGTGCTGGGCCCATTAGGACATTTATTTCTATTATGTTACCAATGGCAAAATCAACATTAGCGTCGTTAGCAATTATAGTATTTACATATTCTTGGAATGATTATTTTACAACATTTATTATGATTAATGATACGGAGAAACTTACGCTTCCAGTTGGGATTCTGTCAATAAAGCAACCATTTTCCACAGGAGATAATGTAGTGTTTGCAGCAGTAGTTCTTGCTATTTTGCCAGCTCTTATTGTGTTTCTGATTGGACAAAAATGGATTGTCAAGAGTATGACCCATGTAGGCGTGAAGGGATAATAAAGTATGAATATAACAGGAGGCAAATGACATGAATAAAGATTTATTACATTCTAAGGTTGAGTTATTTGAAACAGGCGGGGAAGTGTCTTACCAGGGAGATGCAAATGTGGCAAAGTTCCTCCTGGGTGGACTTGGAACAGGAAACATTGCAGTAGGCGCAAGAGGTCAGTTATTAGACTGGGAAATTTTTAACTGGCCAGGAAAGGGACAATTTGTACCATTTTCTTTCTTTGCAATTCGCACAAAAGAAGATGGTAAAGAACCAGTGAGCAGAATTCTTGAATCTAAGATTAAGCCGCCATTTTATAAATCTCACGGATTTTTAAATGGTGAACTGGCAGGGATTCCCAGGTTTGAAAAATCAAAAATGGTTGGAAAACAGCCATTTGTATATGTGGATCTGGAAGACAGCAAAGTTCCTGTAAAAGTACGTATGGAGGCATATACCCCGTTTATTCCGCTTGATGCAGACAACTCAGGTATTCCAACAGCGATAATAAAATATAAAGTGTCCAACCCGACTAATAAGCCAATCCATGTATCAGTCGTTGGCACAATGGCGAATGTTGTTGGTTTTGATGGATATGATGTTTTTAACAATGTGAAACTGGTAGACCAGGTTGAAAATGAATATCGCGAAGAAGATGGATTAAAAGGTTGGTATTATACGGCTAAGAATCTTACAGAAAAGGACATGAAGTTTGGTTCCATGTCTATTGCAACTACAAATCAAAATGGAATCAGCAGAAAAAAATGGCTTCACGGACAGTGGACTGATAATGCGCAGGATTTTTGGGATGATTTTACGGAAGATGGACACTTAACAGAAGAAGAGGAAATAGAAGCGAAAGGATGTGATCTGCTTGCACATTATGATTTCAGCTTCTTAAACTTAAAGGAGCGGATTAGTTCGATTTGCTGTTCTGAGGAAATAGATGCAAATGAAGAAAAAGAATTTGAATTTTTAATTTCGTGGTATTTTCCGAATCGTCCTAAGGGGTGGATTGAGTATGATGCAGATTTAGAGCGTTATAAGAACGGTGGTTATGACAGTATACGTAATTACTATGCTACTTTATTTAAAGATGCGTGGGATGTTAGTAAATATGTAGTAAATAAAAAAGAATATCTGGAAGGAAAGTCCAGAGATTTTGAAAATGCATTATTTAGTACTTCTCTTCCTGTATATGTTATCGATGCAGTAGCAGCAAATATTATGTCTATGAAGAGTCACTGTTGTTTCCGCATAGAAGATGGTAATTTCCTTGGCTGGGAAGGTATTCGTGATTATGTTGGATGCGGACAAGGAAATGTTAATCATGTATGGAATTATGCTACAGCTGTTGCAAATCTGTTTCCAGAACTGGAAATTACAATGCGTAATGTGGAGTTTAATATGGAACTGGATGATGATGGCTGCATGCCTTTCCGTGCACGTAAATGTTTGGGAGAGAGCAGATGGGATATGATTCCAGCTTGTGATGGAGAATTTGGTTCTATTCTCAGAATCTACAGAGAATGGAAATACACGGGTGATGATGAATTCCTTAAAGGTATTTGGGATAACATGATGAAAGCACTGGAATTTTCCATTAAAGAGTGGGATACAGATGGTGATGGCATATTGGATGGTAAAATGCACGTTACATATGATATAGAGTTTTACGGTCCAAATACAATGACTAACACAATTTATTTGGGGGCAGTCAAAGGTGTTGTAGAAATGGCTGAACATCTTGGAAAGCAGGATATTGCAGATAAATATCGTGCCTTATATAAAAAGGCATCTGTATTGGTTGATGAAAAGCTGTTTAACGGAGAGTATTATATTCAGGAACTTGAAGACGTAGATGAATATCGTTATCAGTATGGTATTGGATGCCTTACAGATCAGCTTCTTGGTCAGTTTATGGCACAGACTGCCGGACTTGGATATGTTCTTCCAAAAGAACATGTAAAGAAAACATTGGAATCTATTTATAAATACAATTTTAAAGAATGCATGGACGATGTTCCTAATGTGCAGAGAACATATGCGTTAAATGATGAGGCTGGCTTAGTTCTGTGTTCCTGGCCAAAAGGCGGAAGACCAAGATTTCCATTTGCATACTGTGATGAAGTGTGGACTGGAGTTGAATATCAGGTTGCTGTAACAATGATTAAAGAAGGCATGATTGAAGAAGCCCTTACAATTATTAAAGCAATCAGAGATCGTTATGATGGTTATAAGAGATGTCCATGGAGTGAAACAGAAGCAGGTCATCATTATATAAGACCAATGTCCAGTTTTTCTTTAATTCCAACATTCGCAGGATATAGCTGTGATATGGTAAATAAGACAATGTCTTTTGAGCCGGTAATTAATGAAAAGGATTATACAACATTTTGGATCAATGGAAAAGGCTGGGGAACTTATCACCAGACAATTGATGAGAAAGGCAAAATGCAAAAAGAAATAACCGTATTGTACGGAAATATTGATGATGTAAAGGTAGAATAATTATGGAGAAAGCTCATAGTAGAGCCCTCAAAAGATCAGAAATAGAAGGAATCTGGCGGCAGAGATATCATTTTACAGCGCCAGATTCCTGGATGAATGATCCTAACGGGTTAATATATTATAAAGGACTTTATCATCTCTTCTATCAGTATAATCCTAAAAGCTGTAATTGGGATTCTATGCATTGGGGGCATGCTGTCAGTGAGGACATGATTCATTGGAAAGATATGTCGGTTGCATTAGAACCTGATCAGGAATATGACTGCCATCCAGAAGGTGGATGTTTCTCTGGCAGTGCGGTTGAAAAAGATGGTATTTTGTTCCTTTTTTATACAGCTACAACTAAGACTGATGGTGTGGTTCACCAGACACAGTGCATTGCTACATCTGAGGACGGAGTAACTTTTGAAAAGTACCCCCAAAATCCAGTAATAAAGGCTCCTCCCTGTGGATTTTCAACAGATTTTCGCGATCCTAAAGTATTCAAACATAATAAAAAATGGTATATGGTAGTTGGTGGCTGCATAGGCAGTGCAACTGTCGACGGAGATGGCTGCATTTGCTTATATGAGTCTGAAAATCTTTATGATTGGGAATATAAAGGAACCATTTTGGAGTCTAAAGGAAAATTAGGAACCATGATGGAGTGTCCTGATATGTTTGAATTGAATGGAAAATGGGTTGTTACATGTTCGCCCATGAATCACCCGGATTATAATAAGTCTCTTTATTGTGTAGGTACCATGGATTTTGAAAACTGTAATTACACAATTGAAAAAATAGGAAATATGGATGTTGGATTCGACTATTATGCTCCGCAATCTTTTTTGGATAAAGCTGGAAACAGAATATTAATTGCTTGGCAGAATGGCTGGTTATGGATGCCTTGGTGTGTGGGGTGGGGGCCAACGAGTGTGGAAAACTGGAGGGGGTGTTTAAGTGTTCCTCGAAAAGTGCAACTAGATGATGAAAATAACTTATGTATGTATCCAGTGGATCAAATTGACTCATTGATTTCGGAAACGATTACTTACAGAAATATAGAAGTTGGTGTTAACAGAGTAAAATTATATGATGATTTAAATAGAAGTAATCGTATAATTATGCAGATAGATATCAACAAGATTGAGTCCAGAAATCTGGAAATTTGCGTCCTTGGAAAAGATTCTCATTATACGGCAATTCAGATTGACTTTTTATCCAAATTAATTAGTTTGGATAAAAGTTTTGGAGATTATTATGAAGTCGGTAGAATGAATAGCTCGTTTGAACTGCATGATAATTATCTGGAACTTTGTATCTTGATTGACCGTAGCAGTGTTGAAGTGTATGTGAATCATGGAGAAAAATGTATCACAACAAATGTTTATCCAGAAGACAATCAAGTAGAATGTTGGATTCAGACACCATATAAGAAAGCTGTAATTGATAAGATCCAGATTGATTTTTTAAATTCATTTTGGACGGAATAAATTAGGCTATGTGCGTATGGTTGATTGATTTTTCAATCATAAAAGCTGATATTATTCCGTGCAAAGAAATGAATTGTAAAATGTTGGTGAATTTTGCGAGGACAATAAAAGTTGATAAATAAAAAAGAATGGAATAGAATGATAGCCGAAAAACTATACAATCCTTACAAAGTTGGCGGTGATTCTTTTGAAATAATCCATGCGGCTCAAAAAAATTCAATGAGTCGGAATATTGGAAAGATAAAACTGCTTTTGAAGAATTAAAGAAATGTTTCAAAGAAGCGCCTGATGATATGGTGCTGATACCGCCAGTTTATTTTGATCATGGAAATAGAATATCATTTGGAAAACATTTTTTGGCTAATACAGATTTAACCATATTGGATGAAATTATGTGACTTTTGGAGATAATGTATTTCTTGCACCGCATGTAAGTATATATACAGCAGGCCATCCAATTGATAAGAGGGTGAGAAATTTAGGATTAGAATATGCTAAACCGGTAACAATAGGTGATGATGTATGGATTGGAGGAAATGTTGTTATTAATCCGGGAGTTACGATTGGAAGTGATGTAGTCATTGCATCTGGTTCAGTTGTGGTAAAAGATATTCCAAGTCATGTTGTGGCAGGCGGTAATCCGTGCTATGTTATTAGAAAAATAACAGAAAAAGATAAAATGAATTGGGAAAATCAATTAAAAGAATATAATGAGGAAATCTGGAAATAGCAAATTTCAATTTTAAAGAGAGGTTTGCCAAGCAGTTTTACCAAAATCAATTATATTTCTGTACATAGCTATAAATATATGTGGAAACTTGCTATTTCATGGCCGGAAACTTTACAGCTTTAAAACAGAGTATCTGGTTATTAAAAAAAGACAGGGACAGGAGCAGATTCATGCGGCATCTGCGTCCTGTCTTTTTCTGTGTCCGGCGTCCTGCAAAGAGGATATTATGCAGGCATATCCCTTGTTTTTCCGGGGAAAGTTTTATATAATAGGAAGGAATTGTGGGAGCAAGGCCCATGGAACTCTTCGTTTGATCAAGGAGAACGATAGGAGAGGAGAAAACGCGAGATGGATTGCAGTGCAGCAGAAGGAATGGTGAATCGCTATATTAATCGTACCCTTTCTCCGGACGAGCTGGAGCGGTTTTTGAACCATGTGGAGAATTGTCCGGCCTGCCGGGAGGAGCTGGAAACGTACTTTATCGTACACAAAGTAACACAGCAGCTGGATGAAGAAAAAAGTGCGGTTTCGGACTTTCAAAAGCTTTTGGCAGAGGACATCCGCGCGTCGAGGCATCATATTTTTCGGGAAAAGGTGCGCCATCTTGTCCGGGGCTTTGGCTGGTGCCTGCTCATTGGACTGTTGGTGGTTTTTCTTGTTTTTATTGCAATGGAAATTAGACAACTGGTAGTATAACAGACAAGTATAGCAGACAAATATAGCAGCTGGGAGGCAACACATGAGTGAAAAAATATTGCTGATAGATGGGCACAGTATTTTAAACAGAGCATTTTATGGTCTGCCGGATCTGACAAATTCAGAGGGGCAGCACACGGGAGCGGTATATGGCTTTTTGAATATATTATTTCGTATTCTGGAAGAGGAAAAACCGGATTATCTGACCGTGGCCTTTGATCTTCATGCACCAACCTTTCGGCATAAGATGTATGAGGCGTACAAGGGAACAAGAAAGGGAATGCCAGACGAACTGAGGGAGCAGGTTCCTCTGATGCAGGAGATGCTCCGGGCCATGGGTGTCAAAATGGTTACTTTGGAGGGCTATGAGGCAGATGACCTTTTGGGGACCATTGCCCGCAGAAGCGAGGCAAAAGGAATGGATGTGACGATTCTTTCCGGGGATAGGGATTTGCTGCAGCTTGCAACTGAGAAAGTGATGATTCGTCTTCCGAAGACTTCAAAGGGCAAAACTACCATTGAGGATTATCACGCCGGTGAGGTGCTGAAGGAATTCCAGGTGACACCTCCTCAGATTGTTGAGCTGAAGGCGCTCATGGGCGACAGCTCTGACAATATTCCGGGAATTCCGGGTGTGGGGGTCAAAACGGCCACAAAAATCCTGGTGGAATTTGGAACGATTGAAAATGCACATGCGCATCTGGAAGAGATCAAGCCGAACAAGGCAAAGGAATCCCTGCGGGAGCATTATGATCTGGCTCAGCTTTCCAAAACACTTGCGACGATCAACACAGAGAGTCCGATTGTATATGATTATGAGGAGGCACGCCTTGGCGAGCTGTATACAAGAGCGGCCTATGAATTGTGCAAGCGCCTGGAATTTAAAAATCTTTTAGGAAGATTTGACAAAGAAGCGGTTGCAGAAAATAAACTGGAAGAGAATTTTTTTGTCTGCCAAGACTTGTCTGGCTGCGAGGCCCTGTTTCAAAAGGCAGCAGGACTTGAACAGGTTGGAGCGGAGCTCATTGGGGACAAGAAACATGTCTATGGACTTGGCCTTGCTTTGGGTGAAGCGGAGATTTATTATATTCCGGCAGGCGGCATGATAACCGGGGCGTATCTTGCAGAACGTCTTGGGGCGTTGTCCGGGAACACCGTTGTCTGTGCACTGGATATTAAGGCAATCCTGAAGCATACAGGTCTGAAGCAGGTATTTGATGCCGGTGTGGCTGCGTATCTGCTGAATCCGCTGAAGTCCGGCTACACCTATGATGACATGGCTAAGGAATATCTGGGTGGTATGCTTCTGCCGTCAAGGGAAGACCTCATTGGAAAGGAATCCTTTGAAAAGGCATGGAAGACAGAGAATCCAGGACTTGTTACTCTCGCCTGCTGCATGTCCTATGTGGCGCTTGCGGGCAGGAAACCCATGATGCAGGCGCTCTGTGAAAGCGGTATGGAGAAGGTTTACAGGGAAATCGAGCTTCCGCTTATTTTTACGCTTGACTCCATGGAAAAATGGGGCATTACCGTAAAAGGCGAGGAGCTGAAAGACTATGGGGAAAAGCTTCAGATCCGCATTGAAGAACTGGAGCAGCTGATCTATGAAAAAGCCGGGGAAGCGTTTAATATCAATTCTCCCAAGCAGCTGGGGGTGATCCTGTTTGAGAAGATGGGAATTCCCGGAGGGAAAAAGACCAAGACCGGCTATTCCACAGCGGCGGATATCCTGGAAAAGCTGGCTTCGGAACAGCCGATCGTAAAAGATATTCTGGAGTACCGGCAGCTTGCCAAGCTGAAATCCACGTATGCAGATGGCCTTGGAAATGTCATTGAGGAAGATGGAAAAATTCATTCCACGTTCAATCAGACCATTACTGCGACAGGACGGATCAGCAGTACGGAGCCAAATCTTCAGAATATTCCGGTGCGGATGGAGCTGGGCCGGCTGATCCGCAAAGTCTTTGTGCCGGAGGAGGGTTATGTTTTTCTGGATGCAGATTATTCGCAGATCGAGCTGCGCGTACTTGCGCACATGTCCGGGGATGAAAAGCTGATCCAGGCTTACCGGGAGGCGCAGGACATCCATCGTCTTACGGCGTCCCAGGTGTTCCACATTCCCTTCGATGAAGTGACATCCCTGCAGCGGAGAAATGCCAAGGCTGTAAATTTCGGCATTGTATATGGGATCAGTTCTTTTGGGCTGAGCCAGGATCTGAGTATTACCCGCAAGGAAGCGGCAGAATATATTGAAAAATATTTTGAGAGCTATCCCCGGATCAAGGGATTTTTGGATTCCATGGTTGAGGCCGGAAAAGAAAATGGCTACGTGGAAACTATGTTTGGAAGGCGGCGCCCGGTTCCGGAACTGAAATCCAGCAACTTTATGCAGCGCTCCTTCGGAGAACGTGTTGCCATGAACTCTCCGATCCAGGGAACGGCGGCAGATATCATAAAAATTGCCATGAATCGTGTCCGGGAGCGGCTGGAAAAAGAGGGGCTGAGATCCAGGCTTGTGCTGCAGGTGCATGACGAGCTGCTGGTGGAGACTCATAAGGATGAAATTTCCGAAGTTTCCCGGATTTTGGAGGAAGAGATGAAAGGAGCGGCCAGTCTGTCCGTGGAGCTTGAAGTGGATATGCATCAGGGAGAAAACTGGTATGAGGCCAAGTAAGATATGAAAGTGATCGGGATTACCGGGGGCGTGGGTGCCGGAAAAAGCACGGTTCTTGATTTTTTTGAGAAGGACTTGTGTGCATATGTAATACAGGCAGACAAGGTGGGCCATGTTTTGATGGAGCCGGGGCAGGTCTGTTATGAGCCGGTGCTTGCGCTTTTTGGAAAAGATGTAAGAAAAATAGACAAAACCATTGACCGCAGGAAGATTTCTGATATAGTATTTTCCAGAAAGGATTTGCTGGAAAAGCTGAATGCCATCATCCATCCTGCGGTGAAAGCTTATATCCGGGAGGCCATTCGACAGCAGGAGGAACAGGGAACCGGTTTTTGCGTGGTGGAGGCTGCGCTTCTGTTGGAGGATCATTACCAGGAAATCTGCGATGAAATCTGGTACGTACATACAGATAAGGAGATTCGGATACAGAGACTGATAGAAAGCCGCGGCTACAGCAGGGAAAAGGCGCTTGGCATCATAGACAGTCAGGCGTCCGATGCCTTTTTTCGGGCGAATACGGACTATACGATAGAGAACAACGGGGATTTGGAAGATACCCGCAAACAGATAAGGGAAGGGATTAAAAGATATGAGACTTTGTAGCATTGCCAGCGGAAGCAGTGGGAACTGTATTTATGTGGGCTCGGATCATACCCATGTGCTGGTTGATGTGGGGATCAGCGGAAAGCGTGTGGAGCAGGGGCTGAATACCCTGGAGCTTACAGGAAGAGACCTTGACGGGATTCTCATCACGCATGAGCATTCAGATCACATCAAGGGACTTGGCGTGCTTGCGCGCAAGTTTGAAATACCGGTATATGCCACTGGAGGTACTGTGGATGCGATGCTGCGCTCCGGAAAGCTGGGCAAAATCCCGGCGGATATTTTTCGGGAAATCCGGGAGGATGAACCGTTTTCCATCAAGGATCTGCGTGTCAATCCATTTACCATTCCCCATGACGCGGCGCAGCCGGTAGGATACCGGCTGGAATGCGGGCGCCACAGCGTGGGAATTGCTACAGACCTGGGGAAATTCAATGATTACATTGTGGAGAATCTGAAAGATCTGGACGCGCTTCTTCTGGAGGCCAATCACGATATCCGCATGCTTCAGGTGGGAAAATATCCTTATTATCTGAAACAGAGGATTTTAGGAGACCGGGGGCATCTTTCCAATGAAAATGCAGGGCGCCTCTTGTGCAGACTTCTCAACGACCATATGCAGGCGGTATTTCTCGGGCATCTGAGTCAGGAGAACAATTACGAAAAGCTTGCCTATGAGACCGTGTGTTCAGAAGTAACTCTGGGAGATAATCCGTATAAGGCTTCAGATTTTCGCATTGAGGTGGCGCAGCGGGAGTATATATCTGCGGCAGTCAGCATGTAGAACTTGCAGTCTTACAGAAATTGTACCTGCACAGAGTTTTTATCTACATAGAATTTTTACTTACAAAAAACAGGTATCAGGAAAGGACAGGACATGAAAAAGACAATCATAACGGTAGTAGGAAATGACACAGTTGGCATCATCGCAAAGGTCTGCACCTATCTTGCGGACAATCAGGTAAATATTCTGGATATTACGCAGACGATCGTGCAGGGGTATTTCAACATGATGATGATTGCAGATACCAGCGCCTCTGATAAGGATGCGGGAACACTGTCCCGGGAGCTCTCGGCCCTTGGCGATGAGATCGGCGTGGTCATCCGCTGTCAGCATGAGGATATCTTCAATAAAATGCACCGCATCTAAGGAGAAGAACAATGATCAATATATTTGAAGTCAATGAAACCAACAAGATGATTGAGCAGGAAAATCTGGATGTGCGTACCATCACCATGGGAATCAGTCTTCTGGACTGTATTGACGGAGACCTGAAAACGCTCAATGAAAAAATATACAACAAGATTACAACCTGTGCCAAAGACCTTGTATCCACAGGAGAGAAGATTTCCATGGAATACGGGATCCCCATTGTAAACAAGCGGATTTCTGTCACACCCATCGCACTGGTGGGAGGAGCTGCCTGTAAAACCTCTGAGGATTTTGTCACGATTGCAGAGACTCTGGACCGTGCCGCGAAGACGGTTGGCGTGAACTTTATCGGAGGGTTTTCCGCCCTTGTGAGCAAAGGCATGACCCGGGCAGAGGAGTTTCTCATCCATGCGATTCCGCAGGCACTGGCAAAAACAGAACGGGTGTGCAGCTCTGTCAACGTGGGCTCCACAAAAACAGGCATCAATATGGACGCCGTGAAGCTGATGGGAGAGATCGTTCTGGAAACGGCAAAAGCAAGCAGGGAACAGGATTCCCTGGGCTGCGCGAAGCTGGTTGTGTTCTGCAATGCGCCGGACGACAATCCGTTTATGGCAGGTGCGTTCCACGGAGTGACAGAGGCGGACTGCATTATCAATGTGGGTGTCAGCGGGCCGGGGGTTGTAAAGACTGCGCTTCAGAAAGTGCGCGGCAAGGATTTTGAAACGCTCTGTGAGATGATTAAACGGACAGCCTTCAAGGTGACCAGAGTGGGCCAGCTGGTTGCGCAGGAAGCATCCAGACGTCTGGGAGTTCCCTTTGGCATTGTGGATCTGTCTCTTGCGCCCACACCGGCGATTGGCGACAGTGTGGCGGAGATTCTGGAAGAGATCGGCCTGGAGAGAGCCGGTGCGCCGGGAACAACAGCGGCGCTTGCCCTTCTCAACGATCAGGTAAAAAAAGGCGGCGTTATGGCGTCTGCAGCGGTAGGCGGATTAAGCGGCGCGTTTATTCCGGTGAGTGAGGATCAGGGAATGATCGATGCGGTGACAGCGGGAGCCCTTACTTTGGAAAAACTGGAGGCCATGACCTGCGTATGTTCTGTGGGACTTGATATGATCGCCATCCCGGGAGATACAAAGGCTTCCACGATATCCGGCATCATTGCAGATGAGGCTGCGATCGGCATGGTGAACCAGAAAACAACCGCGGTTCGTCTGATCCCGGTGATCGGCAAGGGCGTCGGTGAGACCGTGGAGTTTGGCGGTCTTCTGGGGTATGCGCCCATTATGCCGGTAAACCGTTTTTCCTGTGAGGCTTTTGTAGAGCGGGGCGGAAGAATTCCTGCGCCCATTCACAGCTTTAAAAATTAAAAAAACAGTTGACAAAACTGATGCACTGTGCTAAAGTGATAAACAGTTAAACCGATGAGAAAGAAGAGTAGGCAGTTAAGCTTCATTCCAGAGAGCGGAAGATGGTGGGATTTCCGTATGAGACTGATTGTTGAATGGCCTTTCGAGGGCGGCCCGAAATAAGAATTTTTAAAGTAGGCGCCGACGGGAACCGAACCCGTTATCAATCAGGAGTGTATGTTTGTACATGAGAGAGTGGACATTTTGTCAATTTGAGTGGTACCGCGATAATAAGACTCTTATTACCGTCTCAAGCTATGCTTGAGGCGGTTTTTGTTTTGGGATTTTAGAGCGATTATCGCACATTCTTTCTCGCAGACAGCAAAGGAGGAGAATTGGCATATATTCTCCGGACAATTACATTTCAAAAAGAGAGAGGAGAAACATCATGAAAAAAACAATGATCACAACAGGAACTGCATTTGCAATGGTATTGTCGCTGATGGGAGGAACGGGAGTATGCGCGGCAGAAGCTGAGTATACGGTCGGAATCGAGCAGTTTGCGGAGCATGGCTCGCTGGACAACTGCCGCGAGGGTTTTCTGGAAGGTCTTGCTGAGGAAGGGATCGTAGAGGGAGAAAACCTGACTGTGGAGTACAAAAATGCAGCGGCAGATATGGGGACAGCGGGACAGATTTCTGACAGCTTTGTCTCCGCCGATATGGATCTGCTGTGCGGGATCGCAACACCCAGCGCGCAGAGCTGCTACAACGCAGCCATGGATGCAGAGATACCTGTAATTTATACGGCAGTGACAGATCCGGAGGCGGCAGAGCTTGTTGCGGAAGGCAAACCTGTGGGAGAAGTCACGGGTACAAGCGACAAGCTTCCGGTAGAAAAGCAGCTTGAGATGATCCGGGCGATGCTTCCGGAAGCAGAAAATATCGGCATTCTCTACACCACAAGTGAGGCAAATTCGCAGTCCGCGCTCAAGGAATATGAGGCTTTGGCCGGGGAGTATGGTTTTCAGATTGTATCCAAGGGGATCACAGCTACGGCAGATATTCCCCTTGCAGCGCAGGCGCTTCTGGAAGAAGTGGACTGCCTTACAAATTTAACGGACAATACGGTTGTGAGCTCTTTGCCGACGATCCTTGAGATGGCAGGCGAAAAAAATATACCGGTATTTGGAAGCGAAATAGAGCAGGTGAAAATGGGATGCCTGGCAGCGGAAGGGCTGGATTATGTGGCACTTGGAAGACAGACCGGAAAGATGGCGGCACAGATATTGAAAGGTGAGAAAAAAGCGTCGGAAATCCCGTATGAGACCATTGAAGAAGCTGCGCTTTATGTAAATACCGCAGTTTCAGAAAATCTTGGAATCGAAATCCCGGAAGCGCTTCTTGCGGAAGCGTCCGAAGTGTTTGAGGAGATTTCCCAGTAAAAGCATGGAGGTTTATGTGCTATGGACTTTGTCATCACGATCCTTGAGCAGGGGTTGATTTATGGAATCCTTGCTCTGGGCGTTTACATCACTTACAAAATACTGGATTTTCCGGATCTGACAGCAGACGGAAGCTTTCCGCTGGGAGCGGCGGTAAGCGCGGCGATGATCACGAGGGGCGTGAATCCCTATCTCACTCTTTTGGCCGCTTTTGCGGCAGGGATGCTGGCGGGGATCTGTACCGGACTTATCCATGTAAAAGGAAAGGTCCGGGATCTGCTGTCTGGGATTATCATGATGACCGCTATGTGGACGATAAATCTTCGGATTGCGGGAACATCCAATGTACCTCTGTTTTCCAGGGAAACGATTTTTAAGAATGAATTTTTGGAAAATCTGCTTCCTGCTCCGGCAGCGCGGTACAGCACGATCTTGGTGATTCTGGTGCTCACCGTTTTTGTGAAGCTTCTGCTTGATTTTTATATGAACAGTAAGTCCGGCTTTTTGCTGCGGGCGGTGGGCGACAATGAACGGCTGGTAGCTGCGCTGGCAAAGGATCAGGGCAATATCAAGATCCTCGGGCTTGCCATCGCAAATGGGCTGATCGCCCTGTCCGGCTGTGTGTTTGCCCAGGAGGAGAGAGTTTTTGAAATTTCCATGGGTACCGGAGCGATTGTGATCGGTCTTGCCAGCGTTATCATTGGCACCAGCATTTTTAAAAAGCTGACGTTCGTCAAAGCTACCACATCGGTCATTATCGGCTCTGTTTTTTACAAGACATGCACGGCAGTCGCCATGAAAAATTTTGAACCTCAGGATATGAAGCTTATCACGGCACTGCTGTTTCTGGCGGTTCTTCTTGTAAGTATGGGACGTAAGAGGAGGACGAAGACAAATGCTTGAGTTGAAAGATATCTGCAAATATTACAATCCGGGTACGGTCAACGAAATGTGTCTGTTCCACAATTATCAGCTGCAGGTAAAGGACGGAGAATTTGTTTCTGTGGTGGGAAGCAATGGCTCCGGAAAGACATCCATGCTGAACATCATCTGCGGAAGCATCCCTGTTGAGTCCGGAAAAATCCTGCTGGATGGAAAGGACATCACAAAAGAGAAGGAATACAAGCGCAGCCGCCGCATTGGAAGAGTGTATCAGAACTCGGCGCTTGGCACATGTCCCGGCATGTCGATCCTTGAGAACATGTCTCTTGCAGACAATAAGGGCAAAGCCTATGGATTTGGGCGCGGCATTAACCGGAAGCGGACGGATTACTACAGGGAGCTTCTGCGGGAATTGAATCTCGGGCTTGAGGACAAGCTGCATGTGAAGGTTGGGTCGCTTTCCGGCGGACAGCGCCAGGCTATGGCGCTGCTGATGTCTACCATGACGCCCATAGAATTTTTGATCCTGGATGAGCATACGGCGGCGTTGGATCCGAAGACAGCAGAGACGATCATGGAGTTGACCGGACGGTTTGTGCGGGAAAAAAGGCTTACCACGATCATGGTAACGCACAATCTGCGCTATGCGGTAGAGTATGGCAGCCGCCTTCTGATGATGCATCAGGGAGAGAATGTCATTGACTGTGCAGGTGAGGAAAAAGCAAAGCTTGGCATAGAAGACATTCTGGAAAAATTTAATGAGATCAGCATTGAGTGCGGGAATTAGAAACAGGAAACGAGCTATATGATCCGTACCTGTTTTCGGTATTCATGGACAAAGGGCTGTCCGGTTTTCCGCGAAAGGATCCCTTCATAAAGATTGGAAGCAAAAACCGTTTCCCGGAAAGCGGTGAGATTTTCCGGGGAAAGAAGCGAGGCCGCTTCTCCTGCTCTGGTGAGCAGAGGGATCTGGCTTCGCTTTTTGATTTCCGAAAGCAGAGAAGAACTGCTTTTGCGAAAGCCAAGAACTCTGGCGCAGGAGAGGCTTTCCGGTACCGATTCAATCCCCAGAAGCGCGTGGAGCAGCGCCCGCCGGATGCGTGTGTAGGTAAGCTCCCTGGTCTTGAGGAGATCGCAAAAAGAGGAAAATCCGTTATATCCGCCCAGATGATTTGCAATGCGGCGAGCCAGGGCTGGGGACATGTCCAGATACCGTACAAGTTCGTCTTCGCTGCGGGACAGCAGACAGTAATGGAGGACGGTGTCAAAATCCTGCTCCGTTATCCAGGAGCGCTGGCTGACAGCATTGCCAAACAGACTGCGCGCGGCCTCGGGAATCTGCCCGTACAGATGTGACATATCCAGCTCTTTTGCAGCGTCGGACAGCTGTTGGACGGCAGACGGGTCTGTACAGGCCTGGTCAGCTGTCTGTGACAGGCGGTTCAGCGCCCGGCGTATGGCGGAAGCGGAGGCAAAGCGATCCGGGGACAAATTGGGGTCGTGATATCCGGCGCCTTCTCGCTTCAGCGTCACAGGCAGGATAGAGCTGTGCAGGGTCAGCAGAGCCTTGCAGTATTCCAGACCCAGAATGTTGTTGGGAGAAGAAAGAAGATGGGAAAGCTCATCCAAAAAAGCGGGGCCCGCTTCCCCGGAAGCTGCAGGCGCGCCGGACAAATTCCGGCAGTAGGCAAAAAGCGCCTGACTTCTGGCGGCTGGGAAGGAGTTTCCGGAAGCCAGAGATTCCCGGAGAAGACGCTGATAGTCTCCTGGTTCTTCCGCGAGAATCTGCGCCAGCTTCAAAAGACCGGAGAGGTTTCCGGCTTCGCTTCCAAAGCAGAGCATATCTACAACGCCGAGGGAATCCAGAAGCTGTACCGCTCCCCTGGCGAAAATTTCTGCGCTGGCCGTGGAGATGCAGACGGGAAGCTCCAGAACCAGATCTGCACCGCAGCGAAGGGCCATTTCGGCCCGGAGATGCTTGGGAAAAAGGGCGGGAGCGCCCCGTTGTACGTAATCCCCGCTCATGGCAACGATGATATGATCAGCCCCAAGAACTTCTTTTGCATATTGGATCTGGTAAGCATGACCCTTGTGAAAAGGGTTGTACTCTGCTATAATTCCGGCAGTTTTCATAAATTGCACCTCAAAAAATACTTTTTCTGAGGCATATTCTATCACTGTAGTGCTTGAAATACAAGGAGTGTAGGGGTATAATAAACGTATCTATGATGTATTAACGAAAGGAGCCATGAATCATGGGATTTATTGATGTACTGAAAGACAGGGCAAGAGCGAATGTAAAAACCATCGTACTGCCGGAGACAGAGGACGCAAGAACTCTGGAGGCAACTGAGAAAATCCTGAAAGAGGGCATTGCGAAGGTTATTCTTGTTGGTAATGAAGAAACCGTTAAGAAAAGCGCAGCAGAGGGCGGCTATGACATCAGCGGAGCTGAGATCATCGACCCGGCTGTTTCTGAGAAGACACAGGGCTACATAGACAAGCTTGTTGAGCTTCGTCAGAAAAAAGGCATGACTCCGGAACAGGCAAGAGAGATCCTTCTCAACCAGTACCTGTACTACGGCGTTATGATGGTAAAAATGGGAGACGCAGACGGAATGGTTTCCGGCGCATGCCACTCTACAGCAGATACCCTGCGTCCCTGCCTTCAGATTCTGAAAACAAAACCGGGAACAAAGCTTGTTTCCGCATTTTTCCTGATTGTTGTTCCGGACTGTGAGTATGGCGCAAACGGCGCGTTTGTGTTTGGCGATTCCGGTCTTGTACAGAACCCCAATCCGGAAGAGCTTGCAGCGATCGCAGCATCCTCCGCAGAGTCCTTTGAACTGCTTGTACAGGAAGAGCCGGTAGTTGCGATGCTTTCCCATTCCACAAAGGGAAGCGCAAAGCATGCAGACGTAGACAAGGTTCTGGAAGCTACCAGAATTGCCAAGGAAGAGCATCCGGAGCTGAAGCTTGACGGCGAATTCCAGCTTGACGCAGCGATCGTTCCGAGCGTGGGCGCTTCCAAGGCACCGGGCAGCGATGTTGCAGGTAAGGCAAACGTATTGATCTTCCCGGATCTGGATGCAGGAAACATTGGCTACAAGCTGGCACAGCGTCTTGCCAAGGCAGAGGCTTATGGACCTGTGACCCAGGGTATTGCAAAACCGGTCAACGATCTTTCCCGCGGATGCTCTGCAGATGATATCGTAGGTGTGGTAGCAATCACTGCAGTACAGTGCCAGGCGCAGGATAAATAAGGATAAGGAGAGTAAAAACATGAATGTATTGGTTATCAACTGCGGAAGTTCTTCCCTGAAGTATCAGCTTATCAACTCTGATTCAGAGACCGTTCTCGCAAAGGGGCTTTGCGAAAGAATTGGCATCGACGGACGTCTGGTTTACCAGAAGGCTGGCTGTGACAAAGAGATCACAGAGGCTCCGATGCCCACCCACAAGGAAGCGATCCAGATGGTTCTGGATGCGCTGACCAATGAAAAAACAGGCGCGATCCAGAGCCTGAAGGAAGTGGATGCCATCGGACATCGTGTTGTGCACGGCGGCGAGAAATTTGCTTCCTCCGCAGTGATCACAGAGGAAATGATCCAGGCAGTGGAAGAGTGCAACGACCTTGCGCCGCTTCACAATCCGGCGAACCTGATCGGTATCCGTGTCTGTGCGGAACTGATGCCGGGCGTACCGCAGGTTGGCGTATTTGATACAGCCTTCCATCAGACAATGCCGCCGAAGGCTTATCTCTACGGCCTTCCGCTGGAATACTACAAAAAATACAAAATCAGAAGATATGGCTTCCACGGAACCTCCCACAGCTTTGTTTCCAAGCATGCGGTTGAATTCCTCGGCCTTGACAAGGATAATTCCAAGGTGATTGTTTGCCACCTGGGCAATGGTTCTTCCATCAGCGCAGTGGTAAACGGCAAATGTATTGACACCACCATGGGTCTGACTCCTCTGGAAGGCGTGATCATGGGAACACGTTCCGGAAGCATTGATCCGGCGATCATGGAATTCATTGCAAAGAAAGAAAACCTGGACATTGCAGGTGTGATGGATGTTCTCAACAAGAAGTCCGGTCTTCTGGGCATGTCAGGAATCTCCAGCGACATGCGCGACCTGGAAGATGCAGCCGCTGAGGGAAATGTAGATGCGAAGAATGCCAGAGAAGCTCTTGGCTACGGCATTGCAAAATACGTAGGCGGTTATGTGGCAGCCATGGGCGGAGTGGACGCGATCGTATTTACCGCTGGTATCGGCGAGAACGACTGGCTTGTACGTGAGGATGTATGCTCTTACTTTGGATATCTTGGAATCTCCATTGACAAAGAAGCAAACAGAAAGCGCGGCGAGGATGTAGTCATCTCTACTCCGGATTCCAAGGTGAAGGTTGCAGTGATCCCGACCAACGAGGAACTTGCTATCTGCCGCGAGACAGTAGCTCTGGTATAGGCCACTGCCGTATCGGTACAATCGAGAGTGAACAGTCAGGAAGGCGGTTTTGCATGAGCGGAACCGCCGTTCTTTTGGGAAGGGCAACGATTTGTTTTTTATTAAAATATCGTTGACAAAATACGGCAAGCTATGTATAATTGGTTAGGTGTGGATAGGAGATAACTATGCAGATACATTTATCAGATATAACAGCCAGTGAAGGGAAATGTGTACAGTTTTCAGCAGAGCTTGAGATGGACACCGTCACCTTTCAGTTGGGAAGCTTTCCGGTAGCTGCAAAAGAGCCGGTTGAGCTGACCGTTACGAATACAGGAGATAAGGTTCTGGAGCTGGAAGGCCATACAGGCGTGACAGTTATGGTTCCCTGTGACCGCTGTCTTACAGAGGTCCCTGTAGAAATTCCTTTGCAGATAAGAAGGAAACTGGATATGAAGCTCACGGATGAGGAGCGGGTGAATGATCTGGATGAGAGCAGCTATCTTACCGGCATGGATCTGGATGTGGACCGGCTGGTCTATCTTGAGGTAGTCATGAACTGGCCTTTGAAGGTTTTGTGCAAGGAAGACTGCAAAGGAATCTGTAGCCAGTGTGGGAAAAACCTCAATGAAGGTGCCTGCAGTTGTGACGAAGGCCCGAAAGACCCCCGCATGGCAGCAATCAGTGATATATTTCGTAAATTTAAGGAGGTGTAACATATGTCCATCTGTCCAAAAAATAAAACTTCCAAAGCAAGACGCGACAAGAGAAGAGCGAACTGGAAAATGAGCGCTCCGAATCTGGTAAAATGCAGCAAATGCGGCGCACTTATGATGCCCCACAGAGTTTGCAAGGCATGCGGAAGCTACAACAAAAAAGAAATCATCAAAGTGGAAGACTAAGAACAACGCAAAATGGAGGAATTCCTTGAAAAGAGGAGTTCCTCCATTTTTTTTGTGCCCGAATATATATAAAATCCAAATATATATCTTGACAAAGTATATTATATTAAATATAATATATAAAAATGAAACATATGAAACCGAATGCAGATAAGAAAGAAGGGGTGATATGATTTTTACATTGAATGCAGCCATGCTGGACTTTCTGGTTCTGTCGATTGTCCGCCGGGGCGATTCCTATGGCTATCAGATCAGCCAGATGCTGAAACCTATTTCCAATGCCAAGGATTCCACCCTGTATCCGGTGCTGAAGCGGCTGACAGAGAGCGGGTGGGTGGAGGCGTACGACCAGCCCTACCAGGGAAGGAACCGGCGATATTATCGGATCACGGATGGGGGCTGTGAGCATCAGGAGGAGCTTTGCCGGGAGTGGGCACGGTTTGCACGGGAAGTAGAAATTATTATAGAAGGAGGAGAGCAGAATGAGCAGTGAAAAAATCAGCAGCAGAGAACAGTACATGAATGAGCTGCGGCATGAACTCCGCAGGCTGCCGAAGGAAGATTTTGACGCGGCCTGCGCATATTTTGAGGAATATTTTGATGAGGCAGGAGAAAAGAATGAAATCCAGGCGATGGAGGATCTGGGAAGCCCCAGGCAGGCTGCCAGAGAACTGATCGTGAGTCTTGCCGTAAAGAATAGCCGGGAGCCGTCGAAAACAGATGTCAAAAAAGGCTTTTCCTCCGTTTGGGTGGGGATTCTGGCAGTGTTTGCGGCGCCCATTGCCCTGCCCTTGGCTTTTGCGGCCGTTCTGGTCGTGGCAAGTCTTGGGCTTGCCCTTTTCCTGGTGCTGCTTTCCGTGGGCCTTTGCGGGGCGGCAGCGGTGCTTTGCGGAATTCTTTCGGTTGTTTCGGGAGGGATTTATCTTTTTCAGTCACCGGGGGACGCGCTTTCCAACATAGGAATGGGGCTTATGTGTCTGGGCGCGGGTGTGGTGCTGCTCCCGGCGGTCTACGATCTGAGCCGGAAGGTGCTGAAAGGTCTTATCGGTCTTTTTGGCAAAATGGTGAAAAAATTTGCAAAGGGAGGTAAGAGCCATGAAGAGAAGTAAGATATATTGCGCGGGCGCAGGTTTGATCCTTGCGGGAGCCGCCGCTCTGGGAGCAGGTATGTTTGTGTTGGGCGGACGTCCGGGATTTTACATTGACATCACCGGAATCCACCTGGATGGGGCGGAGGGGGATGGATTTACCCTGAAAAAGAGCACGTTGGATGCATTTGCCTCCGCAAAAATCACGCTGGATTACTGTGATCTTCGTATCATTCCATCGGATGAGTTTGCAATCGAGGGCCGGCTGGCCGGCAGAAGGGGCAAGCCGGAGATCCAGGTGAAGGACGGAGAACTGCTTTTGAAGGAGAAGGCGGGAAAGGGTGTGGGAGCGCATTTTATGTCCTTTGGTTTTTCAGATCTTGAGGAAAGTTATCTCAATCTCTATGTGCCGGAGGAGGCCGTCCTTGCAGGCGTGGATATTGACAGCGATGCCGGGGACGTCCACGCAGAGAGCCTGGAGGCAGAAAGCCTGCATATCCGCGCCGCTTACGGGGATGTGGAACTTCAGGAGGTAAAAGCAGACAGTCTGGAAGTGTACCTGGAGGCCGGAGATCTGGAAGCGGAGGATCTTCTGGTTACAAGAATGGACGCCCGGAATGCGTATGGGGATGTGGAGCTGTCGCTTCTGGAAGCGGCCGATGAATACAGCATGGATCTGAAGAACGAGTACGGCTCGATCGAGGCACCCGGAGGAGGCGAGCTTTTTGAGGAAGACGGCCGGAGTGTATACCAGGTAAAAAGAAGCGGAGACAGGAGCATTCAGGTGTTCTGTGAGGCGGGGAATATTGCCATTCGCTGATTGATTTTGACAAAAATTTCTGATATAATACAAGTGGCGCCTGTGTAAGCGGGCGCCACTGTTACGTTAAAGATTACAGCAGGAGGCAGTATGAACGAGAAGAATCAGATCACAGAGGGGGTTATCTGGAAACAGCTTTTGATTTTTTTCTTTCCCATTGTTTTCGGAACCTTTTTTCAGCAAATATATAATACCGCGGACACCATTGTGGTTGGTCGTTTTGTGGGCAAGGAGGCGCTGGCTGCCGTCGGCGGTTCTGTCACGCAGATCGTCAACCTGATCGTGGGATTTTTTGTAGGACTTTCCTCCGGAGCAGCTGTGGTGATCTCTCAGTTTTACGGGGCAAAGGACGAAAAAAATCTCAAGAAAAGTCTGCATACGGCGTACGGCTTTTCTGTGATCGCGGGCATGATCATCGGCGTTCTCGGCATTGTCATTTCCGGCCCGCTTTTGAAGGTCATGCAGACGCCTGGGGAGATCGTGGAGCAGTCCAAGATCTATCTTTACATTTATTTTGCAGGCATGGTCTTCAATCTGATCTACAACATGGGATCCAGTATCCTGCGCGCAGTGGGGGATTCCAAACGGCCGCTGTATGTGCTTATCATCACCTGTGTCCTGAACATCATCCTGGATATTGTGCTGGTAGTGTTTTTTCATATGGGCATTGCGGGCGCTGCCATTGCCACTGTTTTTTCCCAGGCAGTGAGTGCGGTGATCGTTACCTGGATGCTCATGAAAACAGGAGAAATTTACCGGCTGCATCTGCGGCAGATGAACTGCGCGCCCGGTCCCCTTGGGATGATGCTTCGCATCGGTGTGCCTGCCGGTATGGAGTCGGTGATGTACAATATTTCCAATCTGGTGATCCAGGTATTTGTCAACCGTCTGGGGACGGATACCGTGGCGGCCTGGGGAACCTTTGCAAAGATCGATGCGGTGTTCTGGATGGTGATCAACGCTTTCGGCATTGCGATCACCACCTTTGTGGGACAGAATTACGGCGCAGGAAAAAAAGACCGTATGCGAAAGAGTGTGCGCGTCTGTATGCTCATGTCCTTTGGAAGCGCCATCGTTTTAAGTGTATTTCTCATTGTTTTTGCAGAGCCGCTGTACCGGCTTTTTACCACAGACACGAATGTCATAGCCATTGGCACGGAGATGATGTACTTTCTGGCACCTTCCTACAGCCTGTATGTGATCATCGGGATTCTTTCCGGAGCGTTGAGAGGCGCGGGAAAGGTTTTGATCCCCATGCTTCTCACCTGCGGCGGAGTCTGTGCACTGCGCATGATCTGGGTGTTTGCCGTACTGCCGGCGTATCCGGGAATGGAGACAATCATGCTCAGCTACCCGGTATCCTGGGGGATTACGGCAGTGCTGTTTATTCTTTATTATTTTAAGCGTTTCCCAGAAGCGGAAAGCACAAAAAACAGGAGTGTATCATGAATATTTTAAATATAGAGCACATCAGCAAAACCTATGGCGACAAAATCATTTTTGACGATATTTCCCTGGGGGTGCATCAAGGAGAAAAAATCGGTATTATCGGTATTAACGGAACCGGAAAGTCTACGCTTCTCAAAATGATCGCGGGGATTTCTTCGCCGGACAGCGGACAGATCATCACGCAGAACAATCTTCGGATGTCCTATCTTCCTCAGAATCCCCAATTTCCGGAGGACGCGGTGGTTCTCGACTATGTGGCGGAGGGAAAGTGGCAGCAGGACTGGAGCACGCAGAGCGAGGCGAGAAGCGTCCTGAACCGCCTGGGTATCACGGAGCATGAGGAGAAAACAGAGCATCTTTCCGGCGGACAGCGGAAGAAGGTGGCTCTGGCGCGGCTTCTGGTGAATCCGGCGGATGTCCTCATCCTGGATGAGCCCACCAACCACCTGGACAATGACATGATCGCCTGGCTGGAGGAATTTCTCATTTCCTATAAAGGCGTGGTGCTGATGGTGACCCATGACCGGTATTTTCTGGATCGTGTGAGCAACCGGATCCTGGAGCTGAGTCACGGAAAGCTTTACAGCTACCAGTCCAACTACTCCGAATTTCTCAGCCTGAAGAGCCAGCGGGAGGAGATGGAAGAAGCATCAGAACGGAAGCGCCAGAGCGTGCTGCGCATGGAGCTGGAGTGGGCAAAGCGGGGCTGCCGTGCCCGCACCACCAAGCAGCGGGCCAGACTGGAGCGCCTGGAAGCCCTGAAAAACGGCTCGGCGCCTGTGCGTGACGGGACAGTGGAGCTTGGCTCCGTAGAGACGCGCATGGGCAAAAAGACCATAGAGCTTCACCATGTGAGCAAAAGCTACGGGGAAAAATGTCTGGTAAAAGATTTTGATTATATTGTGCTGAAAAATCAGCGTCTGGGAATCATCGGCCCCAATGGGTGCGGAAAATCCACCCTTTTGAAGATAATCGGCGGAATTCTTGAACCGGATTCCGGGGAGATTGCATGGGGTGAGACCATACGCATGGGATATTTTGCCCAGGAAGTGCCGGATATGGAGGACAGCCGCCGGGTGATCGATTATATCCGGGATGTGGCGGAGTACATTCCCACCCGGGACGGAAAGATCAGTGCGGCTATGATGCTGGAGCGTTTCCTTTTTGACTCTTCCATGCAGTACACACCGATCGCCAAGCTTTCCGGAGGGGAGAAGCGAAGACTTTATCTGTGCCGGGTGCTTATGGAGGCGCCCAATGTCCTTTTGCTGGACGAGCCCAGCAACGATCTGGATATCCCTACCCTCACTATTTTGGAGGATTATCTGGATTCCTTTGCCGGGATTGTGATCGCGGTCTCCCATGACCGGTATTTTCTTGACAATATGGCGGAGCGGATTTTTGCCTTTGAGGGAGAGGGACGTCTGGTACAGTATGAGGGCGGCTACACAGACTATGCGCAGCGCAGGGCCGCAGAGGAAAAAGCGGCGGTGCAGGCTGCTGCAAAACAGGAGGATCTGCCGAAAGAAAAGACGCAGCGCACCCGCGGGCCGCAAAAACTCAAATTTACGTACAAGGAACAAAAGGAATTTGAAACCATAGATGAAGAGATAGAGGTTCTGGAGAAACAGATAGAAACGTTGGAAGCGGATATGCAGGCGAACGCCACCAATTCTTTTCGCCTGCGGGAGATCATGGAAGAAAAGGAAGCGGCAGAGCAGGCGCTGGAACAGAAAATGGAGCGCTGGGTGTATTTGAACGATTTGTCAGAGCGCATTGCCGCTCAGGATGCCAGATAAAAAAGGAAGTGGTAAGCCATGCAGGACAGCCATGGAAGAACAATTGATTACATCAGAATATCAGTGACAGACCAGTGCAATCTGCGCTGCGTGTACTGCATGCCCTGCGAGAACACCGGATTGTCTGCCTGTCAGCTTACGATAGCGGAGCTGGAAACGCTTTGCGGCTGTTTTGCGGAACTTGGTATACAGAATATCAAGATTACCGGCGGGGAGCCGCTGATGCGCAGGGATGTGGCGGAGATCATTTTCCGTATCAAAAAAATTCCCGGTATCCGAAGCGTTACGCTCACCACCAACGGCGTGCTGCTGGCGGAAAAGATAAAAAAGCTCAGAGAAGCGGGACTGGATGCGGTGAACATCAGCATGGATTCCCTGAGTGAGACGGAATACGAAGAGATCAGCCAGCGAAATATGCTTGGAAAAACGCTGGAAGGCCTTGAGGCCGCTCTTGCCTGCCCGGGTCTTTCCGTAAAAATCAACTGCGTGCCCATCAAAGGCATGAATGACAGCCAAATCGTTCCCATAGCGGCGCTTGCCAGGGACAGGAACCTGCATGTGCGTTTTATAGAGATGATGCCCATTGGTTATGGGAAAAATTTTGCCTTTCAGGGGGAAGAAGAAATCAAACGTCGCCTGGAAAAAGAACTGGGAATCCATCTGGTTCCTTATGAGGGGAGATTGGGCCACGGCCCCAGCCATTATTACACCGCAAAAGGGTTTCAGGGAAAGATCGGCTTTATCAGTGCAGTTACCCATAAGTTCTGCGATGACTGCAACCGGGTGCGCCTTACCAGTGACGGCTTCCTGAAAACCTGTCTGCAGTACAACATTGGATGCGACTTAAAGGCGCTTCTGGAAAAAAAGGCTCCGAGAGAACAGCTGCTCACGGCTATTAGGGAGAGTATTTACAATAAACCCCTGTGCCATCATTTTGAGCAGCCGGAGAAAGACCGGCAGACAGAAGAACAGCGGGGAATGTCGCAGATAGGAGGATGAAATATGAGAAGCCCCATGACAACGCTTTGTTACGTGGAAAAGGATGACGCATATCTGATGCTTCACCGGATTTCCAAAAAGAATGATGTGAACAAGGACAAATGGATCGGGATCGGCGGACATTTTGAAGAAGGAGAAAGTCCGGAGGAATGTCTCCTCAGGGAAGCTTATGAGGAAACCGGTCTGACGCTCACGGATTACCGGTTCCGCGGGATCGTGACCTTTACGCAGGAAAATTACGGAACAGAATACATGTGCCTTTATACGGCACAGGGATTTACCGGGACCCTCAGGGAATGCGACGAGGGAGAGCTTGCCTGGGTTCCCAAGAAGGATTTGCCAAAGCTCAGGCTTTGGGCGGGAGATCTCATCTTCCTGAAACTTTTGCGGGACGAGGCTCCCTTCTTTTCCCTGAAGCTCACGTATCAGGGGGATGCGCTTGTAGAGGCCGTTCTCAATGGAAAGGTGATTTCTATTGACTTTTCATGCGCGGATTTAGTATGATTACAGTGGCAAAGGAGGAGATCATATGGCAGAATTGGTAAAAGTAGTTGTGGACGCCATGGGAGGGGACAATGCGCCCGTGGAGCCCGTAAAAGGCGCGGTAGAGGCAGTGAAGGCGCGGAAGGACATCAAGGTGATTCTCACCGGAGACAGTCAGGTGATAGAGCGTGAGCTTTCCAAATATCCCGACTGCCCAAGAGAGCAGATAGAAATTGTGCATACCACAGAGAAGATTGAGACTGCGGAGCCGCCGGTGCTGGCTGTGCGCAAAAAAAAGGATTCTTCCATTGTGGTGGGGCTTAATCTGGTAAAAAAACAGGAAGCGGACGCTTTTGTGTCCTCCGGAAGCTCAGGAGCAGTCCTGGTGGGCGGCCAGGTGATCGTGGGAAGGCAAAAAGGCGTGGAACGTCCTCCCCTTGCCCCTCTGATCCCCACAAAGGACGGCGTAGCGCTTCTCATTGACTGCGGAGCGAACGTAGATGCAAGACCTTCTCATCTGGTGCAGTTTGCAAAGATGGGCGCTATTTATATGGAGCATGTGGTGGGAATCAAGAACCCCCGGGTTGCCATTGTAAACAACGGCGCGGAGGAGGAGAAGGGCAATGCGCTTGTGAAGGCAACCTTCCCTCTTTTAAAGGAAGCTGCGGGCATTCATTTTATTGGAAGCATTGAAGCCAGGGATATTCCCTCCGGCTACGCGGATGTCATTGTGTGCGAGGCCTTTGTGGGCAATGTGATCCTCAAGCTTTACGAGGGCGTGGGTTCTACCCTAATCTCCAAGATCAAAGAGAGCATGATGTCCAGCCTGAGAAGCAAGATCGGTGCGCTGCTGGTGAAGCCGGCGCTCAAAAGCACACTGAAGACCTTTGACGCCAGCGAGCACGGCGGAGCGCCCCTTCTGGGACTGAAAGGACTTGTGGTAAAAACCCACGGAAGCGCGGTGGCAGTGGAAATACGAAATGCCATTTTCCAGTGCGTGCAGTTTAAAGAACAGAAAATAAACGAAAAAATCGGAGAGCGCATTCTGGCGGACAAGGAGCAGCAGAAGAATGATATGGGAAATGCTAAAAACAGCGATACAGGAGATTCTGAATATACAGGATGACAGCGAGCTCACAGAGAGCACCACGTTTGTGGATGATCTGGGAGCGGATTCCCTGGATATTTTTCAGATCATCATGCTGGTGGAACAGAAAATGGATATAGAAATTCCTGAAGAAAGCCTGGAAGGGATTGTGACCATAGGCGATGCCCTTCTGGCGCTTCAAAATGCTACCGAATGATACAGCATATGGGAGAGTGACTTGAATGATGGAGACGAATCTGGAAATATTTGAAAAAACCATTGGCTATCAGTTTAAAGACAAAAAGCTTCTGACCCAGGCGCTGACCCACAGTTCCTATGCCAACGAAAAGAAGCTCGGCAAGCTTGGATGCAATGAGCGGCTGGAGTTTTTGGGGGACGCGGTTTTGGAATTGATCAGCAGTGATTTTCTTTTTAAAAAATATCCGGGGATTCCGGAGGGAGAACTGACCAAAAAAAGAGCCAGCATGGTCTGCGAGCCGAGCCTTGCCTACTGTGCCCGGGCGTTTGGGCTGCCGGACTATCTGCGGCTCGGAAAGGGCGAGGATATGACCGGCGGCCGAAACCGGGATTCCATTGTATCGGATGCAACGGAGGCGCTTTTGGGGGCGATTTATCTGGACGGAGGCTATGAGAAGGCAAACAGCTTTGTGCAGAAGTTTATTCTCAATGATATGGAGCACAAGCAGCTTTTTTACGACAGCAAGACGATCCTCCAGGAGATGGTCCAGGAAACCAGCACAAATCCGGTGGAATATGTTCTGGTAAAGGAAGAGGGACCGGATCATGACAAGCGGTTCCAGGTGGAGGTCCGCGTGGACGGGGTTGTTCAGGGAAGTGGTGTCGGTCACACCAAGAAAGCGGCGGAGCAGGCAGCTGCATATCAGGCCATCCGGAAACGGAGAGCATAGCAGGTGACATATGTATTTAAAAAATATTGAGGTGCACGGGTTTAAGTCCTTTGCACAGAAGATAAACTTTGAATTTCACAATGGGATCACTGCGATCGTGGGACCTAACGGCAGCGGAAAGAGCAACGTCGGCGACGCGGTGCGCTGGGTTCTTGGAGAACAGAGCGCAAAGCAGCTCCGCGGCGGCAATATGCAGGACGTTATTTTTTCCGGTACCGAGACGAGAAAGCCTCTGAGCTACGCCTCCGTAGCGATCACACTGGATAACAGCGACCATGTGCTTCCGGTGGATTTTAATGAGGTGACCATAGCGAGACGTCTGTATCGCTCCGGTGAGAGTGAATATCTCATCAATGGAAGCGCCTGCCGCCTCCGCGACATCAACGAGATGTTTTACGACACCGGTATCGGCAAAGAAGGCTATTCCATCATTGGGCAGGGGCAGATCGACAGGATCCTGAGCGGAAAACCGGAGGAGCGCAGAGAGCTTTTTGATGAGGCAGCCGGAATTGTGAAATTTAAGCGCCGCAAAAACACCACGATCAAAAAGCTGGAAGAAGAACAGCAGAACCTGGTTCGTGTCACAGACATTTTAAGCGAGCTTACCAAGCAGCTTGGGCCGTTGGAGAGGCAGTCGGAGACAGCCAGGATCTATCTCTCAAAGAGAGACAGTCTGCGCCGTCTTGACGTGAATCTTTTTCTCATGGAGTACGAGCGCACCGGAACGCTTTTGAAGGAGCTGGAAGAAAAAAATAATCTTTCCCAGGGGGAGCTTGCCCAGTGCCAGGCGGCTTACGATGAGACAAAAGAAAAATACGACCGCCTGGAAGAAGCGCTCACAGAGCTTACCGGGCAGATCGACGCACTCAGAGAAGAGAGCCAGCGGAATGCGCTTAAAAAGCAGGAGCTGGAAGGCCGCATTGACGTTTTCAAGGAACAGATGTCGGCCATTGTCCAGAATGAGGAGCATTACAAAATGCGTCTTGGAGTGATCCAGGATGAGCTTGACAGAAGAGCCGATGCCTTAAAGGCACAGGAAGAGGAAAAAAGAGAGCTTCACGCACGGCTTCAGGAAATCCGGCAGAAGCTGTCCGGGGAAGAAGCGCATCTGGATTCTGTGCGGGGCAGCATAGAGGAGTGCACGGGTGCTGTGGAGGAAGGAAAGAATGAAATTATCGAAATCCTCAACTCCCGCGCCAATACCAAGGGAAAAGCGCAGCGTTTTGACACCATGCTGGAGCAGATCGACATTCAGAAAGCCGGTGTGAGTCAGAGACTTCTTCGACTGAAAAGTGAGGAGGAGGAGCTGGGGGGAGCGATGAAAAAAGCGCAGACCCGGTATGATTCCATCACTGAGCTGATGGAGAACATGAACAACGAGTGTGTACGTCTGGAGGAAGAGGTCTTTCGGATTCAGGAAGAGCTGAAACAGCAGAACGCCCAGATGGAGATCGGCCAGACGGCTTATCACAGAGAAGCGTCCCGTCTGGAATCCCTGAGAAACATGACGGAGCGCTACGACGGCTACGGAAACAGCATCCGCCGCTGTATGGAGCAGAAAGACCGCGTGCCCGGAGTCAAGGGCGTGGTCGCGGATCTGATCCAGGTAGATAAAAGCTACGAGATCGCCATTGAGACTGCCCTTGGCGGCAGCATTCAGAATATCGTCACGGACAACGAGCAGACGGCCAAGAGGATGATTGAATTTCTGAAGAAAAACCGGTACGGCCGTGCGACCTTCCTGCCTTTGAGCAGCATCAGCGGGAGGGGCGGCTTTTCTCAGAAGGACGCCCTTCGTGAGCCGGGCGTGGTGGGCATTGCCAGCGAGCTTGTGACAACGCAGAGCCAGTACAGGGAGCTTGCTTCCTATCTTCTGGGGCGTGTGCTGGTTGTGGATAACATGGAGCATGCTATCGCCATTGCCAGAAAATACCGTTACAGCCTGCGTATGGTTACTGTGGATGGCGAACTGTTAAGTCCGGGAGGCTCCATGACCGGAGGTGCTTTTAAAAACAACAGCAACCTTCTGGGAAGGCGCCGGGAAATGGAGGAGCTGGAAGCAAATGTGAAGGCTCTCAGACAGGACATGCAGGACATGCAGAAAAGCATTGACGACAACCGGAGCAAACGAAATGTCATCCGCGATACCATTGCAGACTTCAAGGAAAAGCTCCGTCAGCAGTCCGTAGCACAGAATACGGCAAAAATGCAGATTTCCCAGCTGGAGGAAAAAGAGGCGGCTCTGAAATCCGGCTACGCGGGAATTGAGCGGGAACAGCGTGAGCTGCAAAGGCAGGTCAGCGAGGTGAAGGAAGATCACCGGCGCATTGCCCAGGAGCTCCTGGAATCGCAGAAGGATGAAAAGGAACTGGAAACCTTTATTGAGACAAGGCAGAAAGAACTGGAAGGCTGGAAGGACGAGGAAAGCAAGGTTTTGAAAAGGCTGGAAGAGATTCGTCTGGAAGCTGCCGCTCTTGAGCACAAAGAAAATTTTGTCCAGGAAAATTATTCCCGAATCCATTCCGAGATAGAGACTTTTGGCAGGGAGAAAGAAGAAATCGCGCAGAGTCTTCTGACAGACGACAGGGAGATGGAACGGAAAAAAGAAGAAATCGAAAGCCTGCAGAAAACCGTAGCCGGTTTTGCCCAGCAGGAAATCATACATAAAAAACAGCTGGAGGAATGGCAGAAGGAGAAGGAAGCGCAGGCCGGACGTCAGAAAGGATTTTTTCAGAAGAGGGACGAGCTCTCCTCCCGGATCAGCCTGTTGGACAAGGAGTGCTTCCGCCTGAAAAGTCAGATCGAAAAGACGGAAGAAAGCCGTGAGTCCAGCGTCTCCTATATGTGGGAGGAATACGAGGTGACTCCCAACAATGCCCGGCAGTACCGGGATGAGGCGCTCAGCGATGCGGCTTCCATGAAGAAAGAAATTTCAGGTCTCAAGGAGGAGATACGCCGCCTTGGACCGGTGAACGTCAATGCCATTGAGGATTATAAAGAACTTTTGGAGCGTCACACGTTCCTTGCGGGACAGTATGAGGATCTGCAGAAGGCAGAAGAAACGCTCCAGGATATCATCCGGGAGCTGGATGAGGGGATGCGCCGTCAGTTTGCGGAAAAATTCAAGGATATTCAGCGGGAGTTTGACAAAGCGTTCAAGGAGCTTTTCGGAGGCGGCAAGGGAACCCTGGAGCTTTCGGAGGAAGAAGATATCCTGGAAGCGGGAATTAAGATCATCTCCCAGCCGCCTGGCAAAAAGCTGCAGAATATGATGCAGCTTTCCGGCGGAGAGAAGGCGCTCACAGCCATTGCGCTTTTGTTTGCCATTCAGAACCTGAAACCATCGCCCTTCTGTCTTCTGGACGAGATCGAGGCGGCGCTTGACGATTCTAATGTAGGCCGTTTTGCAGGGTATCTGCAGAAGCTTACCAAAAATACACAGTTTATTGTAATTACCCACAGACGCGGCACGATGAATGCGGCGGACCGCCTGTATGGAATTACCATGCAGGAGAAAGGCGTGTCTACCCTGGTGTCTGTAGATCTTGTGGAAAATCAGCTGACGCAATAACAGGAGGTGGCAGTATGTCAGAGGAAAAGAAAGGCTTTTTTAAGAGGCTGGTCAGCGGCCTTGCAAAGACAAGAGACAACATTGTAGCCGGGTTTGATTCTATTTTCAGCGGTTACTCCAGCATTGACGAGGATTTTTATGAGGAGCTGGAAGAAATCCTGATCATGGGAGACATCGGTATTAATGCGACTACGGCGATTCTGGAGCATTTGAAGGAACAGGTTGCGGCCAGAAAGATCAAGGAGCCGCTGGAATGCAAACAGCTGCTCATTGACAGCATTAAAGAGCAGATGCGTGTGGACAGCACAGAATACCAGTTTGAAGAACAAAAATCCGTCATTCTGGTCATCGGCGTGAACGGTGTGGGAAAAACCACATCGGTCGGAAAGCTTGCAGGCAAGCTCAAGGATCAGGGAAAAAAGGTGATCCTGGCGGCAGCAGATACCTTCCGCGCAGCGGCGGGAGAGCAGCTCACCCAGTGGGCCAACAGGGCAGGCGTGGAGATCATCGGCGGCCAGGAGGGTGCGGATCCGGCTTCTGTGGTATATGATGCCGTGGCAGCCGCAAAAGCCAGAAATGCAGATGTACTCATCTGTGACACCGCAGGACGGCTCCACAATAAGAAAAATCTTATGGAAGAGCTGCGCAAGATCTACCGGATCCTGGAACGGGAGTATCCGGAGGCGTATCTGGAAACCCTTGTGGTCCTGGATGGGACTACGGGACAGAACGCCCTTGCCCAGGCCAGACAGTTTGCCGAGGTTGCCAAGGTCAGCGGCATCATTCTTACGAAGCTTGACGGCACAGCCAAGGGCGGGATTGCCGTGGCAATCCAGTCAGAGCTTGATATTCCCGTGAAGTATATCGGCGTTGGCGAGACCATTGATGATTTGCAGAAATTTGATGCAGACGCATTTGTGAATGCGCTGTTTGACATAGGAGAACAAGGAAACGGCGGGAAGACGCTGTAGACGGAGGGACATATGCTTACACTGAAGAGTTTTGAAGAGGCCAGCGAGGTTGTAAAAAAGGTTACCCAGGAGACAAAGCTTATTAAGAGCAGCTATTTTTCGGAGATGACAGGAAACAAGGTCTATTTTAAGCCGGAAAATATGCAGCGCACCGGGGCATACAAGGTGCGCGGCGCGTACTACAAGATCAGTACGCTCACAGAGGAAGAAAGAAACAAGGGGCTGATCGCGGCTTCGGCCGGAAATCATGCGCAGGGCGTTGCCTATGCTGCATACAAGTACGGGGTAAAAGCGGTGATCGTCATGCCCACCACCACACCTCTGATCAAGGTGGAGCACACCAAAAGTTATGGGGCGGAGGTGATCCTCAAGGGAGATGTGTACGACGAAGCCTGTGCCTATGCCATGGAGCTGGCGGAGCAGGAGGGATATACCTTCATTCATCCTTTTGATGATCTGGCAGTTGCCACAGGCCAGGGTACCATTGCCATGGAAATCGTGCAGGAGCTTCCACTGGTGGATTACATTCTGGTTCCCGTGGGAGGCGGCGGACTTGCAACCGGCGTTTCAACGCTGGCAAAGCTTCTCAATCCGCATATTAAGGTTATCGGTGTGGAGCCTGCAGGAGCTGCCTGCTTAAAGACTTCTCTTTCCAAAAACGAGGTCACCACGCTTTCCCAGGTCAATACCATTGCGGACGGCACTGCGGTGAAGACTCCGGGAACAAAGATTTTCCCGTATCTTCAGGAGAATCTGGACAGTGTGATCACCATTGAGGACGACGAGCTGATCGTGGCTTTTCTGGATATGGTGGAAAATCATAAAATGGTAGTTGAAAATTCCGGGCTGCTCACGGTTGCGGCGCTTCGCCATCTGGATTTTCAGGAGAAAAAAGTAGTTTCCATCTTAAGCGGAGGAAACATGGATGTGATTACCATGTCCTCTGTCGTGCAGCACGGATTGATCCAGAGAGACCGTATTTTTACAGTTTCCGTACTGATTCCGGATAAGGCCGGGGAGCTGGTGCGCGTTGCGACTATTATTGCCCAGAATCAGGGAAATGTCATCAAGCTTGACCATAACCAGTTTGTGAGCACCAACAGAAATGCTGCTGTGGAACTGAAGATTACCATGGAGGCATTTGGAACAGAACACAAAAATCAGATCGTAAAAGCTCTGGAGGAGGCCGGATGCCGTCCAAAGGTGATCCGCACCAGTCTGTAAGGGGCCATGAGGCATAAAGAGGAAACATCAGAAATGACTGCCTGTGAGAAGGAGAAACTTCAAAAACTTCAGACCGTGATAGGGGATTGCGCCGCGCAGGATATCTGTGTGGCGTTTTCCGGCGGGGTGGATTCCGCACTTCTCCTAAAACTTGCCTGCGATGCTGCCGCAAGAACAAAGAAAACAGTGTGGGCGGTGACCTTTGACACGGTGCTCCATCCGGCGGCGGACATGGCGGTGGCAAAACAGGTGGCATCCGAGATGGGGGCGAACCACGCAGTGCTTTTTGTGGATGAGCTTTCTGACCCGCAGATGAAGTTCAACCCTGTGGACCGGTGCTATCTTTGCAAAAAAAGTCTTTTTGAAAGACTTCTGGTCTTTGCAGAGGAAAAGAAGGCGGAAATGATCCTGGAGGGCAGCAACGCAGATGATTTAAAGACATACCGGCCGGGGCTTCGTGCTGTGAGGGAGCTGGGAATAAAAAGTCCCCTGGCAGAATGCGCCCTCACAAAGGATGAAGTTCGCCTGTTTTCGCGGGAGCTTGGGATTTCTGTGGCAAACCGCCCTTCCACGCCCTGCCTTGCCACGCGGCTTCCCTATGGGGCGGAGCTGGATGCTGCGCTTCTTGGGCGCATTGGCGAGGGAGAACGGCGCCTGCGCGAAATGGGATTTGCAAACGTGCGTGTCCGCGTTCACAAAGATACGCTCCGCCTGGAGGTGGACATTTCTCAGATGCAAAAGCTTCTGGAATATCGGGGAAAGGTGCTTGAGGTTTTAAGCGCGGTAGGATGTCGCTACCTTACCCTGGATCTGGAAGGGTTTCGAAGCGGAAGTATGGATACGTTTTTGTAAAAAAGTGTCTACGACACTTCAACTCCCCTTCCCCTCACTCTTGAGGGGTTAG
>CALBGI010000032.1 GCA_937893675.1 uncultured Blautia sp.
AATAGCCCCTTATAGGGGCAGTGCAAGCCACCGGCTAAGCCGGTGGTCTTGACTACAAAAATGTACCTTTCCTGTACCCTGATTGTGACATTGGCCTGTTAATATAAAGCCAACATAAAAAATACCGAAAACCAACAGGGAGGAAACACATATGGAAGCAATCGTAACAGCCACCGGCCTGAAAAAATATTATGGAAAAGGAGAAGCCCTGGTGCGGGCGCTGGACGGTGTGGATCTGGAGATCGAGCGCGGCAGGTTCACAGCCATCATCGGCACCTCGGGTTCCGGAAAATCCACACTTCTCAACATGCTGGGCGGCCTTGATACGCCGACAGAGGGGAGCATCCGTATCGGAAATACCGAGCTTGCCGCTCTTGACAGTGAGCAGGCCACGATTTTTCGCAGAAAACAGATTGGATTTATTTTTCAGAATTATAATCTGATCCCGGTGCTCAGCGTGTGGGAAAACATTATTTTCCCCATTTCTCTGGATGGGCAAAAACCGGACAAAGAATTTATTATGGAGGTGGTAAGACTTCTGGGGCTGGAAAAGAAGCTACACAGTCTTCCAAACAATCTTTCCGGCGGACAGCAGCAGAGAGTGGCGATTGCCCGGGCACTGGCAAGCAAGCCGTCCATTATTCTGGCGGATGAGCCGACAGGAAATCTGGACAGCAAAACCAGTGATGATGTGATCGGTCTTTTGAAAATGTCCAGCCGGGAATTTCACCAGACCATTGTCATGATCACCCACAATCCGGAAATTGCCGGGATGGCGGACCGCATTATCCGCATCGAAGACGGAAGAATTGCAGAACAGTAAGGGGAGAGGCAGCAGACATGAGCAGAAGAGAGAAGAAAAAATTTGAGCCGATCCAGGTGTTGAGCCAACGGCTTTCTGGAAAAAACAGGGGAAGAAATCTGGTGGCAGTGCTTGCCATTTTGATGACAACGATCATGTTTACCACGTTATTTACGTTGGCGCAGAGTATGAGTGAGAACCTGATCCGAATGACCTTTCGGCAGACCGGCTACGACGCGCAGGTGTCTTTTAAATCCATTGCGCCGGAGCAGGCAGAGAAGCTTTTGGCGCATCCGGAGGTAGAAGAAGTGGGAGAAAGTACCGTGCTGGGCCTGGCAGAAAACAGGAAACTCGCGGGAAAGCAGGTAGAAATCCGCTGGGCAGATGACAGTTATGCCGCACATTCCTTCAGTGCTCCCACAACCGGCCGCATGCCGCAAAAGGCAGGGGAGGCTGCCCTTGACACATGGACCTTAAAGCGCCTTGGCGTTTCTCCGAAGCTGGGAGAAACCGTCACTCTGGAATGGAGGAAAGACCTTTTGGATCCAGAGGCGGAAAAGATCGTTTCCACATTTACTCTGTGCGGCTTCTGGGAAGGAAACGAATCGGTTTATGCAAATATGGCGTGGGTGTCAGAGGCGTATGTCCGTGAAATGACTGCGGATACTGCGGTGCAGGAGGGACAGGTTCTGGGGCAGCATATGGCTCAGGTTTCTCTGCACAGCGATAAAAATATTGCAAAAACGATGGCTCAGGTTCTGGAAGATACCGGACTTACCGATCTTGCGTACGGGGTAAATCTGGCATATTCGCCGGAAATGGGCGCAACGGCGTTTCAGGAGACCCTGCCCATGTATCTTGGGATGCTTCTGGTATTTCTTGCAGGCTATCTGATTATCTACAATATTTTTCAGATCAGCGTGACGGCGGATATCCAGTTCTACGGGAAGCTGAAAACGTTGGGAATGACGGAAAGGCAGCTGAAAAAACTGATCCGCAGGCAGTCAAACCACCTTTGTCTTATGGGGATTCCAGGGGGACTTCTGCTTGGCTGGCTGCTGGGAATGGTGTTGGTGCCTGCTTTTACCGGAATTTTGGAGGGGGAGCAGAAGGTGTCGGTAAGTCCGCTGATCTTTGTCGGATCCGCCGCTTTTACCTGGCTGACTGTCGTGATCTCCTGCTTGCGTCCGGCAAGGCTGGCCGGAAAGGTTTCTCCGGTGGAGGCTCTTCGTATGAGCGATGCGGAGGAAAAAAGCAAAAAGACAAGAAGAAAAAAAGAGAGCGCATCGCTGTCTGCAATGGCGTGGGCCAACCTTGGACGCAACAAGAAGCGGACAGTTACGGTTGTCTGCTCCCTGACCCTTGGTCTGGTGCTTCTCAGCTGCTTTTACGCAAAGAATGCTGCGTTTGATATGGAAAAATATCTGGCAAATCTGACTATTGCGGATTATGAGCTTGCGGACGCGACCAGTGAGGATTATATGAGAGGCTACGATCCGAAGGGAACTACTTTAAATGAAAAGCTGGTACAAAAGCTCAGCGCATTGGAAGGAGTAGAAGCGGTGGGACGCCAGTATTCGGCGCAGTTTACCTGGAAGATGGATGAGCAGACAAGGAAAAACATACAGGGCTTTTATACAGAGGACATGCTTGCGGACTGGAGTACCTATGATCCGGACGGTGTGGAGGCATTTCAGCAGGCTGTGGATACCGGAGAGGTAAGCGCGGTAGTCTTTGGGCTGGATGGGATTCCTCTTCACGCTGCGACCCAGGAGCAGTATCTTATGGAGGGGGCTTTTGACGCGGAGGCCTTTGCAAGCGGCGAGTATGTTCTGGCCGTGGGACCTGCGATAGAGAGCGGCGAAAGCTACCAGAGCCTTCCGGCGCCGTCTGCAGGAAGCACCATTGTGCTTGCAGGAAAACAATATCAGGTGATGGCAGTGGTTTACCCGTTGATTTCTATTGATGACGGCGCCGCTGAAGAAGGAGCGCCGAATTCTATGGAACTGCACTTTATTCTTCCCACCGATACGTTCCGGGCCATGTGGCCGGACAACACTTTGCGCAGGCTGTTTTTGAATGTGGATGACGCGCATATGGAAAAAATGCAGGAATGGCTGGATGCTTACGTGGAAAATGAGGACAGCAGTCTTCCGGTAACGTCCAGGAAAACCATGGAAGAGCAGTATGAGAAGGAGACACGTTCTTCTGCAGTTATGGGAAATGCAATCAGTGTCATCATAGCGCTGGTAGGAGTGCTGAATTTTATCAACTCTATGGTAACGGCGATTGTGTCGCGAAGGAGAGAATTCGCCATGATCCAGAGCATAGGTATGACGAAGAAGCAGCTTTGCAGGATGCTGGTGTATGAAGGCTTATATTATGCAGGCATCACACTGGTATGCTCTTATCTTATCAGCGCCCTGGCTGTGAGCGTGGGAATCCGGGCCATGACAGCCGGAGGTTTTACCACCTTTCAGTTTACTTTGCTGCCGCTTGTTATTTGCACACCTGTTCTGCTGTTCTTTGCAGCAGTCATTCCTTACCTGTGCTTTAAAAATCTGGAGAAGCAGAGTATTGTGGAACGGCTTCGGATGGAGTGAAATTGTTTGGTTATTCAAAGAAGCAGGACAGAAGCGGAAGTCCTGCTTCTTTTTTTCTGCACACAAAACCGATTTCACGCTCCGGAAATCGGATGCCTGTCGGGACTTCCACAAGTATGCCGCTTTCCAGCTCCTTTTGAACAAACTCCCGCACAACACAGCCGATGCCTAGCCCGGTTTTTGCAAATTCAATGAGTAAGTCCATGGAGGTAACCTCCAGAATGTGCGTGAGCTCCAGATGATGTTCCCGCAGTCCGGCATTTACAGACTGCCTTGAGATATTTTCCGCATCCAGCATCATAAAGGTGGCAGTCTGGAAAAGCGGTTCCCCCGGGTAAAGAGATCTCTGGGTATCCAGATATTGCCGGGTGGCGACAAAGGTATCGCGGATGTGGAGGACCGGGCGGAAGTGAAAGCCGTGCAGGTTTTTTGGCGGTGCGATCAGGCCCATGTCGATCTTGTCCTCCTCCAAAAGCTTGAGCGTCTGATAGGTGTCCTGGGTGGAAATACTGATACGTACCTTGGGATGTGCAGACACGTATGGTGTGAGGTAGGAGAGCAGCACATATTTTACCAGGGTGGAGCTGGCGCCGAGACGCAGACGGGGAACGGCTTTGCCCCTGCTCTGAAGAATGGCTGTTTCGCCCTGGGTGAGGAGAGAAAAAGCTGCGGATACCTTTTCAAAAAGCATTTCTCCGCTTGGAGTGAGAGTTACGCCCCGGGAACTGCGTTTAAAAAGAACGGTATCCAGAGAGCTTTCCAGTTTTTTGACGGCCTTGCTGATGGCAGGCTGGCTGATGTAGAGTTCTTTGGCTGCTCTTGAAATGTTTCCTGCTTTTGCGGTTACATAAAAAATGTGGTACAAGTTCAGATTTTCCTGCATAGCTGCCTCCCAACCATATGCCTGCACAGGAAGCTTGCGATACATGCTTTTTGCAGGCACTGTTTTGTATACTATGAATTAAAATTATAATAAATATGAGTAATATGTATTAGTATTATAGCAGGGAACATGTTAGAATAGCAACAGAAAACAAGAAATCCAGGAGGAAAGAACTATGGGAATGACAATGACGCAGAAAATTCTGGCTGCCCACGCAGGACTTCCTTGTGTGGAAGCAGGTCAGCTGATCGAGGCAGATTTGGATCTGGTGCTGGGAAATGACATTACATCCCCGGTAGCCATACATGAAATGGATAAAATGACCGTAGATACAGTTTTTGATAAGGATAAGGTGGCGCTGGTAATGGATCACTTTATTCCCAATAAGGATATCAAATCCGCCGAACACTGTAAATGTGTGCGGGAGTTTGCGTGCAGACATGAGATCACCAATTATTTTGATGTGGGAGAAATGGGGATTGAACATGCGCTTCTTCCGGAAAAAGGCCTGACCGTGGCAGGAGATGTGATCATCGGCGCGGATTCTCATACTTGTACCTATGGTGCACTTGGCGCTTTTTCAACAGGTGTGGGAAGTACGGACATGGCTGCCGGTATGGCGACCGGGAAGGCCTGGTTCAAGGTTCCGTCAGCCATCAAATTCAATCTGATAGGAAAACCGAAGAAATGGGTCAGCGGCAAGGATGTGATCCTTCATATCATCGGGAAGATCGGAGTGGACGGTGCACTGTACAAGTCCATGGAGTTTGTGGGAGAGGGAGTCAAGAACCTTTCCATGGACGACCGTTTTACCATTGCAAACATGGCTATAGAGGCTGGCGGCAAGAACGGTATTTTCCCGGTGGATGAGGCTGCGGAAGCATATATGAAAGAGCATTCCAGGAGAGATTACAAGATATACGAGGCGGACGCGGATGCGGTGTACGAAGCGGAATATACCATTGATCTGAGCACCTTGGAGCCTACTGTGGCGTTTCCGCATCTGCCGGAGAATACCAGGACGATTTCCGAGATAAAAGAGGATGTGATCGTTGACCAGGCAGTTATTGGTTCCTGTACCAATGGTCGTATGGATGACCTTCGTGTTGCGGCGGAAATTTTGAAAGGCCGTAAAGTGAAAAAGGGAGTTCGCTGTATTGTGATCCCGGCAACCCAGGCAATTTATCTGCAGGCGATGGAAGAAGGCCTTCTGAAGATTTTTATTGAGGCAGGCGCAGTTGTAAGTACGCCTACCTGCGGGCCGTGTCTGGGAGGCTACATGGGCATTCTGGCGGCTGGCGAGCGGTGCATTTCCACTACAAACAGAAATTTTGTTGGCCGCATGGGTCATGTGGACTCAGAGGTTTATCTGGCAAGCCCGGCGGTTGCAGCGGCAAGCGCCGTGACAGGAAAAATTTCCGCACCGGAAGAATTGGGATTATAAGGAGGATGTAAGATGCAGGCAAAAGGAAAAGTGTTTAAATACGGAGACAACGTGGATACGGACGTCATCATTCCGGCGCGCTACTTGAATTCCTCGGATCCGGCGGAGTTGGCCACGCATTGTATGGAGGACATTGACAGGGAGTTTGTAAAACAGGTGCACAAGGGAGACATCCTGGTTGCAGAGAAAAATTTCGGCTGCGGCTCCTCCAGAGAGCATGCGCCCATTGCGATCAAAGCGGCTGGAATCAGTTGTGTGATCGCGGAAACCTTTGCGCGGATTTTTTATCGCAATGCCATCAACATCGGACTTCCCATCATTGAATGTCCGGAAGCGAGCAGAGGAATTGAAGCGGGCGACGAGGTGGAGGTTGATTTTGATTCCGGTATGATATACAACCGTACAAGAGGAACGGAATTCAAAGGGCAGGCCTTTCCGGAGTTTATGCAGAAGATCATTAAGGCAGAAGGCCTTGTGAACTATATTAACAACAAGCAGGGTTGAAAAAGCTGTTGTGTTGAGGAGGGAATGGACATAAACCGCTTATGCGCAGGCATAATGTGGTTTATGCGCCATTTGTCCCTGGTATGATAAAAGGAGTTCATAAAAAGATTCATAAAAAATAAAATTTTTTTAAAAAAAGAGTTGAATTTTTGGAGAAGAGCTGATATAATACAATTCGTTGCGGGGTATGGCGTAGCTTGGTAGCGCGCACGGCTGGGGGCCGTGAGGTCGCAGGTTCAAATCCTGTTGCCCCGATACGAAAAGTGCTGTATTTACAGCACTTTTTTTGTATCGTGTTGCATTTCGTGTTGCACGAATGTCTGTTCAAAATAAATGTTCGCTTTTTTATTCATATTGTCTTGCTCCTGATCCATAGCGTGACGATATATACTTTTTAACACAGTGTCATCTTCCCAACCACCACGCTGCATGATATAAGCATCCGGAATACCAAGGGCGTGCTGGATACTCGCGGAATAATGCCGCAGATCATGGAAGCGAAAGTGCCGAATGTTCAGTTTCTTTAGCATCCTTGCAAAACGGTGGGAGATAGACATTGGATTCAACTCTACAATTCGTCCTTCTTTTCCACGAAGTTTTTCAGCAACAAAATCCGGAAAGTCTATAAAGCGGTCTCCGGCAAAAGTTTTCGGAATCTTAATGACCCATTCTTTATTTTCGTTCTGAACCATTGCATATTCAACATGTACAATATTTCCATTCACATGATCAGAATCTAATGCACAGATTTCAGATCTGCGCATGGGACCAAAAGCCGCTAAAAGAATCGGGATTTCCATTGGTGTGCCTTTGGCGAATTCCATGATGCATTTTACATCCGCATCAGAAGGAATGTAGAGTGCTGGACGCTTCTTCTTAGGCAAATCTGTTTTGACTGCAAAATCAGGACGGTAAGCGTAAAGTGCAGCAGTCAGAAGTCCGTGCATATTTCGTACTGTTTTAGGAGCATGTGTGAGGCATTCGTTATTGATTGCCTTCTGGATCTGTTCTTGCGTGAGGACATCCAATCTTATATCCATTAATTCCTTCAAATCACGTTTGCGACTGGCTTTGTATTCCTTGACTGTGGAAGGAGAAAGGACAGCCGAGCGCTGCTGGATATATTTATCGATTGCTTCTCCAACAGTTATGTTAGGATTTTTGACGGCTGCCTCCTTTATTGCAGCCCATTCTGCTGCGAGCTGCTCGCATTTTCGTTTTCCCTTGGAACCAGGAATATCGCAGGTGAAGCTGCGGTAAACTCGTTTTTTCTTAGTGCTTCCATCTGGCTGCGGTATTTCTTCAGTGTGGCTGTACACCTGACAGCGCCAGGAACCGGACGGTAATTTCTTTGCAGTTGCCATAGTATCCTCCTCCTTAAAAATAGGTATAAAAAATACACCTGTACAGGTGCCGGAGGATTGTGATATAATCATCTTGCTTATGGATGATTGCCACAGCTCCGGCTGTACAGTCATGGAATCGGTCTCTGTTGGCGCAGGGGCCGGTTTTTTACTTGCTTATTTTAGGGGCTTTAGTTCGCATTCCGTCTATATGTTCGAATAAGTCATCTTTAATAGGAGCACGCATAGGATCTAGAATAAAATCGATTCCTTCGCGGCGTGCTTGTTTGGCAGCAGGAACAAAATCGCTGTCTCCAGATATAAGAATAATCTGATCAACTTGTTTTTTGAATGCAAGTGATGTAATATCAACACCTATTCGCATATCAACACCTTTTTGCGAAACGGATAGCGAAAAATCATTTTCGGTAAGATTCTCCATGAGTAAACTTCCATTAAGCATCTTTTTAAAAGATGCAGGCTTAATAAGGAATTGAGCCTGTTCTTCAGCTAACCGTCCAAGACGTAATGCAAATTTACGCTTGTGGCGAAGTTCATTAAAAAAGTCGGTCGCCCATTTATAATCATCAGTTTTGGATAGATCAATCTGTCGCTTTGACAAAGGGTGATAAATTTTCTTGTTAATGGGAGGACAATCATAGTAAAAAACCCTGTATAACATTGAACCGGCTTTTTCTTCTTTAATATGCCTTTTGCAATAATTTTCCAATTCTTTAGCTCGTTCAGATGGCGACAAGTCGCCGAATAAGTTATAAGCACGTTTCCTATAAAAAGCTCCATCAATTAAAATCGCAGTTTTTATCATTTGTATCCTCCTCTAATAATTATAAAAAATACCCCTAGGCTCATCGCTTCCCTTATGGTGGGAGGATTACTGCTAGGGGTATACTTTCTTGAATGTGGCCATTTAAAATGGCATTCTTTTCAGTAGTATAATCATCAAATGACGATTATGTTATTATACTACAAGAATTTTGAAAAAAAGTCAATCCCCTATTGAAAATAGTAGATAAACTGATTCACATTTCTATATATTATTTTCAAGGTTCCCCCGGCCGGAGCCGGGGAGGAGAACCCTTAAATTGCTATTTCTATATTGCTGTAAGGATAACTATTTTTATACATATATTCAGGAGCGCAGTCAATTTCTTCGTCCATCCATGTGACTATTCCATGAACAATCTTACAGGCATTGAATATTTCGGGATTAGACAATGGTTCAAATGCAGAGCCAGATAGTATAGTTGCATCAAATAAACGCTGTTCTCCGGTTGAAAAAGTAAGAATCATCATCATGTCCTCTAAAGGTTTGACATCGACAATCTGAAGTTCATCTGGACATTCGCTCGCATACACAATTCCGTTCATAATAAACATAGAATCCCTCCTTACTGTAAAGGCTTAATCTTGTCAAAATGTTCACCGCGCACAGCTTTGTTCCAGGCTGCATAAGCTTCTTCTTCGTGTAATGCCAGCCATCCTATCAGCATTCGGAATTGCTTTTGTGGCAAAGAACCTGCAAGAAGTTCGCCATCAATTCCTACAGATGCCCTGTATTCTCCGTATGTTACATGAACATGAGGTTTATTATGCTGTACGGTATCATTAAATAACATTTTTATAACCATACCTTCAAATCTACTTAATTCCGGCATAGTGCATTCCTCCTTGTGTTTATATGTTTCGGTAGTATCATATCAACTTCATCACGGCCAGCGTAGGGATAAAGTAAATCACATAATTATCTAATCTGGCAAATGTTCCATATTTACTTTTATAGCATTTCAATGCTTCTACCAGATATTCTTCGGTCACTTCCAAAAATTCCGCAATCTCAAATTGATTCCGACATCCATTTTCATAGGCAGTAACAATTCCGGTCAGGCCAATCTGGAGGTTATATCCGTATAATCTGGCACGGTATTCCTGTTTACGGTTCATTACATCGCTCTGATTTAAAATATCACCGCAGGAAGTGAAGTGGTGGCCGAGTTCTTCGGCCAATACGCAGGATTTTTCTGCATGTGTAGAAATATGCTTTCCTATCGCAACAGTGCCTTCATAATACAGACCTTTTATTTTAGGATTATTAAATGGATAATCGACAACATCTATACCGTCTTTGCAGGCTTTTTCTTGTAAAACTTCGTATGTGTTCATGGCAAACACCTCCCGCTCAAGTATATCAGCAAAGCTGTACTATAAAAATGACAGCTATTTTCTTTTGCTTTTGACGTATTCTGCGAATTGCATGATTTCGTTCATTTCTTCTTCTGTATAGTCATTGCCGTCAAAATGAGCGGCAAAAGTTGTGGGAGAAGAAACTTTATAAGCATCGTAATATGCGCGTCCATCTTCAATTCCAGGTTTTGTTCCAAATTCAGAAACCAGTTTTTCATAGAGCGGCATATCAAGCTGTTGCTTCACAGAATTTTGATTTAAAAGCATTGCAATATAAGTGTCAAAATCTACATGTGAATCACTGTAATCACTTGCTTCCAAACTTCTTGAGAATAAGCATTTAAAAACATTAATTTGAGCATTGTATCTTTCTTGGAGAGGAAGAGATGTATCAGAGACAATATTTCTTCCGTTGGCCTTAATTCGTTCACGTTCTCCATAATTGGAAAAACAAAATCCATACTTTTCCTTTGCTTTTAACCATTTTGCATGTATCTGTTTGTGAGTTTCTCTATCTAAAGCAACATCGGGACAATATGAAAGACCACATTGGCTGCAGGTAGCTGTTTCACTTAAACCATAAATATAGTCAGTAGAAACATTAAAATAGTTGGCTATTTTTGAAACTATTTCTATCCCGGGGACTCTTTTTCCATTTTCATACTGACTAAGAGTATTGGAAGATATCCCCAGTATTCCCGCTAGGGCTTTTTGCTGTATGTTATTTAATTCTCGTAATTCTCTAATTCTCATAATGTCACCACCAATCTTTTTATAAATATTATAAATCACAAAATGAGATATATCAAGTATAAAAAAATCACAATATGAGAAAATATATATTGACAAATCACAATATGAGAAGTAATATAATAATATAAATTCTCGAAATGAGAAGAAAGGAGGGCGGAGATGCGAGAATACTTAAAGCAGAGAAGAAAAGAACTTGGTATGTCTCAAAAAGAAGTAGCTGACGCTATTGGAATATCCCAAAACTATTATAGCATCATTGAAAAAGGTGAAAGGCAAAAAGATATGAAAGCAACTACTTTAGTGAAATTATCAGAAGTTCTTAAAATTCCGGTAAGTAAAATGTTGGAGTATGAGCGGAATTTATGAATAGAAGAAGGCTTTTCCAGACAAATCATTAGATTATCTATTTGAAACAGAGGAAGAGAGGTGAGAGAAGTGACAAGAACAATCGCGGGATTAAACGATTTCGCAATGGAGCAGTTAGGTTATGACAAAGAAAAAATTTTAAAAGCTGTAAATGGATGTATTTCTGCAATGAGTGATCTGACTATTGCAGAAAGCAAAATTGCCAGAAGGCATCTGGACTCCGTCATGAAAAAGATGTATATGCGAAGTCCAGACACGCTACTTAGAACTATTCAGCATGATTTATGATTTCGTTTTCATGGCATACAAGGCTATATGCAAAATTATATGCCTGAACATACTGATTAGATAATGATAATACATCATCTAAAATAACATCCTCACCAATATGTAATTTCTCTGTGGGTGCAGCAGAACTTACATACGCAAGAGCAATGTTGTGGGCAGCCAGTTCGGGATTGATTGTGCGTGCTGTGCTGAGTTCCGTAGAAGTTAATCCGAAATGATTGGACATAATAATTCTCCTTTCTTCATACTCGGCCTGGCGGGGCCTATATCCACAGAATAGGAGAAATCATAGCAGAAGTCAATACTACCATATCAGGGAGGTGAGTACATGCCAACAGTATATTTAACAAAGAATCAGCAGCGTGGCAAAGCGGTTCTGAAGATCATTGCAGACTATATTTTTGAAAGCGGTGAGACGAAAAAGAGCCTCTTAAAAAGAGCGGGGTTTTCCTCCACTGCATTTTACAGCAGGATAAGGAACCCGGAGACATTCACACTGGAGGAGATTTGGCGGCTGTTTGATCTGATGAACGTGCCGCCGGAAATCCGGACAAAAGTTATTTTGTGAGGTGAAGCAGTATGAAACGTGACGTAATCATATCCGCCGTGATCGGCATCCTGGCAACGTACCTTCCATTCTTCCAATGGACGGGGACAGCGCAGCAGATCTGCGGTGCGGTATCCATGGGGATCCTGGCGTTTGTGCCAGTGTTCGCTACAGACAAAATTACCCCGTGAGCGGCAACTCAACGGGGCAAAAGAAAAATAATATACAACCCTATTATAGGGTGGAACAGGAGAAAATGCAATGGGCAATTCAAAGGAGCCGGTTGTCTGGATTATACGGTTTGTGGACGGCACTATGGCCAGCGTTTTCGGCGCAAGGGAAAAGGCAGTGGAGATAGCGGAAGCCAGGAAGGAGGACTATGGCGGCGGATATGTCATTGTATAAAAACCAGAATCGAAGGAAGGGGATACATAATGAAATTAAATAAACTTATTTCTACAAACGGAATGGACTATGAGACATGGCTGCAGTATCGAAAGAAAGGTATCGGGGGTTCTGATGCCGGGAGTATCTGTGGGGTGAATCCGTATGCTACAGCGATTTCAGTATTTATTGATAAGACACAGCCGCAGGTGGGAGAGAGGGAAGATAACGAAGCCATGCGGCAGGGACGCGACCTGGAGGAATATGTAGCAAGACGTTTTTCGGAAGAAACTGGAAAGAAGGTCCGCAGGGCAAATTCTATATTTTATCAGGAAGAGAATCCGTTCATGCTGGCAAATGTGGATCGTTTGATTGTCGGAGAAAATGCAGGTCTGGAATGCAAAACAGCTTCAGCATATTCTGCAGATAAATGGAAGGATGGACATATTCCTGAATCTTACGAGATCCAATGCCATCATTATATGGCGGTGACTGGCGCGGATGCATGGTATATTGCTTGCGTAGTGTTGGGAAGAGAGTTTATCTGGCATAAGATTGAACGGGATGAGGAGACAATCCAGATGCTGACACAGATAGAGACAGACTTCTGGCATAACAATGTTCTGGCGGATAAGATGCCGGAACCGGACGGGAGCAAGGCAGCGGAGGAACTTCTCTCGAAATATTATGGATCATCAGAGCCGGAAAAAGCTATTTCATTGGTCGGTTTTGATGAAAAGCTGAAACGCAGGGCGGAGATCAGCGAGTTGCAGGATAAGCTGGAAAAAGAAAAGAAGCAGATAGAACAGGAAGTAAAGGTTTATATGGAAGATGCCGAGAAAGCAGATTCGGACAGGTTTTCCGTGTCCTGGAAGTCAATTACATCGAGCAGAGTTGATTCTAAAAAGCTGAAAGCAGTGTATCCGGATGTTTACAAAGAATGTGTCAAAGAGGCTGAGAGCAGACGATTTACCGTAAAAGAGATTGCATAGGAGGAGCGGAAATGGGAGTAAAAGATGCTTTAGCAGAGAAAACAGAGGGCAAAGGAGCTGTAAAGCTCACGAAATCAATGAGTATCGCAGACATGATCAAGGCCATGGAGCCGGAAATAAAGAAAGCGCTGCCGCAGGTAATTACACCGGAGAGGTTTACCAGAATGGCGCTGTCGGCACTGAATACGACACCTAAACTGGCCGAATGCAGCCAGATGTCGTTCCTCGGAGCGCTGATGAACGCTGCGCAGCTTGGCCTGGAACCAAATACACCACTTGGACAGGCGTATCTGATACCATACCGGAATAAAGGGAAGCTGGAATGCCAGTTCCAGATAGGTTATAAGGGTCTGATAGATATGGTGTACCGGAATGACAGCATACAGACGGTGCAGGCGCAGTGTGTATATGAAAATGATGTGTTTGAATATGAGCTTGGGCTGGAGCCAAAACTGGTGCATAAACCGGCGGTAAAAGACAGAGGGGAGCTGCTCCTTGTCTATGCCCTTTGGAAGGCTAAAAATGACGGATACGGGTTCGAGGTTATGAGTAAAGAAGATATTGATCTGCACGCCCGGAAATTCAGCCAGAGCTTTGGAAGTAGCTTCAGTCCATGGAAAACAAATTACGAGGAAATGGCAAAGAAAACAGTCATCAAGAAGTGCCTGAAATATGCGCCTCTGAAATCGGACTTTGTGATGCAGCTTTCCAATGATGAGAGTGTGAAGTCGGAGATCAGTGTAGATATGTCGGAAGTGGTAAACGAGCAGGAAAATACGATTGATGCTGATTATAAGGAAGTGGCCGAAGAAGAGGAAACAGCTGACGGCCTGATAAGCTAGGGTGCTCTAAAAGCTATCATATATCACAAATACACAAGCCCGTCCGCATAAGATAAAACTTCCGGACGGGCGGAAAGGAGTGCCAAGGACATGGACGCAGTATGTTTTACAGTACCGGGAAAGCCGCAAGGGAAAGCCCGTGCCAGGACGTTTTATAATCCAAAAACAAAAGGCATGAGCAGCATGACACCGGAAAAGACAGTGCTGTATGAGAACCTGGTATCCACCTGTTACCTGCAGGAAGCAGGGGAAGGGTGCTTCCCAGATGGTGCGTACCTTAAGGTATGGATCCAGGCATTTTTTGAGATCCCCAAAAGCAGCACAAAGGCAAGGAAGAACGCTATGATGGAGGGAAAAATCCTTCCAGACAAAAAGCCGGATATAGATAATATCGCAAAAGCAGTATTGGATGCGTTGAACGGTGTGGCTTATAGGGATGATACCCAGGTGGTAGAGCTGCAGATGCGAAAGAAATACAGCGACAGACCACGTCTGGAGATTTGTATCGAAAAATTGGAGGTATGACCAAGTGGCAAGGCGAAGGCAGGAAGGAAATCTGTTTTTTCGCCTGGATGTGGATTTTTTCTCGGATAAGAAAATAAAGATCCTGAAGGCACGGTATGGCGCGGACGGGATTGCCCTGTATCTTTATCTTTTATGTGAGATATATAAGACGGGATATTATTTAAAGGTTGATGAAGATTTTGAGTTCATAATATCAGACGATCTGAATATGGACTGTAATAAGGTGAAGCAGGTCTTGAACTTCTTATTGGAACGGTCACTGTTTGAGAACAAACTTTTTCAGTCGGACAAGGTCTTGACCTCTGCCGGGATACAGAGGAGGTACCAGGGTATGGTAAAAGCCCGGGCGATAAAGACTCCGATAAAAGCAGAAGGATTTTGGATTCTTCCAGAAGACGAAACGGAACCCTTTATTAAAGTGAACCATTCTTTAAATAATTCCGAGAATAATCAAGATAATTCCAGGAAAAATGAGGATAATTCCGAGAAGAATGAGACAAAAGAAAAGGAAAGGAAAAGAGAATATATATATACGGCTCCGCCGGAATGCTACTTTGAGGAGAAGGAGCTGGATGATGCATTCCGTTTGTTCCTGCGGGTGAGGAAGGAGAATGGAGATAACCTCTCAGGAGTTCGGATTCAATTGTTGAAAGATGAACTTTTGTCATTGTCGGATAAAACGGAGGAATTGATTGCCATTGTAAAGAAAGCAGCCGCTAGAAACTGGAAGAGTTTTTACCCTCTGAAAAAGAAGAATTCTTCATCCGGCAAAGGGACATCAAAGAATAAGTTTAACAATTTCAACCAGAGACAGTACGATTTCGGGAAACTGGAATCGGATTTGCTGAACAATGGAAACGGGGAGGGACAATCAGATGAACAAAATGAGGGAATATGAGCGCGGCAGGGAGGATGGTCTTCTCCTAGCACAGCGTATTGTCCGGGAAGGCGGTGCAGAAGCCCTGGAACGGGAGATAAAGTTCCGGGGCGTGACCGGAATCCATACATCCCTGGCGGCAAAGGACCTGGACAAGGCATCAGAGAAGATCAAGGAGATGACACTGGATACATTTACCATTCTGAGTATCGCAGCGCTGCATGATGCTTTTGGGTTTGGAGAGAAGCGCTGCCAGCGGTTCATGGACAAGGTTGCGGAAGGCGCAGACCTGCTGATGGATGACCTGGCGACCTGGCCGGACTATATCGATAGCATCAAAGAGGAGCTGGGGCTGAATCTGGAGATCCGGTGGAATAATTAAAGGAGGCGACAAGAAATGATGGAAGATAAAGCCTGTAAAACCTGTGTGGATAATAACTATGGCATATGTGACCGGCTGGGCTGGCCGGTGAAGGAAAATGATGCCTGCGAGCTGCACAGAGTGGACTGGCGGGAAAGCATAATGCAGCGATTTTTAGATGTGAAGTAGGGGGAAGAAATTGTATATGCAAGAAAAAATTAACAAGATACTCGAAATGGTTCAAAAGAAGAAAAACGGAACAATTGAATTCACAGAAGAATCAAAGGAGTTGATTCATGAGGTTGCAAAGGAATGCAGGAAACTTTCTCTGTACCATGACAATAAGGATAAAGAAGCAGAATACAAAAAAGGTCTCACCGCAGAGCAGGTGTTTATGGATATGTGTTTTAAGATTTGTGAAGCTCCGACAGATTTCCATGCAATAGCAGCAGCTAAAATGCTACTACCGGTAATTGATGATAAGTTGAAGGAGGGGGAAGAATGTTCGAGGAGGACTGACATGGATTATAAAGAGGCGATCTATTTATTGCATCCAGATACAACAAAACGGGCAATTTGGGAGATTGCAGACAAAGAGAAAGCATTAGAGAAAATCGAAAAGGCATGTATGCTTGCCTGCGAGGCTATGAAAAGAGTGCAGGAGCAGGATTCAAACTGGATTCCAGTCAGCGAGCGACTGCCGGAAACATTGAAAATGGTGCTGGTCACTGTACATACATCTGAATGGATTTCGGATTATCATAGCAAATGGGTTCCGGAAGAAGAAAAGATACATTACGAAGAGGAATATCGTACTTCTTATGGATACATAGATGACAGAAGGATTTGGATATGCCTTGATGAGACAAATGATGAGATTTACTGCGAAAAGGAATTCGGAACAGATAAAGGGAAAGTGTATGACGTGGTAGTTGCTTGGCGGCCGCTTCCAGAACCGTACAAGGAGGGAGAACATGCTTGAAATCTTGGAGATGCAGGACAAGCCAGAGAAGCTTGAAATCACGCCGCAGCTGGCGATTGCAGCGAATAATGTGCGGGTAGAATACTGCGCCGGCGGAGCGGAATGTAAGAAGTGTATTTTTGATCAGCTTAAAACTGCGGGAATATTGGAGCCGGAAGAGATGCCATGTTTTCCGGCGGGCAGAGTAATCAATCTTCCGTTACTGTTTGATAACACAGTAATATACCTTGAGGACAATGAGCTGCACCGCGTGACCTGCGGGAACCGGCAGGAGGCGGAGGAGCTGCTGGAGAGGGTTAGGGGGAGAAGAAAGGTATGAAGAATGGAGAAGGCTATCCGGATCCGACGGCAGGGAAGGCAATAAAGGCATCTGAACGTATGCCGACGCACATATATAATGTTTACTCGGTGCTTAATAACGTAGCCGGACTTCATGGATTGGAGGTGATAGGCCTGAGAGATAAGAAAATCGGAAAGGAATGGAGGAGAGAGCCGTATGGATAAACATATACTGGATCAGTACATAGATGCTTGTGAACTGATCAAAGAGACTGAAAAAGATATTCAGAAGCTCCGGCAGAAAAAAACGACCGTGATCCAGACCAATGTTTCAGGAAGTAATCCAGATTTTCCGTACAATCCACAGCATTTTAAGATCCAGGGGACGACCTTTACCTTCCGGGAAGATTCTCAGCTGAGGATGGAAGAGAAGCTTTTGGAGCAGAGGAAAGAAGCTGCTTCAGGGATAAAAACTCAGGTTGAGGAATGGATGAATACGATTCCGGTTCGGATGCAGCGGATCATACGTTATAAGATTTTCAAGGGTCTGACGTGGGAGCAGGTGGCACAGAGACTGGGGCGGAAGGCAACAGAAGGCAGCGTAAAAATGGAATATCAAAGATTTATGCAAAAAAAATAAAGTTTGTTACGAATGTTATACATGTTACGATTTACGATGCTATAGTATAAACTGGATTTAGTGGTTGATGGCATTAAATTCATCCATCTTGGCAGTCAGGTGTCACAGCTTGACTGCTGCATCGTCCTCCCCAAGGACATATATTTTTGAGAAGAACTCCGTAGAAATTGCGGGGTTCTTTTTGTGCTGCGGAATATAGTAGTATTGTGCGTTGGCGAAAAATGGTATAAAATGTAAGAAAATATATGTTTGGGGGAATGAAGAAATGAATGTTACGGTCTCTTCTGGAAAATATGATGTCATATCAAGTGGATGCGTTATCGCCGATGCATGGGAATCAGATATTCAATTCCATATTCATTTAAATGCTTTGACAATATTAGAAGTGGAGCTTCGGTTTGAATATGAAGAAGGAAAGGATCGAAATTTTACGGTAGAGTCTACTGGAAAATCATTGTTGTTTAGATGTGTTAATTTTAGTGATACAGTTGGAACTTCTCATCCCTTGGAAATAGGAGAATTTTTGGGTAAAAAGATTTTTTTGAGTTTTCGTAATTATGAGGAAAAAAATGTAATGAGAAAGATAGATTACGCTTTTTATACCTATAAGCAGGAGACAAAGTAATGGAAGAAAATATTAAACTTAATACATTAGCAAATGGCAATGATTTAGTTACTGCACTTAATTCTGATAATTTTGTAAAACTAACAGAAAAAAATCAAACATTACTTTTAAACCAATTGAATCACGCTAGAGAAAAGGAGGCTGGTTTAATGGGAAAGTTTTTTGGAACCAAAAAAGAAAATGCAAGTATACATATTGCGTTTACGGTATGTATTTTATTGACTATCATAGGAGTTATATGTATGTATTTGGGTAATAATTATTGGAATGTAATTATTCCTGGTATAATGACTGCAGTTGGATATATATTTGGAAAAGGTGATAAATAGGAATAGAACAAAAAAAGGCACCCTCCGGGGTGCTTTTCTCATGGGATAACTTGATAGACATAATGAGTAAGCCAGCTGAGGGATAATTCTCTCAGCTTCTTTATATTCACAAAACGACGAAGGAAGGTGAGGTGATTGCCACGAAAACCAGATGAGCGAGTGAGCCAGGCGGCGGAGCTGTTCCAAAAAGGATTGAAATTAGTTGAGATTGCAAGTCAACTAAATTTACCGGAGGGTACAATCCGCAGCTGGAAGAACCGGTATAAATGGGATTGCAACGTTGCAAACAAGAAACGCAACGTTGCGAAGAAGCGTGGTGGCCAGCCAGGTAATAAAAATGCCACAGGGCCGCCTGGAAATAAAAACGCAGAAAAGTATGGATTCTTTTCTAAGTATCTCCCAGAGGAAACCAGGGAGATTTTTTCTGCAATAAATGATGCAAATCCGCTGGATCTTCTCTGGCACCAGATACAGATATCCTATGCGGCCATTATCCGGGCGCAGCGTATTGCCTATGTGAAAGATCAGCAGGATAAGAGCATTGAGAGGATTGAAAGAAAGGACGGAAATGTTTTTGGCGAAAAATGGGAAGTTCAGCAGGCCTGGGATAAGCAGAATGAGTTCCTGAAAGCCCAGGCACGGGCACAGGGAGAGCTTCGGGCGCTTATCAAGCAATATGACGAGATGCTGCATAAGAACTGGGAGATGGCTTCTGAGGAGCAGCGCGTGCGTATTGCACAGATGAAGGTTCAGACAGAACGTATTTCCACAATTTCACAGGATAATGAGGATGACGGGGTGATGATCATTAATGACCTGCAAGAAGACGGTAAAGCTGTCAGAGATAGTGATTCCGAAATACCGTAACGTATTTGATACAAAATATAAACATATTATTCTGACATCTGGAAGAGCCGGCACAAAGTCAAGCTGTGCAGCTATCCGGACAGATTATCAGATCGTATCAGATCCGCACGCTTCGGCGGTTGTGCTGCGTAAGCACCATAACAAACTGAGGAAGACGGTTTATAAGGAGATGCTGAGAGGTATTAACCGACTCGGGATTCCGAAAAACCGTTTTTATATTACCAAGAGTCCCATGGAGATCACCTACAAAAAATATAACACCACGATTTACTTCTCTGGCTCAGACGGCATCGACGATACCAAAGGTATCATTGATGAAGAGAAGCCGATCAAACTAGTTGTGTTAGATGAGCTGACAGAGTTCTTTGATGACGGAGAGGGAGAAGATGAATTGGCAAACATAGAAGCAACCTTTGTCAGGGGGAACAGTGCCGGGTTCCAGATGATATACCTGTACAATCCACCCAAAAACCCGAATGCCCCGGTGAATGTATGGTGCAAAAAAATGGAACAGCGCGCAGATTGTATCCATATCCATACGGATTACCGAGATGTTCCGGTATCCTGGCTTGGACAGGACCTGATTGATTCCGCGGAAGCAATGAAAGCAGCAGATCCAAAGATGTACCGCTGGACGTGGCTGGGAGAACCGGTTGGGGTTGATGAACTGATTTATTACATGTTTTCCGAACGGCACAGGCAAAAACCAGAAGAGGGACGGATATATGAACGTGTATACATTGGAGGCGACTACGGACAGCAGAATGCAACAACCTATCAGGCCTTTGGTCTGGATATGTACCGGGGAAAGTTTGTTGGATTAGATGAGTTTTATCACAGCGGGCGAGATTCCGGAAAACAGAGAAGTCCCTCTGAATACGCGCAGGACTTGATAGCGCTGACACAGGAAATACATGAGAAATATAGGACAATCGTGTTTTATTTATATTTGGATCCTTCAGCGCAGGGTCTACAGGAGGAAATACGAAGGGCGGTTCGAAGTGCCAGTCTGGACTATTCCGTATATCTTCGCGATGCAGAAAATGATGTGGCGCTTGGTATCAGCCGGGTGCAGAAAGCATTGGTATTTGATATCTTATCCGTTGCGCCGTCGCAAAAGAATCTGATCGAAGAAATGGGGCTGTATCAGTATGATAAGAAATCTATAGAAAAAGGAAAAGAGATACCTGTAAAAGAAAATGACCATGGCTGTGACGCTCTCCGTTATGCAGTCATGGGGGCGTGGCGGTATATAAAACGTTGGCTGCCGCAGGAAATGGAAGAAGAAACATATGAGGTAGATATTTCAAAGAAAGAGATAGAGGACGATGAATATTTTTAGTTATTTCCGCGCCCGTGGGATTGACACCCTGGACGCGTCTTTTTATCGAAAAATTGAAGAATGGAAAAGCTGGTATAATGGGAATGTCCGCAGTTTCTCTTTCTACCGTGTGTATACGGGGCAGGGAAGCTACACGAGGCGGAAGCGTAAAACCCTTGGCATGGCAAAGAAAGTGTCTGAGGATATCGCGGATCTGCTTTTAAATGAACGGGTACAGATTACTCTTTCAGATGAAGTTACAGAGAAATTTGTAAAAGATGTATTGAACGAAAACCGTTTCCTGATCCTGGGAAATGATTACCAGGAGCGCAAGGCATATACAGGAACCGTAGCCTATGTACCGTATCTTCATAACGCTGCTGCAGACGCAGACGGACAAATTATATCCGGCAGTATTGGCATTGATTATGTCAGTGCAGGAAATATTTTTCCGGTAAGCTGGAAGCAAGGCAAAGTGACGGAATGCATTTTTACATTCCCGCATACGGTGAACCGGAAGAAATATATCCAGATACAGTATCACAAATTGGAAAATGAACAGTATGTAATCCGAAACACCGTGATGGAAGCTATAACGGGAAGCCAGGAAGGTAAGGAATTGACTGTAAGTGAATGGCGACAGTTAAAGCCTTTTGAGAATCTTGCTGCCAGGATAGAAACCGGGAGTAAGGAACCGCAGTTTGTACTGGACAGGCTCAATATTGTAAACAATGCAGATGAAGATGAAAGCAACCCAATGGGGATCGCGGTCTTTGCAAATGCCATTGATACCTTAAAAAAGCTGGACATTGAATACGATTCCTACAGTAATGAGTTTGAACTCGGAAAGAAACGTATCTTTGTGGCGCCGGAGATGCTGAAAAACACAGACGGCTCAATAGCCTTTGACCCGGAGGATACGGTCTTTTATAAGCTTCCGGATGAGTATGATAAGGGAAAAGAAGGAATTATCCACGAAGTGGATATGCAGCTTCGTTCAGAGGAACACAGTAAGGCAATCAATGATGATCTGAACTACCTATCCATGAAATGTGGTTTTGGTACAGAGCGGTATCGCTTTGAAAGCGGCCAGGTAAAAACTGCCACAGAGGTGATATCCGAAAATTCGGATATGTACCGCATGATAAAGAAGCATGAAATCATTTTGGAAGAGGTGCTTAAGCAGCTGATCCGGGTCATTATCCATCTCGGACGGGTACTGAACCAGCCACTTGAGGAAGATTCGGAGATTACGATACAATTTGATGATTCCATTATTGAGGACAAGGAAGCGGAGAGAGATTCAGACCGACAGGAAGTAAGTATGGGAGCCATGGGACTGACTGAATACCGGGCAAAATGGTATGGGGAAACCGAAGCGCAGGCAGCGAAGAAAGTGCAGCAGCCAATAGAGGTGATTGAGTAAAGTCATGAAGTTAATTAAATATGGGGAGAAGTCCTGTCAGAGTATGTTCCTGACCTCCCAAAATAGCCGCAGGGCGTAGCGAAATGCTACGTCCTATTTTGATACTTAAAATTCAACAGAAAGGATTGAAATTATGTTAGTAGAGGTAAAAAGAATCAGTAAAACGGAAATGACAGTAGTAAGTAGTTTAGATGTGGCGGAGACATTTGGAAAAGAACATAGAAATGTATTGGCTGATATAAGAGGGATTGAAGAAAGTATTAGTAGCGCTGAATTTTCAGCTCTATTTTATCTGGATTCCTACAAGGCGCTTAATGGAAAAACAAATCCTATGTATCTTATGACAAGAGATGGATTTACTCTTTTGGCAATGGGATATACAGGAGAAAAGGCTATGCAATTTAAATTGGCTTATATTAAGCAGTTTAATGCGATGGAAGAACTTTTAAAAGGGAAGCTGATTGAACGTGAAAAGGGAATTGCAGTCAGACAGTCCCTCACAAAAGCATTGCAGCAGTCCGCTGAAAATGAACGTATGCACGGTCATGCCTATTCTACATACACAAACTGCATTTATAAGGTGCTATTTGGGAAAAATGCAAAGCAGTTAAGGGAAGAGTTAGGAATCGGTAAAAAGGAAAATCTGCGCGATTATCTGTCAGCAGAGGAGTTGAAAGCCATACAGTCTATGGAATGTCTTGTCAGCGGTCTGGTAGACTGTGGCTGGGGATATGACCAGATAAAGGAATTCATACAGAAGAACAATACCATGTTGCAGATTGCGGCATAACCAGGTGACAAAAGGTTACCTGGTTCAGAAGCAGGTAGAAAAAATCGACCTGCATGTAAAAATACCTCTTGACTTTTTGTGTACACTATAATATATTAAATGTGTACTCAAAAAGTGAGGTGAAAATAATGAGTCCACGAACAGGCAGACCTAAAAGTACAAATCCCAAATCTGAGCAGATTAAAATACGCGCAACAAAGCAAGACAAAGTGCTGTTAGAAGAATGCTGTGAAATGACAGGAAAAACGCAGTATGAAGTTGTCATGGAGGGGATAAAGAAAGTTCATGCCGAAAATAAAAAATAGAACGTTGCCCGACTACCAATCAACACAACGTTCTACACCGAGGAATATCCTCTAAAAATAGTATAGCATTTAGAGGCGTTCCTTGCAATCAAAAAAGAAAGTGAGGAATAGAAAATGCAGAATTTAACAGTAATTCAGCTTAAAGGACAGAGGGTTTTAACTACGCGTCAGCTTGCTGCTGCTTATGAAACAGATGTAAAAGTAATCCAAAATAATTTTTCGCGTAATAAAGAAAGATATGTGGCAGGAAAACACTATATTTACATGGATAGAGATGAGTTGAGAGAGGTTAAAACAACATACCCTCAATTTGAGGGTGAGTTGAGCAGGACTTCAAGGGCACATTTCTGGACAGAAAAAGGTGCTCTTCTCCATGCCAAATCCTTAAACACAGACAAAGCATGGGAGGTATATGATTACCTGGTGGATTTCTATTTCCGGGTAAAAGAAACAATAGCAGTACCGGAGACGAAACCAGAACCGGTACAGAATGTAGAGCCCACGGAGAAGAGAAGTTACTATTTTGCGAAACCAAGGAATCCAATTCAGTCTTTGGAGATACTCTTGCAGGTTGCAAGGGAAAATAATATTTCCGTGCATTCATATCCGTTTAAGGCATATGACAGCGTACTGCGTAATAATGTGATAGGAATCAGGAACGATGTTACAGTGGAAAAAGCCTGCTATGAGTTAGCCTATGAATTGTCCCATGCGTTCATTCATTATGATGGAGGCGACCTGATTAAAAGTCCGTTGTCTAAAGAATACAACCGGCAGGCAGAAAGGGCTGCTGAAATGATTATCAAGATGTTAAATGTAAAACTGGCACAGGCATAATTTAAGGGAGAGCTTCGGCTCTCCTTTTTGAATGGGCATAGGGAGGTGATTGAATGAGAACCCAGGGCGAACTGGAACAGATTCCACAGCCTGTAGTGAAGCAGATATCTGAGCTGGAAACAAGGATTATGACGGACATTGTCCGGAGAATTTGGGCAAACGGATTTTCTTCTGCATCTTCGGACTGGCAGATAACGAAGCTTCAGCAACTTGGAGAATCGGAACAGGCGATAAAGCGAATGATCCGGGAGGCCCTGGGGGATGTGGACATCAGTCTGGATAAGATTTTCTCTGACACGGTGTATGAAGAGTATTACGGTCATTCCCGTGCATATGAACTGTTTGGCCGGGAGCAGCTTCCCTTTGAGGAGAATATACAGCTTCAGGAACTGATAGAAGGTGTGCGCCGGCAGACAGGTGATTCTTTTCGGAACATGACAAACAGCATGGGATTTGCGATAAAAGATCCTGCAACCGGAAAGATAACCTATTCTCCGCTGATGAAGTTTTATCAGGATACCATGGACTCTGCCATGTGGGATATCTTCTCCGGTGCCTTTGACTTCAATACGGTTTTGGAGCGCACGGTGAATCAGATGACTACGTCGGGGATCCGCTGGATAGACTATGATTCCGGCGCGAGAAACCGGATAGATGTGGCTGCCAGAAGAGCTATCATGACCGGATTTCGCCAGATCCAGGGGAAGATCAATGAGCAGGTTGCAAAAGAGCTGGGGACAGACCGGTATGAGGTGTCAGCCCATACAGGTGCCCGTCCCACGCATCAGCCCTGGCAGGGACGTGTGTTTACTATGCGCCAGCTCATAGACACCTGTGGGCTGGGGCAAGTAGACGGTTTGCTGGGGATTAACTGTTATCATGATTACAGGGCGTTCCCGGAAGGTTCTATCCGCACCTATACAGATGGACAGCTGGAACAGATGATGAAGGAGGAGAATACGCCCAAAGAATATAACGGGAAGCAGTATAAGACCTATGAGGCATTGCAGAAACAGCGCTATATGGAGCGCGTTATGCGGAAGACCCGGCAGGACATCAAGCTTTTAAAAGAGGGTGGAGCACCCGAGCAGGAGATCATACTAAAAAAAGCAAAGTATCAGGGGCAGCTACAGGATTATACAGATTTTTCAAAGGCTATGAAACTGCCAGGGCAAATGAAAAGAGTGTATCAGGATGGGCTTCAAGGGAAGTTTACGCCAGGAAAACAAGAACAGGCAAAGCTTTCTAAGATGTGGGAAGATAAACTCGCTGCTGTTGAGCGGAAAGTAAGATACTCAAAGTTTTCAGAACATTTTAGCGAGTATAATAATGGGCAAAAGGACGTCATTACAGTTCGTAAACTGTTGAATAACTTAAATAAATCTAAGGTTGGACAAGAGACTGTTAAATATATTTCGGATCATCCGGAATTAGAGATAAAGATGTGCTACAAAGTTGATGCGCCTGAAAATATACTCGGTGTACAGGACAAAAATGATATTTATATTTATGCAACAAGAACAGCTACAGTGCAAAGGACGGCCGAGGTTCTGGTGCATGAAATTACGCATCATAGATATAATGTTGGAGAGAGCCAATGGGCGGAATGCGTGTGTTTTGCTCAGGAATTAAAGCATAGGACTGGTAAGAATAATTTGACAGGGAATGAACTGAAAGATATAATTAAGACAGTAAAAGCTTTGTATCCAACACTACCGTGGAGGTGATTTTATGAATCCATATGAACTGAATGAAGTAATAAAAAGGTTACGGAATGGAGAAAAGGTGTTGTGTCATCATTGCAAAAAGGGGTATTTTGAGACACGCAGAAATGATAAAACATCTCCGGGATTTCAATGCAGCCATTGTAAAGCGAGAATAAATATTAACTAGCAAGGACCTTATCAGAAGAAAACCGAAAAGAAAAGGAGCAAAACGAATGGATAATTTTAAAGCGGTATATAAAATACTTTCTGCTTTGGAAAAAGCTATGGATATTCCAGAGTTTGACATTTCTCAAATAGGGGCTGAAGCTATCGGAGTATCGGAAGAACGTTGGGCAAGGTACCTTGAAATGATGGTAGATGTGGGATACATAAAAGGGATTGCCGTTACAAGAAGTATAACGGGCAGTACGATTATCAGAGGAACGGACATTCGTATTACGCTAAAAGGATTGGAATATTTACAAGAGAATTCCACGATGAGAAAAATGTATAATGCTGCAAAAGGAATTGTAGAAACTATAATCTGATACCACCAGTCAGAAATGACCAGTGGTATTTTTTATACCTATTTTTAGGAGGTGACGCCATGATAAAGATAAAAATAAGGCCGGAAGGTATCCGTATGGATGGGCATGCGAACTGCAGCGTGAACGGTCAGGACATTGTTTGTGCGGCAGTGTCTGCGCTTACCTGCAACCTGATCAATGTGCTGCAGGATCTGGCAAAGGAACAGATTCGGGCAGACATGGACCACGGAATGACGGTGATCGCCTGGCAGAAGCTGTCTGACAAGGGAAAGCTTCTGGTGGACGCATGGTTTCTTGGCATTGCAGCCATTAACCAGGAATATAACTGCATAGAGTTTATATGAGGCACCTTCCAGGGTGCCTTTTATAATACAAAAAAGGAGCCTGTCGAGGCAAAACGGAGGTAAAGATGAAAAATAAAAAAGTGAATCTTCATATTTTTGATGAAGGAGGAGCTGGTTCCCAGGGCCAGGGAGATAATGGCGGGGCTGGCGGCGGCCAGAACACAAACGCAACGTACACGTATGAGCAGTTGGATGAGATTGCGAATGCCCGGGTAAACAAGGCGGAAAGGAATGCGCTTGCAGACTTTTTCCGTAAGCAGGGAATGAGTGAGCAGGAGATTACGGCTGCGATCAATGATTATAAGGCGAACAAAGAAAAAAACAAGCCAAATCTGGATGCGGTGCAGAAAGAAAGAGACGATGCGCTGAGAGAACTGGCACAGATGAAGAATGAGAAAATTCTGGCCGGAAAGGGCGTAAAGGCCGAGGACATGGACTATGTGATGTTCAAGGTTGAAAAGCTGATGGATGACAAGACAGATTTCACCAAGGCAGCAGAGAAGTTCCTGAAAGAGAACCCGAAGTATACCGGTGCAGGTGCGTATCGGATTGACACTTCTTCGGGTACAGAAGGGAATGGAGCCGGGGGAAATATGAATTCCTCTATCAACAACGCGATTCGCAACGCGGCCAGGAGATAACGGAGGTAAGAGATGAACAGAAAGAAAATGAATTTAAGAGTATTTGAAAATGACGTAAATATTATTGACCGTACCGGCGCGGAATCCTTGATTCCGACACAGGAGGCCAATGAGATCATCCAGGGTGTAGTAACGCAGTCTGCGGTACTCACACGGGGAAGAAAGCTTGCGAACATGACATCGAAGCAGTATAAAATGCCGGTTCTGGATATGCTGCCGATCGCTTACTTCGTGAACGGTGATACCGGTCAGAAGCAGACCACAAAACAGGCATGGGATAAAAAGTTTATTGTGGCAGAGGAGATCGCGGTAATTGTCCCGGTGCCGGAGGCTGTGCTGGACGATTCGGATTATGATATCTGGGGAGAGGTAAAACCCAGAATCGTAGAAGCATTTGGAAGCAAGATTGATGGCGCAATCCTTTTTGGCGCGGACAAACCGTCTACCTGGAGAGAAGATGTGGTGGCAACAGCCACGAAAGCGAGTGCGGTTGTTACGCTGGGCGCAGAGGACAGTGTGTATGACAAGATCATGGGCGAAGAAGGCGTGATCAGTAAGGTCGAAGCTTCCGGATTCTTTGTCAACGGACATATGGCAGACATTTCCATGAGAGCGAAGCTCAGAGGCCTCCGGGATGAGGTTGGGCAGCCGATTTTCAAGAGCGATATGCAGAGCGGGACAAGCTATTACCTGGACGGCAGCCCGATGAATTTCCCGAACAACGGAGCATTTGACAAGTCCAAAGCATTGATGATTTCCGGAGATTTCAGCCAGCTTGTGTATGCGATCCGCCAGGATATTACATTCAAGCTGTTCACAGAAGGCGTTGTCCAGAACACGGACGGATCAATTGCGTATAACCTGATGCAGAATGACATGGTCGCTCTGCGTGCAGTGATGCGTCTTGGCTGGGAGATTCCGAATCCCATTAACGCATTGCAGAAGGACAAGGCAAAGAGATGCCCGTTTGCGATCATGAAATCCGGAGCCTGAGAATTAGGATAACACGGAAGGAGCAGGCGTATGGGATACGTGGATTATGCGTATTATCTGGACTACGCAGAGAAAATGCCTCCGGTGATCGACAAAGAAGTTTGGGATTACTGGGAGCGGCAGGCAGAAGGCGAGGTTGACAAAAAAACCTTCTTCCGTCTGCAAAAAGAACCGGATCTGATTTCGGAACCGGTAAAGCGCTGCGTCTGCGAAATCGCGGAGCTTTTGTACAGGGCAGCTGAACTGTCAGAACAGGCAAGGCAGCAGGGGGCAGCCGGTCTCCTGGCCTCGTACAGCAATGACGGGGAATCCGGTACCTATGATCTGAAATCTTCACCTTACACGGAAGAGGGCAAGGCCGGAAGGATCCGTGAGATCCTTTACCGGCATTTGGCCTTCACAGGGCTTTTGTATGCGGGGGTGCGCTGATGAATCCGAATTATACCCATACGATCACTCTGTACAGCCGAATCAAGGCAGAAGATACCGAAGACCGAAAAGAGCAATGGATCCGGACGGTACTGCAAGGCTGCTTCTGGAAAAGTCAGGTCAAAATCGGCTTCCGTGATACAGGAGCCACGTCCCAGAATGTGTATGTGGTGAGAATTCCGGAGGACGAGAGGTATTGTCCATACCATGAATTTGTTCAGAATCCTGCCGGCAGATTTACGGTGTCGGAGGGGGATATCGTAGTCCTGGGAGAATGCGGGGAAAGACCCACAGGAAAATCCGGACAGACGATAACACAGATACTGAACCGCTATAAACCGGAGGCGTTCAAGGTTACGGCCTTTTCGGATAATACATCATTTCCAATGGCAAAGCATTACAGACTGGGAGGGTGACAAAAATGGCGCGGATTGAATGGAAAGCGCCCCTTTCAGACATTGGGAGGGAGAAAACAGGCGGGAGAAAAGGAATTTTATTTCTTGCCCATTCGGCGGCAAGATTTATGGATCCATACGTTCCTGCAGATACGTTTTTTCTCTCCCAGAATATCCATGTAGGCGCAGAGGGCGACAGGGGACAGATCCATTATCTGAGTCCCTACGCCCATTATCAGTGGGAAGGCATTCTCTATGTAGACCCGGAAACGCAAAAAGGTGCGTTTACCAATGGTGAGGGACGTTTCTGGTCACGCCCGGGCGTGGCAAAGATTCCTTCTGACCGGACGTTGGAACACAGTACCTTCCGGCATCTGCTGGCAACCTCCCATTGGGATACGGCTATGATGGCGGCCAGGCGGGAGGATCTGGTAAAAGAGTTTGATAATTATCTGAAAGGACTGAGGCAATGACAAAGCATGATTCAATAAAGGCATATTTTGAACCGAAGATCCATGATCTCACCAAAGATGTTCTGCATTTTAATTATTCTCCGAAATCTGCGGACAGCTTTGCGCTACTCACTAATTATGCAGAAAAAGAGATTAAGAAGTTTATCAATGGTGATGTCAGAAAGGCTTATGGATTTACTGTTGAGGTAGTAAAAGAGTATTCCACCTATGGGGACGACTTGAATCTGGAGTGTATGAATTTTGTGCAGGGCTTCATGGACTGGCTGGAGGAACAGAACACACAGAAGAATTATCCGGATTTTGGAAAAAACTGTGAGGTAGAAGAGATAGAAATCCTGCAGAATATGCCAAACTTTGCCGGAATCAATGCAGAAGCAGGGCTGGCAAAGTATATGGTGCAGGGCAGGATTTTATATTTGCAGAAAGCAGAGAAACTGTTATGAAAGGAAAAAGGTGAGAAAACATGATGAAAATGAAACTGCAATTATTTGCTGAGACTGTTACAGGAAAGATCGACCGGAAATATATGGGGCATATGATCGACGCAGGTTCGCTTTGCCATGGAGAGGCAGAGGAATGGGAGCGACTGGGAGAAGACCTGGAAGAGTACAACGTGGAGCTGAACCCGGACACAGAAAGCGTGCAGAACATTTTGGGGGAAACTTCATTTAAGCATAACGGCTACGAAGTTTCTTCTGAGGCTGACCCGTATTATGCGCGGACAGACAGCGTACTATCCCAAAAGCTTCAGACGATCATTGACAATCGCTATAAGGACGACAACTGCAAAACAAGCGCTCTGGAAGTCCATCTCTGGGAGGGTGACGAAGAGACTGGTTATACGGCATGGAAACAGGATTGCTATGTAGTTCCGACACAGTATGGCGGGGACACTTCAGGATATCAGACGCCATTTACTGTAAATTACGTGGGTGAGCGCGTAAAAGGAAAATACAGCCCGAAGACCAAGAAGTTCACAGCAGACGGAGCGGCTGCGTGAAGCAACATAAAAGGAGAAAAGACTATGGGACAGGAAGTAAAAAATGCATTGCAGTTAAAAGTCAATACCGGAAAGATTGTAGTCCCTATTGTGGACACAGACGGGGAATGTCTTGGAAAAATGGCATTTATTCCAACGGATATGGACATCCTTAACCGATATGGCCAGGTGGTGGAGTTTTTTAACAATGTAAAATTCTCGGAAAATCCGTCTGACAAAGAAATTATGGAGTTTTCTGAAAATGTCAGAAGCCAGTTTGACAAGCTGTTTGGTTACCAGGTATCGGAATCGCTGTTCCAGAAATGCGGACCCTTGACTGTGATCTCAAATGGAGACTTTTTCTTTGAAAACGTTCTGGAAGGTATCGTTGGGATCATCGAGCAGATCACCAACGAACGTATTGAAAAGAAAATGGCGAAGGTTCGCAAGGCAACAGCGAGATACCATAAGTGATGAATGCCTGGAGGCTTCCGGAATCCCTTCCTGTGGGTGGTGAGGAATGGAAGATACGTTCAGACTTCCGTGCGGTTCTGGATATTTTAAATCATTTTAATAATCCGGAGTACGAAGAGGATGAGAAGTGGTGGATATGCCTGGATATCCTGTTTGAGGATTTCCAGAAAATGCCGCAGGAACTATGGCCAGAAGCACAGCAGCAGGCAATCCTCTTTATTGATATGGGCGCAGAGGATGACAACCGGCCAAAGCCGCGGCTTATGGACTGGGAGCAGGACGCGCCCATTATCATACCTTCGATAAACCGTGTTATCGGTAAAGAGATCAGAGCTCTCCCTTATCTTCATTGGTGGACCTTTATGGGCGCTTATATGGAGATAGGGGAGAGTCTGTTTTCTCAGGTGGTGTCTTTCCGGAAAAAGCGAGCTTCAAAAAAGAAACTGGAAAAATGGGAAAAAGAGTTTTACCGGGAGAATAAGGCATTGTGCGACCTGAAAAAGAAATACACAAAAGAGGAACAGGAAGAACAGAACCGGCTTATTGCGATTCTGGATTAAGGTGGTGAGATAGAAATGTCAGTAAAAGCAGACGGAACGCTGCTTATTGAAACCGGGATAGACTTAAGCGGATTTCAGGGAGATTGCCAAAAACTGCAGCAGGCAGCTAAGCGGGCGGCACAATCTATTTCAGATATTGGCGATAATCTGGAATCCATTATGAGGCAACTGGATTCTTTCACTTTGGAGGCGGACTCGAATGCCGATACCGCACGGCAGAAAGCCAAAGGAGCAGGGAAAGAAGCAAAATCAGCTGCAAAAAGTGCCAAAGAGGCTTCCAGAGAAGCGAAAAAAGCGCAAAAAGAGCTTCAGAAACTTCAGGAACAGGAAATCACAATTTCCCGGTGGGACGATACTCCGCCGGATTATGGAGATGACCCGGTTCGGGAAATGGATGTCAAAAATCCAAGTCTTTATGGATATTCCCCTGAAATCATGAAATCCATTGGCGTAGAAGCAAAAGAGGCTAAAACACATGTAAATCAGCTCCTCGCAGAGATCACCCGGACAAAAGAAATACTGAAAAGCATGGAAAAAGAGGGCAAGTGGTTCGGAGATGAGGACTATGATGATGTCTACTCTGACTTAAAGGTTCTGAACCAAGAGGTAAAGAAGTATCAGGAACAGCTCAATATCGCTGCCGATATCAATCCGTTTGATATAGAATCTTTTGCGGGAAAAATCCGTGAGGCAGAGCAGGAGCTTGCGCGTCTTGCCAGTGCCGGACAGGGGCTTGGAAATAAAGATTTTGATGAGGCATATCGTAAGCTTGTCCTCTTGAAGGAAGAAGCGAAGGAATATGCTAAGACACTTAAACAGACAGCTGTGACAGGAGATATATCCAATAGTGGAAATATCGGTAAAAGTGAAAAGAAGATAAGAGATTACGGAGGAGCTGTCGAAGAAGCAAAGAAAAAGACGAAAGTCTTTGAAAAGGTTCTTGGCAGTGTTGCAAACCGCATAAAAAAGCTTTCCGGCATGATATCTGCAGCAATGGGTAAATTGGCGCGGGGCGCCGGTAATGGCATGAAAGCTATGGCCGGGCTTAACCGGCATACCAACAAGACACGCATGAGCATGGCAAAGATGCTTGGAACGTCAATTTTGTTCAGCACAGTATTTCGAGCCATTTCCGCGGTAACGAGCGGCATAGGTGAAGGCTTCCAGAACCTTGCCATGTATTGCGATACGACCAACAACAGCATTTCCGCGCTGATGTCCGCAATGACGCAGCTGAAGAACAGCTTTGCAACGGCCTTTTCCCCAATCCTCACAGTGGTATCTCCGATCCTTGTGACGTTCATCAATCTGATCGCAAGGGCATTGACTTATGTAGGTATGTTCTTCGCGGCATTGACGGGGCAGAGCAGCTTTGTCAAAGCAATAGGAGTACAGCAGGATTACCGGGATTCGCTGTCTGGTACGGCAGGTGCGGCGGACGATACGGCAGATGCGACTGGAAATTTGGCAGACGCCACAGAAAAAGCCGAGAAAGCCAATGAGAGCTATCTTTCCGGACTGGACGAAGTCCACAGATGGGAGTCCCGGGAGAACAGCAGCAATACCGGAAGTGGCGGAGGCGGTTCCACAGGACCTTCTGGTAGCGGGGGGATTTCACCGGGAGAAATGTTTGAGACAGTTCCCATTGAGAATTCCATTAAAGGACTGGCAGATAAGATTAAACAGCTCATACAGGCAGAGGACTGGGAAGGACTTGGCGAGTTTATTGCAGCCGGGATCAATAACGGTCTGCAGAAAATCTACAACGTGATCTCCTGGGATAATGTAGGACCGAAGGTTACTGCATTTATCAATGCTTTTACCACTACGTTTAACAGCCTTGTGAAGTATCTGGACTTTGAACTTATGGGCAGAACCATAGGAGCCGGGATCAATACCCTGGTCAATACGTTCAACCTGCTGATCGGTCCCGGCGGCATTGATTTCAAGCAGATTGGAAGTAAATTATCCCAGGGGTTGCGCGGTGCGATCGGTGAAATCGGTTGGGAAGAGCTTGGGAATCTTCTGGGGAATTACTTCATGATCTCCTGGAACATCCTAAGCGGATTCGTGTCCGATATGTCTAGGAGAAACGGTGCGGGGCTTACCGGTTGGGAAGAACTGGGACAGGCTCTTGGTGAGGCGGTCAACGGCATATTTGCAAGGATTGATTTTGCACAAGTTGGAATCACTCTCACGAATGGAATCAACGGCGCTTTTGCTTCTCTGCGTGCGTTTGCGGAAACCACGGATTGGGATGAAATCGCAGATAATGTTTCCAGCGGGTTAAATGCGGCATTTTACAATCTGAATTGGTCGGAGGCTGGACAGTCCCTGAATATATTCCTGGGCGAGCTGGTTGGGTTTATCGTAGATGTTCTGGATGGTACCGACTGGGAAGCAGTCGGGCAAGGCATAGGAGAATTCCTGGGAGAAGTGGACTGGCCTACGCATCTGTGGACTATGCTCACGGCAATCGTGGACGCCATAGGTGATCTGTTTGACGGCCTGGAGGAAAGCGGCACAGCCGGCAAGATCGCGGCGTTTATCGGAAAAGCGTTTATTGCAGTAAAGATTGCGGATATAACCGGGATCGGAACACTGGTGAAGAAACTGGTTTCCAAAATCGGCGCAAACCTGATCAGCAGTTCAAGTATTTCGCTTGTTGCCGGAAAATTGAAAAAGCTTTTTGGCAGCGGAACCAAAGATGCAGGAGATCTTCTGGGGAATCTCGGAAAGGCAGCCGGAGGTGCAAGCGGAGGTTTTTCCTCATTAGCTACTTCAATAGCGCCACTTGTTGGGACGGCAGGGCTTATCGTTGGGATTGGAGCAGCATTTGTTGTTGCGATGAAAGGCCTTGCTGGCTGGATTGAAACACTACAAGGTGGAAATGGAATTTTCTCAGAGGCTGGAACTGCGATCAAAGGATTTATTACGGCATTATCAGAAAGTCGGTTGATAACCGATAAACAGGCAGAAGAACTGTTCTTACTGTCAGAGGAAATGGAATCTGCCGGAATAGCTGCAGAAGAAAGATATGCAAATATTGCAGCAAAACTGGATGAATACGGTATTTCAGCAGACGGTGCAGAACGCGCAATTTCCAGAATGAATGAATCGCAGACGGTGACTTCGGACGGATTAAAGGGACTTGCGGAAGCAACGAAAGGACTCAGCACTGAGACCTCTAACATGGCAGCACAGATTGACCTTGGCACCCAAAAAGCAGAAGAGTGTTATGATGATCTGGACTATGCGGTTGGAAATCTGACTAATCAGATGCACTTAAATTTGGATGAACAAAACAAATTGCAAAGAGCTCTGTACGAGACAGTAGATTCCGGTGGAACTGCCCAAGATGCATATATAAGGCTTATGGCTGCAGTGGAAGATATGGGATATAGTACAGAGACTGCTTCAAAGATTATTGCAGAAGTATTTCCGGAAGCGACTATTGCTGTGAAGGAGAGTGTTGATACCAATGTAGTGGCTGCGAAAGAGACCTTAGAGAGCAATGCAGAATCTATGGAAGCTACTGTAGACAGCACCACTTCCAATATGAAGACCGATGCAGAGAACAACCTTTACGGAGTCCAGGCAGCGGCAGAAGATTCTGCCAGCGGGGCAAACGAAGCGACCGTATTAAGCTGGGGCAATTCTGCGCGGGAAGTAACACTGAAAGTCCGGGAGATGAAAATTGCAGCATCCACGGAATTGTCCAACATGACAGAAACGGTACGGAGTTACTCTGAATCCATGTATAACATTATGACCCAGAAGTGGGAATACATGGCGAGCCGTATCGGAACAATCATATCCGATATGAATTCTATGGATATCGCACCGAAGCTCAATTCTACCGTGAACATTATTGATGACTGCTGGCAGCGCGCGGCGAACCATACCGCTCAGATATGGGAACAGATCAGCTGGACAATATCTGATTCTATAGCGAACATTGGGAACAACATCCGCCGGCAGATGAATTCGGTCATCAGCACGGTGAACTATGGGATTTCCAATATCAATTATTCCATATCCGGGATTGAATCGGCCATGAATTTCGGCCCCTGGAAGATTCCGACGGCGAATGGATACAGAACCATAGGATTTCGGGCGTCGTTCCCACGGGTATCAAAAGTCCCGTATCTGGCATCTGGCGCGGTTATCCCACCGCGTTCAGAGTTCCTGGCAGTTTTGGGCGACCAGAAGCACGGGAGCAATATCGAAGCACCGGAGAGCCTTCTGCGGAAGATTGTCCGTGAGGAAAGCGGTGGAAAACAAGCTGGAGGAACCTATCGTTTCGTGGCACAGATGAACCGCCGGACGTTCTTTGATGAAATGATTGAGGAGGCGAAGGTTCGGAGGGATTTAAACGGTGCAAATCCGTTTTCACTGACGTAGGAGGGCAATATGGCACAGGACAAGATTAAGATGAACAACATTGCAATCTGGCAGCCGGACAGAGATATGGGATACAGTTTCGAGACGACTTACACTGAAGGGAGTAACCGTTCGCAGGCCGGGGAAGGCCATTTCACACCGATGTTTACTGTGGAGCAGTACAGCTATAAGGCTACCAACATACCGCAGGCAGAAGCTACCAAAATCCTGCAGATCATTGCAAAGGGAGCTGTATTTACACTACATCATTTCAGCCTGTATCACGGCGCCTGGCGGGACGACCCATTTTATGTAGGGCAAAGCGGAAATATATCTATTGGGGATCTGACGGAAGACGGAAAATACCTGAGTGAGTTATCTTTTAACATGACAGGAAAGAGCAAGCTATGATCAATGTAAGTAATGAATTCAAAGAATTGATGAAACAGCGGCAGGATTTTAAAGGAAATGCAGAAGTCACGCTTCTGAGCGGAGAAGTCCTGCAACTGAATGAAGAGGATTTTTCCATATCAAACAATGGGGTCGTAGATGCTGCAGATGCAAACGCTGTCCCTCTGGGGGCGGCTATCTGCCGCAATATTCAGCTGGAGCTTCTGAACGATGACGACCATCTGAAGGAATATGATTTCTTCGGAGCCAAAGTCCGCCTGTACCTTACATTCCAACTGTCCAATACGACAGAGAAAATCGAATTTGGCACGTTTACTGTTACAGCGCCGGAGAGCTACGGTTCCACGGTCATCGTAACAGCCTATGACGACATGTACAAGGCTAATGCAGCCTATCAGACAAACCTGGTATTTCCGGCTGCGGCCGGGGCAGTGCTAAGGGATATCTGTACAAGCTGCGGCATCATTCTGGCAAGTACCTCGTTCCTGCATGATGATTTTGTGATCCAGGCAAAGCCTTCCAGTGAGTATACGTTCCGGCAGGTGATCGGATTTATTGCAATGATCGCCTGCGGGAATGCTCGCATTAACCGGGGCGGGAAACTGGAAATACTGTCTTATGACCTGGACTTTTCCAAGCCACATCATGAACTTACGGAATGGATAAGCATCACGTTGGATACCAGTGACATTACGATCACCGGCGTGACTACAACCCGGAAGCTCACCGCGGATGATGGCACGGAAACGGAAGAAGTGGTAGAAGCCGGAAAAAAGGGATATCAGCTCACTGTGAGCAATCCCCTTGCAAAAGGAAGCGAGCAGACTTTGGTATCCTGGATCTCAGAGCGTCTGTCCGGCATTCCATTTCGTAAATTTACCGGGGATTATATCACCTATCCATTGGCGGAATTCATGGATCTGGCGGTGCTCACGGACTGGCGGGGGAATGTATACAATACGTTTCTGACGGATATTGACTTTGTATTTTTGGGAATCACAACCATGAAGAACAGCGCAGAATCCGGTCTGCGCAATCAATCGGCCTACAACAATGAACAGGCAGGGACAAACGTATATTTCAAGGAACTGGTGGAAAAGGAAAAGACTGCCAGGGAGGAAGCAGTCAAAAAGCTGGATGAAACCCTGAAAAAAGGAAGCGGCCTTTACAGCACCTACGTAAAGCAGCCGGACGGAAGCACCATATCCTATTTCCACGATAAGCCAACGGTCGAGGAGTCAAAAAACGTGATCAAGATCACGTCCGATGCGATAGGCGTTTCCAATGATGGAGGAAACACCTATCCCTATGGATTTGTCCTTGATGGGGATTTGATTACCCGAATCCTGTATGCGGAGGGCATCAATGCGGATTATATCGACGCAGGGGCGCTGACGGTAAGGGATGAATCTGGGAAGATACTGTTTATGGTGGATATGGATACGAAACAGGTCGTGATCGACGGAGACCACCTCCAGATCGGCGGGCAGCCTCTTTCGGAAGTCATCATGGATACAAAGACCATCATATTGTCTTTGGACAACAATTACCAATCCGTTCCGGTAGACAATGAAGGGAATTACGATAAGTTCCCTGATGTTACATTCCGGCCAACGGTCCATTACGGCTTTGAAGATATCACAAAAGACTGTATTTTCACGATATCGAAATCAGATCATGTGCAGGGTTCCTGGGATAATACTTCCAAGACGTTCAAAGTGACCGGTCTGACTGCAGATGATGGCTGGGTAGATATAAGAGCGACTTATCTGAACCGTTTTACGGATCTGAAGAGGTTTAACCTTGCGAAGCTGTATGAGGGAGCACCAGGTAAGAACGGGAGCAATTATACCCTAAAACTGTCATCAAATGTAGTGAAGGTTGGAAAATATGGAAGTTTTGAGCCGAGTTCTCTTACGATTTCCGCGTTTTATACAGACGGGACAAGCGCTGAAAGAAAACCGTATGCAGGACGGTTTGAGGTCCGTTTTGCGTCGGACGGTGAGAAATGGAATACCTGGTACAGAAGCAAGGAAGATGAGGACACTTTGATTGTGAGCCTGTATCAATTGCTGCAGGTAGATGAGGAAGAGCTTCTGATAAGCGATGATGGGACAGCACTGGGACAGCCACTTGTTATTACTGGACTAGAAGTTATCCTCTATGCGGCAGGCGGCTTAACTAAAGTGATCGAGACAGAATCCATATCTTTTGTGGAAGATGTGAGTGCATTGACCCATGAAGAGATTTTTGATCTTTTTACAGATGATGGTAAGTACAAAGGGATCTACAGGAGCGGAAATGAGCTTTATATCAATGCGACATACCTGAAGAGTGGCTATATCGAGGGTATCGACCTGATATCCCGGAAGGGGGATGAATGGTTTAAGATATCAGAATCCCTTGCGACTGGTGGCTACGGTGATATCCTGGACGGACTGCTGGACCTGTCAGCGCAATACGGGGACGGAAGTCGGAATGTTGTGTTAGAAGCACGGACTTACAATATTATATTTAAAGCACCCGAGGACAAGGAGATCGTATTTGAATCCGGAACTGTGATATTTAAAAAGAGCTGTGAATTTGGGGAGGCGAACTTCACAGGGAACTGCGAATTCCAAAATAACGTAAAATTTAATTCCGGAATAGAGCTGAAAGACGGGATCTGGTTCCAGGGGGACACCGGTTTTAATGGCGAAGTAAAATTTGCAAAAGCACCACAGTTATGGAACCTGAGCCATGTTACAGATGGTGGGCATGTGGTTTTAAAACAGGATGGGCTTACAGTTGCATATATGTCTTCCTCTTCAAAGCGTTATAAAGAGCATGCTGGAGAGGTGGGAATCGAAGAAGCCATGCGGGCATTGGATATCCCGGTAGTGTGGTTTCGCTATAAAGAAGGATATCTGGACGCACGGGATAGATTTGCAGGAAAACCTATGCCTGGTTTTTATGCGGAAGATGTGTACAGGGCATTCCCAGAAGCGGCCAGGCTTGATATGGACGGAAAACCTGAAGACTGGAATTATCGTACACTCATTCCTTTGATGCTGAGGCTGATCCAGAATTTATACCATGATAGGAGCGGATACCATGAGAAAGATATATAAGAATGTAGAACTCAACAATATGCTGAAAAGCTTGGAAAAAGTACTGAGGTATAACGGTAGAGTTGGATACGCTGCGGCCAGAAACACACGGCTTATACGTGATGCACTTACAGAATTTCAAAATGTGCAGCTGGGGCTTATGGAGAAGTATGGTGAAAAGGAGCTGGATGAAAAAGGAGAAGAAACCGGAAACATCAGGCTCAAGATCGGAACTCCTGGATTTGAAAAATTTTATAAAGAGCTGGAGCCGTATCTTGGGATCCAGCACGAAGTTGATATCATGCAGATAAGTACGGATGACATCGCACAGCTGACCGGTGAGGAAATCCTGGCGGTTGATTGGATGATTAAGGAGGCGGAGTAATGGGATTTTTAGGCTCAGGAACACTGATTCGGGGATTAGTAGCTAAGATCAATCCGGCGGATGAGGATTGTATGATCATCGGAGATCTGGACAATACGAAAATGAGAAAGATTACTTTCGGGGAGATTACGGCTGCAATCAAGAAAAAGCTGGGTATTGGCACTTCCAGTAATCTGCAGACCACAAGCAAGGAAATCGTAGGGGCGATTAATGAACTAAACTCCTCTTTGACTACTAAACGAGAAGAGAAAAACGTATCCACTTATCTTCCAAAGGCAATTTTGTACCGGAATAGTAAATATGTATTATTCCATTGTGCTGGAATGCCACAAAAAAAGTTGCAAGCCAATACAGAGTATCAATTTGGTATCATTTCTGCCAGTTTTCGGCCGATTGTAGAGATATACGCTTATGAGCAATACAATAAAGACAGAAATTGTAGGGTATTAATAAAAAATGATGGAACAGCATCTGTTATGTTTTTCGATGATGTGGATACTACAATCGGAATAAATATTAATGTTTCTTATATTGCGGAATAATCAGTTTATGAAAAATGACTTTTTGTGTGGATTTTATTTGAAAAGGAGAATAGAATATGCGAGAGATCAGAGCCAGACCCGCGAGGGTCTGTTTTTAATGGGAAATAATTTGCGCCGGCGCAAGCCGGGGAAGGGAAAACGAAATGACAGAAATAATCATGTATCTGCAGCAGAACTGGGTTCCCTGGCTGTTTGCTGTGATAGGCGCAGCCCTGGGGTATATCATCAAGAAAATGAAGAACCAGCAAAGAGAGAGCCGAGCAATCGCCAAGGGCGTACAGTCTCTTTTGCGAGAAAATATGGTACATAACTACAATAAGTACCAGGAAAGAGAATACTGTCCGATATACGCTAAAGAATCTATCAAGCGTGTTTATACGGCATACCATGAGTTGGGCGGTAATGATGTTGCAACAAAACTATATCAAACACTTCTGGAAATGCCAGAAGAGCCAAAGGAAGAATAAGTGTGGAACAGATTTTAAACTATGTAAAGCCAGAGCTGCTGGTGCTGGCGATTGCGTTGTATTTTGTTGGTGCTGGTTTGAAGCAGGCACAGGCGGTAAAAGATAAGTACATTCCGGCCATTCTGGGGGCAATTGGAATCATCTTGGCAGCGGTGTGGGTATTTGCTACCTGTCCGCTGGGAAACGCGCAGGAAATTGCACTGGCGGTATTTACGGCCATTGTTCAGGGCATCTTAGTGGCCGGGCTTAGTACATATGTAAATCAGATTATCAAACAGGCAAAGAAAGATTTATAAAATACGTAAAAGTACGTAATAATACTTGACATACGTAATAATACGTGATATAGTATAAACATGATAAGGAAAGGAGATACATAAGATGCCAATGACACCAAGGGAGATGATAAAACATCTCAAAAAGAATGGGTTTGAGGAAGTCAGTCAAAATGGTTCTCACGTAAAACTAAGAAATCCAGAGACTGATAAAACGGTAATCGTTCCTTATCACTCCAAAGCCATGAAGAAGGGATTGGAGCAGGGCATATTAAAGCAAGCGGGACTGAAATAGTCCCGCACCTGAAAAAGAAAACGGAGGTATTACGTATGGACAAATTATTCTATCCTGCAATTTTTCATCCGGCGGAGGAAGGTGGATTCTGGGTGTCGTTTCCAGATATACCAGAATGTCTGACCGAGGGTGATGATATGCAGCAGGCATATGAAATGGCAGTGGAAGCTCTCGGTTTATCATTAACTACAATGGAAGCCGGAGGAGAAAAGTTACCGAAGGCTTCCACACCGGATAAAATCGAAGTAGAAGATGGCTTTCTGGTTGTGATTGAATTTGACATGATGGAATACCGTAAAAAACACTGTTCGAAAGCAGTAAAAAAGACGCTCAGTATTCCAGCGTGGTTAAATGAAGCAGCCACAAGAGCAGGGATTAATTTTTCTCAGGTGTTGCAGGAAGCATTGATGGAAAAAGTAAGATAACAAATAAAATGATAACGTTTCAGGGAGAGCGAAAGAGCTCTCCTTTTTGATTGGAGGAAAAGACTATGAAGATTTTAATCTGTGTAGGACATGCAAACTATGGCGGAGGAGTAATCTCCTCTGCAGATGGCACTCAGCACGGTGGTGTGAATGAGTATCTGTACAACAAAGAGCTGGCGCCCCATGTCGTGGCATGGTTAAATGCAGCAGGGCATGAAGCTGTGTTGTGCATTGCCCCGGAGGGAGAACTGCACAACCTGAACGATGAGATTAATTATTTTATGGGTGTGGAGAACAGCGGAGGTTTTGACCTGGCTATCCAGTTGCATCTGAATGCATTTAACTCCCGAGCGTATGGATGCGAGGCGTATGCTTATAACGACAAAGGTCTGGAAATTGCCAATGCGATCTGCGCGAAGTTGGGCACAGTATGGCACAATCGTGGTGGGCAGATCAAGAAGGAGTTGTACTGGACGAGAAAGACCAAAGCTACTGCGGTTCTGGTGGAATCTTTCTTCTGTGACAATGCGGAGGATTACCGTAAGGCAAGAGATATCGGCATGAGCGCTCATGCAAAGCTGATTGCGGAGGGAATTATCGGCGAAAACATCAGCGGAGGTGTAGAGACACCGGAAGCGCCGGCTGGTGACGGAAGCTATCTTGTGAAGGTCAGCATTACAAATCTCAATATCCGCAAAGGCCCTGGAACCAACTACGGAGTAAGCGGGACTTGCCCGGTGGGAACCTATACTATTGTGGAGACGAAGACAGCAGGTGGCTATACCTGGGGCCGTCTGAAATCCGGCGCCGGTTGGATTGCGTTGGAGTATGCAAAAAGAGTGTAATAGAGTATAATGTCTAATGGAATGCCAGCGGGGAATTTGCCCCGCTGGCGTGTTGCATTTCGTGTTGCATAGCATACATAAATCAAGTAAAAACGTATTATTTTTAGTAATACATTAAAAACTGAATTGCTTAAAAACAGCGTAAAAATGCGCGTTTGCGGACATGTGTCTTAAATCGCAAATATATGTATTTTAGCCAAAATAGTAATTGAAAGGGTTCAAATCCTGTTGCCCCGATTAAAATTTAATATCCAATACGAAAGAGAAACTATAAAGCAGAATGAATGTATCTACAGGAGCAGTCTGCAATGGTTTCTTTTTTTGTTGTAGATTTCATATTTCCCATATGCTATAATGCACATACATAGGAGGGCGATGCTATGACAGACAGAGAACTCTTGCAACAAATTTTGGAAAAGGTAGATAATCTCAATGTAAAAGTAGATGGTCTTGATACAAAAGTAAGCGGTCTTGATACAAAGGTAAACAGCCTTGGTACAAAAGTAAGCGGTCTTGATACAAAGGTAAACAGCCTCGATACAAAAGTAAGTGCTCTTGATGCAAAAGTAAGCAGACTTGATACGGAAGTATCAGGGATCAAGCTTCATATTGAAAATGTGATTGAAAAAAATATACGCACCATAGCAGAAGGGCATATTGATTTAAGCCGCAAGCTGAATGAAGTCATCCACATTACCAGCGATATCAGGGCATATCATGAAATACAGGATATTCTGGTCCGTGAGCATGACGAAAAACTGAAAAAGATAATTTAAAGCTATGCATATGGGAATGCGAAGTCTTTTGGAATGATACATAAGAAAACCCCGCCGTTTACTGACTCTTAAACAGAGTTTGAACGGCGGGATTTTGCATTTACTCCATGAATTTTTTCAGCTCATCCATAAAGGTGCTGACATCCTTGAATTCGCGGTAAACGGAAGCGAAGCGCACATAGGCCACGGCATCCAGATCGCGCAGGTGTTCCATTACGATTTCACCAATGCGGGTACTGCCGATTTCGCGGTCTTCAATATTGAAGATCGTTGCTTCAATGGAATTGATCATTTCTTCTACTTTTTCCATGGGAACCGGGCGCTTATAACAGGCGCGCAGCACACCATCCTGAATCTTGTTTCTGTCATACTGTTCCCTGGTCTGATCCTTTTTGATGACAGTCAAAGGAATGGTTTCCACTTTTTCGTAAGTGGTAAATCTTCTCCCGCAGGCATCACAGAGACGTCTGCGACGGATAGAATTTGTATCCTCCACCGGTCTGGAATCCACAACTCTGGTGTTTTCTTGATTGCAAAACGGACATCTCACAGAATTTTCCCCTTTCTGTTACGGCATTTCGGCCATTTCCCCTTTTTTCAAAATCATTATACTTTATTTATTTGACAGGTGTCAATAAAGGTATATACATATTTTAAGGAGGATTTGCATATTTTTTCAAAAAACGGGTTTCTTATGCGAGTATGTGAATTAAAACAAAAAGAAGTCATAAATACATGTACCTGTAAAAGTCTGGGATGTCCCATTGATGTAGAATTTAATTGTGCGGTCAACCGCCTCACAGCACTCATTGTACCCGGGCCAGGACACTTCTGCAGTTTTTGGGGACGGGAAAGTGAATACATCATTCCCTGGGAGTGCATACGCCAGATTGGGGAGGATATTATCCTTGTGGAAATCCAGGAGGAAAAATGTCTTCATAAAGAGCAATGACACAGTATGAAAATGCTGTGTCAAGGGCTTATATTTTTTATATTTCACGGAAAAAAGTATATTTCGCCGCTGCCTTGAGAATCATTTTTAATAGCAAAAGAAGACAAGGAGGATTCTTAAGATGGCGCTTAACAAAGTAGAAATCTGTGGAGTGAACACATCCAGGCTTCCCATATTGAAAGCAGAAGAAAAAGAAGCACTTTTCCAGCGGATCAAGGAGGGTGACGAGGAAGCAAGAGAATTGTACATTAAGGGAAATCTCAGGCTGGTTTTAAGCGTGATCAAACGTTTTCAGAACAGCAATGAAAATGCGGATGACCTTTTTCAGATAGGATGTATTGGACTGATCAAGGCGATAGACAACTTTGATACAACATTAAATGTGAAATTTTCAACCTATGCAGTGCCGATGATCATCGGAGAAATCAGACGGTATTTAAGAGACAACAATTCCATCCGTGTGAGCCGTTCCCTGAGGGATATTGCCTATAAAGCAATTTATGCGAAAGAGAACTATGTAAAGCAGCATTTGAAAGAGCCGGATATTGCTGAGATCGCAGATGAAATAGGGATAGAAAAAGAGATGATCGTCTATGCGCTGGATGCCATCCAGAATCCGGTAAGCCTGTTTGAACCGGTGTATACAGAAGGTGGAGATACCTTGTATGTCATGGATCAGATAAGTGACAAAAAGAATAAAGAAGAGCGGTGGGTGGAAAATCTGTCTCTTCGGGAAGCCATGAGACGACTGGGAGAGCGGGAGCGCCATATCATAGAACTGCGGTTTTACGAGGGAAGGACACAGATGGAGGTGGCAGAGGAAATCGGAATTTCGCAGGCACAGGTGAGCCGTCTGGAAAAAAATGCGCTGAAAGCCATGAAGAACTATCTGAGCCCTTGAATGAGGGGCGAATGTGAATGTACGGGCGGAGCAGACATGTGAACAGGTATGGATGAACAGACCTGAACGGACATACGGACAGATATGGACGTGTGAACAGGTACAGACAAACAGGCAGGAACAGACATAAAGACAGGGATGTACTGCCTTGCGGGAGACCGTTTCAAGTTTTGTGTAAATTCAAAAAACTGATATAAGATATGTCATTA
>CALBGI010000033.1 GCA_937893675.1 uncultured Blautia sp.
ATTTTTGCAGGATTAAATTCCACAGAGGGGTGGAATTTAACTTTGCAAGTGAGTTGTTACGAAAAAATCACAAAAATCCGGGCAATTTGCTTGTGTATTTGTGGAAATTTTAGTATAATGAATCGATAAAGAACAAAGGGGGACATAATATGAGTAACGAGAAAAAGAGTGGCGGCGCCCTTCTGGGTGCGGCTTTCCTGATGGCGACCTCTGCGATCGGGCCGGGCTTTCTGACCCAGACGGCAGATTTTACCGGTAAGTTTCAGGCAAGCTTTGGTTTTGTTATCCTGACTTCCATTCTTCTTTCAGCGGTAGCGCAGCTGAATATCTGGCGTGTGCTTTGTGTGACCGGTTTAAGAGGACAGGATGTGGCCAACAAGCTGCTTCCGGGACTTGGGTATTTTGTGGCGTTTATGATCGTGCTTGGCGGACTGGTGTTCAATATCGGAAACGTGGGCGGAGGTGCCCTGGGATTTAATACCTTGCTTGGCATTCCCACAGAGGCAGGCTATGTGCTGGCCGGCGCTCTGGCAATCCTGGTATTTCTGTTGAAGAATGCAAAATCAGCGATGGACACGGTGACAAAGGTTCTTGGTGGCATTATGATCGTGGTTATTTTTGCGGTGATCATTGTGGTAAAACCGCCGGTAGGAGATGCCCTGAAGAATACGTTCGTTCCATCTGCGAAGATCGATGATCTGTTTCCGGCTATCCTTACCCTGATGGGAGGAACCGTGGGCGGATATATCACCTTTGCCGGTGCGCACCGTCTCATTGATGCGGGAATCACCGGAGAGAAAAACTTAAAAGAGATCAACAAGAGCTCTGTTATGGGAATTGGAATTGCGACCATCGTACGTATTTTCCTTTTCCTCGCAGTGCTGGGCGTTGTGGTAAAGGGCGTGACGCTGGATGCCGGCAATCCGGCAGCAGATGCATTCCGGCAGGGGGCCGGCGAGATTGGCTATCGCTTCGCGGGTCTTGTGCTTCTTTGTGCGGCGATCACCTCCATTATTGGAGCAGCGTACACCTCGGTTTCTTTCCTCAAGACGTTCAGCAAGGGAATTGAGAAGAATGAGAACTGGGTTATCATTGGTTTCATCGCAGTTTCCACACTGATCATGCTGATTCTCGGAAATCCGGCGGTACTTCTGGTTCTGGCCGGAGCATTCAATGGACTGATCCTTCCGGTCACCCTGGGAATCTGTCTCATTGCAGCCAAGAAAAAATCCATTATGGGAGAAGGCTATAAGCATCCTACCGTGCTGCTGGTTCTGGGTGTGCTTGTGGTTGTCCTTTCCGCATATATGGGCGTTACTACGTTTGTGAGCAAGCTGGGAAGCCTGCTGTAAAGCAACATCAATACACTAAGAGGAAAGGTGTGATCCCAAAGGTTGCACCTTTTTTCTGTAAAAGGATTTGAACAGGAGAGAGAAACATGCAGAAGATTCGTATTTTAACAGCAGGAGATTCCTCGCTGCTGGTTGAATTCGGAAAGAAGATCAGTCCGGAGATCAACCGGAAAATCACTGCAGCTGTGCAGATGATGAAGGAACAGCATATTGAAGGCGTGGTGGATGTGATCCCTGCCTTCTGTTCTCTGCTTATCAACTACGATCCCCGTGTGGTCACCTACGGGGAAATAAAAGAGCGGATACAGAAGATTGTCCGTTTGGAGGTAAAAACCGGAGAAGTGCGCAAGCGTATTTTTGAAATTCCGGTATGCTACGGCGGCGAGTATGGACCGGATTTGGGAAATATCGCAGAGCATGCGGGACTTTCGGAGGAAGAGGTGATCGAAATCCATTCTTCCCGGGACTATCTGATCTATATGCTTGGCTTTTTGCCGGGCTTTACCTATCTGGGCGGGCTGGATGAGAGAATCCATACGCCCCGGCTGGCCAATCCGCGTATCAAGATCAATGCGGGGAGCGTGGGGATCGGAGGTTCCCAGACGGGAATTTATCCGCTGGATTCCCCGGGAGGCTGGCAGCTGATGGGAATGACTCCCGTAAAAACCTATGACCCGGGCAGGGAGAATCCGATTCTGGTGGAAGCGGGAGATTATATCCGCTTTGTGCCTGTAGATGAGCAGGAATATAAACGGATCAAAGAACAGGTGGACAGCGGAACCTATGCGTGCGTTGTTCACGAAGAGGAGGTGTAGTATGGGCATTCGTATTTTAAAAGGCGGAATGCTGACCACGGTACAGGACCTTGGCCGCAACGGGTATCAGAGTCAGGGGTTTTCCGTGGCCGGGGTCATGGATATGCGTTCCTTCAAAATCGCGAATCTTCTCCTGGATAATCCGGAGAATGAGGCTGTTCTGGAATTTACACTCATAGGTCCGACCCTGGAATTCACCTCCGCGACCATTATCGCCATTACTGGCGGCGATTTTCAGCCGACCATCAATGGAAAACCGGCGCCCATGTATACGGCTCTTTATATGAACAAAGGCGATGTGCTCCGATTTGGAAGTGCGCGCACTGGAAGCAGAGGCTATATCGCTTTTTCCAGCTATCTGGATATTCCGGTTGTCATGGGCAGCCGCTGTACGAATATGAAGAGCAGCCTGGGGGGATTTAAGGGACGGAAGCTCCAGGCCGGCGATTATATCAATTTTCGTATCAAAAGACGCTATCTTCCCTTTTTCCTTTCCAGGACACTGGATTTGGATGAATTTGACCAGGAAGAGGCCGAGCTTCGGGTGGTAATGGGGCCTCAGGATGATCTGTTCAGCCGCCAGGGCATTGACACCTTTCTTGGCAGCACCTATACAGTGACCAGTGACTTTGACCGCATGGGCTGCCGCCTGGAGGGACCGTTTATCGCACCGAAGAAAACCTCTGACATCATTTCCGATGGCATTGCTTTTGGATCCGTGCAGGTGCCTTCCCATGGAAAACCCATTGTTCTTCTTTCTGACAGGCAGACGACCGGCGGCTATGCCAAAATTGCTACCGTGGCTTCCGTGGATATCCCCAAGCTTGTGCAGCGCAAGACGGACCACAAGATCCGTTTCCGGGCAATTACCGTGCAGGAAGCGCAGCAGCTGATCCAGGAGGAGATGAAAGAGCTGGATGAAATGAGAAAGCACATCCACAAGCCCTGTAAGGAAGTATTGGACTGCCGTCTGGTGGCCAAGCGCATGACAAAGCTGTTTGAAGACTGAGAACGATACGAAAAGGAGACGATATTATGGATTTGGAAAAAATTGCAGGTTTGGTAAAGATCGTGGAGGATTCCTCCCTGACAGAATTCACTTACAAAGAGGGAGAGATGAAGATTACGATGAGTAAGCTTCAGCACCCGCCGGTTGTGGCGCCGGGGGCGGCAGTGGCTCCTGCGCCTCTTCCTGCGGCGGCGTCTGCAGAAGAGAAGGAGGAGAATACGGAAGAAGAGCCGCTCTTCATCACTTCTCCCATTGTGGGAACTTTTTATTCCGCGCCTGCTCCGGATGCGCCTGCGTTTGTCAAGGTGGGAGACCATGTGAAGAACGGTCAGACCGTATGTATTCTGGAAGCCATGAAGCTGATGAACGAGATCCAGAGTGATTTTGACTGTGAGATAGAGGCGGTTCTGGTAAGCAACGAGCAGAAGGTAGAATACGGAATGCCCCTGTTCCGCGTAAAAAAACTGTAAAGCTGTAAGAAGGAGGCATAAAACCTTGTTTAATAAAATTTTGATTGCAAACCGGGGTGAGATTGCCGTTCGCATCATACGCGCATGCAGGAACCTTGGCATCCGCAGTGTAGCGGTCTATTCCAAGGAGGATGCAGGCAGCATGCATGTGCAGCTGGCAGACCAGCGGATCTGTGTCGGAGAGGGCCCTGCAAGAAACAGCTATCTGAATATGGACAGAATCATTGCGGCGGCCCACAATATGGGGGCAGACGCCATTCATCCAGGGTTTGGATTCCTGTCTGAGAACAGTGAGTTTGTGCGCAAATGCCAGGAAAACGGCATTGTTTTTATCGGACCGGAAGCAGATGTGATCGACAAAATGGGCAATAAATCCCAGGCCAGAAAAACCATGATGGACGCCGGTGTGCCGGTGGTGCCGGGAACCAAGGAGCCGGTGTATGACGCTGAGGAAGGCAGACGGCTGGCAGCAGACATTGGTTATCCGGTCATGATCAAAGCCTCCTCCGGCGGCGGCGGCAAAGGAATGCGCGTGGCAAATTCAGAGGATGAGTTTGAATTCCAGTTTAATGTGGCCCAGAGAGAGTCCGCCAATGCCTTTGGGGATGACACCATGTACATTGAGCGTTTCGTGGAAAATCCCCGCCATGTGGAAATCCAGATCATGGCAGATACCCACGGAAATGTGGTTGCGCTGGGAGAGCGCGACTGTTCTGTGCAGCGGAATCATCAGAAGCTCATTGAGGAATCCCCGTCTCCGGCCATTACCGAGGAAGTGCGCCGGGAGATGAACCGCTGTGCCGTTCTGGCAGCAAAGACCGTGAATTATACCAATGCGGGAACCATTGAGTATATTGTGGATCCCAAAGGGAATTTCTATTTTATGGAAATGAACACCAGGATCCAGGTGGAGCATGGTGTGACAGAAATGGTGACAGGAACCGATCTGATCGTGGAGCAGATCCGCGTGGCGATGGGAGAGCCTTTAAGCTTCCGCCAGGAGGATATCGTCCTTCGGGGACATGCCATTGAATGCCGCATCAATGCGGAAATCCCGGAGAAGAATTTTATGCCCAGCCCCGGTGTTGTAAAGCATATTCATCTTCCGGCAGGAAACGGCGTGCGGGTGGATACCGGACTTTATGAGGGGTACTGCATTCCTTCGGAGTATGATTCCATGATCGCAAAGGTCATTGTGCATGCGGCTGACAGAGAGGCAGCACTGCAGAAGATGCGCTCTGCACTGGACGAAATGGTGGTCATGGGGGTAAATACCAATCTGGATTTCCAGTATCAGATCATGCGCCACCCGGTATTCTGCGAGGGAAAGGCAGACACCGGATTTATTGAGAATATTATGAAGCTTGGTTAGGAGAGATGGATATGTATCGTGTGGACTTGAACAGTGACCTGGGGGAAAGCTTTGGCCGCTATACCCTGGGAATGGATGAAAAAATCATACCGCTTATCACATCGGCCAATGTAGCCTGCGGTTTTCATGCCTCAGACCCGGTGGTAATGGAAAAAACCATCGCTCTGGCAGATGCGGCTGACATTCGTGTGGGAGCGCATCCCGGCTTTTTGGATCTGATGGGCTTCGGCAGAAGAAACATGGTGATTTCCCCGGAGGAGGCAAAGGCCTATACGCTTTACCAGGTGGGAGCGCTGGCGGCTTTTGCCGGGGCCAGAGGCAGGAAGCTTCAGCATGTAAAGCCCCATGGGGCGCTTTACAATATGGCGTCAACGGATTATGCCCTTGCCAGAGCGATCTGCGAGGGGATTTACGGATTTGACAAAGATCTGATCGTGCTGGCGCTTTCCGGCGGCGAGCTTGCCAGAGCGGCAAAGGATATGGGAATGCGCGTGGCGCAGGAGGTGTTTGCGGACCGGGCGTACGAGGAGGACGGAACTCTTGTGAACCGCCGCAAAGAAGGCGCAATGATCACAGACGAGGAAGAGGCGATTTCCCGGGTGATCCGTATGATAAAAGAAAAGAAAGTCACTGCCGTGACCGGCAATGACATTTCTATAGAGGCAGATTCTGTTTGTGTGCACGGAGATGGACAAAAAGCGCTGGCTTTTGTGGAACGGATCCGCGCGGCTCTTCAAAAAGAGGGCATTGTGATCTGCCCGCTGGAAGAAATCGTTTAGAAATCGATTTCTTTCAGATAACGTTTCAGGGCATCCTGCCAGGTTGGCAGGGGAGTAAACCCGTTTTCTGCAAGCTTATTCCTGTCAAGACGGCTGTTAAAGGGACGTGCGGCTTTAGAAACGCCGTACTCCTCAGTCGTCACGGGAATGACGTTCAATTTTTCTTCACTGTACTCGCTGTGGCCCATTTCTGCGGCTGTCTTAAAAATTCCCTTTGTAAAATCATACCAGCTGATGTAGCCGCCCTCGTTGGTTGCATGATAGTAACCGTATTTTTCGGTCTCGATCATGTCTACAAGGAGGCGTGCCAGATCGAAGGTGTAGGTCGGCGTTCCAATCTGGTCGCTGACAACACGGATCGTGTCATATTTTTTTCCAAGCTTCAGCATGGTTTTGACAAAGTTGTTTCCGTGTGTTCCGAAAGCCCAGGCAATCCGTACAATAAAGTACTTTTCCAGGAGTCCGGAAACTGCCAGTTCTCCGGCAAGCTTTGACTGTCCGTATACATTCAGGGGCTTGTAATCCCTGCAGTCCGGATGCCAGGGCTCGGTGCCCTGGCCGTCAAATACGTAATCTGTGGAGATATACATCATTTTGATGTCAAGATCCCTGCAGACCTCAGCAATGTTTTTTGTGCCTTCTGCATTGGCAAGATACACATTGTCATGATTTTCCGCTTCCTCTGCCGCATCCACCGCGGTCCATGCGGCGCAGTGGATGACAGCGTCGGGAGAGATTTCCCTGAGACAGCGGGAAACGTCCTCCGAATGGGTGATATCCAGTGTATGTCTATCTGTACCAACAGCTTCGTGACCGCGTTTTGCAAGTTCATTTAATACGTCGTTTCCAAGTTGTCCGCCAGCACCTGTCACGAATATTTTCATAGATCAGGCCTCCCCACGATTTCCATACATTTTTTCGTAGTAATTCTGGTATTCTCCGGAAATAATGGTTTCCCACCATTCTTTGTTGTCCAGATACCATTGGATGGTTTTTTTGATGCCGTCTGCAAATTTTGTTTCCGGAAGCCAGCCAAGCTCGTTGTGGATCTTGGTCGGGTCAATGGCGTAGCGCATGTCATGGCCCTTGCGGTCAGCCACATAGGTGATGAGACTTTCCGGCTTTCCAAGCTCTCTGCAGATGATTTTTACAATGTCAATGTTGGTCATTTCGTTGTGGCCGCCGATGTTGTACACCTCGCCCACACGTCCTTTGTGGATGATAAGGTCAATGGCCTTGCAGTGATCCTCCACATACAGCCAGTCGCGGACGTTTTCCCCCTTGCCGTAAACGGGCAGCGGTTTGTCGTTGAGCGCGTTGGCGATCATAAGCGGGATCAGCTTTTCCGGGAAATGGTAGGGACCATAATTGTTGGAGCAGCGGCTGATCGTCACAGGAAGACCATAGGTTCTGTGGTAAGCCAGTACCAGAAGGTCAGCGCCTGCCTTGGAAGAGCTGTAGGGGCTGCTGGTGTGGATGGGGGTTTCTTCGGTGAAGAAGAGATCCGGACGGTCCAGAGGCAGATCGCCGTAAACCTCGTCCGTGCTTACCTGGTGATAGCGGACAATGCCGTACTTGCGGCAGGCGTCCATCAGGACAGCGGTTCCCTTGATGTTGGTATCCAGGAACACCTCCGGATTTTCGATGGAGCGGTCCACATGGCTTTCAGCGGCGAAGTTTACCACCATATCCGGGTGTTCTTCTTCAAAAAGACGATACACGGCTTCTCTGTCCGTGATGCTTTCCTTTACAAAACGGAAGTTGGGATTATCCATAACCGGCGCCAGGGTAGAAAGGTTTCCTGCATAGGTGAGGCAGTCCAGGCACACGATACGGTAATCCGGGTATTTTTTTAACATGTGAAAAATAAAGTTGCTTCCAATGAATCCGGCGCCGCCGGTTACAATGATATTCATAAGTTTTCCTCCTGATAATGTATATGTAATTTAGTGCAGAACATCCATATATTTTCCGCTTAAGACATCCATGAGATACTGGCCGTACTGATTTTTTTTGAGCACCTCATAAACCTTGAGGACATCTTCCCTGGAAATCCAGCCGTTTAAGTAGGCGATCTCTTCCAGACAGGCAATCTTGCGGTGCTGGTGATCCTCCACGGTTTTGATGAAGTTGGTGGCCTCAACAAGACTCTCATGTGTGCCAGTGTCCAGCCAGGTAAAGCCCTGTCCCAGAAGCTCCACATTCAGTTCGCCGTTATTGAGATAGATGCGGTTCAGATCTGTGATCTCCAGCTCGCCTCTGGCGCTGGGAGCAAGATTTTTGGCATATTCCACCACGCGGTTGTCATAGAAATAAAGGCCGGTAACACAGTAGTTGCTCTTGGGTTTTTCCGGTTTTTCTTCAATGGAAACAGCCTTGCCTTCCTTGTCAAATTCTACAATGCCGAAGCGTTCCGGGTCGTCCACATAGTAGCCGAACACAGTGGCGCCTTTGCCGCTTTCCGCATTCGCTACAGCCGCTTTGAGCCGTTTTTTCAGTCCGTGTCCCGCAAAAATGTTGTCTCCCAGAACCATGGCAACGGTGTCGTTTCCGATGAATTCTTCACCGATGATAAAGGCCTGGGCCAGCCCGTCGGGACTTGGCTGAACCGCATAGGATAAGCTTACGCCGAACTGGTGGCCGTCGCCAAGAAGCTCCTGAAAACGAGGTGTGTCCTGGGGAGTGGAAATGATAAGAATGTCTCGGATGCCGGCATTCATAAGAACGGACATGGGATAGTAGATCATCGGCTTATCATAAATGGGAAGCAGCTGCTTGGAGGTTACCATGGTAAGAGGATACAGCCTCGTGCCGGAACCTCCTGCAAGAATAATACCTTTCATAGAGAATACGCTCCTTTTGTTTTGGTTTTGTATCGGGTGCAGCGATTACGCAGAGTGCTGCGTGCACTGCACTTTGGTCGTCTGTATTTTTATATTATAAAAGGTGACGTAAGGTCACCTTCAAGGGTTTTTTGAAAATTTTACATTTTTGTTACTTTTTCACAAAGAAAAATGCCGGCATCTTTGGTAATGGAAAAGCCTTTTTTGATTTTTTTTCCAACAAAGGAGCGGAATTCCGTATACCGATCCAGAATGTACTGGTTCTGGTTGCCGTGGCAGGAAAGAATGTAGGCGATCAAAGGCTCTGCCTGGGTGACGAGAAGGGAATCCTCGTAGGCTGTCCAGGAGGCTTTGGGAAAGCAGGGAGCGAGAAGGCTTTGGCCGTTTTCCCTGCCAAAGCGCTCGTAGAGCATTTCAGCGGAAAGTACAATGCGTTCGTCAAAATCCTGCACCAGCTGGCTGATTTCCTTCATGTGCCTCTGACCGTAAGCGCTGCAGAGGAATTTTCCGCCGGGCGTGAGTACCCGGTGCACCTCCCGGCAGACCCGGGAAATGTCCTCGCAGTAGAACAGCACATGGTTGGCAATGACCAGGTCAAAGGAGCCGTCCTCAAAGGGGAGCGAATGGCAGTCAAAGGCGGCAAAGGAAAAACGGGGATCGTTTCCGCCGAGAGCGCGTCTGGCATCGCGGATCATTCCATCTGAGATGTCAGAAAGAGTGACGGAGATGTTTTCGGGGAGTTTTTTCCGGTTTTCCGTCCACAAAGTGCCGTCGCCGCAGCCGAGCTCCAGAATCCGCATGCCGGGAACAATGCGGCACTGCTCGTAGATCCAGGGAAACCATCCTTTGGGGTTCTGGGAATACAGGCTGTGAAGGCTGATGCGCGACGAGATGTTGGAAGCATTTTGATACTGTGTCTTCAGGCTGTTTTCCATTCCGGTGAGATGGATGAGATTCAGCATCTGCGTCCAGTCAATGCTGTGGCGTGCGGCGATGGCGCGGGAAGTGTCCACAATGGCATTTTCCACCAGCTGCATCTGTTCGATGCGTTCCCGCACCAGTTTCAGCTGAATGTTCAGGGAATTGAGCATGAAATGATAGTCCGTATCGTCAATGGTCATTTCCCGGATATCGCTCAGGGAAAAGCCGAGATATTTCAAAAGAAGGATCTGCTGGAGCCGGCCGAAATCATCGTCGGTATAAAAACGGGCGCCGGACTCTGTGACGTAAGAGGGTTTCAGAATCCCCTGTTTGTCATAATAGCGGATGGTGCGAAGCGTCACATTCGCCATGTCCGCAAACTGGCCGGAAGAATAATAGCCCTGTTTTTTCATAGGAATTCCTTTCTGCAGGGAGGTCTGCAAATGATCTTATGGGTCAATCTGATTTATTATTTGCGAGGGGAGAGCTCAAAGTTGCGAAGGCCGCACTCCCCTCGCGCTCCCCTGTTGGCCCCCGCTAAAACCCCGGGAATTTGTTCTCTTGTTTTTAAGCAGTGCCCAAGAAGGGGGAGTATGAGGGGGACCTTCGGGCTTCGCAACTTTGAGATGGTCCCCCTCATATTTATTATAAAAGCAAAAAGAAAAGGGTGCAAGGTTCTGCATATGATTTTTAAAAATACAATGATAGAAAGGAAAAGAAACAGGAGGGGATTATGAATTTATTTGATTTTACCTATTGCGGAAATTACAACCGTCAGATACAAAGGCTGGCGCAGATGGCGCCGGAAAAATGGGATTTTGGGGAATCCGGGGACAATGCGGTTCTGAAGGGGTATCTGGAGCAGACCTTCCGGAGGCTTTATGAGGAAGGGAAGGTTGTGGAGACAGAAGCGTATGCTATTTTTAATACGGGGTTATTCACCCGATATTATCAGCCTGTTTATGCTTATTTTGTGCCGAATCTCGTCCCGGGAAGACAGCGCTGGTTTCTGGAAGGCTTTTATTCGGAGTATTCTCTGCTGAAGGCAAAAATCGCCGCCCTCCCGGAAAAGGCGGAATATATTACAAATCCATCGGAGCTGGTTTTTGACACAAGACTTGAGATTGTTCCACAGTATGAGCATATTTTTGGAGATGAGGAGAATGCCCAGAGACTTCCCAAAAGTGTGCGGGAGAGCCGCATGCGGGTGCAGCTTTTTGACGGCGCGCTGGGGCGCACAAGGCGTATGCTGGAAGCAGATTACCGCACCGCGATCCCTCAGTATTACAATCACTCGATTCAGCTGTTGATTCCGATCTGTCTTCAGAATCCGGAGAAGCCGGATGTGGCGCTTGCCTGTATGAAAACGGCAGACGGAAGCCGGTATCTGGGCAGGACATGCCTGACTTTGAAGATGGCTTACCACAATGCAAGGCTTTTGTCACGCCTGGAGGGAAGCTGGCTTTTTCGCTGTCTGGAGCAGAGGGAAGAAGCTGGAAGAACTTTCTGTGCGGGGGCTGTTCAGAAGAGAAAAATTATGGTATAGTGAAAAGCAAAAGAAACAGCCATGCAAAAGCATGGCGTTTTAATATGCACATGGAGGAAAAATTATGCTGGAACTGAAAAATATCAGCTTTCAGGTTCCCGATGAAAAATCGAGAAACGTACAGGAAAAAGGCATCCTGAAAAATGTAAACCTCACCTTGGAGGATAACAAGTTTGTGGTGATCACCGGTCCGAACGGCGGAGGGAAGTCTACCCTGGCAAAGATCATCGCAGGAATCGAAAAACCGACGGAAGGACAGATCCTGTGGGACGGGCAGGACATTACAGACTTAACCATTACCCAGAGGGCACAGCTTGGCATCAGCTATGCTTTTCAGCAGCCGGTGCGCTTCAAGGGAGTTACGGTCTTTGACCTGATCCGTTTGGCAGCAGGCAAGGAAGCGGGCAAAGAAATATCCGTGGCGGATGCCTGTGAGTATCTGTCAAAAGTTGGGCTGTGCGCCAAAGACTATATCCGGCGGGAGGTAAACGCAAGTCTTTCCGGCGGAGAGATCAAACGGATCGAGCTTGCCACGGTCATGGCGCGAAAGACGAGAGTGAGCGTATTTGACGAGCCCGAGGCAGGAATTGATTTGTGGAGCTTTCAAAATCTCATACAGGTTTTTGAAGAAATGCACAACCAGTATCATGGATCGATCCTTATCATTTCTCATCAGGAGCGTATTTTGAATATTGCAGATGAGATTGTGCTGATCGCAGATGGTGCAGTGGTCAAAAAAGGCACAAAGGATGAGATTCTGCCGACACTTCTGGGGACGTCCAACGCCGCAGGCTTTGGATGCGGGAAGATGGCACAGGGCAAATAAAAGGAGGGGCACATGGACGCAATACAGAAAGAACTATTGGAGGCGGTGTCCGGGCTTCATGAGATTCCGGCAGGCGCCTATAACATCCGCGCAAACGGAGAGAGTGTGGAAAGAAAAAGTACAGAGCATATTGAAATTGTCTCCAAGGAAGACAAAAGCGGCATCGAGATCCACATCAAACCCGGCACGAAGAACGAGAGCGTGCACATGCCGGTAATTCTCAGCAAGTCCGGTCTGGAGGAAGTGGTGTATAACGATTTTTACATCGGCGAAGGAGCGGATGTGACGATCGTTGCCGGATGCGGCATTCACAACGGAGGAGATGCGGCAAGCCGCCACGACGGCATCCACCGGTTTTATGTGGGAAAAAATGCGCACATAAAGTACGTGGAAAAGCATTATGGCAGCGGCGACGGCAGCGGCCAGCGGATCATGAATCCCCTTACGGAGATTTATCTGGAAGAGGACAGCTTCATGGAAATGGATACGGTGCAGATACGTGGTGTTGACTCTACCAACCGTGGAAACAAGGCGCATCTTGCGGCCGGTTCCCGCCTCGTGGTCATGGAGCGTCTTATGACACACGGACAGCAGCGGGCAGAGAGCCATTTTGATGTGCAGCTGGATGGAGAGGACTGCTCAGCCAATGTGGTTTCCCGCTCGGTTGCAAGGGACGATTCCTACCAGCTTTTTGTTTCGCATATCTGCGGAAACAACCGCTGCAGCGGACACACAGAGTGCGATGCGATCATCATGGACAATGCAAAGATCAGCGCCGTTCCGGAGCTCACGGCCAATCATCTGGATGCGGCGCTGATCCATGAGGCGGCCATCGGAAAAATCGCAGGAGAACAGATCGTGAAGCTGATGACGCTGGGACTGACGGAGGCAGAAGCGGAGGAGCAGATCATCAGCGGCTTCCTCAAGTAGAAAAGGCGTACGTATGAAGATTGTATATCAGGAAGAAAACGAAAAAAACGATCCGGAGGAAAGTGTTCTGAATCCGGAAAAAAACCACGCATCGGATTTGTCCCGGAAAGAGCGCCGGCTTCTGGAAAAAGAAAAACTGGCCGGCATGGGGCTGGGGAAGAAGCTGGAATACATCTGGATGTATTATAAGGCCGCGATCTTCGGCGTGATATTTCTGGTTGCAGCCGTTTTTATCGGGTGGGATATTTACCAGAATGCCCAGATCCGGAATATTTTAAGCGTTTACGTGGTAAACGGCGGCATGATGGATACACAGCCCCTTCAGGAGCAGGCCATGGAGCTTTTGGCGGCAAATGAAAAAAAGGAAAGCGTGACGGTCAATTCCTCTCTGTCTACAGATAAGGAGGGCAAAGAATTTGATTATACCTCTCAGATGGTATTTGTGACGCAGCTGCAGGCGGGAACCATGGATGTGATGGTCATGCCGGAAGCTCTCTATGAAACCCTCAAAAAAGAAGAAATCTTTATGGATCTTACCGGGCTTTTGGAGACGGAGATAGTTGGAGCGCATTTGCAGGGAGACTGTCTGCAGTTTGACAGGGAGGAGCTGAAGGATCAGATTCCTCTGGGATATGATTCGGTTTGTGTGGCAGTGCTTACAAATGCAGAGAATCCCGAGAACGCGGTGGAGTGGATGAAATCGCTGCTCTGAAAAGGAGAAAGGTATGAAAGAGAACAGAAAAAATCAGGCGCTTTGGAAAGCCATTCTTATGGCGGCGCTGGTTCTGGTGTGCGCAGGGATGGTGAATCTCAGCCAGACCAGAGAGGTAAAAGCGGCCCCGGAAGGGTTTGTGACAGAAAACGGAAAGACCTACTATTATCACAACGGCCAGAAAGTAAAAGGATGGCTCAACCTCAACGGAAAAATGTATTATTTTACCACCGGGCAGGGTGTCCAGATGAAAGGCTGGGCCAGAAACAAACAGGGACAGTATCGATACTTCACCAAAGGAAGCGGCGAAATGCTGACGGGCTTTGCGGTGAATTCCAAAAACCAGTACCGGTATTTTACCAAGGGAAAAGGAATCATGCTGACCGGCTGGGCGCAGACGCAAAAAGGGGAACGCCGTTATTTTTACAGCAGATCCGGGATTATGGCCATGGGACGCCTGGTGAATGCCAAAGGGCAGGAGCGGTGGTTCCGTACGGACAACGGGATCATGGTCACCGGCTGGATGCTTACCGGGGAATATCAGTGGGTGTATTTCCGGGAAGACAGCGGAACAAAATGCTTTGACCAGTGGATCGGAGACAGATACGTTCAGGCGGACGGCACCATGGCGGTGAATACAGTGACTCCGGACGGCAGCTATGTCGGACCGGACGGCATCCGGCAAGACGCGCAGGAACGCAATCTCACAGACCTGAAAAACCAACTGCTTTCCATGATCCAGAATTATGGAGGAAACTGGTCTGTTTATGTCAAGGATTTAAATACCGGAGGAGTGATAAACATCAATGACAGCTCGATGTATCCGGCCAGCGTCATCAAGCTTTTTGTCATGGCGTCTACCTATGACCAGATCAACAAGGGCGCTCTTGCGAGAACCTCTTATGTCAACAACCTGCTGTGGGAGATGATCACAGTCAGCGACAATGAGGCATACAACGAGCTTGTCCGCCTTAACGGCTGGGATGGAAGATTTACTACGGGAGCCAGCGTGGTGAATCAGTATCTGTACAGCCAGGGGCTTACGGGAACGGAATGTCACTCCACTCTGCATCCGTCCTCCAGCAGCTTTACGTCTGATGGCGGCAGGAACATGGCGAGCGCCAGAGATGCGGGAGTGCTTCTGGAAAAAATCTGGCGCGGCGAGTGCGTGTCTCTGGATTATTCCAGGGAAATGCTGAACCTTCTTTTCCACCAGGAGCGGAGATGGAAAATTCCGGCAGGAATTCCAAGCTGGGTGCCGGTTGCCAATAAGACAGGAGAAACAGACAGCTCCCAGCATGACGTGGCCATTGTGGACGGGCCGAAGACAGATTACATAGTGTGTATTTTCTCCCAGGGAGGCTGGAGCAACGGCAGCCGTATTGCGAATCTTTCCTCGGTGATCTATCAGTATCTAAACGGCTGACCTGCGTTGCAGGGAAAGGATAACGCCCTGCGGTTTCCATGACATTTGGGAGCCGCGGGGCGTTTTTGCGGTTGGGGTGTAAGGCGGCAGAGGACAAAATCAGATGCGTTTCAGGTAATGCTTTTCTGCAAGGTTCAAAATTCCATAGAGCCCCATGGCGATCACGCAGAGGATCACAATGCTCATGAGGACCCAGGTCAGTTTGAAGGTTTGGCTGCCGTAAATGATCAGATACCCCAATCCCTGTCTTGCACCGATAAATTCACCGATGATAACGCCTACCAGGCAGAGACCGATGTTGACCTTCATGGTGCTTAAGATCAGAGGGACAGAGGCCGGAAGCACGACCTTTGTCAGCTCCTGGCGCTTGTTTCCGCCCAGAGTGCGAATGAGCTTACGCTGATCCGTGTCAACCTGACGGAATCCGGTATACAGGTTGATGATGGAACCAAAAATTGCAACAGAGATACCCGCCACAACGATGGTGCGGACATTGGCGCCCAGCCACACAATGAGAAGCGGGGCCAGGGCGGATTTTGGCAGACTGTTCAGGACCACCAGATAAGGCTCCAGCACTCGGGAGATTTTTGGACAGGCCCAGAGGAGCACGGAAGCCAGAAGTCCCAGGAGCACCACAAAGAAAAAGCTTGCCAGTGTCTCCAGAAGCGTAATGCCGATGTGGGTAAAAAGCGACTGGTCCCGGCACATGAGCAGAAAGGTTTCTGCAATCTGAGCGGGACTGCTGAAAATAAAAGAATCAATCCATCCCAGACGGGCTGCCGCTTCCCAGAGGATCAGAAAGCAGAGGAAGAGAACGATTCTTGCAAAAGAGATCAGATGCTTTTCCCTGCGGCGCTTTTGAAGATACCGCGCCTGTGCGGGAGAAAATTCAGACATGTTCATTCAACTCCTTCCATATAAGATTAAAATAGGTTTTGAACTCCGGCGCGCTGCGGGAAAGCATGGGCGTCCGGTAGGGAAGCGTCAGTTCAATGGGAATGATGTTTTTTATTTTTGCGGGGCGTTTGGTGAGAATCAGCACCCGGTCCGCCATACTGATCGCCTCGGAGATGTCGTGGGTCACCAAAATGGCGGGCTTTTTTGCCTCCCGCAGGATTTTGCCGATATCGTCGCTGACTTTAAGGCGTGTCTGATAATCCAGAGCGGAAAATGGCTCATCCAGGAGAAGCAAATCCGGCTTCAAAGCCAGGGTGCGGATCAGGGCAGCCCTCTGGCGCATTCCCCCGGAGAGCTGCGAGGGGCGGGAATTTCGGAAACGGGAAAGACCGTAGGTCTTAAGAAGCTCCTCCACATAGGCGAGCTTTTCCGGGGTGAGCGCGTTTTGGATTTCCAGGCCGAGGACGGCATTTTTGTAAATACTGCGCCACTCCAGCAGATAATCCTTTTGCAGCATGTAGCCCATGGGAGCGCTTTCTCTGGAACGTGGCTGCCCGTTGAGGAGAATGCTTCCCTGATCCGGGGTAAGAAGCCCGCAGATCAGATTGAGAAGCGTGGATTTTCCGCACCCGGAGGGACCTACAATGGCCAGAAATTCTCCGGGCATCAGATCGAAGGATATATGTGAAAGGGCAGGCGTTTCCCCGTTAAGACTGTGATAGGTAAGACAGATATCTCTGACTTCCAGCAGTGGGTTCATAGTGTTACCTCCGTTTGAGTAGATGTTGAAGAAAAATGCCTGGCGGATTGTTCTGCACCCTGTGCCTTCACGATCCCCGGCATTTTTATACTTTATCATATGCTTTTGGGGAAGCGTATGTTATACTGATGTTGGAGGCTGTATTAATAATGAAGAAAAATTATCAGAAAGAGCTTGACAAAATCATAGAAGAGAATGCAAAGACCGGGCGGATCCCCAGACTTTTGCTGCATGCCTGCTGCGCGCCCTGCAGCAGCTATGTACTGGAGTATCTGTCGGACTATTTTGAAATTACCGTGTTTTTTTATAATCCCAATATTTCTCCGAAGGAGGAGTACACAAAACGGGCGGAGGAAATCCGGCGTCTGGTGGAGACCATGGAATTTCTTCACCCGGTACACCTGCTGGAGGGTGCATATGAACCGGAGAAATTTTATGAGATGGCAAGGGGGCTTGAGCAGGTGCCGGAGGGCGGCGAGCGCTGTTTTGGGTGTTACCGCCTGCGCCTGCAGGAGGCAGCCCGGGCGGCAGCAGAGGGCGGCTTCGACTATTTTGCCACGACCCTTACCATAAGTCCCTTGAAAAATGCCGAAAAGCTCAACGAAATCGGGGAAGCGCTTTCTCCCTTATACGAGGTGGCGCACCTTCCCTCGGATTTTAAGAAAAAGAACGGCTATAAGCGTTCTATTGAGCTTTCCCATGAATATGGGCTGTACCGTCAGGATTACTGCGGATGCGTTTTTTCAAAAAAACAGAGAGAAGAAGAGAAGGCTTTGCAGAATGTAAAAAATGTGATACACTAACACAGGAAAGTGTGATAAGGCACATTTTTTAACGATAAAATAAAACAGAAATGAGGAATTGATCATGGCACAGTTATGGGGCGGCCGTTTCACAAAGGAAACGGACAAGCTTGTATACAATTTTAATGCGTCCATATCTTTTGACAGGAAGTTTTATCAGCAGGATATCCGGGGCAGCAAAGCCCATGTCGCCATGCTGGCGAAGCAGGGGATTCTGACAGAACAGGAAGAAAAGGAGATCCTGGAAGGGTTGGACGGCATTCTGGCGGACGTGGAGGCTGGACGTCTTGCCATTACAGAGGAATACGAGGATATCCACAGCTTTGTGGAAGCCAATCTCATTGCACGTATCGGAGATCCGGGCAAAAAGCTTCACACAGGAAGAAGCCGCAACGACCAGGTAGCGCTGGATATGAAGCTCTATGTGCGGGATGAGATTGACGCGGTTGACAGAGAAGTGCGGGAACTCCTTGTGACCCTGCAAAAGCTCATGGAGGAGAACCTGGGCACGTATATGCCGGGCTTCACCCATCTGCAGAAAGCGCAGCCGGTGACCCTTGCGCATCATGTGGGCGCCTATTTTGAAATGTTCCGCAGAGACAGAGGCCGCCTTTTTGACATCCGCAGGCGGATGAATACCTGTCCTCTGGGCGCCGGAGCGCTGGCGGGAACCACCTATCCTCTGGACCGGGCATATACGGCAGAGCTTCTTGGCTTTGATGAGCCCACCAGAAACAGCATGGACTCTGTGTCTGACCGGGATTATGTCATTGAGCTTCTGTCCGCGCTGTCCACCATTATGATGCACCTGAGCCGTTTCTGTGAGGAAATTATCCTTTGGAACAGCAACGAATATCGTTTTGTGGAGATCGATGATGCCTACAGCACCGGCAGCAGCATTATGCCCCAGAAGAAGAATCCGGATATCGCGGAACTGGTACGGGGAAAAACAGGCCGTGTCTACGGAGCGCTTGTGTCCATGCTCACCACAATGAAAGGAATTCCGCTGGCATACAATAAGGATATGCAGGAGGACAAAGAGCTGACCTTCGATGCCATAGATACGGTCAAGGGCTGTCTGGCGCTTTTTACAGGCATGATCTCCACCATGGAATTTCATCGCGGCAATATGGAAGCCAGTGCGAAGAATGGTTTTACCAATGCCACGGACGCGGCGGATTATCTGGTCAATCACGGTGTTCCCTTCCGGGATGCGCACAGCATTGTGGGACGGTTAGTGCTTCTGTGCATTGAGGAAGGAATTTCTCTGGATGAGCTTCCGCTTGCAAAATATCAGGAGATCAGTCCGGTCTTCGGGGAAGATATTTACGAAGCGATCAGCATGAAGACCTGCGTGGAAAAGAGAAACACTCTGGGCGCGCCCGGTGAGGAGGCCATGAAGCAGGTTCTGGCCATGAACCGGGAATATCTGGAAAAAAATTAAAAAACACTTGCATTTTGTACAGTGGTGGAGTAGTATTTACAAGAAAGACAGATGTGTGCAATACAAGGACACAAAAGAGACGAGGAGAGATGATTATGAGCGAAAAATTAAGAGTTGGTATTCTGGGTGCTACCGGTATGGTTGGCCAGAGATTTATTTCCCTTTTGGAGAACCATCCCTGGTTCGAGGTGGTGACACTGGCAGCCAGCGCAAGAAGCGCAGGCAAGACTTATGAAGAAGCTGTAGGCGGCCGCTGGAAAATGGATACGCCCATGCCGGAGGCTGTGAAGAAGCTGGTGGTAATGAATGTAAATGAGGTGGAGAAGGTTGCGGCTACCGTTGACTTTGTTTTCTCCGCAGTAGATATGAGCAAGGACGAGATCAAGGCCATTGAGGAGGCATATGCAAAGACAGAGACTCCGGTTGTGTCCAACAACAGCGCGCACCGCTGGACACCGGATGTTCCCATGGTTGTGCCGGAGATCAACCCGGAGCATTTTGATGTGATCGAGTTCCAGAAAAAACGTCTGGGAACCAAGCGCGGTTTTATTGCAGTAAAGCCCAACTGTTCCATTCAGAGCTACGCGCCGGCACTGACCGCATGGAAAGAGTTTGAGCCATATGAAGTAGTGGCGACTACCTATCAGGCAATTTCCGGTGCAGGCAAGACCTTTAAGGAATGGCCGGAGATGGAGCATAACATCATTCCGTACATTGGCGGCGAGGAAGAAAAGAGCGAAAAAGAACCCTTAAGACTGTGGGGCAAAATCGAGGACGGTGTGATCGTTCCTGCAAAAGAGCCGGTGATCACCTGCCAGTGCATCCGTGTGCCGGTTCTCAACGGTCACACAGCGGCAGCTTTTGTGAAGTTCCGCAAGAAACCCACCAAAGAGCAGCTGATCCAGGCGCTTCGCGATTTCAAGGGTGTTCCGCAGGAGCTGGAGCTTCCCAGCGCACCGAAGCAGTTCATTCAGTATCTGGAAGAGGATAACCGTCCCCAGGTTTCTGAGGATGTGAATTATGAACGCGGCATGGGCGTTTCCATCGGACGTCTCCGTGAGGATACCGTATATGATTTCAAATTCGTGGGACTTTCCCACAACACTGTGCGCGGCGCAGCCGGCGGAGCTGTGCTTTGTGCAGAGACTCTGAAAGCAAAAGGCTTTATTCAGGCAAAATAAAACACATATGTAATACAGCGGACTGCTGTGAGCAAGCCATCGGCGTTGGCTTTCCGGAATATCAGGTATCCCGGAAAGACCCGGATGAGCAGCTTACGGCAGTTCTTTTTGTATATAGGAAACTGCGACCGGATCCAGTGGGTGTTTCCCTCCGCAGATATTGCAGAAAAATAAAAGAAAGAGTAAAATAATTTCATGAAACAAAAAGTAAGGTGATGAGATGAATCGTGACAGCGAATATTCGCTTCTGCTTCTTGCAGGAGGGAAAAGCAGCCGCATGGGAAGAGACAAAGCAGAGCTTCTTTTTGAGGGGAAAACCTTTCAGCAGCAGCTTCTTGACAAGGCGGATCAGGCGGGAATCCACAAAAAATATCTTTCCGGCCATGAAGGGGCAGGAAAAGATGCAGAGCTTCAAACAGTAAAAGACCGTTACCGGGAGAGGGGGCCGCTGGGTGGGCTTCACGCAGGGCTTCTGGCTGCAGAAACCCCGTTTTGTATGGTGCTTCCGGTGGATGTCCCGCAGCTTCCCGCAGAGCTTCTTTGCCGTCTGCTGGATGCCCATGAAGGACTTCCTCAGGAAGAAAGAAGAAAGCCGTTTCTGGTGAAGCACAAGGAGCGCACCGAACCTCTCATCGGTGTTTATCCAAAAGAGATGGCGGATTTTATAGAAAAGCAGATCAAAGAGCAGGGAGCGCCGGTGTTTTGTGTGCTGGAGCAATGGGGATATGGCTGCTTTGAGACAGCGCTTCCTGCCTGGCAGCTGGAGAACATCAACACACCGCAGGCTTATGAAGAACTTTTGCGACATCAGGAAAGGGGACGAGACAAATGAGAGAGGGGATTTTTCTGGAAGAAGCCATAGAATTGATAAAAGCGCATGCAGCTCGCATCACGCAGACGGAGAGACGCAGTATTGCAGAGGCCGGAGGCGCTTGTCTGGCGGAGGATGTTTTTGCAGAGCTTGACAATCCGCCGTTTTCCCGTTCCCCCGTGGATGGTTACGCTGTGCGGGCGCAGGATATAAAAGGAGCTTCCGGGGAACATCCGGCAAGACTGCGGGTAACTGCCTGCGTGTATGCAGGGGATAACGGGGAAGCCCTTAAGGTGAACGAAGGAGAGGCAGTACGGATCATGACCGGAGCGCCTTTTCCTCAGGGCTGTGATACCGCGGTGCGCCAGGAAGACACGGATTACGGGGAAGAGAACGTGGAGATATACCGGGAACAGAAATCCTTTGACAATTACTGCTGTAAGGGGGAGGACTACAAAAAAGGAAGTCTTCTTGTGGCAAAAAATACCCGGCTTACCTTTGCGGAGCAGGGGATTTTGGCAGGAAACGGCTGCGGGGAAGTGCTGGTGTTCCGCAAACCGGTCATCCGCGTGTTTACCACGGGAGATGAGCTGTCGCCTGCCGGAGGCGGCCTTGCTCCGGGAAAAATATACGATTCCAACGGCATCATGGTGTCTTCCCGCATCCGGGAGCTGGGTATTGTGCCGAAATCCGTAAAACACCTGTCCGACAGCGCTGCCGGTGTGGCAGAGGCGTTAAAGGAAGCCTGCCGGGATGCGGATATCATAGTGACGACAGGTGGTGTTTCCGTTGGAAAAAAAGACATTCTGCATGAAGCCCTTGCGCTTCTTGGCGCAGAGAAGATTTTCTGGCGCGTGTGGATCCAACCGGGAACGCCGACGATCTTTTCCGTATATGAAAATACATTGATCCTTTCTCTGTCCGGCAATCCCTTCGGCGCTATGGCAAATGTGGAGCTTCTCCTTCGTCCCATGCTGGAAGCGCTGACCGGAGACCGCACGTATGCCATGGAAAAGCGGGAAGGGATTTTTAGAGGATCGTTTCCGAAGGCGAGCCGCGGGAGACGTTTTGTGCGGGCTGTATACCGGGAGGGGGATGTGTGTCTGCCGGAGGGGATTTTTTCCTCCGGGGCGATCGGAACGCTTCGGGGCTGCAACTGCCTTCTTGATATTCCGGCAGGAACCCCGGGGTTAAAAAAAGAGGAGCGTGTGACGGTATGGATGCTGTGAAAAAGCAGTGCATGATAGCCATCAGCGGCGTGAAAAATTCCGGAAAGACCACGTTTCTGGAAAAATTGATCCCGGAGCTTTTGGAATGCGGACTAAAAACGGCAGTCATCAAGCACGACGGGCACGATTTTGTCCCGGATGTGCCGGGGACGGACAGCAGCAGGCTCCGATGCGCCGGCGCCTGCGGAACCGCCGTTTTTTCCGGAAATCGCTGGATGCTGGCAAAGGATGAGCCGGGAATGGATGAAGCAAGGCTGGCACAGCTTTTTCCGGAGGCAGATCTGATCCTTCTGGAGGGCATGAAGGATTCCGCCTATCCAAAAATCGAGCTGGTGCGGGGTGCGGTTTCCAGGGAAAGCGTCTGCGTGCCGGAGACGCTTCTTGCGCTTGTGACGGACACAGACCTGACGCTTTCCGGCGTGCCGGTTTTGGGGTTTGGCGAGGTGAAAAAATGCGCGGAAATTCTTGTGAGGGAATGGAAAAAACAAACAAAAATTGGCCATTGACAAAAAATTGACATATTTTTTGGGAATTCTTGAAGTTCTGTAAATACAATGATAAAATAGACAGGAAATAAGTTTTTGAAAAAGACTAGGAGGGGTATTTATGGATTTGAAACAGGTTCAGACAACCTGTGCCTACTGCGGCGCGGGCTGCCAGATCATGTTCACAGTCGATGAAAAAGCAAATAAGATTGTGGATGCTGTTCCGGCTGACGGAAGAACCAACGCCGGAACCCTCTGCCTGAAGGGGCATTATGGCTGGGATTATCTCAACGATCCGCAGATTCTTACCAAGCGTCTGCGCAGGCCGATGATCCGCAAGGGCGGAAAAAAGTCACCGTTGGTGGAGGTGTCCTGGGAGGAAGCGATCTCCTATGTAGCAAAACGACTGACGGAGATCAAGGAGAAATTCGGCCCGGATGCCATTATGGGTACCGGCTCCGCCAGAGGAGCAGGAAACGAGGCCAATTATCTCATGCAGAAATTCATGCGCGCGTGCATCGGCACCAACAATGTCGACCACTGCGCCCGAATATGACATGCGCCTTCGGTAGCGGGTCTACTGTATTCTTTAGGTTCAGGCGCAATGTCCATGGGCATCCCGGAAATCGAGGATGCAGGCTGTTTACTTTGCTTCGGCTATAACGGAGCAGACTCTCATCCGATTGTCGCCAGAAGAATTGTTCGCGGCAGACAAAAAGGAATGAAGATCATCTGTGCAGATCCCCGTGTAACGGAGACCGCGCGGATTTCAGACATTCATCTCCAGCTGAAGGGCGGTTCCAACCTGGCTCTTGTCAACGCCATGGCGAACGTCATCTGGAAAGAAGGGCTGGCAGACACGAAATTTATTGAGGAGCACACCAAAGGTTCTGATGAGTTCCTGAAAGTCATAGAGAAATATACACCGGAATACGCAGAGCCGATCACGCACATTCCGGCAGAAACAATCCGAAAGGCGGCAAGAATGTACGCCACCACCAAACCGGCCATGATCCTTTATGGAATGGGCGTATGCCAGTTTACGCAGGCGGTGGATGTGGTGAAGGGACTTGCCAATCTGGCGCTGATGACCGGAAACTTCGGCGGGCCGTCCATGGGAATCGGTCCGGTCCGTGGCCAGAACAACGTGCAGGGCGCCTGTGATATGGGAGCGCTGCCAAATTCCTATCCGGGTTATCAGAATGTCACGGTTCCGGAGAACCGGGAAAAATTTGAAAAAGCATGGGGAGTGCCTCTTTCTGACAAGGTGGGCTGCCCGATCACCCATGTGCCTCAGCGGATCCTTCATGAGCCGGATGAGAAAAAACGGATCCATGCGTACTACATATTCGGCGAGGACCCCGCACAGTCGGATCCTGACCTGGCAGAAGTCCGGGAGGCTCTTGACAAATGCGACTTTGTGGTGATGCAGGATATTTACATGAACAAAACAGGGCTTTACGCGGATGTGATCCTTCCGGCTACGGCATGGGGAGAGAACGAGGGCGTATACACCTGTGCAGACCGCGGATTCCAGCGGGTAAGAAAGCTTGTTGAGCCGGAGGGGGATTTAAAGCCTGACTGGCAGATTATTGCGGAGATTTCCACGGCAATGGGATATCCCATGAATTATAAAAATACCGAGGAGATCTGGAATGAGCTGATCGACCTCTGTCCAAGCTTTGCCGGAGCCACCTACGAAAAAATCGAGAAATACGGCTGCGTGCAGTGGCCCTGCCGGGATAAATCCATGGAGGATAAAGGAACGCCTTACCTTCACAAAGACGGAAAATTTGCGACAAAGGACCAGAAGGCCCTGTTCTACGGGACTGACTGGCACCCGCCTGTGGAGATGGAAAATGACCAGTACCCCATGACGCTTTCCACGGTTCGCGAGGTAGGACACTATTCTGTGCGTACCATGACAGGAAACTGTCGTACTCTGCGAAATCTGGAGGATGAGCCGGGATGGGTACAGATGAATTCCCAGGACTGCGCCCGCATGAACCTCAAAAAGGGCGAGCTGGTGAAGATCCTGTCCAAGAGAGGCTATTGTATCACCCGCTGTCTGCCCACAGACCGGGTAAAGCCAGGCGCTACCTATATGACCTATCAGTGGTGGGTGGGCGCCTGCAACGAATTGACGACCGCCAAGCTTGACCCGATCAGCAACACGCCGGAGTACAAATACTGTGCCTGCCGTGTGGAGAAAATTGAGGATCAGGAATGGGCAGAGCGGCATGTACAGGAGCTTTACGATGAGATTCGCGCCCAGATGGGAATTGAGACCGGAAAGGGGGCGAAGTCATGAATTATTTTGTAAAAGGAAATCCGGACCTCTGCATTGGCTGCCGCACCTGTATGATCGGCTGTGTGGTCGCCCACGAGGGAAAACATATCTTTGAGATCGACCCGGATGCGTACACCTTCAACCCCAGACTTCACGTGGTAAAAACCGCCCGCTTAAGCGTGCCGGTGCAGTGCAAGCACTGTGAGAATCCGGCCTGCATGGCAGTCTGTCCGGTGGGAGCGATTTCCCAGAAGGAGCACTGCGTTGTCATTGATACGCAAAAATGCATGGGCTGCAAGTCCTGTATGGCCGCCTGTCCTTTTGGCGCCATTGATATGGTTTCGCTGGCCGGTGTATATCAGGAGGACGGCAGTGAGAAAAAGGTTGCAAACAAATGCGATCTGTGCAGCGGCATTCCCGGGGGCCCGGCCTGTGTGAGAGTATGTCCCACAGAAGCGCTGAGCCTGGTGACGGAAGATGCGCTTTTGGATGCCATGGACCGAAAACGGCAGGAAGCAGCCCGCATTGCATACCAGGAAACACACGCACAGGAATAGGAGGCTGGAAAGATCATGAAAAAAGAACTGGGATGCTTCGTCCTGGGCGACAGCAGCAAGTGTACCGGCTGCAAGGCCTGTGAGCTGGCCTGCTTTGCCGTTCATGGAAAAAGCAGCAATCATTTCGGAAAAACCGTGGGAACGGTGACGGTTCCTGTAACACCAAGACTGTTTCTCACAAAATTTGAAAACGGCTGTATGCCCATACAGTGCAAACACTGCGAGGATGCGCCCTGCCTGAACGCCTGTACCAAAGGCGCCATAAGCCGTGTGGATTATCAGGTGATTGTGGACGCGGAAAAATGTATCGGCTGCAAGGATTGTATGCAGGCCTGTCCTTTTGGCGCGATCGCGCTGCTTCCCTATGCCAGGGACGGCCGCCTGGTGGCGCAGCCTATGTCCGGAGAAACCAAGGTGTTTGCCTCCAAATGCGATCTGTGCGCGGGAGTGGAGGGCGGCCCGGCCTGCGTCCGTGTCTGTCCGCACCAGGCACTTCGCCTTGTTGATCCGGAGGCAGAGCGGGAAGAAAAAAATATCAAGGCAGCCGAGGCGCTGCTCCTGACAAAAAACTGGAGATAAGGGAGGACAAAATTCATGATAGTAGCAATTGACAAGAATCTTTGTACCGGCTGCCGTGAATGTGCAGAAGTCTGTCCTGCCTATGCGATTGTAGGAGAACAGGGGCAGCCGCAGACTATTGACGAGAGCAGATGCGTGATGTGCGGGCAGTGCGTGCAGAAATGCAAATCCTATGTGTCCATACTGACCCACGGCAGGGAAGCCTACGACAGGGTAAAAAAAGAACGGCATATTCCGGACAGCGTGCAGGAGCCTTTGTTTGCGGCTCATGCGGTCTGCAATCTTTCCAGAGTGACAGAAGCGCTGAAGGATCCGGCAAAATATACGGTGGTGCAGTGTGCGCCTGCAGTGCGTGTGGCCATCGCGGAAGAATTCGGCGCGGAGCTTGGAAGTCTTACGCCGGGGAAGCTGTCCGCAGCTCTTCACACCCTGGGCTTTGACCGGGTATATGACACCAATTTCCCGGCGGACGTCACCATTATGGAGGAAGGTACGGAGTTGATCAGGCGTGTTACCGAAGGAGGCGTTCTCCCCATGTTCACTTCCTGCTGTCCGGCCTGGGTGCGTTTTCTTGAAAACAACTATCCGGAGCTGAAAGAGCATCTTTCCTCTGCAAAGAGCCCGCAGCAGATCGGCGGTGCGATTTTTAAAACCTATGGCGCACAGCTGGACGGCAAAGAGGGTAAGGATATTTACAGTGTTTCTGTTATGCCCTGCACCTGCAAGGAATTCGAGTGTGAGCGCCCGGAGATGAAGGACAGCGGCTACCGGGATGTGGATGTGGCAATTACCACCAGAGATCTGGCATGGCTTATCAAGGATGCCGGTATTGACTGGAATTCCCTTGAGGAGATGGAGTTTGACAAACCTCTGGGACTTTACACCGGAGCCGGAACGATATTCGGTGTGACCGGCGGCGTTATGGAGGCGGCGATCCGTACGGGGTACGAGCTGATCACCAAAGAGGCGATTCCCGATGTAGAGGTTACAGCGGTGAGAGGAACCGAAGGCTTCCGCACCTCCGTTTTGAAAGTGGGAGACCTCAATCTCAAGGTTGGTGTGGTAACCGGGCTTAAAAATGTGATCCCGGTTCTGGAGGCTGTGAAGAACGGAACGTTGGATTTGCATTTCATCGAAGTAATGACCTGTCCGGAGGGCTGTGTCAGCGGCGGCGGACAGCCGAAGCTTCTCATGGATACGGACAGAGAAGAGGCCTATGCGGTCAGAAGAGCGGCAACCTTTGCTCATGACAGAGCGCTTCCCTGCCGTAAGTCTCACGAGAATCCGGCGATCAAAAAGATTTACGAAGAGTTCCTTGAGGAACCCAACAGCCATATTGCCCATCATTTACTCCATACGGAGTATTGTCTGGACAAAAAATAAAGAAACTAATACAACGGGGGTGCTGCTTTGGCAACAGCCCCCGTTTCAACTTACGAACGATTTTTTAAGGAGCCTGAGGATGAAAAAACAGGAAGAACTATCCAAATATCAACACAAAATACTGACGATTCCCAATATCCTGTCCTTCGCGCGGCTTTGCATGATCCCGCTTTTTATCTGGCTTTATTGTGTCCGGAAGAATTATCCTCTGACAGGAGCGGTGCTGCTGCTGTCCGGTGCCACCGATCTGGCAGACGGGTTTATTGCAAGGCATTTTCATATGATCAGTGATCTTGGCAAGGTGCTCGACCCGGTGGCGGATAAGCTCACACAGGCAGCGGTGCTGTTCTGTCTGGTCACACGTTTTCCTCTTATGCTGGCGCCCCTTGTTCTGATGGTTTTTAAAGAAGGCTATATGGCAGTGGCAGGCGCTATGGCGATCAGAAAAACAGGAAAGGTGGCCGGAGCACAGTGGCATGGAAAAATTGTGACTGCGCTTTTATATGCCATGATGATCGTGCATATTTTCTGGTATGACATCCCGGCAGTGGTCTCAAATCTTCTGATTGCCGCCTGTATTTTGATGATGATCGCTTCGGTAGTTTTGTATGGAAAGTATTATGGGAAGATTTTGAAAAAAGCAAAAGGGGAGAAAAAATGATGAGAAATTCAATCTGCGGGGCAGACTGCTCCGACTGCCCGTTTCAGGAAAATTGTGAGGGCTGCGCGGAAACGAAGGGCAGGCCCTTTGGCAGAGAGTGGCTGCTGGCTGCGTGCTGCCATAGGAAGGAAATGGAAGATTATGAAAACTATTTTTCAAAGAAATAAAATAGCGGAACCGGCATTTTTTACACCAACAGACACGACGAAAAGAATAGAAAATTTCCCTAAAATCTGTGTTTCCACTTTTTCAGAAAGCATTATTCAAAAGTTTGCTTCCATGAAAAATGTGGAGAAGATTGCGGAACTGTATACAGCAAATGGGGCGCTTCCGGTTTATAAAATCTGTTACAAAAACCAGGAGATTGCATTTTATTTATCCAGAGTAGGAGCCCCGGCCTGTGTGGTTGGATTTGAGGAAATTGTAGCAATGGGAGCAAAAAAATTTGTGCTGTTTGGCTCCTGCGGTGTGTTGGATGATGAAAAAGTGAAAGGACGCATCATCATTCCGACATTTGCTGTTCGGGATGAAGGGACAAGCTATCATTATATCGCGTCATCAGAGGAGATAGAAGCTTCTGCAGATTCTATTCAGACATTGGAGAACGTGCTGAAAGACTGTGGATATCCATATATAAAGGGAAAAACATGGACTTCGGATGCTATTTACCGGGAAACAAAAGCGGCAATTGATGAACGCAGGCAGGAGGGCTGCATTGCAGTTGAAATGGAGTGCGCAGCTATGTTCGCAGTTTCCCAATACAGGAAGATTCCATTTATTCAATTTTTATATGGGGCGGACAATTTAAGCTCAGAAAAGTGGGAAATCAGGGATTTGGAGATGTATGGACTGACGAATGCGGAGAAATATATGCTGTTGGCGTTTGAGTGCGGAGTTGCGCTGTAAGGTGGAGAAGCAGGAACGAGCGGTTATGGATAGAAAGCCTCTTTGTCGGCAGCCGGCAATTACCTTTGGAATGTGCATGTGTCATCTAAAAAAATAAGCGAAAGGACAAAGGAGTTAAAGAAATAAACGTGAAGGAAAAATACATATTTCGAGAAATCGAAAAAGAGGAAGTTCCCCAGATGTTTTCCATGATTCTTCAGAGAATGGAATGGATGGATAAAAAGGGGATAGAACAATGGAATGTGACAAACTATGAGGAGATTTATCCTGAATCATATTACGAAGAAAAAAGACAAAAGGGAGAGGTTTTTGTTCTGGCGGACCGTCTTACGAAGGAGATTGTCAGCGCCGCTGTTTTGAAGGAGGAGGATACCCGGTGGCCAGATGAAGCATCGGCCATATATGTCCACAATTTTGTGAGCAGGATAGAGGAAAAGGGAGCAGGTTCTGCCTTTCTCAGGTGTGCAGAAGAGTATGCAGTTCAGAAAGGCAAGAAATATTTCCGGCGGGATTCTTCCGTTGATAATGATCCTCTGGCACAGTATTATACCAAGCATGGATTTAAAGAAGTGGGGCGATGTGAAGAAGGATTGTATAAGGGGATTTTGAGGCAGAAAGAATTATAAATTTTCGGGCAGAGGGAGGATGCAATGGCAAAAGAAATTCAACCGAAAGACACAACAAGAGCCGCGGCATATGAGCTTTGGATGAACGCGCCAAATCCCATGGTAACTTTTTTTAAGACCTTTGATGTGACCAACCTGATCAGAATCAGCAAAAAAAAGCATATGAAATTCAATATGCTTCTGGACTATTGTATCGGAAAAGCGGCTGTGCAGGTGAAAGAGTTTTATCTGCTTCCCGTTGGTGATAAGCTGATACAATATGATACCATTGCAGTCAATACGATTGTGAAGAACAAAACAGGAGAAGTCAGTTCCTGTGATATTTTATATACGGAGGATTTGGAGACATACAACCAGCAATATCTGAAATACACATCTCAGGTTGCAGAAAACTGCCAGGACAGAGACTTGTCAAAGGACAGCATGGTAATAGGCACCTCGGCGATCATAGATACGGAGATTGACGGTGCTGTTGGAATGAACAGCGGTATTTTTAACAATCCGTTTATCATCTGGGGCAGATATAAAAAGAAATGGTTCCGGTATGATCTGACGATTTCCTTTCAGTTTCATCATACGCAGATGGACGGTGCACATGCGGGAAGGTTTCTGGCAAATTTGCAAAAGGAAATCAGCCGACTGAGATAAAAAGATGGAAGGGAAGAGGAGTGAAAATGTTGGAAACAGATATTGAGAAAAATAAAGAAGTACTATCAACATCAAAAACAATTGGCGGAATTATTTTGGCGTTTGTTATTTTTGTCATTGCACAGAATTTAGCGATGAATCTCAGCCTTATTCCGCTGGAAATGGGAGTGCCGGGTGCATTGTGTAATATTATCCTGGGGATTTTATATGCGGGATTGGTTTATTTTGGGGCAAAGCTGTTATGTGAAAAATTCTTTCATCTTTCTCTGAAGGATTTCAGAATTCCCAGGATTGGCTTCAAAGCAGTGTGGGTAATCACAGCGATTGCCATGCCTCTTTTGGTGGTGCTTCTTTCTGTTTTGGCAGGAGGAGAATGGAAGCTTAATTCGTTCAGTCCTGATGTGACATGGGCTGTTGTGGCAGGTGCGATTGTCTTTTATGGAATGGCAACCGGAATCGCAGAGGAAATCCTTTTTCGCGGTCTGGTCATGGGGTGTCTCGAGAAAAAGTTTGGCATCAGAATAGCGGTTATTATTCCATCTGTCCTTTTCGGTCTGGTTCATATGATTGGCAGAAAGATGGATTTTTGGAGTATTCTGCAGCTGGTTTTTGCAGGCAGTATAGTAGGTATTTTGTTTTCTCTGGTTGCGTATGAAAGCAAATCTGTTTGGAACAGCGCGCTCATACACGGCTGTTGGAACATGACAATTATCGGTGGGATTTTACATATTGGGAAAGAGGCAGACAGCGCGTCAATCGTAAATTTTATTTTTGAAAATAAGTCATTTTTGCTTTCCGGCGGGGATTTTGGAGTGGAAGCGTCTGTGATATCCATTGCAGTATATTTGAGCTTTAGCGTACTGGCTTTGATTTTCATAAGGAAAAACAAAACATTTTATTTATGAAGTATCTGTTCATAAGCGGTTTACGTTCACCAGAAAATCGGGTAAAACCCAAATAAGAGATGAAACGATGTTAATACGAAAAATTGTCTTCCAACAGCTTTTCTGTGAAATCCAAGTGGAAAGCGGAAACGGATATGATATACGAAAATATGATGAAATCGGCAGAGGAGCGTATGAAAATACGATAAAAAAACAGCGCGGATATTATCAGAAGCCGCATGTGCCGGAAGGGAAAATCAGACAGATGAAAAAAATATAAGGATGGAAAGTCTTGTATTTTTATAAAAACGGGTGTATAATGTCACCCAAAACAAATACAGGGGAGCTTGTATTGGCAGGCTGAGAGGAAGTAATCGAACTTCGACCCTATAACCTGATGCGGATAATGCCGCCGTAGGAAGTCATTTTAGAACGGTTTTTTACAGGAGGCATCGTGAATGGTGTCTCCTGTTTTTGTTATCATCTTTGAAAGGGGGAAACGAGTTCCACTTATGTGGCGGACTGAGGGGGAGCGCCCTGAGTTTTGTACAGCAGCGATGGGAAGCCGTGTTCCGGCGTGAGAGGATGCCAGTGAGCATCGACCGAACTTCCATGCAGTTTTTATAGGATAACTGCGCAAATTTTTGGAAGCGTTGCTGATGACAGCCGTTTCCTGAACAATTCAAAGGAGAAATGAAATATGACAAAAACGAACACGAAAAAATTGGCGGTTGCCGGTATTTTCTGTACTGCTGCCGTTGTGGGAAGCCTGTTTTCCTTTCCGGTTTTCGGAAGCAAATGCGCCCCGGTCCAGCACATGGTCAACATACTGTGTGCGGTGCTGTTGGGGCCAGGATATGGCGTTGGAGCGGCATTTGCGGCATCATTGATCCGCAATCTGCTTGGTCTTGGAAGTCTGATGGCTTTTCCGGGCAGTATGTTTGGCGCATTGGTCTGTGGTCTGGTCTACTGCAAAACGAAAAATATTTTTGCCACACTGCTTGGCGAAGTCTTTGGCACTGCGATCCTTGGCGGTCTGAGCGCTTATCCCATTGCTGTTTTCTTCATGGGACAAAGTGCAGCCGGGCTTGCCTTTTATGCCTACATCATTCCGTTTTTGATCTCTACCGCAGGTGGCGCCATAATCTCTGCTGTTTTGATCTACAGTTTGAAGAAGGCCGGGATTCTGCATACGATGCAGGAATCTCTGGCCCGATAAGGAGGACGAACGATGTTTCAGAAGATGTTTGAAAATGTGAGAACCAAAAACCCGCTCATCCACAACATTACCAACTATGTGACGGTCAATGACTGTGCCAATATTACGATTGCCTGCGGCGCGGCGCCGATCATGGCGGATGATTCGGAGGAAGTGGAGGAGATTACCTCACTCTGCGCAGGCTTGAACATTAATATCGGTACACTGAACAGCCGAACGATCACAGCCATGCTGCTGGCAGGAAAGCGGGCAAATGAACAGAATCATCCGGTTGTGCTGGACCCTGTTGGAGCCGGTGCGTCAAGGCTCAGAACCGACACCGCCATGCAGCTTCTCGAAAAAGTGAAATTTTCAGTCATTCGAGGCAACATTTCAGAGATCAAAACACTTGCATCCGGAAGCGGAACGACGAAAGGTGTGGATGCGGCTGTCTCAGACAAAGTAACAAAAGAAAATCTGAAGGAAGCGGTCGCTTTTATCAAAGCCTTTGCCGGGAAAACAGGAGCCGTGATTGCGGTGACCGGTGCGATCGATATTGTCACCGACGGGGAAAAAGCTTATTGCATCTATAACGGACATCCCATGATGTCCTCCATTTCCGGAACAGGGTGTCAGCTTTCTGCCATGACAGCCGCTTTTGTGGCGGCAAACCCGGACCATCCTTTGGAAGCTGCGGCTGCCGCTGTTTCCGCGATGGGCTATGCCGGCGAAGTTGCACACAGCAGGCTTACCGGGATGGACGGAAATGCTGCTTACAGGAATTACATCATGGATGCGATTTACAATATGACCCCGGAGATGCTGGAGAAAGGCGCGAAATATGAAGTGCGATAAAAAAGCAATGCTGCTCTATGCAGTGACGGACAGAGCATGGGCAGGAAGACAATCTCTGTACGAACAGGTGGAAGCCGCTTTGAAGGGCGGCGCGACCTGCGTGCAGCTGAGAGAAAAGGAACTGGCGGAAGAAGACTTTCTTGCAGAAGCAGTCAAGATCCGTGCGTTGTGCAAAGCATATGGCGTTCCGTTTTTTATCAACGACAACGTGGAAATCGCCATCAAATGCAACGCAGACGGCATCCACGTTGGGCAGGAGGATATGCAGGCTGCGCAGGTGCGTCAGAGAGTCGGCAGCGGCATGATGATCGGCGTGTCGGTCCATTCTGTTGAAGAGGCTTTGGAAGCGGTCAGAAACGGTGCGGACTGCCTTGGTGTTGGCGCGGTGTTTTCTACTTCCACCAAGACGGATGTAAGGGTTTTGCCAAAGGAAACCCTTCGTGATATTTGCGCTGCGGTAGATATTCCGGTGGTTGCGATCGGAGGGATCAGCAAAAACAATATATCACAGCTTGCCGGCACCGGTGTTGATGGCGTTGCCTTGGTCAGCGCAATCTTTGCTGCGGATGATATTGAAGAGGAATGCCGTCTGCTGCGCCGGCTGTCGGAAGAAATGGTGAAGGCATGAAGATAAAATATGCGGTTTTTGATTTTGACGGAACACTGTTTGATTCCATGTTCATCTGGGATACTGCCGGCGAGACCTATCTTCGTTCTCTGGGAAAAGATCCGAAGCCGTCCATGCGTGAAGATATCAGCACGCTGAGCCTTTACCAGTCTGCCTGTTATTTTCAGAGAGAATATGGTCTTCCTTTTTCAGCGGATGAAATCGTGGCAGGGATTAACAAGACCATCGCGCATTTTTATGCGCATGAGATTTTGCCGAAATCCGGAGTGGTTGATTTTCTGGAGCAAATGAAAAGGGCCGGGATTTCCATGTGCATTGCGACGGCCACAGACCGATGCCAGATCGAGGCTGCTCTTAACCGATGCAAAATGGGACATTATTTTGATGCGGTTTTCACCTGCGGCGAAGCAGGGCACGGCAAAGACGAGCCCGTTATTTTCCGAAAAGCAATGGCGCATTTTGGCGCTGACCGCAGCGAAACCGTTGTTTTTGAGGATGCGCTCCATGCTGTGAGGACTGCTAAAGCAGATGGTTTTTTGGTTGCGGCGGTATTTGATGAGAGTGAAAAGCAGCAAAAGGAAATCCGCAGGTTATCGGATTGTTATATTTCGGATTTTGAACATACAGAAACTTTCTGGGAGTTTGCTTCGGTGAAATAAGCCGACAGCTTCAAGCGGCACATTGGGGGCACCACCTTGCTGCCGCTATAAAAAACGATGCTGAAAGGAGAACAAGAAATGAAAATGAAAACAGCATTGACCATTGCAGGAAGTGACTGCAGTGGAGGCGCCGGTATTCAGGCTGATCTGAAAACGATGACGATGAATGGTGTTTATGCCATGAGTGTAATCACAGCACTTACGGCGCAGAACACGACCGGCGTAAGAGCAATTCAGGAATCCACACCGGAGTTTTTGAAACAGCAGCTGGATGCGGTATTTGAGGATATCTATCCCGATGCTGTAAAAATCGGAATGGCAGCGTCAAGCAGTTTGATCCATGTGATCGCGGAACGATTGCATTTCTACGGAGCAAAAAATGTGGTCGTTGATCCTGTCATGGCGGCGACCTCCGGTTCTGCGCTGATGGAAAATGACGCCGTACAAACCCTTATTGAGGAACTGCTGCCGATTGCAGCTCTTGTAACCCCCAATATCCCGGAAGCCCAGATCCTTTCCGGGCTGGTCATTGAGAACAAAGAGAATATGGCCGCAGCTGCGAAGAAGATTGGTGACAGCTGTCATTGTGCTGTTTTGCTCAAAGGCGGTCACAGGATCAACGATGCCAACGATCTGCTTTATGCAGAGGGAGAAATGGTGTGGTTTGAGGGAAAACGCATCAACAATCCAAATACCCACGGAACGGGCTGTACGCTGTCCAGCGCGATCGCATCTAATCTTGCCAAAGGCGTCGGGCTTGTACCGGCGGTACAAATGGCAAAGGATTATATTTCGGAGGCGTTGGCTGCCATGCTGGATTTGGGAAAGGGTTCCGGCCCGATGCAGCACAATTTTGCCCTGAACAAGCTTTTTACGGAATAAAAAAATCAGTCTGAAAGGAAAAAAGAGCTATGAGAAATTATGCAACCCAGATGGATGCCGCAAGACAGGGGATCATTACTCCGGAAATGAAGGCGGTTGCCAAAAAAGAATACAGAACGGAAGAAGAAATTCGTGACCTGGTTGCGAAAGGCCAGGTTGCCATTTGCGCAAATAAGCTGCATACCTGCATTGAGCCAAATGGCGTGGGCTCTATGCTTCGCACCAAAATCAATGTGAATCTTGGCGTTTCCCGCGACTGCAAGGATTATGATATCGAAATGCAGAAAGTCATGACAGCAGTTCATATGGGCGCGGAAGCGATCATGGACCTTTCTTCCCACGGCGATACACAGCCTTTCCGCAGAAAACTTACAGGCGAGTGTCCCGCCATGATCGGTACGGTTCCCGTATACGACAGCGTTATCCATTATCAGAGAGACCTTGCGACACTTACCGCAAAAGATTTCATTGATGTGGTTCGTCTCCATGCGGAGGATGGCGTGGATTTTGTGACTCTTCATTGCGGCATTACCCGAAAGACGATAGAGCAGATCAAAAAGCACAAGAGAAAGATGAATATTGTTTCCCGCGGAGGTTCTCTCGTCTTTGCGTGGATGAGCATGACAGGGGAGGAAAATCCCTTCTATGAATATTTTGATGAAATATTGGATATCTGCCGTGAATATGATGTGACCATATCTTTGGGGGACGCCTGCCGTCCCGGCTGTCTTGCCGACGCAAGCGACGTATGTCAGATAGAAGAGCTTGTCCGCCTTGGAGAGCTGACGAAGCGTGCCTGGGCAAAGGATGTTCAGGTGATGGTGGAAGGTCCCGGCCATATGCCCTTGGATCAGATCGAAGCGAATATGAAGATGCAGCAGACCATCTGCATGGGCGCGCCGTTCTATGTCCTTGGTCCGATCGTTACGGATATTGCGCCCGGCTATGACCATATCACGTCTGCTATCGGAGGAGCCATTGCTGCGACAAGCGGAGCGGCGTTCCTATGCTATGTAACCCCGGCGGAGCATTTGGCGCTCCCCAATGTGGAGGATGTAAAGCAAGGGATCATCGCATCCCGCATTGCGGCACATGCTGCGGATATTGCCAAAAAAGTTCCTCATGCAAGAGACATGGATGACACAATGGCAGATGCCCGCCGCACATTTGACTGGGAAAAACAGTGGGAATGCGCCATTGATCCGGAAACGGCAAAGGCTATCCGGGACAGCCGCGCGCCTGAGCATGAGGACAGCTGTTCCATGTGCGGTAAGTTCTGTGCAGTCAGAAGCATGAATAAGGCCCTGGCCGGAGAATATATTTCTATTCTTTAATTTTAATTTTTTGTGGAGTGAGGAAGTTTTCAATGATTCAACATTTCCCACAGGAAGATCTTGCAGCTGCAAGGCCCTCCTGTGGGAAATTTGTTTTTGCGAAACATTAGTTCAGATTCTCTGCAATATCCCCGGTGTTGAGACAGGAATTGGCCGATGAACCTGTATGTTTGGTGATTTTGGTAAAATGAATGGGCAGGCTTGCGGAAAAAAGAAAGCTTTTTCCCTGCTGCACCTGAAAATGGATATGAGGCTCGCTTGTATTTCCGCTGTTGCCGCAGCAGGCAAGGAGCTGACCGCGGCGGACGTTTTCTCCGACACTGACACAAAAGCTGTCTTTCTTTATGTGTGCAATGGTGCTGTATTCATGCCCGGAATGTCTGAGTACAATGTAATTTCCGCGCACATCGGAAGCGCTGCATACAGCCTCGATCTTTTCCGGGAGAGGAGTATCGTCAAAGCGATTTTTGATTTCGACAACAGTTCCGTCGGCGGGAGCCAATATGGGCTTCCCGTAGCAGAAATAATCGGTCACGTTTTTGCCGTCGCTGTGAAAGGTCCGGCCGTTTTCCTGAATATAAAAATCATAGGCGTATCTCTGGCTGCAGACACCCCAGGAATGCGAGGTTTCCCTTGTGATTCCGCCGTTGGCTACCGTCCAGCAGCCTTCAAAAGGAAGCTGGTACAGAACTTCCGGCTCATAGTTTTGGATGTTCGGCAGACGGAAAAGATTCCGAAGATAAATGAATGGGATTCCCAGAAGTATGCCGATGTTCTGGAACAAAAATTTTAAACTGTTTACAGATTCATTCCTGGTCTCTGTTTTTAAGACGATCGCAAAGGACAAAACAAAATCGATAATGGCAAGGAGGAAAAACAGGTAAAACAGCTTCAGCCTGGGAAGGTGAAGAAACGTTCCTGCAAGGCCGAGAAATCCAAGCCAGTACAGCTTTTTTATGGTTTTAATGAAGGTGTTCATTCGTGTGCGCTCCTGTATACTGTGTCGGATTATTTGAAAGTAAGGCTATTATACCATATCAGCAGAAAAACAAGCGGCAGCGAAGCACGGCAGCAGCGCAGCTGCTGGATTCTGGAGTTTATTATACCGTAAATACAGCGCGGCGTCCGCAACAAAAACCTTGCATTGCCCGGAATTTGCTTTTAAAATAAAAGTAGAGAAAGCTTGGGGGGATTTTATGCTTTGTATTGGGATCTGTGACGACAACAGAGAAAGCTGTTCCATTCTGGAAGAAATGCTGGTACGGTATCAGGAAGAACGCCATACAGTTCTGGACATTCATGTGTGGTACACGGGAGAAGCGTTGTGTGACTTTTTGGAGAGGAGCAGCAATACTCTGGACGCGCTGTTTCTGGACATCAATCTGGATACGACGGACGGGATTCAGGTGGGAAATTTTATCCGGGAAAAGCTCGACAATTATGAGACAAAGATCGTGTATATTTCTGCGGACAGCAGCTACGCTATGGAGCTGTTCCGGCAGCAGCCCATCGCCTTTTTGATAAAGCCTCTGAGACAGGAAAAAGTCAGCGAAGTCATGGAGTATATAGAGGTTTTGAACAAAAAAAGAAACGGGTTATTCGAGTATTACTCCAAAGGTCTGTATTTTAAAGTGCCCTTTAAGGATATCCGCTATTTCAGCAGCCAAAATAAAAGCGTCCATGTGATATTAAAGGCGGAAGAGCGTATTTATAATGGGAAGCTGAAGGATGTGGCAAGCTATGTTCCGGAGAATTTTGTTCAGATCCATCAGTCCTATCTGGTGAATTTTGATCATGTGCTGGAATGCACTGCCGAGACTGTGAAGCTGACGGACGGAACTGTGCTGCCGATCAGCCAGCCATACCGCAAAGCAGTGCGGGCATACGCGCTCAGGAAGGCGCGGAGGGGAAGGTAAAATATGCTTGATATTGTGATTACTTTGAGTTCAAATCTGTTTCGGGTTTATATTCTTTATCGGTTTATGCGGCTGTTCTTTGCGGAAAAGACGGTAAAAAAATCAAGAGCAATCCTTTTTTACGGATTATTTTACATTTTGACTTCTGGAGTTTACCTGCTGTTTCATTTCATGCCCTTTAATATGATCACAAATCTTGTGCTGATCTACGCAGTTGCGGCGTGTTATGAAGGAACCTGGAAGAAAAAGCTGTTTGTTACGCTGCTTATCTATGGAATCAGTGTAGCCTGTGACTTCGTGGGAGTTCATATTTGGGGAAATTATTCCGTAGATAAAAACCTTTCTGAGCAGGCTGTCTGTATTTCGTTTTTTCTGGTTGCTGTCTGTGAACTTTTGTTAGAAAAACGATTACAGAAGAACAAAGAAAAAACAGAGATACCCCACTGGAATATCCTGATAATCATTTGCGGAGTGAGTATCATTCAGCTAAACGTCCTGCTTCTGAGCAGGATTCAAAACAGATATCTTTCCATACTGTTGTCTGTCAGCGTTTTGGTGGTGGATCTGTTGATTTTTTATTTGTATGATGTGCTGGTGAAGGCTTACCGGAATCTGGCAGAAAAGGCAGAACTGGAAAAGCAAACGCTTATCTACGCGAATCAGTTGGAGGTACTGACGCAATCGGAGGAGCGGATAAAATCTGTGCGCCATGATATGAAAAATCATCTCGCAGCGCTGGCGAGTCTGGCGGAACAGGGAAAAAGTGAGGAAGTCACGGCGTATATCGCGCAGATAGGGGAGCATATAGAAAACCCGGAGGAGCGGGTAAAAAGTGGAAATGAAAGTCTGGACAGCCTGCTAAATTATTTTCTGGGTAAGGCAGAGAAATGTCTGAAGCAGGTGGAATATCAGGTGCAGGTACCAAAAGAAATGGAGGTTCCTGTTTTTGACATGAATGTGATCCTGGGGAATCTTATGGACAATGCCATCGAAGCCGCCGCAGTCTCCGCAGAAAAATTTCTGGCAGTCCGTTTAAACTATGTAAATGGCATTCTTGTGATCGAGGTGGAGAACAGCTTTCAACATGAATTGCGGAAGGAAAACGGAAAATATCTGACAACAAAGCAGGGAACAGATCACGGAATCGGTTTGGATAACGTGCAAAAGATGGTAGAGAAATATGATGGTTCCATGGAACTGGAAGAAAAAGACGGATTTTTTCGGGTATGTGTGGAGCTGTTCGTTAACAAATAGACAGAGATTTCAAATGTAGCGCAGCTTTGGCTGTGTTATATTTTTACGCCAAAATGTTCCAAAAATACGAATTTCGCCAAAACAGATATGAATTTCGCCAAAATCTAAAAATGACAGAAATTTATGCTATAATCAGGGAAAATAAAGAATACAGGAGGGGGAACCGGTATGAAAAAAGAAATAAAAGAATTTATGAGAAAGTGTGCTGTGAAGACAGTAAAAGCAGAAGAAAATACAGCATGTGCATGGATTACCTATCAGCCCAAAGTGCCGGAAGCGGTAAAAAAGCTTCACAAACGTTGATATGATTACGGAATTCATGACACCGGAAGAACAGGAAGAAATCGTGCGCTATGGACTGGAACGGATGAAAAGCAGAGCAATCGCCATAGGGGCGACTCTTATGCTGGGCGGCATTTTAGGAATGCTTGCAGAAGGCATTGTTTTCTTCCTTTGCTTCATTGGTGTCAGAAGATATGCGGGTGGCTATCACGCAGATACACAGGCGCGCTGCTATGTAATTTCTTTTGGGATTACTGTGGGGGCTTTTGTTCTCATCAAATACGTACCAATTTCCGCTTCGGCTTTTCTGATTCTGCTGCTTGTAAGTTTGTTGGCGATACTATTTTTTTCTCCGGTGGACTGTGAAAACAGAAGATTGGAGCCTTGGGAAAAAGAAAGATATGGAAAAAGAGTTATGAAGTATTTATTCCTATTGCAACTGCATCTGATATTATGTTGGCTGATAGTACGAGTGGTTCTCAGACATCAAATGGTGTTACAGCAAAACTTACAGTTGAATATGAGGTGAATTCGACGAATGAAATGGTTAAGGCTAAAAAGATTTATGGAAGTTGGACTCCCAGTGAGAACTTTTACTATTTATCTAATCGCTATGTGATGTTACATGCAGGAGTAGGCAGCGGAAATAAGATAGAAAAATATCCTACTACAAATTCTTTCAATTATTCAACAGGGTGGGATTTTAATTATCGGTATTGGGGAGATGTTAGTCCTAGAGGCATATCCGAAGCTAATATTCATATATCGGGAATGTCAGGCTATAATTACAAAATAACGGTTGATGTACCTTACTCTTAAATTCTATATGTGTTTTTATATAATTTGTATGCTAAATGGAGTTGGTATGGATTGTGGTACAAAATCATTTTAAACTTGATGGAAATAATGCTCCCTGTATTATATTTGGCATATTTTAAGCTTTATATCTCGACAAAAGAGATGTTACACGTGGGAGAAGGTGATTTATTAAGGATATTATGTTATATGTTGCTATACATTGATCTTTTTGGTGTTTTCTGTTGGACATTCTACAATAATAGTAGAAATCAAAATAACAGTCTGTTTTCAATACTTGGCTTCATTGAATCAATGCTCATCTGTGTGTTACCGTTTGTGGGTATAATACATAATCCTTTTTTTGCGACAGTCAGATCCTATATATTGGAGTATCTTCATATTTACGGAATTGTAGTTCTGCTTTATGGAATGCAATTTGTATATTTGATAAAGAAAAGGAATAGCTTCACATAAAGATTCCATAGAATACGCAATTAGGTTTTGGAGTGCTTTATAAAATAATTTTACCATGGAGTGACCGGATGAAAAGAGAATTAAACGTCAGAAGCATTTTTTAATTAATCATAACATTCAGTTGCATAGAACTCATTGGAGATTTCATAAGTGTGCCTAATTTTCCGGTAGTGAAAACCTGGATTGGTAAGGTGAATGAAATTGAGATCTTTTATCAGGGAAAACAGGTGGCTATGATGAGAAACAGGAAGTCTTTTTTACAGAAGGTCTTTTTATTGATGTTGGGACGCGTCCGGTGAATAAAGAACTGATTACTGTTCTGAATCAATATTTAGACAAGACATTTTAGGGGGGCTTACTATAATGCTCCCCTTAAGCACTGGGATAGGAAAGAAATTGTGATTTAGAGTATAAACAGCTCTTGCGACGGACGGAAATCAATTCGCAAACTTTAAGCTTGCTGATGAGATACAGGAGAATCTGTTAAGGCGCATAGGCATGTGAGAAATCGTGTATATAAGACGACGGGAAGGGAAATTTATGGATTTTTATTATGGGATTAATACACTGATAAATTTATTGAAAATAACGTTTTATATTACCGGAATGATTGCGTTTATTAAATATATCTGCAGTAAGTAAGCTTTTCATGGTTTAGAGTATGCTGATCTGCTTTCAACGGAATCTAAGGAGCTGGGAAAATGAGAAAAAATGTAGGGTACGGCAGTTGGAGACTACTTTTTGTTCTGTGTTTGATGCTTTCAGGATGTAATATGAATTCAAATGAACCGGAAGCAAACAGGAGAGAAGCCTCTATCAGTCCGGCAGCGGATAAGATTCCTTTTTTGGTATCCATGGATAAAGCATCAGTGGAGTCAAAACAAAAAGAAACAGTGACGGTTGATATTATCACAGAATTGAAAGACTGGGATTATACGGCGGAAGCAAAGAATGGAAAAATCCAGAACAAAACCGCGGCAGATTTTGACTATACTTGTCCAGATAGGGAAAAAGAGGATGTTCTTACGATCTATTTTTATAATAATGAGACAGGCGAAGTATATAAATATTCGATTCCGTTGATTTTTGCTGAAATGACAGGAGAAGAAAATTGAAAAATTGTAAATACCGTGTATTTTGTTTTGTATTTCCGGCAATTTTGCTGTTGGTGTTAATGATCATTTTTCAATCAAAGCTTCCGATAGAAGGAACTTTTTGCACGGATGAAAATTTGCCTCAAAATCAGATGTACATTTCTTTTTTGAAAGATGAGAAATTTTATCTGAAAATTTCGGAAGTAGAACAAATGGAAGGCACATACCAGGTGACAAATACCTCAGAGGTTGATATGCTTAGAACTAAGCTATGGGAAGGACAGTGAAATATTTGGGGTATATGACCGGAAAGATGAGGTTTATTTATGTATCCCGGATTATGGAGTCATTCCCTTACGCAGAATTAGTAAAAATGCTATTTTGAATTCGTAAAATCAGATTTATGAAAGAACATAGGAGACACAGGAGATGAATGGTAAAAGGATTTTAAAATTTGTATATATCAATTTGATTTTTCCGGTTATCTGTCTGTATATCTTGCCCCAAATAAGACTGGAGGTAAATAGGAAGGTTGCGGACACACTGCTGTATACGCCTTTGGAATTATTTATGTTTCTGTCATTTTTTATATATGGAATACTGCTTGCGGTATTAGCTGTAATATGTATGAATCAGAAAGACACCGCAGAGAATGTGATCCTGCTGAGTCTTGGTGTCATCAGTGCAGGCACTGCTATGTATTTTATAAAAAAGGCGGTGGTAAACTATTATTTTGGCATATACAGCTATCCATACGCAGCGTTGTATTTTGGCGTGTGCGTTACCTTAATCATAAAAAATGTATGCGATATCCGCAAAAGAAAGATTTTGTAAGACGATTTTTTGAGAAAATGCGGAAAACCAGAATCGGATATCCCCTGACTCCCCAGGTTGAACTCTCCCCCATGTTATGTTAGAATAAGGGACATAAAAAGCAGCAGTCCGCCGTGGCATTTTCTGCCACGGCGTTATTTTAAAATAAAAAACCGGGGAATCAGCTATGAATCATGCAATTATCGGAACCGCCGGCCATGTGGACCACGGAAAAACCTGTCTGATCAAGGCGCTGACGGGGATTGATACCGACCGCCTGAAAGAGGAAAAGAAAAGAGGAATTACCATTGAGCTGGGCTTTGCCTATCTGGATTTTTCTGACGGGCAGCGAGTGGGCATTGTGGACGTGCCCGGCCATGAAAAATTTGTCAAAAATATGCTGGCCGGAGCGGGTGGTATAGACATTGCTATGCTTGTGGTTGCGGCGGATGAGGGAATCATGCCTCAGACAGTGGAGCATCTGGATATTCTCTCCATCCTGGGTATTTCCAGAGGCGTTGTGGTGCTCACCAAGACGGATCTGGTGGAGACAGAGTTTCTGGAACTGGTACAGGAGGATGTCCGGGAGCTGACAAAGGGGACGTTTCTGGAAGGAGCCCCCCTGCTTCTGGTATCCGCCTATGAGGGTAGCGGACTGGAGACTCTGAAGGAGACCTTGCACGAACTTTGTATTTCCCTGCCGGAAAAGGCGGGGACGGGGAATTTTCGTCTGCCTATTGACCGAGTGTTTACCTTGAAAGGCTTTGGCACCATTGTCACTGGCACCATGGCAGAAGGGCGGCTCAAAAAAGAGCAGGAGGCTTATCTTTACCCCGAAAATATTCCTGTAAAAATCCGAAGTGTCCAGGTGCATGGGCAAGAGGCAAAGCAAGCCTGCGCAGGACAGCGGGCGGCGGTGAATATCCCTGCCCGCAGGAAGGATGAGATTTTCCGCGGAGATGTACTTGCGTCCAGGGGAAGTCTTTATCCCACAAGGATGCTGGATGTGCGGGTGGAGGCTCTGAAGCACACAAAACGCAGCATTCGCAACGGAAGCCGTGTGCACGTTTACCATGGGACAAAGGAGCTCCTGGGAAAAATCGTGCTCATGGACAGGGAGGAGCTGAAGGCGGGAGAGCACTGCTATGCCCAGCTTCGCCTGGAGGAGGAAACTGCGGCAAAAAAATGGGACCATTTTGTGGTTCGGTTTTATTCTCCGGCAGAGACCATAGGAGGCGGCATCATTCTGGATGCCTGCCCAGTGAAGCACCGCAGAAATGACAGACAGGTGCAGGCGGACTTCGCGGTCAAAGAAAAGGGAAGCCAGCAGGAAATGCTGGAGCTATCCTGCCGGGAGCACTGGGGCTGCTTTTATACTCTCAGGGAGCTGGCGCAGCGAAGCAGCCTGGCGCGCAGCGAGGTGAAGCAGTGCGCGGAGAAGCTTGCAAAGGCCGGGAAGCTGGTGCCTCTTTTGGAGGATATCTACATTCACAGGGAAGAGCTTTCCTTTTACCAGAAAAAAACAGAGGCTTTTTTGGAAAATTTCCATAAGGAAAATCCCCTGAAAGAGGGAATGGGAATGGAGGAGGTCAGAAGCCGTCTGAATCTGGGCGATGTGCGTTTTGCAGACGCGATTCTTGAAATCCTCAAAAAAGAAAAAATCATCAAGGAAGAAAAGGGTCTGATCAGCCGGAAACGTTTTAAGGTGGTCGTCAAAGCCGACGAAGGAGCCATGCTTGATGAGATCGTGAAGTATTATCTGGAAGCCGGGTTTGCTCCGCTGACAACGGAGCTGTACATAAAGGCGCATAAGGATCAGAAGAAGTTTTCGGCTGTGTTTACCTCTCTTCTGAACAAAAAGACCTTGATCCGTCTGGACGCGCAGTACTGCGTGCACAGGGAATATTACCGGAAGGCCAGGGAGGCGTTTCTTGAAATGATAAAAGAGCGCCCGTCGGTTGCGCTGGGAGAGTTTCGGGATTACCTGGGCTGTTCCCGCAAGATTGCAGTGGCGCTTCTGGAGCATTTCGACAAAAACGGTTTTACCAGAAAAACAGAGGAAGGCAGAGTATTGAAAACTTCCTCGGAGAAAGGCAGGTGAGAAGGGTGCAGAATGAAAAAATACGTTTGACACAGCTTGCAAAAACCGGCGGCTGAGCGGCAAAAGTAGGTCCTGGGACCCTTGCTCAAGTTTTGAGTAAGCTGCCGAAATTTGCAGACGAGCGGCTTCTGGTAGGCACGGAGACGTCGGATGACGCAGCCGTATATCAGGTGAGCCCTGCGCTTGCGATGATCCAGACGGTTGATTTTTTTACACCGATCGTGGATGACCCGTATACCTTCGGGCAGATTGCCGCAGCCAATGCCCTGAGCGATATTTACGCCATGGGCGGAGAGCCGAAGCTGGCATTGAATATTGCGGCATTTCCAAACTGTCTGGATGTGGAGATTCTGGGGGAAATACTGAAGGGCGGTGCGGACAAGGTCCTGGAAGCAGGGGCTGTACTGGCCGGAGGGCATACCATTCAGGATGAGGAACCGAAATACGGCCTCTGCGTCACCGGCTTTGTGCATCCGGCGCGTCTGTGGAAAAATTATGGCGCACAGGAAGGGGATGTGCTGATCCTTACCAAGCCGTTGGGAAGCGGTATCTTGAATACAGCCTGTAAGGCAGAATTGGCCTCTGAACAGGAGACTGCGCAGGCAGTGCGGGTGATGAGCACTCTGAACAAATACGCCGCGGATATCTGCAGAGACTATGAGGTACATTGCTGTACCGATGTGACAGGCTTTGGCCTGGCCGGACATGCCCTGGAAATGGCGAAGGGAAGCAAAAAAACGTTTGTGATAGAGACGAAGAAGCTTCCTGTTCTGGCAGGGGCAGAGGATTATGCAAATATGGGCCTGATTCCTGCCGGGGCTTATCGGAACCGGGAGTTTGCCGGGGAGGATGTGAAAAGTCTGGTAAAAGAAACCTGGCTGGAGGATGTGGTCTATGACCCGCAGACCTCGGGAGGGCTTCTTCTGGCAGTCCCGAAAGAGGCAGCAGAGAAGCTTTTGAAGGCCTTATCCGCGCTTTCTCTGCCCAATGGTATTGTGGGAATGGTTATGAAACCCGAAGACAAGGCATTGATACTGAAATAGAAGAAATAAGATGGACAAACAGGAATATTTCAAGAGGATCCCCAAGGTAGATGCTGTTTTGCGGGAACCGGAAATAGAGGAGCTGTGCGATATTTATGGAAGAGGCATGGTTTTGACCGGAATCCGTATTGCGATGGAACACCTGCGGGAGACCATACAGCGAGAAACGGGGACAGGGGCAGAAAAAGCTCTTGCCAACTGGAAAACAGAGGTTCTGGAGGCGGTTGCATCTCTGGAAGAGCCTTCTTTAAAAAAAGTATTTAACGCCACAGGCGTAATCCTGCACACCAATATGGGGCGTGCGCCTCTGGGAAAGGTACAGAGGGACGCCGCTCTTTTGGCGATGAGCGGGTACTCCAATTTGGAGTATGATCTGGAGCGCGGAAGCCGGGGGAAACGCTGGGAGCACTACGCGCGTCTTATCGCACAGGTGACCGGCGCCGAGGGAGCCATTGCCGTAAACAATAATGCAGCTTCGGTGACCTTGATTCTGAAAACCCTCGCAGAGGGCAGGGAAGTCATCGTTTCCAGAGGTGAGCTCATTGAAATCGGCGGGCGCTTCCGCATTCCCGATGTCATGGAGCAGAGCGGCGCCGTTCTGCGGGAAACGGGCTGCACCAACCGTACCAGGATTTCGGATTATGAGCGGGCGATCAATGAAAATACGGCGGCGCTTTTAAAGGTGCACACCAGTAATTACCGGATCCAGGGTTTCACAGAGGAGGCTTCGGTGGAGGAACTGGTGAGACTGGGGAAGAAATACGGCCTGCCGGTGATCGTGGATCTGGGAAGCGGGGTTCTGGTGGATCTGGAACGTTTCGGTCTCTCCCACGAGCCGACGGTGCAGGAAACGCTCAAAAAAGGCGCGGATTTGGTATGTTTTTCCGGCGACAAGCTTCTGGGCGGACCACAGGCCGGCATTATAGCAGGGAAACAAAGCTATATCAAGGCTATGGAAAATCATCCGCTGATGCGGGCATTTCGCCTGGATAAATGTACCATTGCGGCGTTGACCGCTACTTTTCGGGAATATCTGGACGAGGAGAGGGCGATAAAGAACATACCGGTGCTGGAGATGCTGTCCTGCCCCGCAGAAGAGCTGCAGAGACGGGCGGTCAAGATGGCAGAGGCTCTGAGAGAAACCGCCTATCCGGGGGAATTTCGCGCAGAGGAAAGTGCGTCTGCTGCCGGCGGCGGCGCTTTGCCCGCCGAAGAATTTCCAGGCTTTGCCGTAACCGTAAAGCCGCAGGGGGAATCCTGCGAAAAACTGGCTTTGCGGCTTCGCAAGCTGCCGATTCCGGTGATCGCGCGTATTCAAAATGAAAAAATCTGGCTGGATATGCGTACGGTTCTCAGGGAAGAGATACTGGATCTGAAAAAAGAATTGTGTGATTTTTTTGGCGGGTGCCTGTGAGAATCGAACTCACCCAGGACGCGATTAACGCCCAACACAGGTTTTGAAGACCAGGGGGCACACCAGTTACCCAACGACACCCGTACAATGCTTTATTATAGCAAAGGAATTGTCAAAATTCAATAGAAAGCGTGGGCGAATGAAAAAAGAAGAGATTATCCTGCACAAAATTATCGGAGGCGATGAGTACCGCAAGGAGGACGTGGTGGCGGCAGAGCAGATCCTGGAGGTTTTTGTGGACGACTGTCCGGGATTTACAGTGAGCTGCACTCCGGAAAATCTGCAGGAGTTTTTTACAGGCCATTTGTTTTTGCGGGGAATGATCAAAGACGCTGCGCAGCTGAAGGATTTGCAGGTGGATCTGCAGAAGGGGAAGGTTTTTGCTGTGAGAAACAGGGCAGTGCAGGAGAAAGACTGCGCAGCAGAAAAGGACCGGAATGCGGCGCCCAGGGGTGTTTTCGGAAAAGGCAGCCTCCGGAAAATGCTGTGCCTTGCAGAGCAGGTGTTTGAGCATCCGGGACCGCTTTTTCTGGAAACCGGCTGTGCCCATTGCTGTGCCCTGGCTTATGGGGATAAAATTCTTTGCTGCTTTGAGGATATCGGGCGGCACAATGCGTTGGATAAGGCCGTAGGTTTTGCGCTGCTGCAGGGGATCCCTCTGGAAGAAACGGCGGTCTATACCAGCGGGCGTATTTCAGCAGACTATGTAAAAAAGCTGGCGCATGCAGGGATTCCCACCGTGATTTCCAGAGCCGCAGTCACCGGGGAGGCGGTGCGCCTTGCGCGGGAGAACCAGATCCAGATGCTGGGCTTTGTGCGAAAGGGAAATGCCAATGTATACAGTCTGTTTCCGGAAAAGGAAAGCACTTTCTTCTTGTGATAAACTTAACAAAGTGGTACAATAGGGATACAGTGAGAATGTAAAGCTGTAAAAAAACTACATGGGGGTGTAGCAATGAATTATGAGGATGTACAGAAGCTGTCGAATGCAGCCAGAGGAAAAATCAATCTTCTGAACAGTAACTTTGGAAAGTATTTTCTGCGTGCGGTCATGGCCGGTTTTTTTATTGATGTTGCCATGATATTCAACAATGTTGTGGGAAATATTTTCTCCGGCGCGGAGCCTCACTGGGGCAAATTTCTGGGAGCGGTGGTATTTTCCATTGCAGTTCTTCTCATAAGCCTTGTGGGAGGGGAGCTTTTTACAGGCAACAACCTTGTCATGGCCTTTGGGGCTTACGACAAAAAAGTAACCTGGGGCGAGGTCGGCAAGGTGTGGGGCATCAGCTATCTGGGAAATTTTGTGGGCTGCCTGATTCTGGCCCTGATCTTTGTGGGCGCAGGAGCGGCAGGAACCAAGGAGTATTTTGCCGGTTATATTAACAACAAACTGACCATACCTATGGGAGAAATGTTCTTTCGGGCAGTTCTCTGCAATTTCTTTGTTTGTCTTGCGGTTCTCTGCGGAATCAAGCTGAAAGAAGAAACCGCAAAGATCCTGATGATTATGATCTGTATCTCCGGATTTGTCATCAGCGGCTTTGAACATTGTGTGGCAAACATGGGGATTTTTGTGACGGCATTTGCCATGGACACAAGCCTTTCCATTGGGGCAATGCTTCGCAATCTGGCTGTGGTAACACTGGGCAATATGGTGGGAGCAGCGGTGCTTCTGGCATGGCCCTTGAGAAAGATGAGTGCAGATAAGTAATGTCAAAAGCTTTATACATAGCAGAAAAACCGAGTGTGGCGCAGGAATTTGCAAAAGCGCTGAAAATCAACGGACAACGAAGGGATGGCTACTTGGAATCCGAAGACGCGGTGGTAACCTGGTGCGTAGGGCATCTGGTTACCATGAGCTATCCCGAAAAATATGATATCAAATACAAAAGGTGGAGTTTTGATACCCTGCCTTTTTTGCCGCGCGAATTTAAGTATGAGGTCATCCCTGCGGTGAGCAAGCAGTTTCAGATCGTAAAGGGACTCCTCAACCGGGCGGATGTGGATACGATTTATGTGTGTACGGACTCCGGGCGGGAGGGAGAATATATTTACCGTCTTGTGGCGCAAATGGCCGAGGTGAAAGGCAAGCAGCAAAAAAGAGTGTGGATTGATTCTCAGACAGAGGAGGAGATCCTCCGGGGAATCCGTGAGGCAAAGGATCTGAGTGCTTATGATAATCTGGCGGCGTCTGCCTATCTGCGGGCGAAGGAAGATTACCTTATGGGGATCAATTTTTCCAGGGTGCTGAGCCTTCGCTACGGGAACAGCGTGTCCAACTATTTGAGCACCAAATATCAGGCCATATCCGTGGGGCGTGTCATGACCTGTGTGCTTGGCATGGTGGTGCGCAGAGAGCGGGAGATCCGCGCTTTTGTGAAAACTCCTTTTTACCGTGTCATCAGCAGCATTTCCCTGGAGGGAGAAAATTTTGACGGCGAGTGGCGCGCCGTGGAGGGCAGCCGCTATAATCAGTCGCCTTATTTATATAAAGAAAACGGATTTAAGAAAAAAGAGCACGCGCAGGAGCTGGTGGACAGATTGTCTGCGCAGCAGCCGCTTTCCTGCAGGGTGGAGAGCATTGAGCGCAAAAAAGAAAAGAAGAATCCGCCGCTGTTGTTTAACCTGGCGGAGCTGCAGAATGTGTGCTCCAAGCTTTTTAAAATCAGTCCGGACGAGACGCTCCGCATTGTGCAGGAGCTTTATGAAAAAAAACTGGTCACCTATCCCAGAACAGATGCCCGTGTACTGTCCACGGCTGTGGCGAAGGTGATCCAAAAAAATATTTCCGGCCTCTGCCGGTATCCTCAGGCGGCCGATGCGGCAAAAGAAGCGCTGGAGCTTGGGACCTGGAAGGGCATTGCAAAATCCCGTTACGTGAATGACAAGCAGATTACCGACCATTATGCCATTATTCCCACCGGACAGGGCTTGAGCGCTTTAAACGGGCTTTCCCTTACCTCTCAGCGGGTTTATGAGACCATCGTGCGGCGTTTTTTGAGTATTTTTTATCCTCCGGCAGTTTACCAGAAAGTAAATCTGACCACAAAAATGGGGGATGAGGCGTTTTTTTCTTCCTTTAAGGTTCTTATGGAAGAGGGATACCTGAAAATTGCAGCGAATTCCTTTGCCAGAAAGAAGGCGGGAGAGGAAACGGAAAGCAAGGGAAGCGGGGATGCAGGGGAGGACGAGGTTTCCTGTGATGCGCATCTTTTGGAGGCATTGCAGAAATTAAAAAAGAATGATATACTTTCCGTGAAAAATCTAAGCATCAAGGAGGGGGAGACTTCCCCGCCAAAGCGCTACAATTCCGGTTCCATGATCCTTGCCATGGAGAACGCAGGACAGCTCATTGAGGATGAGGAGCTGCGGGCGCAGATCAAGGGCAGCGGAATCGGCACCAGCGCCACAAGAGCTGAGATTCTCAAAAAGCTGTTCCATATCAAATACCTGTCGCTCAACAAGAAAACCCAGGTGATCACCCCGACACTGCTGGGGGAGATGATCTTTGATGTGGTAAACTGCTCCATTCGGCAGCTGCTGAATCCTGAACTGACAGCCAGCTGGGAAAAGGGACTCACCTATGTGGCAGAGGGAAGCATCACGGAGCAGGAATATATGGACAAGCTGGAGCATTTTGTGAGGATCCGCACAAACCAGGTGGAGGGAAGCAATTACCAGTATGCCCTGCGCCAGTTCTTTGATGCAGCGGCACAGTATTATAAGAAACCAGCCGCTTCAAAACGAGGAGGAAAAACATCATGATGAAAGACGTTACCATTGAAAATCTTCTGGATCTGAATGAAACCATTGCGAAAGAGCTGTTTGAGGGGAAGACCTATCCCTGGGAGGTGCTTCCGGAGATCGGATCGTTTATAGAGAAACTGGGAAAAACATTGCCGGCAGAGGAGTATGCCTGCAGAGACGGCAATGTCTGGATCGCAAAATCTGCGAAGGTGGCGCCGACGGCCTGTGTGAATGGACCCTGCATTATCGGAAAAGAAGCCGAGGTGCGCCACTGCGCGTTTATCCGGGGAAACGCCATTGTAGGTGAGGGCGCTGTCGTAGGAAATTCCACGGAGCTGAAAAACGTAGTGCTGTTTAACAAGGTACAGGTTCCCCATTACAATTATGTGGGAGATTCTGTGCTTGGGTTTAAATCCCACATGGGAGCAGGCTCGATCTGTTCCAATGTGAAATCTGACAAAAAGCTGGTTGTGGTAAAGGACAAAGAAGAGCAGGTGGAAACCGGATTGAAAAAATTCGGTGCGATGCTGGGAGACAACGTGGAAGTTGGTTGCGGATCTGTTCTCAATCCGGGAACTGTGATTGGAAGAAATTCCAACATTTATCCCCTTTCCCCGGTGCGCGGCTGTGTTCCGGCAAACAGCATTTACAAAAATCAGAAGGACATTGTAACGAAACGATAAAGTCAGGAGTACACGATTATGAAGCTTACCATGCTGGGAACCGGCAATGCCATGGTGACCGAATGCTATAATACATGCTTTGCCCTCACGGAGGGCGGAGAGCATTTTCTGGTGGACGGAGGCGGCGGAGGGACAATCCTTCGGCAGCTGAAGCATGCGGATATGGACTGGAAAGACATTCACCATATTTTTATCACACATAAGCATGTGGATCATTTGCTGGGGCTTGTGTATCTGGTGCGGGTCATCTGCCAGAATATGAAGCAGGGGAAATATGAGGGAGAGGCGTTTATCTACGGACATGCAGAGGTGCTGTCCATGCTGGAGGAGATTGCGCGTTTGCTTCTGCAGGAGAATCAGACGAAATTCATCGGAGACAGGCTTCATCTGGTTACGGTAAAGGACGGAGAATGCCGTGAAATTCTCGGACATAAGGTGACTTTCTTTGATATCCATTCCACAAAAGCAAGACAGTTTGGCTTTTCCCTGATGCTTGATGAGACGGAGAAGCTTACCTGCTGTGGGGATGAACCATACAATGACTTTGAGGAGGTTTACGCGAAGGACAGCAAGTGGCTGCTGCATGAGGCTTTCTGTCTCTGCAGTCAGGCGGATGTGTTCAAGCCTTACGAGAAGCATCATTCCACGGTGAAGGAAGCCTGCGAGACGGCAAAGAAGCTGAATGTAAAGAATTTGATTCTCTATCATACAGAGGATAAGAATATTCTTCGCAGAAAAGAGCTTTATACAGAGGAAGGCAGGCAGTTTTATGACGGCAATCTGTATGTGCCGGAGGATTTTGAGTGGTTTGAGTTATAAAGATATGATTTTTATAAAATAGAGGGTGCAGATCGCACCCTCTAAAAATTTGCTTTTTTAGAACTTGCCTTCTTTTGCAGCTTCCTCAATGGAAACAGCAACAGCAACAGTCATACCAACCATGGGGTTGTTGCCTGCGCCGATCAGACCCATCATCTCTACGTGAGCCGGTACGGAGGAGGAGCCTGCAAACTGAGCGTCAGAGTGCATACGTCCAAGTGTATCGGTCATACCGTAGGAAGCGGGACCAGCTGCCATGTTGTCCGGATGAAGAGTACGTCCTGTACCGCCGCCGGATGCAACAGAGAAGTATTTTTTGCCTTTTTCCAGACATTCTTTTTTGTAGGTACCTGCAACCGGATGCTGGAAACGAGTGGGGTTGGTGGAGTTACCGGTGATGGAAACGTCAACGCCTTCTTTCCACATGATTGCAACACCTTCCGGAACGCTGTTCGCGCCGTAGCAGTTAACCTTTGCGCGAAGACCTTCGGAGTAGGATTTGCGGAATACTTCTTTTACTTCGTTGGTGTAGGGATCGTATTCTGTTTCAACATATGTAAAACCGTTGATTCTTGCGATGATCTGAGCAGCGTCTTTTCCAAGACCGTTCAGGATTACGCGAAGCGGTTTCTGACGAACCTTGTTTGCTTTTTCTGCGATACCGATCGCGCCCTCAGCTGCTGCGAAGGACTCGTGGCCTGCCAGGAATGCGAAGCACTCGGTCTGCTCTTCCAGGAGCATCTTGCCAAGGTTACCATGGCCAAGACCTACCTTACGGGTGTCAGCAACGGAGCCCGGGATACAGAAAGCCTGAAGACCTTCACCGATAGCAGCGGCAGCCTCAGCAGCTTTCTTGCAGCCTTTTTTGATTGCGATAGCAGCGCCTACGATGTAAGCCCAGCATGCGTTTTCGAAGCAGATCGGCTGAATTCCTTTGATCTGGTCATAAACGTTAAGGCCTGCATCTTTTGTGATCTTTTCTGCTTCCTCGATAGAAGCAATTCCATAGCTGTTCAGAACAGCGTTGATTTTATCAATACGTCTCTCGTATGATTCAAATAAAGCCATTTCCTGTTACCTCCTTAAAATTATTCTTTTCTCGGGTCAATAATCTTAACAGCATCAGCTACACGGCCATACTGACCTTTTGCTTTTTCCCATGCAGTGTTGGGGTCATCGCCTTTTTTGATGAAGTCTGTCATTTTGCCAAGACTTACAAACTGATAGCCAATGATCTCATCGTCTGCATCAAGAGCGATACCGGTAACATAGCCCTCTGCCATTTCCAGGTAACGAGGTCCTTTTTTGAGGGTTCCGTACATAGTACCAACCTGAGAGCGGAGGCCTTTTCCAAGATCTTCGAGTCCGGCTCCGATGGGAAGTCCGTCCTCGGAGAATGCGGACTGGGTACGTCCGTATACAATCTGAAGGAACAGTTCTCTCATTGCGGTGTTGATCGCGTCACATACAAGGTCTGTGTTCAGCGCTTCCATAACCGTACGGCCCGGAAGAATCTCAGAAGCCATAGCTGCGGAATGGGTCATACCGGAGCATCCGATGGTCTCAACCAGTGCTTCCTGAATGATACCCTCTTTTACGTTCAGAGTCAGCTTACAAGCACCCTGCTGAGGAGCACACCAGCCAACGCCATGTGTCAGACCGGAAATGTCTTTCACTTCTTTTGCCTGTACCCATTTCGCTTCTTCGGGAATTGGAGCAGCGCCATGATGAACGCCCTGTGCCACTGGACACATTTCTTCTACTTCGCGTGAATAAATCATTTTGAAAACTCCTTTCAAGATAGATTGACTAATTGTTGTTAATAAGCATAACAACCTAGGATTATTCTCTCATAAAATGCGAATTTCGTCCAGACATAATTTGTAAAAAAATTGCGCAACTTTTCCCAAAACCACAATTTTTGTAGCATAGGCACGCGGTTTTTGTTATAATTTCATTAAAATGTCCGGGACAAAAGGATATAAACTTTTTTAAGAAAGGCCATGGAGACGAATTATGAATACAAGACCAGCATCCGTTTTTCCAGAAAAATTCCAGATATTAAGCGGCAGCGCGCTGAAAATGATAGCGATCATCACCATGTTCATCGACCATACGGCGGCGATCCTTCTGACACAGTATCCGCCGGCCATGCAGCCCATGAATGCAGTCAACGGAAGCAGTGTATTTCTTCCCGATGCCAGTCTGTACCGCATTTGCCGTGATATTGGGCGGGTGGCGCTGCCTATTTTCTGTTTCCTTCTGGTAGAAGGCTTTCTTCACACCAGAGACCGCAGGAAATACGGGCGGAATCTGTTTTTGTTTGCGTGCCTATCTGAGATTCCATGGAATTTTATGCATACCAATACCTGGACCTATGAGAAGCAAAATGTGTTTTTTACATTATTCCTGGGATATCTGGCTTTCTGCGCCATTGAATATTTCAGAGAGAAGACCTGCTGGCAGCTGCTCAGCGTGCTGGGGCTTTTGTGGGTATCCACCGTTCTCAATGCAGACTATGGGTGGAAGGGCTATGTGTTTTTGCTGATCATGTACTGGCTCCGCAATGAGAAGGCAGGGCAGGCGGTCGTGGGAAGCGCGTGGCTTTACTATGAGTGGAAAGCATGTTTTGCTTTTATTTCCATTAATATGTACAATGGAAAACGAGGCTTTATCAAAGGAAAATGGGCGAAATATTTCTTCTATGCCTTTTATCCGGTGCACATTATCCTTCTGGTGCTTTTAAGGCAATGGCTGTTTTTCGCCTGAAAACGAAAGGGGAATTTTTATGAGATTATACGAGATCACTTTTAGTCCTACCGGCGGTACAGAAAAAGCGGCAGATATGCTGCTTAAGGCGTTTCCGGAAGCTTATGAGAAGATAAGCTTACTGGAGTGCCAAAAAGCCTATGGGGAATATTCATTCCAAAAAGAAGACGTCTGTGTGATAGCGGTTCCTTCCTATGGAGGACGTGTGCCGGTGACGGCGTCAGAACGTCTGGCGCAGATGAAAGGAAACGGGGCGGCGTGTATCCTGCTGTGTGTTTACGGGAACCGGGCTTTTGAAGATACGCTTACAGAGCTGAAGCAGGTGGCAGAAGAGGCAGGCTTTGTGCCAAGGGCTGCGGCGGCAGTGATTGCGGAGCATTCCATTATGCGCCAGTTTGCCTCCGGCCGGCCGGATGCTTCCGATGAAAAAGAGCTTTTTGAATTTGGGGCAAAAATCAGAGAAAGGCTCCTGAGCGGGGAGAAGTCAGAAGAACTACAGGTTCCGGGCAATGTTCCGTACAAGGAACGGCACACAAGTCCCATGGTGCCCAAAGTCACAGACGCCTGTGTAAAATGCGGCCGCTGTGTGAGGGAATGTCCGGTGGCGGCCATTGAGGGAGAGACCTTTGCGGCAGAGAAGGAGAAGTGTATTTCCTGCATGCGCTGCATCGCGGTGTGCCCTGAAGGCGCAAGAGCTCTTGACAAAGAGCTGCTTGCGGGGCTGGTGTCCAGGCTTGAGAAGGTCTGCAGCGGACACCGGGAAAATCAGCTGTTTTTGTAAAACGCCGCTCAGGGCGGGAAATTATTCACCGTCCTCGCCGCCGGGGCCGTCTTTCCGGGGACGGCTGGACTCCGGAAGAGGTTCTGTGATCCAGGAATCTTTGGGACGCTGGATTTCCGGCCGGGGATTTTGAGAAGCGGAAGTGTTTTTATTTTGGTCTGTCATAGAGGTGCTCCTTTATAATTTTAATCATAGCAGGTCAATGGTTTCCCTGATAGCGTCTCCGGGAAATCGGAAGATATACATGGAAAGGCTGGAAGGGATATGAGGAATGTTCTGGTAATGGAAGACGATGAGGCAATAGGGATCGGGCTGAAATACTCTCTGGAAAATGAGGGCTTTCAGGTGATCTGGGAAACTTCTGTAAAGGATGCCCTGTCACGGATAGAAAAACAGAGATTTTCGGTGTATCTCCTGGATCTGACCCTCCCGGACGGGAATGGCTATGATGTGTGCAAAACGATCAAAAGTCAGGGAGACTACCCCGTGATTTTTCTGACTGCCTATGACGATGAGGTGAATGTGGTGATGGGGCTGGAGCTTGGGGCAGATGATTATATTTCCAAGCCCTTTCGGGTCAAGGAGCTGGCGGCGCGCATCCGCACGGTTTTGCGCCGCTACAGCAGAGAGAATGCGCAGGGAGCCGTGCGCGTGGGAGATCTGCTCATTTATACCAGCGAAGCCAAGGTGTATAAGAACGGAAAAGAGCTTGTGCTCACAGCCATGGAATACCGGCTGCTGCTGATTTTTGTGAATAACCGGGGCGTGGTACTGTCGAGAAATCAGCTTCTGGAGCATCTTTGGGACATTGACGGCGTTTTTGTCAATGACAATACTCTGACGGTGTACATCAAACGGCTTCGGGACAAAATAGAGGAGGACATATCCAATCCCGCATACATCAGAACCGTGCGTGGGCTTGGATACATCATGGAGCATGATTAACAAAGGATTCAGACATATGCTGGCGCTGGGCATTTTTCTGACAGCGGCAGCTTCGGCCGCGGCCCTGGTATTTGGTGCGGGGGCTGCGGTTCTTTGCTTTTTTGCAGGCGCTTTTTTGACTGCGGTTTTTGCGGGATACACCTGGCGGCGGTATGAGGAGCTGCGCAAGGTGAACGCGTATCTTATGGAGGTTCTTTCCGGGAATTATGATATGCGGCTTGCAGAAAATGAGGAGGGAGAGCTCTCGCTTTTGAAAAATAATCTCTATAAGGTAACGGTACTTCTCAAAAGTCAGAATGAGCAGCTTCTGGCAGACAAAAAAGCGCTGGCAGAAGCGCTGGCCGATATTTCTCACCAGCTGAAAACGCCGCTGACATCCCTGATCATGATGATGGATCTGCTGCGCGGAGAAGAAAATCCGCAAAAGAGAAAAGAGTTTCTGGAAATCAGCGGGCATCAGCTTCAGAAGATGCAGTGGCTGATTTTGAATCTGCTGAAGCTGTCCAAGCTGGATGCGGGAACCGTGGAGCTGAAGGAGGAGCCGGTTTCCATGGATGTGGTGCTGAAAGAAAGCCGGAAGCCATTCCTGGTTTCCATGGAGCTGAAGGGAATTGAGCTGATCTCTGTCGGAGAGGATTTTGTATTCACGGGAGACAGAAACTGGAGTGTGGAGGCGGTGTCCAACATCATAAAAAACTGTGTGGAACACATGAAAGCGGGGGATACGCTGACTTTTGAGAAAAAGAGTACAACTTTGTATAACGAGCTTTTGATCTCCGATACAGGCTGCGGGATTCTGCCCGAGGATCTGCCTCATATTTTTGAGCGGTTTTATCATGGAAAAAACGCATCCGCAGACAGTGTGGGGATTGGCCTTGCGCTGGCAAAAGCGATTTTGGAAAAAGAACGGGCGGATATTGAGGTCAAAAGCCGGGAGGGAGCGGGAACCTGCTTTTCCCTGAAATTTTACAAAGCCATCATCTGAAGCGTAAAATGACAAAATTGTAATGCAGCAGTCACTGGTGTGTAAGACGAAGATTTTATACTGAAAGCGGTACAAAAAAATGTGGAATGTAAGGAGAGACCATATGAAGATTCTTGAAATCAGCCACTTAAGCAAAGTGTACGGCAAGGACAATACGCTGGTGAAGGCACTGGACAATGTTTCTTTTTCCGTGGAAAAAGGGGAATTTGTGGCGATCACAGGCCCTTCCGGCAGCGGAAAGAGCACCCTTTTGCATATTCTGGGCGGCGTGGACAAGCCGACAGAAGGGCGCGTTGTCATCAATGGAACGGATATTTCCGAACTGGATGAGACGGCGCTTGCTATTTTTCGAAGGCGTCAGATTGGCCTGATCTATCAGTTTTACAACCTGATCCCCATTCTTACGGTGGAGGAAAACCTGACGCTTCCGCTTCTCCTGGACGGACGCAAGCCGGACCGGGACTATGTGACACAGCTTCTGAAACGGCTCGGGCTTGCGGAGCGCATCCATCATCTGCCAAACCAGCTTTCCGGCGGGCAGCAGCAGAGAGTGTCCATCGGGCGGGCACTGGCAAACCATCCGGCGCTTCTTCTGGCGGACGAACCGACAGGAAACCTGGACAGCGTGAACAGCAGGGAGATCATCTCCATGCTGCGTCAGTTTAACCGGGAGTTTGACCAGACCGTTATTATCATCACCCATGACGAAAAGATTGCCCTGTCAGCAGACCGCATGATCTCCATTGAAGACGGCAGGATTGTGAGAGATGAGGTGAGGTTTGGATGAAGATTGTAAACAGACTGACCTTACGTCATCTGAAGGCAAACCGGGGACGTACTGTGGTGACGATTTTGGGGATTATGGTATCTGCCGCCATGATCACGGCGGTGTTTGTCAGCGCAGCCTCTTTTTTGCGGTTTTACGGAGAAGTGAGTCTCTTTTCCATGGGAAACTATGAGGCAGAGCTTTATGGAATATCACAGGAAAACTACCGCCTTCTTAAGGAGGATGACAGGGTGGAGAGCGCAGGACTGCTGGGCGGAACTGCGGCCTACAGTTCTTTCCGGTTGGAGGAACGGATTTCGGACCGCTGTGGTGTCGGCGAATTCTACGCGGGGGATGCGGTGCACCTTTCACAAAAGCTGACGGGACGATATGAGGGAAGGATTCCGGAAAATGACACAGAAATTGCGGTGGAACAAAGCCTGATTGAAAAAAATAAGCTGGACTGGAAGCTCGGGGACGAGGTTTCCATACCTGTCGGGATCCGATATTATATGGAAGACGGTCAGCAGGTGGTCATTGGCGGATCCTGGCGCTATGAAGAAAAATTTGATACACAGGAAACAAAAAAATTCCGGGTCACGGCGATCCTCCACGACAATCCGTCTACCTCTGGCAAGGCGATCGTGCGGGGGATGAGTGAGGAAGAAAAAAACGCACCGGAGGTTATGGTTTCTGTTTCCTTGAAAAAAACAGATCACAAATCTTTAAATGTGCTGAAAGACATGATAAAGCAATATGGCGCAGACGGATATGTGCTGAACGATGGCGTCCTGGAAAGCAAATTTGCGGTGGATGAAAACAGCATTCTGGCCCGCTCGATCCTGCCGATGGCATCTCTGGTGCTGGTGCTGATCATCGCGGCGTCGGTAGCCTTGATCTACAATGCCTTTGGCATGTCTGTGTCTGAGCGTGTGCGGTATTTGGGGATGCTTGCCAGTGTGGGAGCTACCCGCAGACAGAAAAGAAATTCGGTGTATTTTGAAGGTGCGCTTCTTGGAATGGTGGGAATTCCGGCGGGGATTCTGGCCGGAATCCTGGGAATCCGTATTACCCTGAAAACCGTGGGAAATAGAATAGCATCCATCGGGATGATCCGTGGATTCTTTTTTTCCGATGCAGGGATTGAGACGGTGGTGCCGTTGTGGAGCATCATAGGAATTGTGGGATTCAGCGCCCTGACGATTTATATTTCTGCGTGGATCCCGGCCAGGAGAGCCTCGGCTGTTACGCCGATGGAAGCGATCCGCCAGACAAAACAGGTCGCCATCAAAAAACGAAACCTAAAAACACCGGGATATATTCGGCGGCTGTTCGGGTATGAGGGAGAGCTTGCATACAAAAATCTCAAGCGCAATGTGGGACGGAGCAGACTGATCACGCTTTCCATTGCCTTGTCGGTGGTATTATTTCTGAGCGTAAATTATTTCTGCGAATTATTTGTACAGTCCAACGATATGGCGTCAGAGCTTCCCTATGAGATCCAGGTGATCGTATCTTATTCGGATCAAGAGCGGCTGAAGGAAGAGGTAAAAGAGCTGCCGGGCGTGGACAGGGCGTATGTCTGCGGCACAAGCCATTATACGTATCAGAATTCTTCCGGGGATGAGAATCCCAACAGAAAACTGCTCGACCCGGGGTACTTGACAGATACGTACAGGGATGCTTTTAAAAACAGCTATTCTTTCTGTGAAATCGTGGTGGAGGATGAGGACTTTAACCGTCTTGTGGAAAAAAACGGATTGGATCCGGCTGATTTTTACGGAAAACGCCTGAAGGGTGTTCTGCTTAATAACATCAGCCACAGGGAAGGGGATACGGAAATTTTTCGCTCCGAAATTATCGGACAGACCTATTATTTCGGCGGCGGGCCAAAGGGCGTTGAGATCGGAGGCCTGGTGTCCTATGATAACAACAATTATCTGTGTCAGCTTTCCGTGAAGAACAGTCTTGCGCTTTATGTGCCGGAAAGCATGTATTATCCGCACATGTACAAAGATAGTGTGGATGAGGTCACTGTAAACATAGGAATTGAGACCAGGGAGCATGAAAAGACCAGAGAAGCAGTGGCGGAGCTTCTGGAAAGCGGCGGATACCGGCGCAGCTACTGTACGGACCTGGAAGCAGCTATGGAGAATATGAAGGCCATTATGTTTGTGCTTCAGGTGTTCATCTATGGTTTTATTGCCCTCATTACACTGATAACTGCAGCAAATATCATCAATACCATTTCCACCAGCATCGGCCTCCGGCGGAAAGAGTTTGCCATGCTGCAGTCTGTTGGGACTACACCGGCCGGATTTCGCAGAATGATCTGCCTGGAAACTCTGTTTTACGGGTGGAGGGCGCTGCTTGGAGGAATTCCTGCAAGCCTTCTGGTCTGCTGGCTTCTTAACCGGATACTGGCCGCGGATGTCATTCCCTACCGTGTGAATGTGCCTCTGTATCTGACTGTGACTGCGGCGGTTCTGGCACTGGTCAGCCTGCCAATGCTGTATGCGGTTTCCAGGCTTAAGGGAGATTCCATTGTGGAAACTCTAAAACAGGATATGGAGATATAAACGCTGTTTTATAACTTTTCTACATATTCGCCTGACTTTTTTCTATATAAAAGAGTCAGGCGTTTTATTATAATAAAATTGTCACAAAGCAAGATTTCTAAATAGGAGGAAACGGGATGAAAGGAAAAAGAGTTTTAGCCTTGGTAATGGCAACGATGATGACAGTGGGTGGTGTAGGAGCCACAACCGCTTCAGCAGCAGATGGTGAAGGTGTGACATTAACACTTTTTGGAAGTGCGAATGACCTTAATAAGCCATTTCTGGATCGCATCTTTGCTATGTATGAAGAAGAAACAGGAAATAAAATAGACATTCAGGGGATTGACACAGATAACTTTGATAATATTGCTTTGACAAAATTTCAAACAGGAGATGTACCGGATGTATTTATGACTTTCAGTGGACAGGAATTAGATCAGTATAATCCGGAAGAAACCTTTGTGGACTTTTCAGATGCTGAGTGGGTGAGCGATGTGAGTGATCTTGTTTCCTCACAGATTGCCAGAAGAGGACATGTTTATGGAATTCCGTACGGAGAATGCTCTGTTTCGGGCTGCCTGTACAATAAGAAAATATTCGAAGAACAGAATCTGGAAGTACCTACCACACAGGAAGAATTTGATGAAGTCTGCCAGAAACTGCTCGATGCTGGAATTCAGCCTATTTATATGGGCGTAAAAGATGCATGGCCCATGTTCTATCAGTTTGGAATGGATCCGATTTTTGCAGATGAAGAGCTGTTGGAAAAATTAAATACAAATCAGATCACTTATGCAGAAATTCCGGAAATGAAAAGCATGCTGGAGTGGTTTAAAAATAGTGCGGACAAGGGCTATTTTGGGAAAACTTACATGACAGATACCTGGGACTATTATGGAGAAGTCTTAGGAACAGGAGAAGCTGCGATGGCATTCCTGTGGGATACCTGGTTATATCAGAACTATGACAGTGAAGCATATGACTATACGGCAGAAGATTTCGGACTTATGCCAATTTTTATGGGAACTGCGGAAAAGGGTACATTTGAAGGGCCGAATATCATTATGTTTACAGTTCCGAAAGAAGCAAAACATCTGGAAGAAGCACAGGAACTCATTGAATTTATGGGAAATCCGGATAATTACAATGCAGCCTTTGAAGGCGTAACCACGATGCCTGTATTTAAATCTATGACAACTATGGAGACGACACCTCAGTATGAAGAAAGCAAAGCGCTTATTGACGAAGTAGGAAACAGCTCAATTGCTGTAACGGAGATTCTGGGTTACTCTAATACAGAAGGAGCCAAATGCATCCAGGAGTTGTTGGTGGATAATATCGATGTGGATGAATGTCTGAAGATGATGGACGAAAGCAGAATTAAACTGTGTAAGGCTCAGCAGGTAGAAGGATTCTAAAGGAAGAAGAAAATGAATAGAAAAAAAATCTATCCAACTTATATGATGGTAATTCCTTTAATTATTTTTGGATTATTTTTTGTGGTTCCTTCTACCATAGGATATCTGTACGCGTTTACAGACTGGAGTTCTTTTGTGTCCGATTTCAGCTTTGTCGGTCTTCAGAATTTTGTTGATGTTATGACAGAAAGGACGGTTCCCACTGCATTTGTGAATACTTTGATATTTGCAGTGTTAAAAACGGTTATTGTAACCGTCCTCGGCTTTGCGCTTGCACTTCCTTTAAACAGGAAATTGAAAACCACCAATGCACTTCGGACCGTTTATTTTATACCGGCAATTTTGTCTTCTCTGATTGTAGGTCTGATTTTTAATGCGCTGTTTGGCGGCAGACATGGAGTGATAGATTCCATGCTTGCGTCTGTAGGTTTGGAAAATTTGAGCCTTCCATGGCTGGGAGAACGTTGGCCGGCAGTTTTTGTGATCAGTCTTGCAGAAATCTGGAGAAGCCTGGGAACCGCTTTGGTCATCACACTGGCGGGCCTGCAGTCTGTGCCGGATCCATACCTAGAAGCAGCGAAGGTGGACGGAGCTACAGGATGGCAGCTTTTTCGAAATATTACTCTTCCGTTAATTATGCCGACAGTAAATGTAAACATTCTGTTTAGTCTGATCTTTGGATTAAAAATGTTTGACCTGGTATATGTATTAACAGGCGGCGGCCCAGGACATGATACGGAAACATTTGGAACCTTGATCATGAATGAAATGTCAAGTGGAAGATACTCGCACTCCGTGGCTATTAACCTGCTGTTTACAATCATTCTGGTGATCGTAGCTATCTTGTACCAGAAACTTAGCGCGAAATGGGAGTATGTAGAATGAGTAAGAGAACAAAAAGAATTAACTTGATTTTTGAAGTGTTATTATGGGCTTTTAGCATTACCATCATTTATCCTATTTTTATGGTATTTATAACTTCCTTTAAAGAAAAACGAGAGGCAAGTTATCTCAGTGTGTCGCTTCCGAGAGAGTGGAAGTGGGAAAACTATGCGGAAGTCTGGGAACAGGGGAATGTGCTTCAAACATTAGGAAACAGTTTATTTATCACGATACTGTCCGTACTTTTGCTCATTCTGATCGCCTCCATGCTAAGTTACTGTATTGTGCGGAGGGACACTCCGTTTTGCCAGGGGATATCTAAATTTTTGACGTTTGGAATCATTGCTCCCTTTGCGGCCCTGCCGACAATGCAGCTTCTTAGAGGAATGCATATTTATGGAACCAGATTTTCTCTTGTCCTTATTTATGGGGCGATGTATCTTCCTTTTTCCAGCATGATCTTTTCCAGCTTTATCAAAGGGCTTCCCAGGGAACTGGACGAGGCCGCTGTCATGGATGGATGCAGGGGAACAAAATTATATTTTCAGATTATTTTGCCTCTTTTAAAACCAGTAATCGCAACGGTGGGAGTGCTGAATTTTATGTGGATATGGAACGATCTTCAAACGCCTATCTACTTATTAAATTCCTCCGATAAGTGGACGTTGCCATTGTCTGTATATAATTTTTATGGACAATTTAATCAGAGTTGGAATTTGGTTTGTGCAGATATGGTGATCGTCTCCATTCCGGTAGTTCTCCTGTATATTTTCGCACAGAAATATGTGGTTTCTGGTATGACTGCCGGGGCAGTAAAAGGATAGAAAGGATGACTATGAAAGAAAGATATTGCGGGAAGTGGGAATCTGTGAAAAAGCACAGAATCCCTCAATGGTATGAAGATTGCAAATTTGGCATTTTTATTCATTGGGGCTTATATTCAGTTCCGGCTTTTGCTCCCAGAAGCTGGGAACTGGGTGAAGTCGAGGTGAATGAAGAATGGTTTACCAACAATCCATACGCGGAGTGGTATTATAATTCTATTCGTCTTGGAAAAGGGCCGGCATATGAGTACCATGTGAATCAATATGGAAAAGATTTTGCTTATGAACAGTTTGCAGATTTATGGAAGGCCGAAAACTGGAATCCAAAAGAATGGGCAGCGCTTTTTAAGGAAGCGGGTGCCGGCTATGTTGTATTGACAACAAAGCATCATGATGGATTTTGTCTTTTTCCGAGTAAATACACTGATTTTCACTGCGGAAACCGTGGACCTATGAGAGATATCGTAGGAGAGCTGACGGAAGCTGTCAGAGAAGAAAATATACGGATGGGGCTTTATTATTCGGGTATCATAGACTGGCAGTACGCCAACGACCCCATTGTAAACGAAGAGGATGAAATTTATAATTCCTGTCCCACAGCGGAATATGCAGATTATGCCTATAAACAGTGCTGTGAACTTATTGATACTTATCATCCTTCTGTGTTGTGGAATGATATTGCATGGCCTAAGCAAGGAGAATATAATCTGCCTTATCTTCTGGCACATTATTATAATACGGTGGAAGATGGAGTTGTAAACGACCGCTTTAACGGATTATATAAAGGATATTCCACAAAAGAATACAAGCAGGGCAAGACAAGCAGAAATGAAAAGTGGGAGATGTGCCGGGGAATGGGGCTGTCTTTTGGATACAATGCCAATGAAGGAAATGAACATTTGATTTCTGCAAGGAATCTGATTTCTTTATTAGTGAGCACGGTAGCAGATAATGGAAACCTTCTTTTGAATATAGGGCCCAAACCAGACGGTACGATACCAGAAGAACAGGCAAAACGGCTTCGGGTTTTGGGAAAGTGGCTGAAAGTAAATGGAGAGGGAATCTATAAAAGCCGCTGCAGCCAAAGGAAGATGAGAAGACTGGAGAATGGAGTGGAAATCCGTTTTACACAAAAGGATAGCCGGGAATATGTATTTCTGGACAATCTTCCCGAAGGCCAGGTGGAATTTGCGTTGGAAGGCTGTGCAGGGATGCCGGAGCCGTTAGCTTCCCATATTACGGTAGAAAAAAGAGTGGAAAACGGACAGGAATTTTTTAGAGTATCTGGTTATAAGCAGGACGACTACACAGTTGTGTTGAAATTTTAGAGATATTTTTCAAAAATAGAATCATTCAGAAGATAAGAATTACTGGCTTGTCAGCAGAAACTGGCAGTCATCTATTTCGGCGCCGGATTTTCCGGCGCTTATTTCTTTGCAGAAAAACAGAACTATGCTATAATGATAAAAGCGGATACGGAGGGGAAATATATGCTGAAAAAAATTTCTTTTCACTGGAAACTTTATACAACATATAGTGTGATTATTTCCCTTGTTCTTTCAATTGCTTTGTTCGGGTTTTACTATTATAATGCAAAATTACTGGAACAAAGTATGCAGGAAGGCTCTGTTAATATATTGGATGTGGCAGAAGAACGCATGAATGAATACCTGCGGGATATGGATAAACAGCTTTCCTTTTTTCAGGCTCTGCCCGAATTTTTAGAGCATGCCGATACGCTGCTGCGAAACACAGAGACGGAAGATTATTATATCAAAAATCCGCTGGAAGCTTTGGCGGTCCAGCAAATTTTTTTATCTGTTTTGGTTCAGGAAGAAAATGGCAGTGCGATCAGTTTTATCGGAAAAAATGGAAATAACATACATGCTTCCGTAATGGGAAATTACCAGGAAGTACTCCCGAATAATGAAATGATCGCCAATATTAATGTAGAGAAGTATTTGGAAGAGGGAGAAAACTGTTATTATTTGTTCCCACATGAGGATTATTGGGGAAAACAGGGAGATATGGTCATCTCTGTGTACCGTCCTGTGCATGATATGTTTCAGAACTATGGACTTTTGGTATATGACAAGAGCTGTGAGGATCTCAATTCTATTCTGTCCATAGATGGAGAAGAAGTATTCCTGATAGATCGGGAAAGGGAGATTTGTTATTCCACGAAAGATCCGGACATAGAGGAAGACGAGAAGGAAGTACTCAAGAAGCTTTCTGATAAGGAGAGCTCCGGCTTTTTAGAGGCAAAGGGAAATTATAATTATTACTATTGCCATTCTGAACTTACAGATTGGACGATCGTTTTAAAAAATGATATTGGATTTTATATTCAAGAAAAGGAAAAACTTTTAAGAACGATTTCCGGGGTTTTTGTGGGAAGTCTTTGTTTGCTTCTCTTTTTTTTATTTTGGGTATCTCAAAGTCTGACGGCTCCGTTGAGACAGTTAAAGGAAAAGTTAGAGAAACGCGGTCTGGAGTCCAATGTGGATCTGGAAGTGGTGACGGATAATAACGAAGTGACAATGCTGAGCGAGACGATAGAAAACATTCTGAATCAGATACATATACAAAATCAAAAACTGATTTCGATGAAAGAACTTGCTTTGAAAGCTCATATGAACACTTTGGAAGCACAGATGAACCCGCATTTTTTATATAATACGCTTTCGGTTATAGGAACTTATGGGTTAGAAAATGGGAACCTTACGGTGGCGCGCATGTGCGGTGAACTCTCAAATCTTTTGCGGTACTCCATGAATTATCAAAATAAGACTGTCAGCCTACAGGAAGAGCTGGATAATATCAGAGATTATCTGCACATTATGGAGCTACGCTATGAACATATGTTAGAATGTACATGGGATTTGGCTGTGCTGAAGGAAGATATTCAGGTTCCGAAGCTGATTCTGCAGCCTATTGTAGAGAACTGTTTTAAACATGGATTTAAAGACGTACCGCCTGTATGGAAGATAAAAATCCATATGTGGCTCACAGAGGACATGTGGTATGTTGCAGTAGAAAATAATGGGAGTTCTTTTGACGAAAAAACCATCCGGACGTTGAAGGAACTTCAGAGAAAATGCAAGGATTCCTTTGGCAATGATATCGCTTTTCAGGAATTCAAGGATGGAATTGGCGTAGGATTGAAAAATACGATGATACGAATGCATGTGTTTTACCAGGGAAAAGAGCATTTACGCTTTTTTACGGAGCAAGGAATAACGGTTGTTGAAGTGGGAGGAATGTTGCATGAAGGTCAGGCTGCGGGTACTGATCGTAGAGGATGAGCCGGCAATCGCTAGAAGTATTCAGATTTTGATATCAAAGCTTTCGGATTCTTTTTCAGTAATCGGAATAGCCTATAATGGCGTTGACGGGCTGGAGCTTATCAAGAAAGAAAAACCACAGGTGGTTTTTTCTGATATTCGAATGCCTCTTTTGTCTGGCCTTGAGATGATTGAAGAAACAGTTCGAATCGGCATTTCCTGTCAGTTTATTATTCTTTCAGGATATTCGGAGTTTGAATATGCAAAGAAGGCAATGTCTTTTGGTGTGACGGAATATCTGTTAAAACCGATCATCCTGGAAGAAATGGAAAAAGTACTATGCAGATTAATCAAGAATCAGGAAAAAGAGGAGCGGGAAAATTTAAGAGATTATGTGCTGCATATGATGGCAAATCCTAATGACACAAGGATTTTGGAAAACCCATTGGAATCTTATGACTGTATATTTTTCTTTAGTTATTATGGACCCATAGCAAATGCACTTTATGGGGATATAAATGTTGGAAGAGATGTTGTACAGAGATTTGACGATTGTTTTGTCACAGCTCTTGAGAAAAAGTATGGAGTATATCTTCTGCAGATGAAAGGGTGGCGCCATAATGAAGTCATTTATGTCCTTATTATGTCTCATGGAGATGTAATAAATATGGACATGTTTGTGAAAGATTTGTGGGATTCCATTCAGTCACCGGAAATATATACAAATCTGATTTTGTCAGAAAAAGTGATAAGAGGCGAAGGGGTGGATACAGCGATTACTTCCTGCAACCTTTATACCTTGTTCCATATTCCCTTTGGACGAGGAGGGATACATCAGTGTCATAGCTGGAAAACAGAGGCGATGGTTGTCTCAGAGCAAGTACTTTTCATGTGCCGAGATTATAATAGAAGTATCGGATATCAGGAGTTGAAAAAATTAGTGGATGATCTTGTGGATTTTTGGGAAAGCATACAGGTGACACAGCTTCAGCTTCAAACAGATATCCGTTATTGTTTTAATTATTTTGTAACTTTTGAGGGCGCAAATCCACAATATCCGGTTAACATAGAAGAAATTATTGCATTGGGATATTCCTTTTCAGACCTGAGAAATTTTTTGCTTCTTGAATTAAAAGAGATGTTAAAACTGAAAGAACAGGAAAAAGAAAATCCAGTCAATAAAATGATTGTCTATAAAGTGAAAGAATTTCTTGAAGAAAATTATACACACAATATTACGGCGAAAAGGATATACGAGAAGTTCGGCTATAATGAGAAGTATATTTATACACTTTATAAGGCAGAATTTGGCATTACGCCGGGAAAATATGTCTGTGAGCTTAGGATTGATAAGGCAAAGCGAATGATGAACGAAAATCCGTATATTTTACTGAAAGAAGTGTCGCAGCAGGTTGGATATATGGATGCTCTTTATTTCAGCCGCGTTTTTAAGAGTAAAGAGCATATATCGCCAAGTGCATATTTACAGAAGATACGGGCTGAGAATGAAGAGTAAAGCCAGGGTTGCAGCAGTATGTCAAGTTTGATTGCGCAGGAAGAATTATTGCGATGGAGAGTTGACTTTCAATTTTTAAGGATTTATAATAGCTTATATGTTACAGGAAAACTCCGGGGTTGGCAGTACACCCGGAGTTTTCAATTGAAAAGAGATGAGAACGGAGAGAGGTTTATGAACGAAAGAGAGAACAAGATGGGCGTCATGCCTGTGGGAAAGCTTTTGATCAGCATGTCTGTGCCCATGATGATTTCTATGCTGGTACAGGCGCTTTATAACATTGTGGACAGCATGTTTGTAGCCCAGCTTAACGAAAATGCGCTGACCGCAGTTTCCCTGGCATTCCCAGTGCAGAATCTCATGATCGCTGTGGGCGCCGGTACAGGTGTTGGCGTCAATGCCCTGGTTTCCAGGTCTCTGGGAGAAAAAAACACGGAGCTTGCCAATAAGGCTGCCAATAACGGTATCTGGCTGTCTGTTTTCAGTTTTGTGGGATTTGCTTTGCTGTCGGGGCTGTTTGGCCGTTTCTTTTTTTCCGTACAGACAGACAATGCCCAGATTGTGTCTTATGGAACAGACTACGTGCGCATTGTAGGTATCATGTCCTTTGGCATCTTTTTCCAGTTTATTTTTGAGCGGCTTCTTCAGTCCACAGGAAAAACCATTTATACTATGATTACCCAGTCTCTAGGGGCGATCATCAATATTATTTTGGATCCGATCATGATTTTTGGTCTGTTCGGATTTCCGCGTATGGAGGTCGCCGGGGCGGCTCTTGCAACGGTTATCGGACAGATAGTCGCAGCACTTTTGGCGCTGTGGTTTAACCGCAGAAAGAACCATGAGCTTCACATTTCTCTGCGGAAATACGGCGTTTCGGGAAAAGTTATCCGCACGATTTACAGCGTGGGAGTTCCTTCTATTATTATGGGCTCTATTGGTTCAGTGATGACGTTTGGTATGAACAAAATTCTCATGGTATTTACATCCACTGCAACAGCGGTATTCGGTGTATACTTTAAGCTTCAAAGTTTTATCTTTATGCCGGTGTTCGGTCTCAATAACGGCATGGTGCCTATTATTGCCTACAATTATGGTGCAAGAAAGCCGGAGCGAATCAAAAAGACAATTGCACTGAGCACAGCTTATGCCGTTGGTATTATGGTAGTGGGACTTTTGATCTTCCAGTTTGCGACAACTCCGCTGCTGCGCATTTTTAATGCTTCAGATGAGATGCTGGCAATCGGTATCCCGGCGCTTCGGATCATCAGCTTCAGCTTTCTGGGAGCAGGATTTGGCATCACGGCATCCTCCGTGTTCCAGGCAACAGGTCATGGATTTTTAAGCCTTGCGGTGTCGGTGATCCGTCAGCTCTTGGTGCTGCTTCCGGTGGCATACATTCTCTCCAAGATCGGCGGACTGGAAGTTCTCTGGTGGTCATTCCCCATTGCGGAGGTTTTTGCGGCTGCAGTCAGTGCGCTGTTTCTGCGCTATGTGTACAAAAAAGAGATTAATCCGTTGCAGGTAAGTGAGAAATGAGTGGGCAGGAAATCCTCGTATTTATCATAGAAATTTTGGGTACTATTGCGTTTGCAGCTTCTGGAGCCATGGTAGGTGTGGAGCGCAAAATGGATGTGTTCGGTGTGAGTGTCCTTGGCGTCATCACGGCGGTGGGCGGAGGAATGACCAGGGATATCATTTTGGGTCTGACACCGCCAAGTGTTTTCAGAAATCCGGTGTACGCCGCTGTGGCCACGGTTACTTCCTGTATTGTGTTTACTGTGGTATACTGTAAAAGGGAGCTTCTGGCAGGGCATTTCCGTTCGGCTTATGACAAGGTGATGCTGGTACTGGACTCCGTGGGACTTGGGCTTTTTACTGTGATGGGAGTGAGCACAGGCATTCGCTATGGATTTGAAGACAATACGTTTTTGCTGGTGTTTGTGGGGACCATTACCGGTGTGGGCGGAGGACTTTTGCGGGATGTGATGGCGGGTGTGCCTCCTTATATTTTTGTGAGGCATATTTATGCCTGTGCCTCCATTGTGGGGGCGATTATCTGTGCGCTTACTTTTGAATGCCTGGGTGAAGTCGTATCCATGGTGCTGTCTGCGGGAATTGTAATTCTTATCCGCTATTTGGCGGCCCACTATCGCTGGAATCTGCCTAATTTTTATTACGAGAACCGAAAGTAACGATTACGGTGTCAAAAGGAGAATGTTTATGAGTATCAGACGAGTAGAAAACATGTGTGGCGGAAGAGGCCATGTGATCATCAAGGAACTTCTGGATGAAACACAGTTGAACAAAAAATGCAGGATGTATGCAGAAGTGACGCTGGAGCCCGGGTGTACGCTGGGGTACCATGTACATCATAATGAAAGCGAGACTTATTATATTATCAGCGGGCAGGGAGAGTATAACGACAACGGAATGTTTCGCAACGTAGCCGCGGGAGACATGACCTTTACGCCGAATGGCAAGGGACATGGTCTTGTGAACACGGGAAATACGGACCTTGTATTTATGGCACTGATCATTTTGGACTGAGGAGAATCATGAAGAAAAAAGCAGTATTTTTTGATGCGGATGGAACACTGTGTGACATTGAGAAGGGGGTGCCAAAGAGCACGAAGGAGGCGCTTCGCACCCTGAGGAAAAACGGACATGAGGCGTGGCTGTGCACAGGCAGAAGCCGTGCTTTTGTGGCGGATTATCTGGAGGAGCTTCCGTTTACCGGAATGATTTCCGGATGCGGTTCCACCATAGAAAAAGACGGAAAGCGTCTCTACAACAAAGAGCTGACGCAGGAACAGGCCTGGCATTGTGTGGAGGTTCTGAGAACATACGGCCTGATCCCGGTGATGGAGGGCGCGGATTTTATGTACTATGACAAGGAAGAATACAACACCTCTGTCAACTGGTATGCAGACTTGATCACAGAGGCTCTGGGAGAGCGGTGGCGTCCTATCAAGGGGTTTGAAAAGGACATGCACATCAACAAAATCAGCGCAAAGATGCTGGAAGGCTGCGATGCAGACAGAGCCTGCGAAGAGCTGTCTGTGTATTTTGATGTGATCCGTCACGAGAGCGGTTCTTTTGCAGGGACCACCATAGAGCTTGTACCAAAAGGTCATAATAAGGCGGTGGGAATCGCTGCTGTTTTAAAGCTGTTTGAGATTCCATGGGAGGATTCGGTGGTATTTGGCGACAGCAACAATGACATCGCCATGTTTGAATATGCGCACACCAAAATTGCCATGGGAAACAGTTCGACAAGGATCAAGGAGCTTGCAGACCATATCACCGGAGACATGTTTCACTATGGAATCCGGGACGGCCTGCGTTATCTTGGGCTGATATAGCAGAAGCAATATAAAAATGCCTGGAAGTGATAAAAGGTGGGAGGAATATTATGAAACAGGCACATCCGTATTGTGGGGCGTACAAGGGATATGTAGGAGAGCTGTACAAGCTATTCCGACACTTCCATCAATATCCGGAACTGGCGCTTATGGAATACAAGACCTCTTCTTTTATCAGACAATATCTGGAAAAGCTGGGCTATGAGGTGCGCGCAGTGAACCCCACAGGGCTGATCGCAGAGCTTCCGGCTCTGAAAGACAGAACAAAGCTCATAGTTTTGCGGGCAGAAATGGACGGGCTGCCTATCCAGGAGAATACAGGGCTTGCCTATGCATCCCGCCACGAAGGTTGTATGCACGCCTGCGGACATGACGCCATTCTGGCATCTGCGCTCACTGTCGCCAAGATTGCAGCTACAGCGCCGGAAGAATTCCCGTCAGCGGTACGTTTTGTTTTTGAACCGGGAGAAGAAACCGGCGAGGGCGCCGGCCGGATGCTGGCTGCGGGAGCCCTCGATGGAGCGGACGCTTTTGTCATGTTCCACTATGCCACAGATATGCCGTTTGGCATGGCGGTACATCAGGGGCAGGCATCTGCCATGGTCGGCGGGATGACGGTACAGGTGCAGGGGAAGGCCTCTCACTGGTGTGAAGCGGACAAGGGTGTGGATGCTGTTTACGGTGCTGCCCGTGCTGTCGAGGCAATTCACAGGCTCAACGGCAGCTACCGCGGCAAGGGGCCGTGCCTGGTGGGGGCAGGGACCGTCCATGGCGGAGAATATGCCAATATCATTGCGGACTATGTGGAGATCAAGGGAACGATCCGAGCCTGTTTTGCGGAGGATTTTGAGGAACTTACAAGACGGCTGAGAGCTGCCCTGAAAACGGCGGAAAAAGAGTCCGGAACAAAGATAGAGCTTCGGTTTTTGAAGCCTCCGGTTCTTCCGTTTTCTAACGATGCCGGTCATACACAGACGGCAGCGCATATCGGGCGGGAAATTTTTGGAAAACGATTTTTTCTGGAGGGAGAGGATGCGCTGTTTTTGTCCGGCGACAATGCGTACCGGTATTTTCAGAAAGTGCCCGGGGTATTCCTGGTTTTTCTTGCTGCGCCGGAACAGGCAAATCCGCTGCACCATCCGAAATTTCAGCTTGATGAGGAGATTCTTCCTTACAGTGTGGAGATGCTGTGCCGCCTGCTGAAGCGGATGTAAGAATACAGATGATTGTCAAATCTCTGTAATTGTGCTATGCTCTAAGTATATTTTAAGAAGCAGGCCGGAGGAATCTATGAAGTACGGAAAGATTAGAATAGAAGACGGTTATCTGATTTTTACCAAGCATATGATGATCAACAGCCTTCCCTGTAAGGATATTTTATGGGCGTATAAGCGCAGAGAGAGCAGAGAAGAGGTGGAAGGGAAACGTCTTGTTTCCAATTATCTGGTCATCCATACCAAGAGACATAAGCGTTATCAGTTTGATATGACGGAGCGGGAGGTTCACGACTGCATTCAGATTCTCAGAGCTCTGAATCCGGATATGGCGGTGGGATTTTCACAGGGAGAGCGACTTGCGCTGCAGAGCCTTTACAACACCAGGGATTTGGGCGGGATCATGACTTCCGACGGGCGGTATTTTCTTCCGAGAAGGCTGCTCCGAAGCGGAGACCTGTACCATGTTTCGCAGGCTGACCAGGAAGCGCTGCTCCGTCAGTATCATGTGAGTACAGTGGTGGATTTTCGTTCGGAAGAGGAGCGCATGGAACGTCCCGATACATATATGGAGGGCATCCGTTATATCAGCCTTCCGGTTTTGGAAGAGGGAATGCTCGGGATATCGGAGGCGGGCGGACTTGGGACCATGCTGTTTCAGTTTCGCGGAAATATTGAGGAATATATGGAACAGCAGTATGCGAGCCTGGTTTCTGACCAGCTCTGTCTGAATCAGTTTGCGCGTTTTTTTGATATTCTTCTCCATCAGGAGGAGGGAGCGGTGCTTTATCACTGTACGGAGGGAAAAGACATTACCGGCGTGGCGACAGCGCTTCTCCTTTATGTTCTCGGCGTACCGAAAAGAGCGATCCGGGAAGAATTCATGCGCACGAATGAGTTTCTGGCGGAAGAAACGCAGCATATTTTGGAGTTCCTTGCAACAAGGATGGATGTGGATGAGAAGACGGAAGAGCGCCTGTGCGCCTTTCTTTCAGTGAAGGAATCCTATATTGACACGGTTTTTCGCACGATCCAGAAAGAGTATGGAACCTTTCAGCACTTTTTGCGGAGAGTTCTTTATCTCACGCCGAAGGCCATTGATGAGCTGCAGGAAAAATATCTGATCTGATCTTTGACGCTGTAATTAAAAAAATAACCCCCCTACGGGCTTGTAGGGGGATTTTTTTGCCTATATAATAGGAACATCTTAAAGAAGGAGATCCAGAATCATGAGATTAAAAAAAATAACTGGAATTTTATGTGCAGCAGCAATGGCAGCCGGAATCCTGGCAGCACCGGCCCAGGCGGTAAAAGCGGGGGCGGAAGACCGCTCCGTGGTTGTCACCATGCCGGTAAGTTCAGAACCCGCATCCGGCTTTGATCCGGCCTTTGGCTGGGGTGCAGGGGAGCATGTTCATGAGCCGCTGATCCAGAGCACGCTTGTACGTACCAATACAGATCTGGAAATTGAAAATGACCTTGCAACAGAGTATTCCTGCAGCGAGGATGGCCTTACCTGGACGGTGAAAATCCGGGATGATGTAACGTTTACTGACGGGGAAGCGCTGACGGCGCAGGACGTTGCTTTTACATACAACAACTGTCGGGATTTGAGCACAGTAAACGATTTTACCATGCTCAAGGAAGCGGTTGCAGTGGATGACACCACAGTGGAATTCCACATGAATGAGCCCTATTCTATCTGGCCGTACACCATGGCGATTGTGGGAATTGTGCCGGAGCATGCCTACGATGAAAATTACGGCCTGCATCCCATCGGATCCGGACGGTATATTATGAAACAGTGGGATCAGGGACAGCAGGTCATTTTTGAGGCGAATCCGGATTACTATGGAGAAGCGCCCAAAATCCAGAAGCTGACGGTTCTTTTTATGGAAGAGGATGCGGCGCTGGCAGCAGCTATGGCAGGACAGGTTGACGTGGCGCACACGGCGGCTTCCTACAGTGACCAGGAAATCGAGGACTATCATCTGCTTCGGGTGGACACGGTGGACAACCGCGGATTCAATCTCCCGGTGACAGAGCCGGAGGAAAAAGACGGCCTGGTTTATGGAAACAGTCTGACCTCAGACGTACTTGTACGCAGGGCCATCAACCTGGCGATTGACAGGGAGGAAATGATCGACAATGTGCTGAACGGCTACGGAACCGTTGCCTACAGCGTCTGCGACAAAATGCCCTGGTACAATGAAGCGGCAGTAAGCGAGTATGATCTGGATGCGGCAAAGGCATTGATGGAAGAAGCCGGATGGACGGAAGGCAAGGACGGAATCCGGGAAAAGAATGGGGAAAAGGCGAAGCTGACGCTTATGTTCAACAATGGCGATTCTGTGCGCCAGGCTTTGGCGGAGGACACTGCAAATCAGCTTCGGGAACTTGGCATTGAAGTCACCACCGAGGGTGTGGGCTGGGATACGGCTTATGACAGAGCACAGAGCGATGCGCTGATGTGGGGCTGGGGAGCACATACGCCCATGGAGCTTTACAATATTTATCATACCATGGAGGATACAGGGCTTGCGCAGTATTCTCCCTATGCAAACGAACAAGTAGACAAGTATATGGACGAGGCGCTCAAGAGCGACAATCTGGAGGAATCCTATGAGCTCTGGAAAAAAGCACAGTGGGACGGAACTGCCGGTGTGACACAGGAGGGCGATATTCCCTGGATCTGGCTGTGCAATATCGATCATCTCTATTTTGTGCGGGATGGCCTTGAGGTGGCGGAACAGAAGATCCATCCTCACGGACATGGATGGTCCATTGTCAACAATATAGATGAATGGAATTGGGAGTAAAAACTTGAAAAATCGAAGTATTCTGTTTGTAGGAAAAAATTTTGTGCGGATGATACTCCTGCTTTTTGCGGTGAGTGTCGTCACTTTTGCACTGGTATCCGCGTCCCCCATTGACCCTTTGCAGGCCAATGTGGGGCAGGCGGCGCTGGGCAGTATGAGTGAAGCCCAGAAAGACAAGCTCCGTTCTTACTGGGGCGTGGATACGCCGCCGGTGCAGAGGTATGTGAACTGGGCAACGGATTTTGTGCGCGGCGATATGGGAACTTCCCTGCAGTACCGGCAGCCGGTGACACAGGTCATAGGGATAAAACTGGCCAACTCCTTGTTTCTTTTGGGGTTGGCTTGGGTCATTTCCGGGGTTCTGGGATTTTTGCTGGGCGTTTTGGCCGGTGTTTTTCAAGGAAGGCTCATTGACAAGGTGATCAAAGGCTACTCCCTTCTCATCGCCAGCACTCCGGCGTTTTGGCTGGCGCTGCTTCTGCTGATCATTTTCAGTGTGTGGCTGGGAGTTCTTCCCATTGGATTGAGCGTGCCCATTGGCATGGAAGCGGATGCGGTGACCCTGGCGGACCGGATCAGCCATGCCATTTTGCCCGCAGTGACCTTGAGCATTACGGGGATTTCCAACATCGCGCTTCATACAAGGGAAAAAATGATCGACATCATGGAAAGCGATTATGTGCTGTTTGCAAAGGCGCGGGGCGAGAGTCTGTGGAGCATTGTGCGCCGTCATGGCCTTCGGAACGTGCTTCTTCCGGCCATGACGCTTCAGTTTGCCTCGATCAGCGAAATCATCGGAGGTTCTGTCCTTGTGGAACAGGTATTTTCCTATCCGGGACTTGGTCAGGCGGCAGTGGCGGCGGGGACGGGAAGCGATGTACCGCTTCTTATGGGAATCACCATGATTACGGCTGCCATGGTATTTTTGGGGAACTTTATTGCAAATCTTTTGTACGGTGTCGTTGACCCGCGCATCCGCAAAGGAGGGCGAAGGTCATGACAGGACGGGCAGTATACAGAAAGCAGGCTTCGGATAAGAACCAGGTTATGGACAAGAAGCAGGCTTCCAGTGCATACAGGCTGCCCCGCTGGAATCAGCGGCAGAAGGCAAAAATGCTTTTCGCTTTTGCGGTGATATTTCTGGCGGCAGTGGCAGCAGCCGGCATTTTTTGCAGAGAAGCAGCCATGGTGACGGATTTTTCCAGAAAGAACCTTCCGCCAAGCCTTGCCTATCCGTTTGGGACAGACTGGCTGGGAAGAAATATGTTTTACAGAACCCTTGCAGGACTTTCCACCAGTATCCTCATCGGCATCAGCGCGGCGGCGGTAAGCGCGGTGGTGGCGCTGGTTCTGGGGATCATGGCGGCAACGCTTGGAAAAAAAGCGGACTCGGCGATCACCTTTGTGATCGATACCGTTATGGGGATTCCCCACATTTTGCTTTTGATCCTGATTTCCTATGCAGCAGGAAAAGGTCTGAAGGGTGTCATCATCGGTGTGGCGCTCACACACTGGACCTCCCTTGCGCGTCTGATCCGCGGGGAGGTGCTTCAGCTGAAGGAATGTGAATATATTCAGATCGCAAGGAAGCTTGGACACAGCAATTTTGCAATTGCCAGAAAACATATGGTGGTGCAGCTGCTTCCGCAGTTTCTGGTGGGACTTGTACTGTTGTTTCCACATGCGATCCTGCATGAGTCAAGCATTACCTTTCTGGGATTCGGACTTTCCTCGGAGCAGCCGGCCATTGGTGTGATTCTCTCTGAGAGTATGAAGTATCTGATCATGGGAAAATGGTGGCTGGCACTGTTTCCGGGACTGATGCTGGTATTCACGGTTGTACTGTTTGACGTGGGAGGAACTGCGCTTCGCCGGATTCTTGACCCGAACAGTGTGCACAAGTAGGAGGCAGTATGAGTTGTACAAACAAGAGACATATATTGGAAATAGAGGATCTGAGCATCTCTTTCTGGCAGTATGAAAACGATGCAAGCAGCCGGCAGATAGAGCTTCCGGTCATATCAAAGCTCTCGGTTTCTGTACATGAGGGAGAGATTGTGGCGGTAGTGGGCTCCAGCGGTTCCGGCAAAAGTCTCCTGGCACATGCGGTGCTGGGACTCCTTCCCTACAATGCCCATGTGACAGGGAATATGTATTATGACGGTGAGCTTTTGGACAAAGAGAAAATAGAACAGCTTCGGGGAAACCGGATTGCGTTTGTGCCCCAGAGCACCACGTATCTGGATCCGCTGATGAATGTGGGTGCCCAGGTACGGGGAGAAAATGCACCGGAAAAAAAGAAAAAGCAGAGGAGACTGTTTGAGAGATACGGCCTTTCCAAAGAGGTGGATGGGAAATATCCGTTTGAGTGCTCCGGCGGAATGATCCGGAGAGTGCTCCTGGCCTCCGCGCTTATGGGAGAGCCAGGACTGATCATCGCAGACGAACCCACGCCGGGAATGGATCTGGCACTTGCCAAAAAATCCATGGAGGATTTTCGGAAATTTGCGGATGAGGGCAAGGGGGTTCTTCTCATCACCCATGACATAGAGCTGGCGCTTGAGGTGGCGGACCGCATTGCCGTTTTTTACGCGGGAACGACGGTGGAGGAAGCGCCGGTGACAGATTTTGCATCGGAAGCTACCCTGCGCCATCCCTACACAAAAGCGTTGTGGCGGGCATTGCCGCAGAATGGCTTTATGCCTCTGCCCGGAGTGCAGCCTTACGTGAAGGACATGCCTCAGGGCTGTCCTTTCGGGCCAAGATGCAGCCATTTTTCAGAGAAGTGCACCGGGGAGATCGCCATGCGCCGTGTGGGCTGCGGAACCGTGCGGTGCAGCATGTACGAGGGAGAGGCTTTGTCTGTGGAAGCACATCATCACACAACGGGAGGTGCCGGATGATTCTGGAGGGAAAAAACCTGACCTTTTCCTATGAAGAAAAGGAAGGACATGTATTTAAAAATGTCAGTCTTACGGTAAAAAGCGGAGAGCGCGTGGCGATCATGGGGCCAAGTGGTTTTGGAAAAACAACGCTGTGCAAGGTTCTGGCAGGATATCTGCAGCCGTGCAGCGGCCAGGTGCTTCTGGATGGAAAACCGATTCCTCCCAAGGGCTATCATCCGGTGCAGATGATATGGCAGCATCCGGAGAGAGCTGTAAACCCAAGACTTCGCCTGAGAGATACTCTTTCGGACGGGGTGGAGGTGGAGGAACGGATCATCCGGGAGCTGGGGATTGAGGCGGACTGGATGAACCGGTATCCGCAGGAGCTTTCCGGAGGTGAGCTGCAGCGGTTCTGTATCGCCAGGGCGTTGGGAAAACACACCCGTTTTCTCATTGCGGATGAAATCAGCACCATGCTGGATCTGATCACGCAGAGCCAGATATGGGAGTTTCTCCTTCGGGAATGTGCGCGAAGAAATCTGGGACTTCTGGTTGTGTCGCACAGTGAGCCGCTCCTTCAGCGGGTGGCAGAGCAAAGGATCGAGTTTTAGCAAAATAGTGCAGGTTCGTTTTGTTGTGCGCCGGGATGTCAATTTTAATTTGGGAATTGACAAACCGGCGATTCTTGTTATAATGAATAACATATTCATATTTATTATAGTAAAGTGGTGAAGGGAGACAGGATATGGAAAAAAGAATTCTCTCACTGTTGGTGGACAACACCGCCGGTGTCCTGAGCCGAATTTCCGGCTTATTCAGCCGCCGCGGCTATAACATAGATAGTCTGACTGTTGGCGTCACTGCGGATGAGCGCTATTCCCGCATGACAGTTGTGTGCAGCGGAGACGAGATGATCCTGGAGCAGATTACCAAGCAGCTCGCTAAGCTTGTGGATGTTCACGATATTAAGGTGCTTCAGCCGGAAGAAAGTGTCAGCCGTGAGCTGGCTCTGGTGAAGGTGGGAGCAAGAGCAGAGCAGCGTCAGGGGATTATTTCCGTTGCCAATATTTTTCGGGCAAAGGTCATTGATGTAGCCAAGGATTCCCTTGTCATCGAGATGACCGGAACCAAGAGCAAGCTGGAGGCTTTTATCGATCTGATGGGCGATTATGAGATTCTGGAACTTGCCCGCACCGGTGTTACCGGCCTTTCCAGAGGAACCAAGGATGTGCGTTATCTGTAGTAAGCTTGTACATACATGCAGACAGCCTGTGCTGTCTGTACAAGAACATTGCCTGCTAAGGGCTGCGCCCTTAACGATAAAAAAGGAATTACGAGGAGGAAATGAACATGGCAAACAGAATTTTTTATCAGGAAGACTGTAATCTCAGCTTATTGGACGGCAAGACCATTGCGGTTATCGGCTATGGAAGTCAGGGACATGCGCATGCGCTGAACGCAAAGGAATCCGGCTGCAATGTCATCATCGGTCTCTATGAGGGAAGCAAATCCTGGAAAAGAGCTGAGGAGCAGGGCTTTGAAGTATATACGGCAGCAGAGGCTGCAAAAAAGGCAGATATCATCATGATCCTGATCAATGATGAGAAGCAGGCCGCTCTTTACAAAAAAGATATCGAGCCGAATCTGGAGGAAGGCAACATGCTGATGTTTGCCCATGGCTTCAACATCCATTACGGATGTATCGTTCCTCCCAAATTTGTGGACGTTACCATGATTGCGCCAAAAGGACCGGGGCATACGGTAAGAAGCGAGTATCAGGCAGGCAAGGGTGTTCCGTGTCTGGTAGCGGTTGAGCAGGATGCGACCGGCAAGGCTCTGGATATGGCTCTTGCATATGCGCTGGCCATCGGCGGTGCGCGGGCAGGTGTTCTGGAGACTACATTCCGTACAGAGACAGAGACCGACCTTTTTGGTGAGCAGGCAGTTCTTTGCGGCGGTGTGTGCGCTCTGATGCAGGCTGGCTTTGAGACTCTGGTTGAGGCTGGCTATGATCCAAGAAACGCATACTTTGAGTGTATCCACGAGATGAAGCTGATCGTAGATTTGATTTACCAGTCCGGATTTGCAGGAATGAGATACTCAATTTCCAACACAGCGGAGTACGGCGATTATATTACCGGTCCGAAGATCATCACCGAGGATACCAAGAAAGCGATGAAGAAGATTCTTGCGGACATCCAGGACGGAAGCTTCGCAAAAGACTTCCTGCTGGATATGTCCTCTGCTGGAAGCCAGGTGCATTTCAAGGCCATGAGAAAGAAAGCGGCAGAGCATCCTTCTGAGATCGTAGGTGAAGAAGTTCGTAAGCTGTACAGCTGGAACAATGAGGATGACAAGCTGATCAACAACTAAGAGACAGCGATAAGACATAAAAGATAACGATAAGATGTTGGTGTGAATAAGGATTGTCCCGGAGGATGATGTGGTGGCACATTGGTTCTCCGGGATTTTTTGAATGTTCTTTTCACATAGTCCATGTTACTGTAGAGGAGTTTGTATGCAGGATAAAATACGGATTGTAGATGATGAACAGGAAATGAATGAGAGGGAAATAAATCAGATGGAAGGTTTTGAGATGGAACAAGCGGCAGAGACATTCGGAAAATAGTGATTGTGCGTCGGGACATTTTGCAGTACGATATTAAAAGAAATGGTAAAGGAGTATGGCAAAATGGCAGAACGGATTAGGATCGGTTTGATTGATGATGATCGGGAACATCTGGAGCTGATGAGGTCTTATCTTATGAGATTCAGGGCGGAAGATGACATCAGCTTTTCCCTGGAAATATATATGAACGGGCTGAATTTTGTCGAAGATTATAAAGGAGATCTGGACATTATTTTTCTTGACATTGAGATGCCGCATATGAATGGCCTTGAAGCTGCACACAGAATCCGGCTTGTCGATACGTCTGTGGGTATTGTGTTTGTGACAAATATGGCGCAGTATGCGATTAAAGGGTATGAAGTGGATGCAATCGATTTTGTTGTAAAGCCTGTAGAATATTATGTATTTGCGGAAAAACTGAGAAAGGCGATCCGGTATACGAGAAAGAATGCGGAGAGGGAGCTTGTGATTGCAACAGAGGATACAGTTGTGAAATTGCGGCTCTCCTGGATTAGATATGTGGAGAAGAACAAAAATTATCTGATTTATCATACCCATAATGGAGACTATAAAATGAGGGGGACGATAGCGGCGGCTGAGAAGGAGTTGGGAAAAGACGGATTTTCTAAATGTATCAGTGGATGCCTCGTCAATCTGAAATATGTATCAAAAGTAGAAAAGGATGCAGTATATGTAGACAATGTTCGACTTCCACTGAGCCGGCAGCGTCGGAAAGAATTCCGTGAAGATCTGATGAAGTACATAGGAGGAATAAACTGATGGAGGAGCTTGCTTTTATATCATGTGTTCGCTTTTCGATGCAGCTTATGATCGCTGAGAGTGTATTTGTATCCGAATTTCCCAAAAGAAACAGGTTTATTTGGAGGATGCTTGGTTCTTTAATAGGTTATTTTTTGCTGGCATATGTTGTTTTCACGGCGTTCCAGCGGATACCTGGCAATATCCCGCTTGTATATACGGCCTACTATACAAGTTTGTTTTTCCTGTCACTTGGAGTCATCAAATGCTGCTTTGTCACCAGAGGAAAGGATATCCTTTTTGCAGGGGTCTGCGGATATGCCACCCAGCATATCGCGTTTGCACTTGTTATGATCGTACAGGAGCTTACCGGAATCAGTTTCGGAGTGGTTTTGGACTTTATTGTAATTCGTTTCCTTCCGTATCTGGCGGTTTCACTCTTTATCCATTTGGTTGTGATCAGAAGGTCGACGGGGAAAAGAGAACTGAAAGATTTGGATATCCGTATGATTTTTCTGGCATTTGTGATCCTGCTGACAACTGTGTTTGTGAGTGTTATGGTCGACAGTAAATATTTTGTAACGGATTCTTCTTTGATGCGCAATGTGATCTGTAAGATCTATGCAGTAATCTGCTGTTCTCTTGCAATATTTGTGGCCTTCGGCATTTCCAAACAGAATCGGGTTATCCACGAAAATGAGATGATGGAGGCAATGCTCCACAATATGAAAGAGCAGCAGAGACTTTCAAGAGAAAATATTAATATTATCAATATCAAGTGCCATGACCTGAAGTACCGAATTTCCAGAATCTCCAGAATTGAGGAGTCCAAAGATCAGGAAGAATATATTGACAGCATCAAAGATGCACTGGCTATCTATGATAATATTTACCAGACAGGAAATGATGTACTTGACCTTGTGCTTACAGAAAAAGGGCTGCTCTGTGATGAATATGGGATCAAAATGACCTGTATGATTGACGCTTTGATTCTCGGCTTCATGAGTGTATCGGATATGAATGCTTTGTTTGGAAACCTGATAGATAATGCTGTTGAGAGTACCATGAAAGAAGAGAAGGAGAGACGTTTTATCAGTATTCAGGTAAAAAAGAGAGGACAGGGATGCCATATCCATATAGATAACACGTGCAGTGTACCGCCGTCCTTTAAGGACGGCCTGCCTGTCACAACAAAAAAGGATAAGGCATACCATGGATTTGGTGTCAGAAGTGTGAAATACATCGTAGACAAATATAAAGGCGATCTTTTGATGCAGGCAGTGGAAGGGAGATTCAGTGTGGATATTCTCTTTTACCAGTAAGCCGGATGTACCATTTTTACCTCGTGGGATACCAAAAGAACCACATTTGGTTATCCCATGTTTTTTTATGTTATTTTCTTGGCAGAAAAGATAGTGTCGGTGTACAGGACGCTACATAGAGAAATGGAGGAAAGAGAATGGGAAACGTAGAAGTTGCATGGGAAGATATCATTAGTGTGCTTCAGCTGGTGCGTACGCATCTGATTGTGATTGTTGTGGCGCTGCTCTGTATGGTCGCGGGGATGATTTTGGCGCATAAGCTAGAGAAGCCGAAGAGAGGGTTTGTCAGGATACAGTCGCTGATCGCGTTTATTGTGGTTGTGGCTGTAGTAATGAACGTCATGCTGGCAGGTACCTTAAGTAATACGCTGAATGTATTGTTATCTGACAAGGGGGCTTTGTCACAGGAAAGTATTGATAATTCGCGTGCGGTGATCGAGGAAGTTACGAGTGAGGGAATCGTCATGACGAAGAATGAAGATTCGTTTCTGCCGGTCGCGCCGGAGCGGATCAACGTGTTCGGATGGGCATCCACAAACCCGATTTATGGCGGAACAGGATCCGGGACCGTAGATACGGCTACAGCAGTAGGTATCCTTGAAGGACTTGAAAATGCAGGATTCGAGACAAATAGTGAGCTGACAGATATGTACATAGAGTACAGGGCGGATCGTCCTGGCATCAGCATTAATGAGGGGCAGGACTGGACACTTCCAGAAGTACCGGTATCTGATTATTCTGATGAGATAATTCAGAATGCGAAAGATTTTTCTGACATAGCGATGATCGTTATCTCTCGAAGCGGTGGCGAAGGAGCAGATCTTCCCCACGATATGGGCGCTGTCATGGACGGATCATGGAATCGGGGAACAAAGTATACAAATGCAAGTTATCAGAATAATTCATCTGAATATAATGACTTTACGGATGGACAGACTTATCTGGAGTTAAGCCAGACAGAAAAAGATTTGGTGGATATGGTCTGCAGCGAGTTTGAAGATGTTATTGTTGTGTATAACGGTGCCAATACATTTGAACTTGGCTGGACGAATGAGTATGAGCAGATTAAGAGTGTTCTCCTCTGTGCAGGCGCCGGTGCGACAGGATTTAACGCACTGGGTGATGTTCTTTCGGGAAATGTAAATCCGTCGGGAAGAACAGCGGATACATGGGTTCAGGATTTGACACAGACACCATACTACAATAATATCGGACATTTTGCTTATACGAATACACAGGAGACAGCAGAGGCAGCTCTTGCGTCATGGGAAAAAGCAGATGGTATCGTTTCATTCGTAAACTACACAGAGGGTATTTATACAGGTTATCGTTTCTACGAGACGGCGGCAGAGGAAGGACTGATTAATTATGACGAACAGGTACTCTACCCGTTCGGATACGGACTTTCCTATAGCACATTTACACAAGAGATGGGCGACTTGAATGCGACAGGAAATGTGATCAGTGTAGATGTGACAGTAACTAATACAGGGAATACAACGGGAAAAGATGTAGTACAGCTCTATTATACACCGCCTTATGAGAATGGTGGCCTTGAAAAGTCCAGTGTCAACCTTGCGGCATTTGACAAGACAGATATGCTTGAGCCGGGAGATTCCCAGACTCTGACACTTGAGTTTAATATCGAAGATATGGCTTCTTATGATACGGCGGGAGATGGCCAATACATTCTTGAGGCAGGAACCTACGGGATTAGTCTCAGATCCAACAGCCATGACGTGATTGACAGCCGTGATTATGAGCTAGGCGAAGACATCGTTTATAATGAGTCTAATCCGCACTCTGACGATGTGGTTGCAGCGACAAATAAATTTGATTTTGCAGAAGGAAACATTACATATCTGTCAAGAGCGGACGGATTTGCAAATTACGAGGAAGCGGTGAGTGCTCCGGCAAACTATGAGCTGGATGGAGAAGTACTTGGAAATGGAACATATGATCCGACCGATTACAATAACCCAGACGATGTTATGCCGACGACAGGGGCGGACAATGGTATGGAACTTTACGACTTGAGAGGCGCAGCCTATGATGATCCAAGATGGGATGTCCTTTTGGATCAGGTGACAGTAGAAGAGATGGTCGAGCTGATTGCTTACGGCGGACATCAGACAGCGGCAGTAGACTCTGCAGGTAAGATCAGGACAATGGATACTGACGGCCCAGCAGGTGTAAACTCCAGCACACTTGGGGCCTTCGGTACAGGATACTGTTCAGAAGTGCTGATCGCGCAGACATGGAATGTAGATCTGGCAGAGAAAGCAGCAGACGGAATATGCCGTGAATTTGCAGACTATGGTATTGTGGGCTGGTATGCACCCTCCATGAACCTGCACAGAAGCGCATTCGGCGGACGCAACTTCGAGTATTATTCAGAAGACAGTCTGCTCAGCAGCAGGATGGCATATGCAGAAGTATCTGCGGCAGTACAGCACAACATCTATCCATATATCAAACACTTTGTACTGAATGAGCAGGAGATTAATAGAAATGCTCTGTTGTGTACATGGTTCAATGAGCAGAGTTTAAGAGAACTGTATTTCAAACCATTTGAATATTGTGTGAAAAATACAGAGTCCGGAAAGCTTGCGATTATGTCTTCCTACAATTATATCGGAACAGAATGGGCGGGAAGTTGTTCTGCACTGCTTCATGATGTCCTGCGAAGTGAATGGGGATTTGAGGGTATGGTAATCTCCGACTACTTTGGAAATTACGGTTACATGGATGCTGACCGTGCAGTAAGAGGCGGCACGGATATGATGTTGGGAACAGCAGGAAATGACGCGATCATGACAGACTTAAGCGCTACAAGCGTGATCGCTATGAGAAATGCCACAAAGAATATCTTCTATGTGACTGTAAACAGTGCAGCTTATGATTCCTATACACCGGGAGAAATTCCAGACTGGATGCGTACGATGTACGTTGTGGATGGTGTACTTGCAGTGCTGATTATAGTAGCAGAGGTTCTTGTTGTAAGAAATTATCAGAGAAAAAAGAGCACATTCAAAATTGAAATAATCAGCTCAGACGACAGACGGTAAGAGAATCTGTAAAGCGGTATTTCCGGGCAAAGGGATTTGGCGGGCTTTATGGAGTGTATGAAAAAAAGTCTGTAATTAAGATCTTCTATGATAATGATTGGGGATGGAAGCTCGTTCCAGAGCTTTCATCCCTCGTTTTGTGTCACAGTAAAAATAAACCCCCTGCTATGCAGGGGGAGGGTGAATCTTT
>CALBGI010000034.1 GCA_937893675.1 uncultured Blautia sp.
ATATTAGATTACCACATCTTTCAAGGCTTGTCAACAACTTTTTTCAAGTTTTTTTAACTTTATTTTTTTAAGAGTTAAAAACTTGTGCTTCTCTTGTGAAGCGAGTGTTAGTATATCATCCTCTTCTCACTTCGTCAACCCCTTTTTTACATTTTTTTACACTTTTTTCAAAAAACTCAATTACCGTATTAAATTCTGCTATTCTGTGGAATTTAATACTGCAAATCTTCCTCCACGCAATCGTGGAATTCAATAAATGAATCAAGACATTTCGCTCTTGATTTCCGGATCACCATTGAAACGAAATCAAAGGAAGGAGAACGTTTTAAAGCTATCGGCAGCGGACAATCCGGTTGCGTCCGTGGAAAAATGTTTCCAAAAATCGCAAGGCAGACAGAGAAACGCCGGCACACAATTACTTTCGCTTCCATCGCAAATCGTAATTGTGCACCGGCGTCATCCAACATCCATAAAAATTCCGGCAATCGCATTTTCCTGGCTGAGCATCTGCAAAAAACTGTCGTTTTCTACCAGCTCCATGCCTTTTTTTCCAAATTCTGTATTGCAGAAAATCGCCAGGACCAAAAGGGCGATCCAAATAACAAGCACTGACTTCAAACCGCCCACCAGTGCCCCCGCAATACGATTTACCCCGTGGATCACAGGAAGCCGGGCAAGAATATCCAGCGCAAAGGTAAGCACTCGTATGATCAGCGCGGCCAAAATATAGGAGATCACAAAGGACAGGCCATTAACAACCGCCTCTGCCAAATAGCCTGAGACATATTCCCCAAAGCTCTCCGCAGCCAAATAGGTGTATGTCCTGGCCGTGTTGTTTTCTTCCATGGCATCCTTAAGAAAACGCGGCAGCTCCAGCCCCTCAATAAATTTATTCTGTTCGCTTTTTTTGCTGGGCTCATCTCCCTGGTTTTCTGTTTTTATAAGATTGGAAAATCCCTCCTGCACCGTTTCATATACAGGAGTATTTTCCCGCAAAAAATCATTCACATACGGATTGATAAACCACGCTGCCACCAGAGAGAGTACCAGAAAAAACGTGGCTGCAACTTCCCGCACAAACCCGCGCCGAAATCCCACGCACACAGAAAGCGCCAAAAAACCCATAGCCGCAAGGCCAAGCCACGTCCAGTTCCAGGTCATGATACCCTCCTTAAGTAAATTTAATTACATTGACTCCGCTGTCAAGAACCAACAAATATTTGTTCCAGCCGATTTTGAAAAAATCATTTACAACCCCGTCAATGGTTCCCATGTATTTTTCCACACCTCTGCTGTTCATAACACAGATTTGTGAATTATTGTACAGAAGAATATTGCCGCCGCTCATTTTCACTGTGGTATAAGGAATGCTGAATCTTTTTTCAAATTTCAGGCTTCCGTCTGTATTGTATACCTCCATGGTATACGGCTTCTCCTTGTCTCCGCTTTTGAATACAAGTCCAATCGTCTCTTTGTCAAAAAATGTGCTGACGATTTCTTTTTCCACCTTCACCGTCTTATGTTCTTTCGGTATCTGTCTTCCCTTATACAGGGTAAAACCATCCTCGCGGATTGCCGCAGAATTGCTTCCTCCCAGGTAAAGAACCTGTGGGATCACCACTCCCTCATAGGTGTAGCCGCTGACAATTCTGTCATCCTCATTTTGTCCAACATCTCCAAAGTTGTAGAAAGCCACGTAGCTTGTTGTGTCACCGCCATCTACAAACTGATAAGTAACCATCATAACCAGCCCATCATTGGAAACCGCCACATCAAGCGGGTATCCCGGATCATCCATCTTCGTCTGGTTTTCCGCAATAAGACTTCCGTCGTAACTGTAAAAATTGATCCAGGTGTCTTCTCCGTTCGCAAGTATCGCTGCAACCAGTCCATTCTGGGAAATACGTACCTTTATAATGCTGTATGAAGTCGAAACAGTCCCTGTCAGTCCGTTGCTGTCATAGATTTCCATGGTTGTTCCGTCTCGGTCCGCGACTACCGCATAGCCTCCGCGCACGTCCGCCATGGGATTCTGCATGGAATGCGTCTCGCTCCACTGGGTCTCCATCCGGTTGTTCACCAGGGAAACTCCATCCGGACTGTAACGCAGAATCTTTCCGTCCATTTCCGCGTACCGCGTGGAAATCACGTCTTCCTGTTCACTTGTCTGGAGAATCTTGTAATTTCCGTAGCTTCTTTTTTCCAAAAACACCAAAAGCAATACCACCGCCGCCACGATCGCAGCCACAAATATCAGTGTTCTGCGCATAGCTGTCCTTTTATGCCGCGCAAGGCGAGTCTCATAATCCACATTTCTGACCGGCCTCGCGCGGGAAATCTCCTGTTTCGGAGCCGCCTTCTTTTGGGGGTTCGCTGTTTTTTTCTTAACAGTCTTTCTTGGGGAATTCTTAATTTCGTTCGTCATTCTAAACCTTGCCTTATATTTTGTACTTTTTGTCGCTGTTTTTTTATCTCTCACAACAGCCCGCTTCTACCCTTGTATGCACCAGTGCATTTGCATCTGTGCCCATAAAGTATGCTTATTATATCATCTTTTTTACGGAAGCACAATTACCTGCCCCGGATAAATCACCTCGTCCTCCGAAAAGCCGTTCAGGCGGCAGATTTCCCCGATAATTTCCATATTTCCGTATTTTGCGACGCTGATGTCATACAAGGTATCTCCAGGCCGAATCACATAAGAGCTGTGCACGTCAGCCGCAGATGCCGGCTGTTCCTGATTTTCTGTTTCCTGCTCCTGTCCGCTCATCTGCATATCCTTTTGCACTTCATCTTGTCCTTCATCCACCGCAGGTTCCTGCACTTTTCTTTCTTTTCTTTCATCCGCCTCGCTGGAATAAACAGATTCTGTCTGCGCACTTTCGGTTTCCGCTTCCTCCGGCAGTGCGGTTTCCCTTCGCGCATTTGCTTTTGCTTCCGGCTGCGGTGTCGCCGTTACCGTTACAATCACCTTCTTCTCAGCCGCTTCTGTCGGCTGCGCCTTCGAAATCGACGTCAACGTTTCTGACTCTTCCTGCGTTTCCGGCTTTGCGGACGTTTCCCGGCTCTGTTCAAGCCCCGGCTCCGATTGCGGTATATTATATCCCCGGTAAAAATTAACGCCGACTGTAAGCACCGCAATCGCCAGACAGGCAGTTGCCGCATACGAAAAAACAGAGGTTTTGCCCTCCGCCTCCTGTGACTTTTCCTCCTTCTTCTCCTGAATAATCTTCCGGAATGTCCGCACAGCCTTATCCACCGTTTCATCCGGTACATCTACCTGCACACCTTGGTTTTTCTCAACCATATACGTCTGCATCTGCAGATTTTTCTCATAAAAAATGTAATATCCCCTCTGTTTTGTCATATGGTCATTTTCATAGCGAAAAAAGGCTTCTTCCCGCTCTGACACATCCATCAGCATCAGTACCTTTTCTCCTCCAAAGTGCTTCAGATGGGCTCTCGCAAACGCATCCGGAAGTTGTTCTCCGGAAACCTGGATTCCCGCAAAAAACCATCCGACAATCTCATGGTCTGGAAAATACCGGGTCTTTTCCTCATAAATCCTCTCCCATATCTCATCTGTAAAATCAATGTGTTCAGCAGAGGCCTCCATATCTTCCACGGTCAGCGCCCCTCGCACAAATAAATAGGATACGCCCTTGCTCCATTTTGTCTCTCCTGTCAGAACAGCAACCCGGCCGGCTGTTTCCTGACTTGTCTCTGCCTGCTTGTTCAAAAAAGTATATACATAATCCTCTACGTAAATCCTGTAATTTTCATCTGCAAGCCCTATCTGACGTATATTGCGCGGAACACAAAACACCCCTTCATTGCCCTTTGCCTCCTGTTTTTCCTCCTTATAAATGACCTCTATCATTTTTATATCACCCCTTCAGGCAACAGCATAGCATACAGCTTCTGCGGATTTTAGCGGAATCTAAGGGGTGAGCGCAAGAATTTACCGACAAATTCCGTTTCTTCTCACCACGAATAATTTTCTGCTTTTCAGGATATGATAAATCAAAAGAACTTCGAGGAGGATTTTCCCATGACCTTTTACATTGATACAAGCAAGGAAAACTCTTCACAAAAAATTGCATACCTGTTAAAAAAATGCATTCTCCATCACCCAGGTCAATGGTCTGAACTTGTATTCTTGTGCATCGGTACTGACCGTGTGACCGGAGATTGCCTCGGTCCCTACGTGGGATACCAGCTCAGTCGTTTCGAAGTCCGGGGGGCCTTTATATACGGAACCCTCGCCCATCCGGTACATGCCCTCAATCTTCCGTCTGTCATCGAACAAATCGAACTTGTCCATCCCGATGCACTGGTGATTGCCATTGACGCTTCTCTGGGACAAAAAAAGCACCTGGGCTATGTGACCATCGGAGATGGTGCACTTTGCCCAGGCGCCGGAGTCCAGAAGAACCTGCCTCCCGTGGGGGATATCCATATTACAGGAATCGTAAATATCTCAGGAATTTTGGAGCATCTCACACTGCAGACAACCCGGCTTTCCACCGTTGTTGCCATGGCAGATGCCATCACCCAGGGGATTCTTACCATACTCCCCTGCTGATCCCTACACGAACGCTTTTATCTGTCTGTAGATTCCTTCTGCATCAAGACCATATTTCTCAAGAAGTGCCGCTGCAGGGCCGGATTCTCCATACACATCGTTGATACCGATGCGTTTTACAGGAACAGCTGCTTTCTCGGACAGGCATTCGCAGACAGCACCGCCAAGACCGCCGATCACGGAATGTTCTTCTACCGTGACTACCTTGCCGGTCTCTTTTGCAGCAGCTACGATGAGTTCCTCATCCAGCGGCTTTATGGTATGGATATTGATCACCTTTGCCTCGATGCCTTCTGCCGCAAGCTTCTCAGCCGCTTCCAAAGACGGCGCAACGCAAAGTCCGTTTGCTACAATCGTCAGATCCTTGCCTTCCCGAAGCACAATACCCTTGCCAAGTTCAAACTTGTAATCCGGTCTGTCATTGATAACCGGAACTGCAAGACGGCCAAATCTCATGTAGACCGGTCCTTCGTGCTTGTATGCAGCTTCAACAAGTGCCCTGGCCTCAATGTCGTCAGAGGGGCACGCAACTACCATGCCGGGAATGACGCGCATGAGTGCAAAATCCTCGCAGCACTGATGCGTCGCACCATCCTCCCCGACAGAAATCCCGCCGTGGGTCGCTCCGATTTTTACATTCAGTTTGGGATAGCCCACAGAGTTTCTCACCTGCTCAAAAGCACGTCCTGCCGCAAACATGGCGAAAGTGCTAGCAAAAGGAACCTTGCCTGTAGAAGCAAGCCCGGCGGCAATGCCCACCATATTGCACTCTGCGATTCCGCAGTCAATATGACGCTCCGGAAACTCCTTTTTAAAAATACCTGTCTGGGTAGCTGCAGCAAGGTCAGCGTCCAAAACAACTACATTTTCATGTTCTCTGCCAAGCTCCACAAGAGCTTCTCCATAACTCTGTCTCGTAGCAATTTTCTTTACATCTGACATAATGCTCCACCTGCCTCTTCCAATTCTTTCATCGCCTGCGCATACTGCTCGTCATTGGGTGCTTTTCCATGCCATCCCGCCTGGTTCTCCATGTAGGAAACACCTTTTCCTTTTACGGTTTTCATCACGATCGCCACAGGCATTCCCTCCACGGTTCTTGCCTCTGCAAAAGCTCTGCGCAGCTGCTCCATATCATTTCCGTCGTCCACCTGGATCACATGGAAATTAAACGCCTCAAATTTTTTGTCAATGGGATAAGGAGAGCACACATCATCCACATTCCCGTCGATCTGCAGACCGTTGTTATCCACGATCACCACCAGATTGTCCAGTTTTCTGTGGCCTGCAAACATGGCCGCTTCCCATACCTGTCCTTCCTGTATTTCGCCGTCGCCAAGCAGCGTGTACACGCGATAGCTTTCATTGCTCAGCTTCGCAGAAAGCGCCATGCCAACTGCCGCAGAAATCCCCTGTCCCAGGGAACCGCTTGACATGTCTACACCAGGAATATGTTTCATGTCCGGATGACCCTGCAGATAAGACCCAAGATGACGAAGCGTTTCCAGATCTTCCACAGGAAAATATCCTCTCTGCGCAAGCGCTGCGTAAAGTCCGGGCGCCGTATGTCCTTTGGAAAGCACAAAACGGTCGCGGTCTGCCTTTTTCGGCTCCTTCGGATCAATATTCATTTCTTCAAAATACAAGTAAGTAAACAAATCTGCCGCAGACAGGGATCCTCCCGGATGTCCGGCTTTCGCCGAATGTACTGCGGTTACGATGCCCTTGCGGACTTCGTTGGCAATTCTTTGAAGTTCAATATTCTGCATTATCATTCTCCTTTGATGATTTCATTCATAAAAACGGAAGGAAACGACCTTCCAGCCAGGCCCTTACTTGTCCCCAAATACAGCCTTGTAATCTGCCTGGAATTTTTCAATACCTGCATCCGTCAGCGGATGGTGGAGCATCTGTTCCAAAACTTTGTATGGTACCGTTGCAATATCTGCACCGGCCAGAGCACATTCTGTCACATGAATCGGATGGCGAACACTTGCCGCGATAATTTCCGTAGGAATATCCGCAATGGCAAACATCTCCGCAATCTGGCGAATCAGCGGAAGACCGTCTGTGGAAATGTCATCCAGTCTGCCCAGAAAAGGAGACACATAGGTTGCGCCTGCCCTTGCTGCCAAAAGCGCCTGATTCGCTGTAAAAATCAGAGTTACGTTTGTCTTGATGCCCTCTGCCGCCAAAACCTTGACAGCCTTAAGCCCCTCACCTGTCATGGGAATTTTTACTACCATGTTCGGATGAATTTTTGCAATCTCCCGCCCCTCGCGAATCATGCCTTCTGCATCTGTAGTGGTTGCCTTGACTTCTCCGCTGATAGGACCGTCCACAATGGTGGTAATTTCACGGATAACCTCATTAAAATCTCTTCCCTCTTTTGCGATCAGAGATGGATTCGTGGTAACTCCGCAGATAATCCCCATGTCGTTCGCCGCTTTGATGTCCTCAACCTTGGCTGTGTCAATAAAAAATTTCATAACCTGCATCCTCCTTTTTTTCATTTACGCACAAGCATACAACTTGCTTTCTGATGTGTTTTTATTATATCCCGCCTCCCGAAACCGGTCAAGAAGCCCTCGGAATTATTAATAAACAGACTATTAATAATTATCCTTTTTATTAATTAACATCAGATCATATGGAGGTTTTTATATTGTTCTGTTCTAAAAATATTTATTGATCCTGCCTTTTTCAGCGCCGCGCCAAAAAATTATTATTAATAATTTTCTTCAACGCATTTATTTAATTTTCTTCCTGCCGGCTCCGGCCGCCTTTCCTGCCGAAGGTCGCATATCCCGTGGTACGCCGCGCAATCAGTTTTGGCATGTATTCAATATTATACAGGCTGATCGGCTGCTCATCGCCCTGAAACTGATCCCGCATACTGATTTTCCGGATGATGATGTCACAGGCATCACGGCCTTTCTGGGAAACAAAATGGTCGATCGTAGTGAGGGCAATCCCCTCCAGCGAAGAATAAAAGATATTATCACAGCCAATCACAGACACTTCTCTCGGCACATGTATCCTCGCCTCCCGAAGCGCATCCAGCGCTCCAATGGCCATCATATCATTCTGCCCTGCTATCGCTGTAAAGCTTCTCCCCTCGGCAAGCAGCTCCCGGGTGAGCGCCACACCCATGGAATACTCCGAATCCATTCGCGGGATCTGCCGGTCCAGCACCTCGTCTGCCGCCTTGATGTGCACATGACCTCCAAGGCCTTCCTTTTCAAATTCCGCCACAAAGCCCTTCACCCGTTTGGAACGCTGCCACTGCCGCTTGGTCAAAGGCTGCGTGATGAACGCCACATCCCTGTGCCCCAAATCCAGCAAATGGCGCGCCATCATCTGCCCCACTACCGTGTTGTCCTGATTGATCGCGTCCACTGCGGTTGTTTTTTCCTTGTTGCTGATGATCACAAGCGGAATTTCCCTGGCAAGCTTTTCCACTCTCTCAAAAAAATCAGGATGGGGGTTGGACGCATAAATAATCCCCTGCGGCTGCATGTGCTCCATCATGCGGAGATATTTTTCCTCAAGCCCCGCATCTCTCTGTGTATTGCAGATAAAAACACCGCAGCCTCTCTCGTCCGCCACCGCCTCGATCCCCTGCAGAAGCAGAACATAATACGGACTTGTCAATGTCGGACAAAATACCACTATCAGCTTTTCTCTTTTGTTTTCCCGTTGTTTTCTCCCGCGCGGCAGCTCATAGCCCAGTTCCTTTGCCGCCTGTTCCACACGCATAATGGTTTCCCTGGAAAAAGAAACATTATACTTATGATTGAGCACCATGGAAACTGTAGCCTGGGAAACGCCCGCAAGCTCCGCCACCTGGGATGAGGTTGGTTTTTTTCTGCTCACTTTTTCTCTCCGCATCAAAATCCATACTTGTACCAGACATCCTACAGCTCCACTCGTCCCTCCAGCGCCCGCAAAAGGGTGACCTCGTCAATGTACTCCAGATCGCCGCCTACCGGAACCCCGCTTGCGATCCGGCTCACCCGGATTCCCGTGGGTTTGATCAGCTTGCTGATATACATTGCTGTTGTTTCTCCCTCCAGGCTTGAGTTGGTGGCAATGATCACTTCATTTACATCTTTCTGGAGACGCTGCATCAGCTCCTTCAGTTTGATGTCATCCGGTCCGATTCCAAGCATGGGAGAGATGGCCCCATGAAGGACATGGTACACGCCTTCAAACTTGCCTGTTTTTTCGTAGGCAGCCAGATCTCTTGTATTTTCCACCACCATAATCGTGCTGTGGTCTCGCTTTGCATTGCTGCAGATCGGACACTCTTCCCTGTCTGTCAGGGTATAGCACGTCTTACAGTAGCGTACGTTTTCCCTTGCGCCTGCAATCGCTCCGGTAAGCTGCTCCACCTGCTCCTTCGGCATGTTCATAATGTGAAACGCAAGACGCTGCGCAGACTTGGCCCCAATCCCCGGAAGATGGGAAAGCTGCTCGATAAGTCTGTTAATATGACTGCTGTAGTATTCCATCAGAAGGGAAGTCCTCCGCCCAGACCGCCAAGACCTCCGGTAAGCTTTGACATCACAGCCGCAGACTCTTCCTCCACCTTGCGGAGCGCCTCATTGGCCGCCGCTACGATCAGGTCTTCCAGCATCTCGATATCATCCGGATCCACAACCTCTTCCGCCAGCTTCACCTTCGTCACTTCCCGCTTGCCGGAAATCGTCACCTCCACTGCTCCGCCTCCGGCAGTCGCAGTGAACTCCTTCTCCTCAAGAGCCTTCTGGTTCTCTTCCATTTGACGCTGCATTTTCTGCGCCTGTTTCATAAGATTGTTCATGTTTCCCGGCATTCCCATGCCAGGAAATCCACCTCGTTTCGCCATAGCTGTTTCTCCTTTTTCTACTTTTTGTTTATAATAAAGCGTATTGCTTTTTAATGATGTTCTTCCTCGATCACGACCTCCATATGAATATTTTCACGGATTGCCTGATCGACGGATACCTGTACAAGATTTGTATGGGAATGCTGATTTGCCACCAGCATCTCAACATCCACTGTTTTTCCTGTTTGTGCCAGAATAATACCGGCAAGCTCTTCTTTGTACTGAGGGTCGTCCGCATACAACTTGCCCAACGGCTCCTGAAATTCTACAAAAAGCCGGGACTCCCCGGTTGTTCCGTTGTACTTCGGCACAGATTTCTGCAGCATCTGTTTAAAGCCTCCGGTTGTCTGGCCCACAATAGCCCTCCAGCCCGCAACGATTTTCTGCAGATCCTCCGGCGCCGCTTTTTCCGGCGGCTTTTCTTCCTGTACCGGAACTGCTTCTTTCTGCCCGGACGGCGGCGCGCTCACAGCTGCCCACTGCGCCGGACGTTCTTCCATGCGCTGTTCCAGTACGCGAATTCTGTCAAGAACCGAATCCAGATTCGTTTCCATGGCCGGGCGGCACAGCTTGATCAGCGCGATTTCCACCAGGACACGCTTCTGCGCCGCATACCGAAGCTGACTGGACAGCTCGGAAAAAATACGGATATAACGCATCAACGTTTCCACGTCCGTCATCCCGCTCTCCTCCCGGAGCAGCTTCAGATTTTCGGAGGACACATCCACTGCCTCCTCAGGATTGTCGGACGTCTTTACAAGCAGCAGATTGCGCATGTACCAGGTAAAATCTCCCACGAACTGTCCCAGCTCCCGGCCGCCCACGATCAATTCCTCCAGAAGATGAATACAGGCGGTCACATCTCCGGCCAGTACTTTTCGCAGAAGTTTGCTGAACACTTCCGTGTCAACTGCCCCCAGGACCTCCAGGACCTTGTCATAGGTGAGGGTCTGTCCCAGATAAAAGGCAATACACTGATCCAGAAGGCTTAAGGCATCCCGCATTGAGCCGTCTCCGGCCTTTGCCACATAGCGAACTGCCTTTTCCTCCGCCTCTATGCCTTCGGCTGCAAGAAGCTCTGAAAGTCTTGCCGCAATCGTGTCAATGGAAATACGGTGAAAATCGTACCTCTGACAGCGGGACAAAATGGTGATCGGCACCTTATGCGCCTCCGTTGTCGCCAATATAAAAATCACATAGGACGGCGGTTCCTCCAACGTTTTCAGCAGAGCATTAAAGGCTCCGGTCGAAAGCATATGAACCTCGTCAATAATATAAACCTTGTAGTTTCCCTCCGTAGGCCGGTATGCTACCTCTTCGCGGATTTCCCTTATATTGTCCACACCGTTGTTGGAGGCCGCGTCGATCTCTATGACATTCATGGAGGTTCCGGCCTGGATGGCCCGGCACATCTCACATTCATTGCACGGACTTCCATCCACCGGATGCAGACAGTTTACCGCCTTGGCAAGAATTTTGGCCACCGTGGTTTTTCCGGTACCTCTGGTACCGCAGAACAGGTATGCATGTCCAAGCCGATTCGCCTTTATCTGATTCGTCAGAGTCGTAACAATATGATCCTGACCTTTTACGTCTCCAAAATTGTCCGGTCGAAACTTCCGGTAAAGAGCTGTATAACTCATGCAGATACTCCTATCATTTTCCGGGATGACAGCCCCCGGGATTGCTTATTATCGCAACAGACGCCGCGGAAAAAGCTTTCCGCGGCGGTTTGTGTTTTAATCTCCGAAACTGATTCCGATTTGCTTTGCAGCCTTTACAGTCTGATCCTTTGGGGAAACCATCTTCAGCTTGCCTGCACATTCGGACAAGGGAACGCGTTTAATCTTGCCATTCACGATCCCGATCATAATGCCGTAATCCTCCTCCATGATCGCCTCTGCAGCGCCGGCGCCGATCCTGGTAGAAAGTACTCTGTCATACGGACAGGGCTCGCCGCCCCTCTGCGTATGCCCCGGAACCGTAATACGCACTTCGCTTCCTGTTTCTTTGAAAATGCGATCCGCAATCTCGTAGGAAACAGAAGGATACTTCTTCGCACGCTCTTCCAGTTTTTCTTTGTATTTCTTCTTGGGCATTTCCGCTTCTTCTTTGGAGATCGCACCTTCCGCAACCGCCAAAATGGTGAATCGTTTCCCTGCTTTGGCACGTCTGCGGATCGCCTCGCACACCTTTTTGATATCATACGGGATCTCCGGAATCAGAATAATATCCGCTCCGCCTGCGATTCCGGCGTGAAGGGTAAGGCTTCCCACCTTGTGTCCCATAATTTCCACAATAAACACACGGCCATGAGACGCCGCGGTGGTATGAATATTGTCAATCGCGTTGGTAGCCACATTCACCGCACTCTGGAAACCAAACGTCATATCTGTTCCAAAAATATCATTGTCAATGGTTTTCGGAAGATGAATGATATTCAATCCCTCTTCTCTGAGGAGGTTTGCTGTTTTCTGGGTTCCGTTTCCGCCCAGAATCACCAGACAGTCCAGGCAAAGCTTATAATACGTCTGCTTCATAGCTTCTACCTTGTCCAGACCTTTCTCATCCGGAACACGCATCAGCTTGAACGGTTGTCTGGACGTACCCAGGATGGTTCCTCCCTGTGTGAGAATACCGGAAAAATCCTTGGCGGTAAGCATACGGTATTTGCCGTAGATCAGACCCTTATAGCCATCGTCAAATCCATATACCTCAAGCTCTTCCACCTGATTGCTGAGACTTTTTACCACGCCTCTCATGGTTGCATTCAGCGCCTGGCAGTCGCCGCCGCTTGTCAAAAGACCGATTCTCTTAATCATGGTACCTCCCATCTGTGCCACTGTATGCACATCTGTTTTTTCTGCTCCTCATTTCGATTGCACAACGTGTCCCAACAGACACTGTACTCATTATATAATAATTTCGATTTTCACACAACAAAAAAATCCCTTTTCCCAAATCCCATTGACAAATCCGTCAAAAACGACTATACTTAAAATCCGCGCAGCCGGGGAGTTAGCGGTGCCCTGTACCTGCAATCCGCTACAGCAGGGGTGATGCCAATCCGAGGCTTGTCTCCTGTGGAGCTGCCCTCTGTAAGTGGCGTTGACGTCTGGGTCTTACGCAACAGGAATCTGTGAACCGTGTCAGGGCAGGAATGCAGCAGCACTAAGCAGAAGCTTCTGTGTGCCGTAAGGGTGCCTGGGCCGAGTTAACTGCAGAGGTAACGTCCATGGGCGCTTTTCGACGTGCGGCGCGCGCAAAAAAATATTATTTTTCACAATTTTCCAGGCGGGTTTTCATCCGCTTTTTCTTTTGCCTCAACTCCCGGAAAAAGGAGGATAGAAGCTCTGCACACTCTTCTTTCAGAACCCCTTCTGTAATTTTCACCTTATGATTGAACCCCTCCACCTCCAGAAGATTCAGCACAGACCCTGCGCATCCGGCCTTCGGATTCATGGCTCCTATTACCACCTCGTCAATTCTCGACTGCACAAGCGCACCTGCACACATCTGACAAGGTTCCAACGTCACATACATGGTACAGCCTTCCAGACGCCAGTCTCCCAGCTTTTTACTGGCTTTGCGGATCGCGTTAAGTTCCGCGTGCGACAGCGTATTTTTATCCGTATTTCTCCGGTTATATCCCCTGGCAATGATCTTTCCGCCGCAGACGATCACACAGCCGATCGGAACCTCCTCCAGCGCAGCTGCTTTTTTCGCCTGCCGGATCGCTTCTTTCATATATTTCTCCTGTTCAGTCATCCTTCTCTCCCTTACTTGTCTGTATGTGAAGCATCTTTTTCTTATTTTTCCAATAATACAGCACACCAACCACATCGGCCAGTACCCAGCCAATGGGAACAGAAACCCAGATTCCTTTTACCCCGATGGCGTCAATGCCGGAAAGCAGGTAGGCCAGTGCCACACGGGTTCCAAGGGACAGCACCGTGAGAATCACAGACATTCCCGGCCTCCTCACTGCCCGATAGAAGCCATATAACAAAAACAAGATACCGATTCCAAAATAGCAGGCTCCCTCAATGCGCAGATATTCCATACCCACCCGGATAATTTCCTGCTGCTTTGCACTGACAAAAATCCCCATAAGAGGTTCTGCAAAAAGGCACACACCTGCGCTTATGAGCACGCAAAACACAAAAGAGGTCAGCCCCGCGCTTCGGATCCCCCTGCGGATACGCTCTGTTTTTTCTGCACCGTAATTCTGTGCGACAAAAGTAGAAAACGCATTTCCAAAATCCTGTACAGGCATGTATGCGAAGGAATCAATTTTTACTGCTGCCGCAAAAGCCGCCATCACCACTGTCCCGAAGCTGTTGACCAGCCCCTGCACCATAAGGATTCCAAAATTCATGACCGACTGCTGCACACAAGTAAGAAAAGACAGACTTGCAATCTCTCTCATCGCACTGCTTCGCAGACAGAGTACATGCCGCGGGATCCTCAGCTCCTGAAATTTCACCACAGCATACACGGCAATTCCCAGACCCGACACGTACTGGGACAAAACGGTAGCTGCCGCCGCGCCGGCCACACCCCATCCAAAATATATAATAAACACAAGATCCAGAATAATATTGAGCACCGCCGATATCCCGAGAAAAACCAGGGGTATCACAGAATTCCCCACTGCTCTCAGAAAAGCCGCAAAATAGTTATACAAAAACGTAGCGATAATTCCCAGCAGAATAATCTGCAGATATTCCCGCATCTCCGGCACGACCTCCTGCGGTACAGACAAAAGCTTCAGGATCAGATCCAGACCGGCAAAGGATATGACATTGAGGACCAGCGAAGAGACCGCGATCAACACAAACGAATGAAACAGACTTGTCTGCAGTCCCTTCCTGTCTTGTTTGCCGAATTGTATGGAAAAAACAGCGCCGCTCCCCATGCACATTCCCAAAAGTATAGAGGTCAGAAAAGTCATCAATGTATAAGAAGAGCCCACGGCCGCCAGCGCGTTGGCCCCCAGAAACCGCCCTACGATCAGCGTGTCCGCCACATTGTAGCACTGCTGAAGAAGGTTCCCCGCCATCATGGGCAAGGCAAACAGCATCAGGTTTTTGGTGATATTTCCTTCCGTAAGATTTCTGTGTTTCATGATATTCTCCCGTAAATTCATGTAGCTTATACGTACAAGTATTCTGTCATTATAGGGGTTTCTCTCTTCGCTGTCAATTTTGTCTTGCCTTTGTCTATTCTCAGGAGTATTCTGATAACAGAAACAAGGGTATTGCCAATATCTGCAGGAGAAAAGAGGGCTTTGCATATGAAAATCTGTGGTTTCAACAAGACAACGCTTCTGGATTATCCGGGGAAGGTAGCATGTACGATCTTTCTCGGCGGCTGCAATTTTCGCTGTCCTTTCTGTCAGAACAGCAGCCTGGTCGTAAGCCCGGACAGCCAGCCGGAGATAGCCAAAGAAGAAATCCTCACATTTTTGAAAAAACGCCGTGGAATCCTGGACGGCGTATGTATTTCCGGCGGAGAGCCCACTCTGTCCAAGGAGCTCCCGAACTTCCTCGACCAGATCAAACAGCTTGGTTACCGTGTCAAACTGGATACCAACGGCACCCGGCCCCGGATGGTAAAGGAGCTTGTCTCTTCCGGACTCATTGATATGGTTGCCATGGATATCAAAGCTTGTCCGGACAACTACCAGGCACTCTGCGGTCTGCCCCAGCCGGATATGGATGCTGTTTTTGAGACAGCCGATTTCCTTCTTCAGGAAAAAACAGATTATGAATTCCGCACAACCGTGGTAAAGGAGCTTCACACCCAGCAGGATTTTGAAGCAATCGGCCGATGGCTTGCCGGTGCAAAAGCCTACTATCTCCAGGCATACAGAGATTCCGAGGAAGTTCTGCAGCCCGGATTCAGCAGCTATTCTCTGGAAGAACTAACAGGTTTTGGCCGTATTCTGTCAAAAACCATTTCCACCGTTGGCATCCGGGGCATTGATTAAACGGTACCAATACCCTCCGCATCCCTGAGGCAGCCGGATGCAGGCGCTTTCCTTGAAATAAGGAAACCCAAACATGCCTGCCATAAACTGCTCCTGCTGGTCGTAGCGCCCCGGCACCCCCAGGATGTACCTGCCGTCCGCACGCTTCCCAAGCAGAAGATGTCCGAAGTTATAATACCCATAAGCCAGAAACCGATTGTGCCGAAGCGCACATTCCCGCCGCGAAAATCCAAGCAGATCCTGTGGCTTGATTTTCCTGCATATTTCGAACTCTCCGTCATCAAAGGGCATAAACGGCGGCTCCTCCTCTTCTTTCTCCTCCAGGATCTCCTCCGCCCGCATTTCGCTGACATCTTGTCTGCTGCCTTGTTGAATCTCTCGGTTGTCCGGTTGCAGGGTTTCCTGTATGGCTTCCTGCCTGTCATCCGGATGATTCAATCCGTCTTCCCATCCCTCAGAGGATTTTCCTTTCTCCTCCGCGACTGTCTCCTCTTCCTGACCGTTCCCCTGCTCCTCGGTCGCCTTCTCCCGGAAATACTCCGGATGAATCGGCTGATCATCCCATTCCGTTCCAAAAAAGGCTCCCAGCTCCGTTACAAACACCATTCCGCCCAACTGACTCAGAGCGACTCCGGTACCGCCCAAATTTTCAGCCTGCGTCCGGATACGACAGGAAACTGTCCCCTCCCCGGTCCGACAGCTCCCCAAAAATATGCCCTCAAGCGTCTCTCCTTTTCTCAGAAAACCATATACACAGCATTCGGTATCCGGCGCAAGTCCGGGACATTGAAGCTTCAGCTCCATGCTGAACACCCCCTCTCTTGCCTCTGCCTTCACAAATCCGCAGTTCTTCTCCTTCTTTCCCTTCAGATACTCATACACATAGGCAACAAACCGCTGATAATCTCCCACAAAATATCCTCCCGCATTCTGCTTCCCTACTATCCTATGAATGGATTTTATTTTCATGCACATCCTCAGAAAAAGGCGGCATCCCTGTGTCTCCACTTTGGAATGCCGCCTTTTATATTCAGTTCACCGCTTTTATTTTCTGCGTCTTTTCCGTTTTTCTGTCACTGCTGCCGCAGCCCCTGCAACGGCCAGAAGCATTGCCAGCAGATAGGGGAATGCCGCCGTCTCGTCCCCCGTCTTAACCCCCGGCTTCTGCTCTGCTTTCGGCGTCTCTGTCGGCACTGGCGTACTGCCAGGAGCTGAACTCGGCTCTAGTGTCGGACTTGGCCCCGGCGTCACACTTGGCTCCGGCGTCACACTTGGCTCTGGCGTTGCACTTGGTCCTGGCGTCGCACTTGGCCCTGGTGTTGTACTTGGTCCTGGCGTCACACTTGGCTCCGGTGTTGCGCTTGGTCCGCCCGGCGCCGTACTTGGCCCTGGTGTTGGTGTCGGCTCCGGCTTCGGCTCCTCGGTCGGTGCCTTTTCGTTTACAACAACCAGCGTCTCAAGCAGGCCGCTGCCGTCTGCCGGACAAATCCTCACCTCAAGCAACGCTTTGGGATCTTCGCTGTCTTTCACAGAAACTTCCCAGGTTTCTTTGGATACTTCATACCCATCCGGAGCCTTCGTTTCCCGCAGCAGATACTCCCCTTCTGTCAGTCCCCGGAAGATCACTCTGCCTTTCGCATCGGAAACAGCCGTCATACCGCCCGCAAGACTGTCCTTTCGGTTCAGGCTGAACTCCGCACCTGCAAGTGCCGCACCTTTTTCATCCGTTTTATAGAAAATAAGCTCTGCCTTCTTCGCAAACGTGTTCGTGAAGAGTACGTCTTCCTTATCCAGAATCAGACTGCCGCTGCCCTGGTAAGAAACCTCTGTGTCAAGATTCCCTTCGGTATCTCTGAAAAGGACAACTCTCACCTCATACACACGGGTATCGTATGTCATGCCCGGCACTTCCTCTCCCGGTCTTTCCAGGATCTGATAAGTAAGAGTGGTCTGTGCACCGCTGCCAAGCAGTTTTTCTTCCAGCCGGACAGGTGCAAAGACAACATGTCCCGAAGCGTCATTGGAAGCCTCGCTCACCTTTTCCACCGGCTCGCCTTCCTCAGTCCGCCACAATTCAAAGGTAAAGGCATCTTCCGGCACCAGATAGCTTCTTTTGCTGTCCGGATTTTTCAGTTCCTTATATGCCTCCGGAACAAAACTGGTTTCCACCTCTGCAATTCGCCTGTTTACAACCGTCAGGTCTTTGCCGCTCTGTGAAACCACCTCGCCCGCCTCGTCGGTCACCGTCACTGCAAGCGGCTCCAGAGGTTCTTCTGTGTCTTCCACGATCACCTTCCACAAAGTCTCATCCTTGACATAACCCGGGAGCGCCTTTGTCTCAACAAGCGTATAAGTTCCTTCTTTCAGACCACGGAAGGTACAGGTACCATCTGCTGTCTCCTGCACAGCCTCAAAATCTTCTCCGCGCAGTGCAAAGCGAACGCCGCTCAACGGGAGCTTTCCGGAATCGGTCTTATGCACTGTGAATTCCGCAGTCTTGGTAAGCGTGTTGATAAAGACCGCCTCATTCGGAGAAATCTCCCGTCCCGCATCATCAAACCAGACAACCTGCGTGCGCAGTGTGTTGTCTTCGCTTCTGAAAAGAGTCACTCTGATGTGGTAGATGCTGGAGCTGTAAGTAAATCCGTCACCCTCCTCCCCTGCTTTTTCCTTCAGGAGATAGGTAAACTCTGCTTCGCCGTCTGCATCCAGCAAATCCTCACTGTATCGAAGCGGCGTGAACACAATGCTTCCGCCCTCTCCGTTTGTCACTGTCTCCAGAAGTACCGGCTCTTGGCCTTCCTTTTCTTCATAAAGCGCAAAGGTAAACATGTTCTCCGGTACCTTGTATGCCTCTTGCGTATCTGCGTTTTTCAGCTCTTTTTTCGCCTGCAGGACAACTGCAGTCTCTGTTTCTTCCATGCGGTAATTGACAACCGTCAGCGGCGGCCCCGCCAGCGGCTCCTGGCCTTCACCCAAAAGCGCCACCGTAAGGGGTGCGTCATATTCCGCGGAATCTGTCACCTGTACGGTCCACCGGTTCTCTACGGGCACATATCCCGGAAGGGTTCTCGTCTCAGCAAGTGTGTAGACACCCTCCTGCAAGCCAGCAAAGACCACCTGGCCCTTGTCTGTCTCTTTTGTCTGGTCATAGCTTCCGTCTTCTCCGACAAGTCGGAAAGAAACACCGGTGAGCGCTTCTCCGCGAGAACCTGTTTTTTCCACGGCAAGCTCTGTCTCTTTCGTAAGCGTGTTGGTAAACGTCACCTCCGCCTCCGAAATTTCCTGCCCCTGCGCATCAAAATAGGTCACTTCTGTCCGCAGATTTCTCTGCTCATCGCGGAAAAGGAAAATCTCCGCCTCGTAAATCTCCTGACTGTAGGAAATTCCCTCTGTATCTGACGAAATCTCCTCTATCCGATAGCGGAAACGGGCGCTCTGTGTCTCCGGCTCCAGCATGGACTCGTAAAACGCGATGGGTTTAAAGACAATGCTTCCATCCCCTGCGTTGTAGCCGATATCCACAAGCTCCTGTTTCTCTTTGTCTTCCATGCGATAGAGTGCAAAGGCAAACATATTTTCCGGCGTCTCATAGAATCTTCCGCTGTCCGCATTCTTCAGGTACTTCTGCGCCTTCAAAACTGCGGCTGTCTCCGTCTCCGTCACACGGTAGTTTACCAGTTCAAGAACCGGTGCCGTACCCTGCGTCAGCACAGCCTCGTCCTCCATTACCGTCACGGCAAGGGGTTCGGTGTAGTCGCTGCTATCCCGCACCTGCACCTTCCATTGGGTTTCCAGCGGTACATACCCTTCCAGGCTCTTTGTCTCTGTCAGGAGATACTCGCCTGCCCTGAGACCGGCAAATACTGTCCGGCCATCCGCAGTCTCCTGTGTACGGTCATAGCCTCCGTCTTCTCCGACAAGCCGGAAAGAAACACCGGTGAGCACTTCGCCCAGTGAGCCCTTTTTCTCCACGGTGAGCGAAGTCTCCTTTTCCCAGGTGTTGGTAAAATCAAAGCCCGCTGCCAGGAACTCTGTATGTTCCCCGCCGTTTACCTCCGCCTTCGCCCGAATGGCCCCGTGGCTTTCGTCTGCCCACTCTACCGTCAGCGCGATCCGATAAACCATTGTGTCATAGCCGATTCCCTCTACCGGATCCTCGCCCGGATCTTCTCTTATCACATAATGGAAGGTTTTTCCGATATCGTCCTCGTAGAAGCTGTAAAGCTTTTCAAACACTGCCTGGCCTTTGCTGTCTGCACGCACAGTCTCAACCAGCGTTCCTTCCTGCCATGTCTCATCGGTCTCAAAAAGACGGAACTGGAAAAGGTCTTCCGGTATGTTGTATGCTTGTCCGCTTGTACCATTAACAAAGCTCTTGTTTACCCTGAATCTTACCTGCGTTTCCGCCATCCGCTCGTTTGCAACCACAATCTCAGCCGTGTCTCCCGTCGGAACGGCAACCGCGATTCCGGCTCCGGCCTCTGCCGTGATCTTGTAATGCTCCGGCGCTTTTTTCTCCACAAGCATGTACTCTCCCGCCGGAAGCCGGTAAACATCCGCCTGCCCTGTTCCATTCGTCACAATCTCTCCCGCCTGGCTCTCCTGCGTGGTGACGCCGGCATAGCTCTTTGCTTCCGAACCGCTGATGTTGGTCAGCCGTACATATTGTCCCCGACTGTCTTTCAGCAGGAACACTGCGCCCTCCAAAGGCTCCTGTGTCTCACCGTCCAGCTTTTGGATATGAAGCCGTCCCGGCTTAGTATTTTCAAATACTGCGGTCACAGACGACGTATCTTCCCGGATAGTGCCTGCGGCGTTCTCAGGCGCTGCATCATAAATATATCCCGAATTTTCACTGCTGTTTTGGCGGATCTCCTCCACCTGATACTGTGTTCCCCAAAAGATGCCGCCAAGCCTCATGGTCTCACCCGCTCTCAGGGTAAACCGTATCCTTCCCTGCTCGTCCGTACCAACCCATACATAATTTGTCTGCCCCTGTGCATCCGTCTTTTGCGCAAGAACCTGCGCTCCTTCCCGGTTCTCCGGAAGGATTGCCTGAAGCCCGTCCTTATTTTCATTCTTTGCGTCAATGAGGCTCACATAGAAGGTAAAGGCCGCACTTCCCGGTTCCTTGTTGTCCTTCAACGTCTTTTTCACTTCAAGACTTCCGGTCTTGGGCTTATTTCCAATGGTCACGGAAGCAGTCTTTCCGGTCTCGATGGATATGTCTGTGCTCTCGGTCAGAATCTCATAATCTGCAGGCGCTTTTGTCTCAATCAGCGTATAGCTGCCCACCGGCAGATTTTCCACATAAGCGGTTCCGTCACTGCCGGTTATGATCCTTCCGACCACATCCTGATCCGGAATGCTCTCGCTTTCCACCTTGCCTTTATACACATAGCGGCTCTGCTCTCCTGCCGCTTCTTCCATTGCGATATAGCTTCCGTCCGCTGCGCGAAGAACAAACTCCGCTCCCCCAAGCTTAATGTACTCGTAGCCTTGAACGCCGTTTTGTTTGGTGATCACAAGGCTTCCGGGCTTGATATTTTCAAAGGTAAAGGAAACCGTCTGTTCTCCGGTGACTCCGGTTTTCACCCCAGAATCATAAATATAACCGTTTTCGCTGTCCGCTTCTTCCCAGACCTTTGCCTCCACGCCATAGTACAGTCCGGAAACCGTAACCTCCTGTCCCGCTTTTATGGAAATGGAGAACTGCTGTTTTTCTTCATCAAACACAGCCGTTGCATCCGCCTGATCCACCTTGACTTTGATCTCCTGCTTTCCGTCTCCTGTCACCCGCATGGAGGGAAGCACAGCATGCATACCGCTGTGTTTGCCTGCCGCATCCTTCAGCGTAAATACAAAATCGAATCTGGTATTCTCGTCTGTCTGGTTGTCCTTAAGAACTTTCCGGAATACAAGTGTCCCGGTGAGCGGAACATTCTTCACCGCCGCCTTTTCCGTGAGGGAAGTGGTACGGTTGGTGGAAATGGCAAAGGGCGTTTCCCCGCTTCCGCCAAGTTCATACTTGTCTGGCGCCTTTGTCTCGATAAGAACGTAATTGCCCTCCGGCAGATTTTCCACCCGCACATGCCCTCCGGCGTCTGTAACGATCGGCTGCTTTTTCGCACCTGCCTCGTCCGTCACACCGTCAAAGGTATATTCGCCGGCGTTTCTCTTTGTCACACGGACAAACCGTCCCCGGTCCTCATTCTTCAGGATAAATTCCGCGCCCTCCAGCTTTTGCTCAGGCTCTGACGCATTGACCTTGTCAACCTCCAGATGTCCCGGATTTTTGTTGGTGATCGTAATTCCTATATCCTCGTTTCCTGCGCCGATGATTCCCGAACTCTTTTCCTGCGTGTCAAAGGTGTATCCGCTGTTCGGATCTACAATTTCTCTCACCGTCAGCTGCATGCCATAGTAGATGCCTTCCACTACCGCTTTTTGCCCGGCTCTCAGCTTCACGGCATACCCTTCCGGTTCTTTTTCCGCAAACAAGGTCTCTCCTGTGGAAAACGCCACCTTGATCGCATTTCCCTGCCGGTTTGCCGGCACAACGCCCTGCGCATCCACAGTTTTTCCGTTCTTGTCCGTCAGCTGAAAGAGGAACGTAAATTCCTGTTCTTCATCATACGGCTCCCCGTTGATCTGCTTCTCCAGAGCCACACGGCCTGTCCTCGGCGTGTTGTAGACGCGCACCGGTTTTGCCTGACTTTCCGCACTTACGGTAACCGTTGTCTCACCGCTTCCCTGCGCAGTATAATTCTCCGGCGCCTTTGTTTCTATCAGCAGGTAGGTTCCGGGCGTAAGGTTGTTGACGTTGATATTGCCCTGGGGGCCTGTCACAAGATTTCCGCTCTGGGGACGTTGTGCTGTAAATCCGGCGGCCTCATAGACACCGGCTTCCGCCCCCGGAACAACCTCCACATACTGGCCTTTGTACGGACCTTCTTCCTGATACTGAAGTACAAATTCCGCTCCCGGAAGTCCCTTCTCCGTTCCCTGCTCCAGCTTCTTGATCACAAGACCGCCAAGCCCTACGTTAGTAAAGGTATATTCCTGCTCTGTCTGTTGGGTTGTACCTACGGTTCCTGTGAGCGCTTTTTCACTGTAAATATAATCCAGATCCCCCTTCTCCTCCTGTATGGTGTATGTCACGCCATAGTAAAGGTTGAAGATTTCTGCCGTCTGTCCGGCCTTCAGCGCTATGGTATAGCCCTGTTTTTCCTCATTCCATGAAGCTTTGGCCGGTGTCTCCTTTCCATCCCTGTCCCGGATAACCGCCGTAAGACTGCCGTCATCCTCAAACCGGGAAGCAACCGGTTTGCCGCCCCAGCGCTCGAACTTGAGCAGGAACGTAAAACTGTCGTTTTCACTTCCGGCCGCTCCATTGAGGATGTACTTGCCCAGCTTCACAGAGCCGGTCCGCAGCACATTGGTAAAGGTAACCTTTGTCACATTCTGTCCATCCGGGGAAATCGTCCCCTCTGCAAGCACTCCTTCCCTGGCTTCTCCGTCACCGACCTTCCAGGTGGTCTCATAGCTCTCCTGGTTGTGGTCCACCTCCTGCACAGTGAATTTTTCGCCTTCCTCCAGCCCCCGGATTTCCGCTGTCTGTCCGGCATCCACCGTCAGAACGCCATCCTTTGCCGCTGTCGGAGAATCGTCCACATAGTACATTCCCGTGTACAGCCTGCCAGAAACCGTTACCTTAAACCGGAATGTTTTGTTGGCGGTCTCCGTCTCAGGCGCTGTCTTATGGATCTGCAGCCGGCTGTCCGGCTGATCGCGGACCGTATATTCCTGATGGATCACACTTCCCGCGTCCAGAGTAAACGTGCGCACCCTGGTATCCAGCGCATAATTCGGCGGAGCTTTTGTCTCCTTCAGCGTATAGGTCCCAAGCGGAAGCTCTGAAACCGTTGCCGTTCCGGTGTCTCCTATGGTAAAAATCAATCGTGTTCCTTCCACCGCAAGCGCACTGGCTCCTGTCACCAGGCTCTGGTCTTCTTTTATTTTGTCCGCAAAAACCTCCCACGCTTTTATGTGGTTCCCCATCCAGGCAAGCTCAAATTCCGCTCCTGCCAGAGGCTTTTCAGAGGTGCTCTTTTTGTGGACTGTCAGCGCCCCTTTCTTCGGCTCGTTGGTAAGCTGGATGGTGAGCCGTGCCTGCTCTTGTTCCTTCAGCGCCTCTGCGCCGCTCCCCGCAAGAAGCAGGAAGGTCGAGTGCGCTTTGGAAAGCGCCTCTGATTTTTGAACCTTGTTCTGCGCCGGCTCTGTCACCAGAACCGCACCGGTATTCTCTCTGTAGTCCAATGGCGCGGTTACTTCCCGAACCACATAGCCTTCAAAATAGCTAAGGTCAGGTACGGTAATTTTTCCGTCCGCCTGCGTGGTATAGGTTCCCACCAGCTTATCCTTTGTCAGCTCCTCTTCCTTTGGCGCAATAGTTCCAGAGCGATCCGGAGTAAAGGGTCCGTATACCTCGAATCCTGCCCCACTGACAGGCTCTTTTGTCTCTGCGTCCAGCTTCTCGATGATCAGGTCTCTTGTCTTTACAAGTCCGATATCTTTGGACATGTCCCATGCTCCCGCATCATTTTCCGTCGGCCACAGATAAAATCTCTCAGAATACAGATTACCCCCGCCGGCAAAATTGCTGTCTGTGCGGCCCGGCGCGCCAACGGCATTCACCACACTGGGCTTCTCTGAACGCGTCTTTTTCCCGTTTGTGTTCGCAAAGGATTCTGTCACATCGTATCCCTCCGGAACCTTAATGGAAAGCTGATAATTTACCTTCTCCTGTCCGGCCAGACCTCCCGGAAGCAGCGTGTTGTCCTTCGTGTAAAGTTCCTCCAGATTTTCATGGGAAGGAATCGAATATTTCAATCCGTCAAACACAAAATGATTTTCTTTGTCTGATGTCTGTTGGCTGCTCTCTGTAGGACTGTCATTCTGGTACGTCTGAAGCGTCACATCCACCTTGGGCACATCCTGCGCTTTTGCCATAATACCGTCGTCCTGAATGCCGTTTCGGTTCTCATCGATCCAGACGTCACCGCCCACACCCACCGGTGTTCCCGCAACCATGATCTTCACCTGATTGCTGTCCAGCGGATTGTCCAAGGAACCGTTCGAGGTGGTAATGGATGCAAAATCGTTTACCGCCGGAAGACCGGTGATCGCCTCCAGCTCTTCTCTTGCAAACTGCGGCACCTTTACACTGTAGATTATCTCAATGCGTTCATATTTCTTCAGGCTTACCCGCTCCGGAAGCTGCAGCAAAATGGCATGGTCCTCTTCTCCCGCGCCCTGCGTCCAGGCTCCGCCGATTTCTTCCTTCTGCGCCGCATCCAGAAGCCCGTCGTAATCATCCGCGGCCGCCGCTCCATACAGCGTGTAGTCTGTAATCACCTGCGGCTCTCCAAACACAGGGTGTTCGCCCTCCAGGCTCTTTACCGGATAGTATATGACGCTTTCTATCTGTCCGAAGGCGGGCGTCCAGTTGCTGAAGCGCTCTCCGCTTCCCACGGCGCTGATATCTCCTTTTCTCGGGAGATAATCCAAAATACGGATATCCTCTGCCGGGGTGCTTCCGGTGTTCTGCAGCAGCAGCCGGTATTCTGCCGTTCCTCCGTTTGGTATGTTCACAGTTCTGCCGGAAATGAAGTTTCCGTTTTCATCCTTTACGCTCTTGGAACGAATCAACGTTGCCTTTGCAGTCACGCTGATCTCCGTTTCGTCGCGAAGATACCCATTGGGATTATCGGTACCAAGAACCCCGTCAATCTCTTCACTTTTCAGACTGTCTCCTTCCCCAGCCGGCGTGAAGGACAGCCCATGGGGATTTTCTTTCCATACAATTCCTTTTTTCTCTGTGGTGAGGTACGCCTCCCCCTTAAGCTTCAGGGAAGCGTCCTCCATTACGCTGGAAAGAATCTTCACATCATATTCCAGGATGATCTTTGCCCCAGGCGGCAGTTCTCCGTCCAGCCAGATGTTCAGGTAGGTTTTTCCGTCTCTCACCTCGGTTTCCACCCGAAGCGTCTTCAGTTCTTCGCAGCCCTCATATCGAATCCGGAAAACCCCGGCGCTCTTATTGAGCAGGTCCACATGATCCGGAAGCGGATTGCTGATAATGGGATCTTTCAGGCTGAGCTTCTTATCCTTTGTCACATTGGCTATTTCCACATGATACGTGATCTCATCATTCATAGCCGCCGCATCAATGGGTTTTCCGCCTTTTTGTACCTCCTGCGTCAGGGTGACCTCCGGAATGTCAAAAACCGGATTCAAAAGCTGAGAGGCTTTTACCCGTTTCTCCTCCACCGGGCTTTCTCCCTCTACTGCCTGGGACTGTCCCGGATTATAGTAGCGCATATTCACGGCAGCTTCGTTGTCCACCCGCTGCACCGGCTTCACCGTTTCTCCCTCCTGCTGCTTTTTCAGATCTATTGTCACCGTAATGGGATCTGCCTGAAAATCAGAGCCAAGGGTTCTTCGGATCACACCGCTCTCCGCCTCTATTTTAATGTCCCGCAGCGCTTTATCCACATACTCCACAGTGAACCGGACTGCCTCAAAACCGGCATCCGGAACTGCGGTCACAGAAGTTCCCGGCGCACCCAGGATAACCTCTTTGACACAGGTTTTGCCCGCCGCGTCTTCAAAGGTCACAATTGCAGTAACTCCTGTGACAGTCTCGCCGGTTCCGCCTCCCTTATAGTCCCGCAGATAATTCTGATAGGAAGCGCCTCCCAGCTCCACATTTCCAATAGAATACAGATTTTCTTTGAGAAGTTCTGTTCCATTGACGTCTGTATAGAGCCGAATATTCTCATCCGTCACAGCAAAACTGGTGAGCGGAAGGAAATTGTTGAGAATAAATCCCTTCACCTGGCCGGATTCCCTGCTGCCTCCGATCCTAAACTGTACCTGCCCCGTCTCGGTCAGGAGGTTCAGGTCATTGACAACCTCGCCTTTTTCATTTTTAAGGCCCACAGGTTCCTTTGCAATGGTTACATCCGGTTTTTCCTGGATATTTTTGAAATTCAGCGTATAGTCCCGCACCTCTGCTCCGGAAGCCTCTTCAATGGTGATCGTCTGACCGATCTCAATCCGGCTGTCACGCATATAAAGCATGTGCGGCGCGGCCGTCTCCACTTCTTCCACATAATAAGTCCCCGGCTCCAGACGAAGCGCCGCCGTGGTCGCCGCATACTCTGTTCCGGCAATCTCGACCTTCCGGGTTCCTCCGGTCTCCAGCACTGTACCAAACTGCTCGTAGGTGCCATCCGTTACGGAATTTGAATAATGGACCGCCAGCGGCTCGCCCTTTTTATTTCCGTTCTCATCTGCCTCATAGATCGAGAAGGAAGCCAGCGCTCTCTCATCCGGCCGGCTGTAATCCACCTTATTGATGTAAAGCCGGTCTTTGTGCCGGTTGTAGGCATCGTACTCGTACCGGCCTCCCGGCTGCAGCCCGGAAAGAAGAAACGCGGTCCTTTTCTGCCCCTGATAGGTGACTTCCTGGGCGGGAAGAGGGGTGTCTGCGTCATGCTGCCAGACAGATTCCGCTTCCCCGTAAAGCTTTTTGTTCTGGCCATCTGAAATCCCGGTTTCAAGAATCGCATACGTTTTCCGGCTGTCCAGATCCAGGTGGTCAAAAACCAGAACCCCATTCTCGTTTGTGGTTCCCAGAACAGTCCCGCCATCTCCGTAGCGCACCGGCACTGCCTCGCAATCTCTGATCTCGCAGAGTGCGAAATCTGCTCCGCGCAGAGGTTTATCCTGCGTATTTCCCTCATGGCCTCCGCCAAACTTATGGATCTCTATGCGCATTCCCTTTTTGTTAAAGAACACAAGGCTGTATTCCTGCGCATGGCTGTCTGTGCTGTAGCTTCGCACCTCCCCGGGCTTCAGCGTGATCTCGTGGTCGGTTTCGTCCTTCGCATAATTGTCCGGCGCCTCCACTTCCCGGATGATAAAGGAATGACCCTCCGTCCACACCGTTTCGTCCTGCAGAAGTTCTGCCGGAAAAGCAAACTCTGCTGATACCTCTCCCTTTTCTCCGGAGACAAAAACATCCTTCCCGGAAAGGTCTGTTATCTTTTGTTCCTCTCCCTTCGCGTCCCGATAGAAAATTTCAAACTTCGCCCCCGGAAGACGCTTCGCACTCTCGCTGTAAGCCTCTCCCTCCAGCTTCAGGAGCGTGATTTTAACCCGGGTATTCTCATTGACCGCGGTAACCGCAAGGGCGTTTTGTTCCTCCAGTCCGCGCTTCACCTCTACCGGATAATACCCCTGCGCGTCCGGTGAAAGCATGCCCTCTGAGTTCTCTATGCTGCGAAGCTTCCAGTCTTTTCCCGCACTCTTTTCTTTCAGATAGTAGGTTCCCTCCGGGAGCGTCACAGAAACAATGGGCTTTTCTTCGCTCACCGTAAGCGTCTGAAATTCTTGATATTCTTTTTCCTCTTTGGTATAAAGGCCAAAGACCGCCCGGGTCTCCCCTTTGGTAAGTCCCTTCGCACTTCTGTATTCTTTTTGCAGGGTCAGGCTGCCGTAGGGTACATTTTCAATATTCTTTCGCACCTTCTCCGGGGCATTGTCGTTTTGCCAGCTTTCCCAGCCCTGCCCCAGCAGATGCATACCCGCGGTAATACAGAACGTTTCCGGCTTCGGATTCAGCTCATAATTTTCCGGAGCCTTTGTCTCCGTCAGCCGATACCAGCCGGGCGCCAGATCCTCTGTTTTTATCCTGCCCTGTTCATCCGAAATCAGACCGGCCTGCTTTTCTGTCCATCCATCCTCGGGCGGATCTGCCACAGCATCATAATGAAGCACCGGAATCTGGTTGCCATTTCCAAAATAATATCCCGCGCCAACCTCCTGCATCGCAAAATCATCTGCTGCAAAGGGTACATATTCCAAACGAAATTCCGCGCCCGGAAGAGCCTTCCCGGAAACGCTGTCCTTTTTTGTCACTTCTGCAGATCCGGTCTGTTCATTCAGAAAGTCCAGGATCACGGTATTGTCTTTCAGCCAGCTCTGTCCGTCAAAGGCTGCGGTGAAACTCTGTTCCGTCACCGTGCCTTTTGTGGTGTAGCCGGGCGCAGCCTTTGTCTCCCGCACCAAATATTTGGTGTCTGCCTCAATGGGAACAGACTGCCACCTGTTTCCATCCCGGAAATCAGAAGCTTTGTACGTCTTGTCATTTACAGAAAATTCAGCCTCGCCCAACGCAGCCTCATACTTCAGGCCCCGATTCATCTTGCGGATGATAAGCCGCGGTTTCTTGGGATTGTACATGGAAATCTTTCGGGTATCTCCTCCGCTCACCGCAAAGGTAAATGCCTTTTCTTCTGTGGCGTGGGCGTTTTCATAGGTATCTGCATACCTGCCCAAATCTCTTTCCATGACGCGGTACTCTCCCGGTTCAAGCTCTCCGAAATCCACCTCTCCGGAGGCATCTGTGACAAAATATCCCTCCTGTACCTTTTCCCACTGCTTTGTCGCCTCGTTATACTTCTGAAGCTCCAGCTTCACGCCTTCCAAAACAGATTTTTCCCGGAATTCCAGCTGCTTGTCCAGCCATTCATCCTCGTTGAGCGCGGTATTTCCTGCCGCCTGATAATTCAGACCGTCCCGTCTGGTATAGCCATATTTGGTAAGGATGACATGCTCTCTGGAAAGGGGCTGGTTTACAATGGCATTCTCTCCGGTAAAGGTTTTGTCATAGACAACGGTATTTCCCTTGTCCATGTTTTCTTTGTTTTCCTCCGTCTCTTTCAGAGAATGACTTTCCACGGTGATCACGTCGGACCAGTCCGCATTTTCCACATAATCGGGAGCCTCTGTCTCCGTGAGCAGAATAACCGCTTTGTAGGAACTCTCCGTCAGGATCTTGTAGGGTTCCTGCCCGTCTTCTGTCTCATAATACCGGGTCTCCTCCACCACCTTTTCCATATAATCTCCAAGGGTCTGGGTGGTGATCGTTTTTTCATACCAGACTGTATGCTCCTGGTCATTTCCAAAATGGCTGCTGACGTCCGTCCCCTGTGTGCGTTTCTCTTTTTGGATCACCGGTTCTTTTAAATCCTCCGGATACACCGCGCTGAGAATATCAAAGTAATGAGACATGTCGATAGGGGCAGATGCCGCGTAGCCCGGCCTTGGTTCCTCCGTCTGCCCGGTCAGACCGGTGATCAGCTCTGCCATACGCATCATGGTCTGTTTCTTTTCCTGGCTATACAGAGAAGCCTCAAAGGTCACTCCGGGAAGCGGTGTTTTGCTTTCGCCAATCACCTTCTCCAACTCCAGTATCAGAAGGTGATAGTTCAGGTTCAGGCGAAGCGGCCCTCCGCCCTCGGACTTTTTGTCCTGAAAAATGCAGGGTGTCACTGTATTTTTGCCATACTTCAGAAGCTTTGGCGGATGCGCTCCAAAAAGCGTCTGCAGCTTCTGAAGCTCTGCCTCCTCCATGTCATCCGGTACTGCCAGGATGCCGTTCTTGCCTTCTGCGCTTATCTCATAGCCAAGGGGCGGCTCCATTTCCTTTATCAGATAAATGCCTCCGTAAAGAAAGCTGTTGGTAAAGGAATGGCCCTGCACGCCGTCCTCTGTTGTATGAGAGACGCGGGTTCCCACAAGAGTGTCCGGACTTGGAACGACCGCGTTGTCCGAAGGTCTTGTCACCAGATTTGCCGCCGCCTCTTCCACGCTTTCTCCAAGAGCATACGTATTAAATTCCGCGCCGTTCAGCCGCCTGCTTTCCTCCGCTTCATCCACCTTGATGATCTCAAATCTCGCCCAGGGGCGATAGTTGATCATATGCTGCTTCACCCGGAAGTGGTTTCCATAACGCTCAACAACTGTTTCCGGAGGTTCCTCGTTTGGATTATTGTAGGCTTCCAGCGTTGCGGTGATGTCCGTCTCTCCGTTCTCCGCCTGGGCAAAACGGATCTTCATATAATGATAGGAAGAAACCGCATCCACCAGCTGCTGATCAAGCGCCTCAGCAGAAGCGGGAAGCTTCGTTCCCTCGGGAAGATTGGGGTATTCCTCCGCTGCCGAGAACTCTACCGCATAGTAGGTTCCGTCGCTTTCCAGCCCGCCGAAGAACGCGCGTCCTTGGGAATCTGTACGGCACTGCCCCACATAAGTCAGGAGCCCTTCTTTTTCCTGATACAAGGCAATACCCACATCAAAAAGCCGTTTTTCTGTCATTTCCGCAGAATCCGGGTTTGTCCACCACTCATCCTGGCCAGCTTTCACAAGCTCCAGGGAAACCTCGGGCCAGTTTTTCACCGTCAGCTCCGTGGCATCGGCTTTTTCGTATTCTCCCTGCGCATTCAAGGTTCCGTTGGGCACGTTCAGCGTCACGTTTTCTGCCACCGGTTCTTTCGGAAGCTGATAGCCGTTGGGTGCCGTTGTCTCCGTAATGGTATAGGAAATCTTCTGCCCCTTCTTTTCTCCCGCAGTATAATACACCGGTATGTTGGATATCGTGCCTCCGTTCGCACTGCTTACGTACAGCTCATATTTTCTGATTTCTCCGCTTCCATCCGGCGCCTCTCCCGCAATGGTAAAATGTGCACCCAGAAGGGGCCCGCCTTTTTCGTCTGTCTTATGAATGGTAAGGCTTCCCAGATTTTCAATATTCACCAGGGCCTGGGGAACTGTCTCCTCCACCTTGCCGTCCTCGCCCGGCATTCCGTCTCCCACGGCAAAGGGGCCGAAATACACTTCATCCCCAAGAACCACAGCACCTGCAGCCTTCCGGTACGCATCCGGCACCATTTCCGGCGGCAGGATATTTTCCCCGGACACCGCAGTCTCCTTTACGTAATAGATTCCCGCATCCACCACAAGACTTCCCGGCTTTCCGGGCTGGATCGTTACGGTCCCTTTTTTCGTAAGCTCGTCCTTGTCTGTCAGCTCCCCTTCTCCGGTAAAAGCATAAACCTCCGCCTCTATCCTGTCATAGCCGGCATTCTCCAGTCCGTTTTGCCCCGCGATCTTTTTGGTGAGCGTAAGCTCCGCTTTTTTGTAGTTTGTATAGGGATACACCAGATTATACAAAAGCTTGTCCGGTTCCGACGGTATGGTTATCCGCCGGTAGTTGCGTCCATATGGATCTGTCTCTGAACCATTCTTATGTACATACTCATTGTAGCCTTCCGGCGGTTTTGTCTCCTCAATGTCATAGGTAGCGCCCGGCTCCAGCCAGAAAACGGCTTCGCCTTTATCATCTGTAGTCTCAGACGCGACCACCTCTCCTCTTGTTCCGTCTGCCTTCACCGAATAAACGGTGAACACTGCGCCGGGAAGCCGTTTCCAGTGCGCAAGCTCATCCTGCTTTATCACAACCGCTTTGCCGATCGGCTTATAGTTGGCCAGGATCTGCTGCCCGGGATGTTCCGCTTCCTCCGCATACAGCGGGCCGAAATAATAGCCTCCGTCCTTCTCTTCCACCTTTGCGCTTCCTTTGATTTCTCCCGGCCGCATTTCTGCGTCCGGCGGAAGAATTTCCTTCAGATAATAGGCTGTCCGGGTGCTGTTTTCCCCCTGCCCCTCTTTGACAGGAAGATCCGAGATCATGGCAGTTCCGTTCTCTGCGGTTTCAATGGTCTCTTCCTTTACCTTTTCAAAACCAGCTCCCGTTTTTTTGTAAAGCTCAAAGGAGGCTTTTCCCGCCTTTCCATCGGGATTGTCTGTGTCGTAATATTTCTTCTGAATGGAAATGCTTCCAGCCTTCACATTCTTCATGACAATCTCCGTCGTACGGCCGGAAGCCAGCGTTACCGCCGCGCTTGTCAGATGGCTGTCCATATAATCCTGCGGACGATAGCCAGATCCTTCTGTCACGGTTTCCACAAAACGGTATTCGTAACGTTTGCCATCCTCTGATTTTACCGGAAGATCCGGAATATAGAGTCCTGTTGCAGCCGTTTTCCCCTGGAGATTTTGGATCTGCAGGTCCGCATATCCCTCTGCCGGCTCCCAAGCGTTTTCCCCTGCCCCTTCTGTTCTTCTTTGCAGCGTGAAGCGCATGTTCCCAAAATCTTCCGTCGGAATATTGGTCTCCTGATAATTTCCCTCTTCGTCAAATGTCTGCAAATATTTTTTCAGACAGAGCGCCGCTGTTGTACTTTCGTTTTGGATCACTCCGTCCGCAATAAGGTTGGACGCATCCGGATAGTTCTCTTTTTTCAGCACAGTGTCTTTGTTCGCCACTATCGTAACCGGATACACCGTGGCATCCAACACATAGCCCTCCGGCGCACTGATCTCCTTGAGATAATACTCGCCCGGAGAAACCGAAAACGTCACGGTACCGGCCGGATGCTTGTCCGTTGCCTCTGAAGACTTTTTCCGATAGGCAAGCTCCGTGCATTCCTTGTCCCAGTAAAGGCCAAACTCCACCCCTGCAAGACCGGCACCGTCGCTTCCCACTTTCTGAAAATCCAAGGTTCCCATGTCCGCAGTATGGTTTACAAGAACCGCATGCGCTGGATGTTCCGCGGTATTTCCTTCCGTTACGGTTACCTCGACAAAGTAATCGCCTTCTGTCGGAGGTGTCGTAGCCTCCGGAAAGTGCATCTCCTGAATCCGGTAGGTTCCCGGCTGCGCCGCAAAAATCGGCTGGGAACCGGTCAGTAAAATATCGCCGTCTTTGTCGTCTTCAAACGGATTTATATAATATTCTTCTGCTGTGATCTCGGTGTAGGTTCCATCTCCCTTTTGCTGATACAGACGTGCGCTCTCCCATTTTCCGTCCGCTGTCTTTTTTTGAATGTTAAAGGCAACATAACCGTTGAAAACCCGCCGAAGATACTCGCCGGCTACACCATTCTGGTCTTCCGTGAACGCATTATAGGTAAAAACCGTATTTTCCAGCGGCTCCACGATCTTTTTCTGCACATCGAAAAAGGCGGGCTGATCCTGTTTATGGAATGCGGCTTTCGCTGCTGCCGTCTCCGTGCGCAGCTCTTTTCCAATGGGCTGATAATGAAGCGCAGCTGTGTTGGTCTGTATATACTTCTGCGGCGTTTCAGAAAAATGCCGTTCCAGCTGGGAAAGCGGATAGGAAATCGTCACTTTGTAGCTGTTGTAGCCCGGAACCGGCCCCATTGGCTTTGTACCGGTATCGATCTGACTGCACGCAGTAATGGTCAGCTTTTGTGCCGCCGCATCATAAACAGCCGCTCCATCCGGCAGAGGCGTTCCGTCCGCCCATGCTGCGGAAACGCCCAGGGGATGCACCGCAGAAAGCTCCGTATTTCCCTCCGGGACAAAATCCGGAATCTCATCTACCACCGAATAGGCTTCAAACTGCAGCGTTCCATACACGTCATATTCATTTTTGTCCGAAAGAATATTCCCCTGCCCGTCTGTTTTTCCGGTTTCAATCAGATAGGTGACCGTTACCTTGTCCCCCTCGATCGCATAATCCGCCCCTCCGGACTGCTGCAGGGATTTGCGAATGCCCCACACATTTTCTGCCTGGGCCACAAACTTGTAAGAACCAGTCTCCTGGCTGACAATCTGCTTGGCAAAATTTTCATAGGGTTCTGACTGGCCGTTCCGTTTGTCCATAAAAACAGCATTTCCTACAAGACGGATATCTGACGCATCCAGAATGTATTCTGTTTTGTCCGGCACAGTTCCGTTATTCTTCATATAAATCTGAATGCCGAACAGCGTTTCATTTACACTGTTGGTGACGTCCAGACGTTCCCCGAAATTCCAGGAATACCACATTTTCCCGGATTCATCCGGTCCCTCCTGGTTCAGCGCTGCCATTTCCGCCAAATTGGCGATTTCCATCCCTGCCGGAAGCGCAAAGTATATTCTTGCGTTTTCCAGATAGTCTATGGGCACTTCCGGATTGGTCTGGTCGTACTGAAAACTGTCAAAACGGTTGATCGCGTATGCAATATCCATACGGATCCGCTCACCCGTAGGAACGCTCTGGATATTGACCGGCTCCTCTGTTTCCGGATCCAGGAATGTCAGCTTGATATTCACCGCTTCGTTTACTTTTTCCTGACTTAAATTCCTATCCAGATATTCCTGCACACGTCTGCGAAATTCTTCCTCAGATGCCTCCGGATCCGCAGCCGGCTCTTCTGCGTCTTCCGCAAATGTCCGCGCTTCCAAAAGCTCTGTGCCGCTCCAGGAAACACTTTCCCCCGGCACGCCGTTTCCGCTCACGAAAAACAGAACCGGAATCTCCGCCGGATCCTGCACGCTTTCTTCTATTTTTGCATAAAAAACATATTCCCCCGTCTCACCGCCGCCGATGTACTGCTCCGGCCAGATGACCGCCTGCGCGTAAGCGCTTCGTTCCTCCGCAGAAAGCCAGGAGAGTTCGCTGAAATCTAACCCTTCCGGAATCCAGCCGATATTTTCCACATAATGCATGCCTCCGGTCTGTCCCGCCCGGTCATAGACAGAAAGACGGCTTCCAAGAACCGCCTTGACAGAGGCCTGCTCTGCCGGAACATCCGGTGTCTGGTTTGCAACTGTAATCGTATATTTCACAGCCAGGCTGCCGTCTGCCTCCGCAAACACTTCCTGATGCGCATAGGCGGAAAGCTCCGCACTCTTCACCGGTTCTGCCGTTGGGGTCGGCTCCACGGTCGGCGTTGGCTCTGCGGTTGGCGTCGGCTCCACCGTCGGCAGCGGCTCTGCCGTTGGCGTTGGTTCCACGGTTGGCAGCGGCTCTGCCGTTGGCGTTGGTTCCACCGTCGGCATCGGCTCTGCGGTTGGCGTTGGTTCTGCGGTTGGCGTAACTTGTTCTTCCGGCGCTGGCACCTGTTCCTCCGGCGCGGGCGCTTGTTCCTCCGGCGGTGCCACTTGTTCCTCCGGCGCTGGCGCTTGTTCCTCCGGCGGTGCCACCTGTTCTTCCGGCGCGGGCGCTTGTTCTTCCGGTGGTGCCACTTGTTCCTCCGGGGGTGCCACCTGTTCTTCCGGCACGGGCGCTTGTTCCTCCAGTGGTGCCACTTGTTCCTCCGGCGGTACCACTTGTTCCTCCGCCGGTACCACTTGTTCTTCCGGCGCTGGCGCTGCAGCCTCTGCCTGTGCGTCTGCACTGTCAGCAGAAGCAAACACGCTTACTGGCACGCTTCCCAAAAGCATTGCCATGACCAGCAGCAGAGAAACTGCCCGCTCCCATCTCCGGCGGACCGTTCTCATAATATTCCTTCCATTCTTCTCCATAGCAGCCTCCTGTTCATAATTTATACCTGTTCTCTCAACATCATTTGTATCTTTTTACTATTTTTTCTGCTTTTTCACCGCAAGCAGAAAACAAATAACCTCAATCTCATTGTACAAAACATAACCTTCACTGTCAATAAACACAAACCAATAAAATATTTCAGCATTTTTATTGTATATTTCGCTCATTCCCCCGTTCACACAGCTTCTTATCCGCTTATCCTTCTTCCGTTCTGTGTGCAGACAACCCAGACCATATTTCTGCAAAAATTTCAAAAAAAAGAAATTTATGTCTTGACAAATGCCCCCAAAATCAATATAATAACTTTTGCAGTCGCGGTTAAACCGATTGATTGTAAAGAATTGACGTGACGAAGCGTGGCTCAGTTTGGTAGAGCGCTGCGTTCGGGACGCAGAGGCCGCAGGTTCGAATCCTGTCGCTTCGACTGATAAAAACCACTGGATTCCTTGGAGTCCGGTGGTTTTTCGTTTACGTGTTTAAAAAATTTCGCCGCAGCCTTCCCGATATCCACACAAAGGAGACCTGTATTGCTATGAACCGCACCATCCAGTATTCTGTCACAACACCAGACAAGCCCATTCGCGTAAGCCAGTTTCTCCGGCACAAAGGCTTTTCCGCCCGCAATCTGGCGCGCCTGAAGCGGATGCCGGACAGCGTTTTGGTAAACGGACAGAGTGTTTTTCTCAACTGTCCTGTGCAGACAGGAGACCTGCTGGTTCTTCGAATCCAGGAGAATGAAACCTCCGAAAATATCCGTCCTGTACCGCTTCCGCTGGATATCCTCTTCGAGGACGAGGATCTGCTTGTGGTCAACAAGCCAGCCGGTATGCCCATACATCCCTCTTTTGACAATCGGGACAATTCTCTGGCAAATGCTCTGGCCTGGTATTTTTCCCGGCAGGACAAACCCTTTGTTTTTCGCTGCTGCAACCGTCTGGATCGGGACACGTCCGGCCTTACCGTTGTCGCCAAACACTCCTTCGCCGCATCCATTCTGTCCGAAATGGGACAGCGCAGAGAAATCCACCGGGAATATCTGGCCATTGTCCGGGGCGCTTTGACACCTTCTTCCGGAACCATTCGCGCACCTCTCGGCCGCAAACCAGGCAGCATTATCGAGAGGGTGGTGGATTTTGAACACGGAGAACCGGCAGTCACCCATTATCAGATCATAGACAAAATCAGCTTGCACAGCCTGGTTTCTCTCCGCCTGGAAACCGGCCGCACGCACCAGATCCGCATCCACATGAAATATCTCGGTTTTCCCCTGATCGGAGATTATCTTTACAATCCCGATATGGAGCACATCCAAAGGCAGGCTCTGCACTCCCATACGCTGGCTTTTTCCCATCCCATTACCGGACAAGAGCTGTCCTTCACCGCACCGCTTCCGGCAGACATGCAGGCTGTCCTCCATCTATAAACACAAAACGCACACGGGCGCTCCGGAAAGCTAACCTTCCGGAACGCCCGATTATTTTTTACATTACATATCTTTTTACCCGCCGCGCCAGAACAAAAGCCAGCCCAAGCTTCACGAGATCCGGCAGCACAAAGGGAAAGACGCACCATCCCAGAACGGCTCCGATGCCGACGGCTCCATTTGCTGCTGAATACACCTTGAGAAACCACAGGGTTCCAAAAGCATAGCACAAGATGAGGCCAAGCAACATGACGCATATACGTACCACTGATTTTTTCCACTTCTCGCCCAGGAGTTTTTCCATTCCCCATACCAGAAAGCCCGTGAGAACAAATCCAACAATATACCCTCCTGTGGTTCCGGCAAGCACCCCGGGACCGCCTCGAAATCCGGAAAATACCGGAAGCCCCACAAGCCCCATAAGCAGAAATACCAGGATTGCCATTGTCCCTCTTTTTCCTCCCAGCGTCTCAAGCGTCATAAACACGCCGAAGGTCTGCAGCGTAAAAGGCACTGCGAAAGGAAGGGATATCCAGGAGCAAACAGCCAAAAGGACTGCAAAAATCCCAATATATACAATGTCATAGGTTTTCCCTCGGGATACAGTCGCTGTGTTCATAAGTTTTCCTCCCTGTCAGCCATTCTTTTCCCAAACTTTATCACACGCGCCGCCGATTGTCAACCAATTTTATATTTTAGTTTACATTTTATCCAACCTGGTATACATCTGCATACTGAAGTCCAAAACTCAGAGCATCCGCATGGTTGTCAAAGAAAATATCAACATGTCCGTAAGGTGTCCCCAGATCCTCCACGGTATAAATGTTTCCATTGATAGAAAGCTGTGTTCCAAAGGGAACCCCTGCCATCGCTACCGTATGGCCGGCCGCAGGAACCGTTCCGCTGGCTGTAAGGTTGCCGGCCGTACCGCAGCACTGCGCGCAGTTACAGTAAGCTGTGAGCGTAAAATTCCCGAGATAAGTCCCCTGACCGGAGTCAGAGGTACTCTCCTCTGCCGGCTCTTCATAATACTCTTCCTCGTAGCTCTCCTCTTCATAAGCTTCTTCGGAAACAACTTCCTCGGAAATTTCTTCGCTGTATTCCTGGGAATACTCCTCCTCTGTGCTTTCCACAACCACTTCGGTGCTGGTAGAACTGCTGGAGGAATCTGTCGTGTCTTCCGAAGCGTCATAATCATAGTCTTCTTCCTGCGCTTCGCTTCCCTGGCTCGCCAACGCTTCCTGCTCCTGCGCGGCAGCCTCTGCCTGCCGTACCATACTTGCAATGCTGTTGTCTGCGCTGGAAATCTCCGACATGAGCGCCTGCGCCTCTGCCTGACTTGCGCTAATCTGATTTACATAAGAAGTAATACTCTCATTTGTGCTGGCCACCAGAGACTGTACTTCCTGCTTCTTGGCAGAACGCTGACTCATGAGTGTGTTAATGGAAGCCATCTCTTCCTCCACTTTTTTCTCCTGCTCTTCAATCTGCTTCATCAGATTCTCATATTTCTGGAGCATATCCCTGTCATACTCTGAAATCGCCGCCACATTCGTGGCACGATTCAAAAATTCCGAGAGATTCTGGGCCGACAGCAGCATTTCCAGCATTCCGCTCCCGCCCTTTTCATACATATAGGCAATGCGGATTTTCATAGCGTTATACTGCTCTTCCGCGGCAGCTCTGGCCTTTGCAAGCTCTGTCTGAATTTTCTTCAGCTCTTCCTCTTTCTGTGCCGCCTGAATTCCCAAATCCGCCACATTTTGCGTAAGCTCCTCATACTGGGCATTCAGCTGGGCAAGATAACTCTCCAGCTCCTGCTTTTTGCTCTCCAGACTGTTTATCTCATTCTGTGTCTGCGCATAGCCTGCTTCCGCAGCCGCCTTCTCTGCCTGCAGCTCTTCTATGGAAGAAGCAAATGCGGTTGTTCCTATAGAAAATATCATTCCTGCGCTGAGGATCAGTGACAAAATTTTTTTATTTTTCATGAAAACACCTCACTTGTAAATCGACAAATTACAGGTCAAGTATATCATGTTTTCAATTAAAATCAACAGTTTTTTAATTTTTTGTAACAATTACGTAATATTTCCAGAGAAAATCCGCGCTGAAAAAAGGGCCGACAAACGTCAGCCCCTTCTATGCAGAAAGCCTTATTCTTCTTTATCTTCCGGTTCCTCTGCCATGACTTCCTGATATTTTTCCAGGATCATAAGCTGAATGCGGTCCCGTGTAGCCGAATTGATAGGATGTGCAATATCACGGTATTCGCCATCTGTCGCTTTGCGGCTCGGCATAGCAATGAACAGTCCCTTTTCCCCTTCAATGACTTTGATGTCATGCACCACAAACTCATCGTCTATGGTGACGGAAACAACTGCTTTCATTTTCCCCTCTTTTGCTACCTTTCTCACACGTACATCCGTAATATTCATTCTCTCCTGCCCCTTTCCTTTTGCCTTGTATTATATTTGGAAAATGTGCCCTCCGCATCTTCTCATGCGGAAAGCCCTTTATAATACATAACGCTCATTTTTTTCTACGACGATTTTTACCCCATCCTCGCCGCAGTAATAAGAATTCGCCCGAATGGTGTCCCTGCTCTCCACAATACAGTTCTCAATATGGGTATTATCCCCCAGATATACATCATTCAGGATCACTGAATTCTTGATCACGCAATTATTCCCCACAAAAACATCTTTAAACAGTACGGAATTCTCCACAGTACCATTGATGATACAGCCGCTGGAGATCAGACTGTTTTTCACATTGGCTCCGGGATTATATTTCGCCGGAGGAAGGTCATCGATCTTCGTCTTGATAAACGGCTCCTGCTTAAAGAAATAGTTGCGGATCTCCGGCTCCAGAAATGCTAGGTTCGTCCTGTAATAGGATTCCGCGGTGGAAATGTTGCTCCAGTACGTATCGATCTTGTAACCGTAAATGCGCTTCAGGTTCTTGTAGCGGATCAGAATGTCCTTGACAAAATCATTGCGCCCCTCCTGCGCTGCCCGCTCGATCATCTCAATGAGCTGTCTTCTGCGGATCACGTAAATCCCCGTAGAAATCGTATTATAGTGAGAAACAATCGGCTTCTCCTCAAATTCCTCAATGCGGCAGTCCTCATTCATGCGGAGTACGCCGAACCGCTCCACCTCGTTCTGATCTCTGCAGGTCGTGCATACCACTGTGATATCCGCGCGTTTTGCAATGTGATACTCCAGAACCTTGTTGTAGTCAAGCTTATAAATACCATCGCCGGAAGCGATCACAACATAGGGCTCATGGCTGTTTTTGAGAAATGTGAGATTCTGATAAATCGCGTCCGCGGTTCCCCGGTACCAGAGGCTGTTCTCTTTCGTGATCGTGGGCGTAAATACATAGAGGCCGCCCTGTTTGCGTCCAAAATCCCACCACTTGGAGGAACTCAGATGCTCATTCAGAGAACGGGCGTTATACTGTGTAAGGACCGCCACCTTTTGAATATGGGAATTCGCCATATTGCTCAGCGCAAAATCAATGCTGCGATAGCTGCCTGCAACAGGCATTGCCGCGATTGCTCTTTTATTTGACAATTCTCTCATCCGATTGTTGTTTCCGCCTGCCAAAATAATGCCGATTGCTCTCATGCCTGCTCACCATCCTTTGCTCTGATCACCTGTCCGCCTGCAAGAACTCCATCCGGATAGTCCGCCAGCGTTGTCACGCCGGAAACAGCTGTGTTTCTTCCAATTTTTACATTGGACGGGATTACGCTCTTCTCACCCACGGTAGCAATACCGAAAGCATATACGGAAGGTTTGTACACATTCTCGGCCTCCTCGCCAAATCCGAGGATCACATGGCTGCCGATCACCACATCCTCCGCCACGATCGCCTTATCCATGACCACATCTTCACCCACAATGGAATTCCGCATGATAATGGAATCTCTGATGACACTGCCTTTTCCGATCACCACGTTCGGGCCGATCACAGAATTATGTACTTCGCCATAAATCTCCGCGCCCTCACCGATGATGCATCTGTCTGTCACTGCTTCGGCGGAAATGTACTGGGGCGGAATAATATCCCCTTTTGTATAAATTTTCCAGAATTCTTCATAAAGATTAAATTCCGGAATAATGTCAATGAGCTCCATGTTGGCTTCCCAGTAGGAGCCAAGGGTTCCCACGTCCTTCCAGTAGCCGTTGTACTCATAGGCAAACAGGCGCTCTCCTTTTTCTTTGCACCAGGGAAGAATATGTTTGCCAAAATCACAGCCGTTCTGATCCTTCAGCGCAATCAGAGCCTCTTTCAGTATCGGCCAGCTGAAAATATAGATTCCCATGGAGGCCAGATTGCTGCTGGGCTTCTCCGGTTTTTCCTCAAACATGGTAATACGTCCGGTATCATCCGTCACCATAATGCCGAAGCGGCTGGCTTCTTCCATGGGAACCGGCATACAGGCAATGGTAATATCTGCTTTATTCGCTTTGTGGAAATCCAGCATCACCTCATAATCCATCTTGTAGATGTGATCGCCGGAGAGAATCAGTACGTAATCCGGATTATACTGCTCCATATAATCCAGATTCTGGTAAATCGCATTCGCTGTTCCCGTGTACCATTCACTGCTGGAGCTCTTCTCATAAGGAGGCAGCACGGTTACACCGCCTTCATTTCTGTCCAGATCCCACGGAATCCCGATTCCGATATGGGTATTCAGACGGAGCGGCTGATACTGGGTCAGCACTCCCACGGTGTCAATTCCGGAATTAATACAGTTGCTCAAAGGAAAATCGATAATACGATATTTTCCTCCAAAGGACACTGCCGGTTTGGCTACCTTTTCGGTAAGGACTCCAAGTCTGCTGCCCTGCCCTCCAGCCAGAAGCATGGCAATCATTTCCTTTTTGATCATATAATCACCTCTCGTTAGCTATACATGATGTTATCACGTCACTAGTATAACACATCGCAAAGTATTAGTGAACAATTTTTACAATAATTTTGCCTTAATTTTTGCTTTTTTATCTTTATTGCACATCTCTTTTTACGTACTCTTAACACTTCCGCTCTCATTTTTAGGTATTATGTACAGTTCATCATCTGTTTTTTATCGTATTTTGTCGTTTTTTGTCTATTGTGCACCGCAAAAGAACCCTTTTCCATTTCTTCATTTCATGGTATTATAAAATCGTTAAACAGGTTCCGGCTGCACAGCGCTGCGTCCTTGGACAAAATACTGCTGCAGCACGAATTTATTTCAAAAGATAGGAGATTTCCATATGTATCAGATAGACTTTCACAAACCGCTTCATATCCATTTTATCGGTATCGGCGGCATCAGTATGAGCGGCCTGGCCGAAATCCTTCTCGAAGAGCATTTTCTGGTTTCCGGTTCTGACGCAAAGGAGAGCCCGCTTACCAAAGCGCTGGAAGCACGCGGCGCCAAAATATTTTACGGACAGCGCGCTTCCAATATCAGCGACGAGGTAGAGGTGGTTGTGTACACGGCTGCCATCCATCCGGAAAACCCGGAATTCGCCCGCGCAAAAGAGCTCCGGCTTCCCATGCTCACCAGAGCGGAGCTTCTGGGCCAGATCATGCGCAACTATGAGACATCCATCGCGGTTGCCGGAACCCACGGCAAAACCACAACGACCTCCATGGTATCCCACATCCTCCTTGCCGGAGACTGTGATCCCACCATCAGCGTAGGCGGCATCCTTCCTGCCATCGGCGGGAATATCCGCGTAGGCCGCTCCGAAACCTTCGTCACAGAAGCCTGCGAGTACACCAACAGTTTTCTCAGCTTTTTCCCAAAAATCAGCATCATCCTGAACATCGATGCTGATCATCTGGACTTTTTCAAGGACATTGACGACATCCGCAGCTCTTTCCGCCGTTTTGCAGAACTCCTTCCCAAGGACGGCACGCTGATCATCAACGCGGATACGCCAAAATACGAAGAAATCACCAAAAATCTGCCCTGCCGCGTCATTACATACGGTCTCACTGCAGACGCGCAGTATCAGGCCAGAGACATCACATACGACAAATACGGACATGCTTCCTTTACGGTTTACAAAGACGGCTTCAAAGCCGGCAGCTATTATCTGAAGGTTCCCGGCATCCACAACGTCTCCAACGCACTGGCTGCCATCGCGCTGGGTGAACTTTTGGGGCTTTCCGCAGACACGATCGTCAAAGGTCTGGGAAGCTTTACCGGCACAGACCGCCGCTTCCAGTATAAAGGCGAGGTTGGCGGAATTACCATTATCGACGACTACGCCCACCATCCAACAGAAATCGAGGCCACACTCCACGCTGCCGCCAATTATCCACACCGCAAAGTATGGTGTGTTTTCCAGCCGCACACCTACACCCGCACCAAAGCGCTGCTTCCGGAATTTGCCAAAGCGCTCACCCTGGCAGACCATGTAGTCCTTGCAGATATTTACGCTGCCCGCGAGCAGAATACCATCGGCATTTCCTCGGAAGATCTGCAGAAACTGATCCAGGAAGCCGGCACTCCCTGTGAATATTTCCCCACCTTCGACGAAATCGAAAACTTTTTATTAAAAAGTTGTACACAGGGCGATTTGTTGATAACTATGGGTGCGGGAGACGTTGTAAACATTGGAGAACACCTTCTCGGAAATTAGTTATCCACATTATCCACATGCTTATGCACATTTTAACAGCAAAAAGCATGTGGATTTTTTTGTGCATAACCTGCTTTACATAATTCGACACCAGGCTTCGACAGATTTAACGGTTTCTTAACGTTATTCGCGATTCTGACATTTTTTTGCAATTTCTGTCAAATTAGTTATCCACATTATCCACACTTTCCACAGGGCTTTTTTGTGGATATTTGGAAAGAAACAGGCTATTCCTTTTTAAAAAGGGTTGTGCTATAATCCAAATTACTAATTCAAACCATTGGGAAAGTGAGTTATCTTACATGAACATGATCACCCTTCAAAATTCCTCTCAGACAGAGGTTACCATATTATCCAACCGATTTATTGACGCCTATATGCCTGAGGCCAATGGCGAATTTGTCAAGGTTTACATTTACCTGCTGCGGATCCTCGCCAATGTGCCGGCATCTTTTTCCCTGGAAGCCATGGCTGACCGCCTGCTCTGCACAGAGCGGGATATTTGCCGGGCTCTGAAATACTGGGAAAAGTCCGGGCTCATGACCCTGCAGTTTGACGCTTCCAAAAAACTCTGCGGCATTGTTCTCACCGAAAACGCGCCGTCCGTACAGACCGCCGTGGCGGCTCCGGCAGCCCCTGAGACCGTACCGGCCGCTTCCTCTTCTTCTGAGACTGCTGCCGCCGTTTCTGCGGACGCGAAGCCCTCCCGCACGGTCCGTCTCACTCCCGACCGGATAAAGGAGCTGAAACAGAACGAAGAAATTGTACAGCTGCTCTACATTGCAGAGCAGTATCTGGGCAAAACATTGACTCCCACGGAAATCCAGAAGATTCTTTTCTTTTATGACGAGCTGAATTTTTCTGCCGACCTGATCGAATATCTTCTGGAATACTGCGTCAGCCGCAATCACAAAAGCATCCGCTACATGGAAACCGTAGCGCTGTCCTGGGCCCAGGAGGGTATCACCACCGTACAGATGGCCAAAGAGAACACCTCCCGCTACGCCAAAGAATACTACACCATTCTGAAAGCTATGGGCATTACCGGCCGCACCCCCGTGGACGATGAGATTGCGTTTATGGACGTCTGGATGAAAAATTACGGTTTTGATATGCCGCTGATACAGGAGGCCTGCAGCCGCACGGTCCTCAAACTGGGGCAGCCCAGCTTCCCCTACGCGGACAAGATTCTTTCCGGCTGGAAGAAGAAAGATGTCCACAGTCTCGAAGATATCAAACTATTGGATCTGGAACACCAGAAACGGGCGCAGGAACGCCCCAAACAGAACGCAGCTCCCAAAACCGCCAACCGTTTCAACAACTTCCATCAGCGGGACTATAATTTTGAAGAATATGAAAAACGACTGCTGAATCCGCAGACAGACGAATCAAGATAAGGAGGCCCGTTGTGCCTTTACAAAATTTTCAGTACGAAATCATTATGAGAGAATACAGCCGCAGGCAGACCCGGAACCGGCAGATCCTGGAGGAACGCCGCCAGGATGTTTACCGCCAGATTCCCCGGCTTGCCGAAATCGACAGAGAGGTGGCTGCCTTAAGCGCCGCAAAAGCCCGCGCCCTCCTTCTGGGAGATACGGAAGATCCGGGCGATCTGCGCGCGGCCATCGCGAAGCTTTCCGGCGAGCGCGTCTCCCTTCTGGCCATGAAGGGGTATCCCGCAGATTATCTGGAAGAGCCTTACGACTGTCCGCTTTGTCAGGACACCGGCTATATCGGAAGCAAAAAATGCTCCTGTTTCAAAAAAGCAGAGATCGAACTTCTCTACACACAATCCAATCTCACCGATATTTTAAAGAAAGAAAATTTTGACCACTTTTCATTTGACTATTATTCTGATACAATAATAAACGAAACCACGGGACTGTCCTCTCTGGAGACAGCCCGGCGCGCATATAACACAGCATGGAATTTTGTAAAAGGCTTCGATGACTCCTTCGAGAATCTTTTTCTCTACGGAGACACCGGCGTGGGCAAGACATTTCTTTCCCACTGTATTGCCCGCGAACTGATCCAGACCTCCCACTGTGTTCTCTACTTTTCCGCTTTTGACTTTTTTGATATGCTGGCGGGAAGTACCTTTTCCAAAGAGAACCGCAATGGAGACGAGGAGCTTCTCTATGACTGTGATCTTCTGATTATTGACGATCTGGGAACCGAACTGACCAACAGCTTTGTATCTTCCCAGTTGTTTTTGTGCGTCAATGAGCGGATCATGCGCCGGAAATCCACCCTGATTTCCACGAACCTTACTCTGGAGAAATTCTCCGATACATATTCCGAGCGAACCTTTTCCCGTATTGCCAGCAGTTATCAGATGCTGAAGCTTATCGGCAAGGATATTCGACTTCAGAAATTATTTTTAGGAGGAAAATAAAACATGGCACAGGCAACTACAAAAAATCTGGCAACCCTTCCTTTTGGACGACTGGGATTAATTCCCCTGAAAAGCTGTGAAACTCTTGGCGACAAGGTAGACCAGTGGCTTGTCAAATGGCGCAGCGAACGCTCTCATTCCGAGCTGGATTCCGTTGCTTTTGAAGGATATCAGCGGGATTCCTACAAAATTTCCGCAAGCATTCCCCGTTTCGGGTCCGGCGAGGGCAAATGTACCATCTCCGAATCTGTCCGCGGCGATGATCTCTATCTCATGGTGGATGTATGCAACTACAGCATCAGCTATCCCATCGGCCAATATACAAACTTTATGTCACCGGATGACCATTTTCAGGATTTAAAAAGAGCCATTGCAGCGATCGGCGGCAAGGCACGCCGTATCAATGTGATCATGCCGTATCTCTACGAGAGCCGTCAGAGCAAGCGCACCGGCAGAGAGTCCCTGGACTGCGCAACCGCCCTGCAGGAGCTGATCTCCATGGGTGTGGAGAATATCATCACCTTCGACGCGCACGATGCCCGGATCCAGAATGCGACACCGCTTCACGGCTTCGAGACGGTACAGCCTTCCTACCAGTTCATCAAGGCGCTCTTAAACCACGAAGAAGGACTGCGCATTGACAATGAGCATTTCGCCATCATCAGCCCGGATGAGGGAAGTATGAGCCGTGCCATTTATCTGGCCAACGTCCTCGGCGTTGACATGGGCATGTATTACAAACGTCTGGACTATTCCAGATTCATCAATGGACGCCATCCTCTGGCTGCCTATGAGTTCCTTGGTCCGGACGTAAAAGGCAAAGACATGATCTTGGTGGACGACATGATCTCCTCCGGAGATACCATTCTCCAGACCGCTTCTCTTCTGAAAGAACGCGGCGCAGGACGTATCTATATCTGCTCAACCTTCGGTCATTTCACTGATGGTCTGGAGAAATTTGACAAGGCTCACGCTGCAGGCGCCTTCGACAAGATGCTTACCACGAACCTGGTTTACCAGACTCCGGAGCTTCTCGCGAAGCCTTACTATATTTCCTGCGATATGAGCAAATACATTGCGCTGATCATCGACACTCTGAACCACGATCTGTCTGTAAGCTATCTGCTGAATCCTGTGGACAGGATCAAGAAGTGCGTGGAGAAATATATGTCTCAATATAAATAAAATCCCGCAGATAAAAAGGGAGCTGCCGCAAATTGTGCTCCGGCGCTGCATTGCCGGAGTGCAAATTTTCGACAGCTCTTTCTCTGTTTTATAATTCCAGCCTCTGGTAGGGAATCCCTTCCCGCTCCAGAAGTTCCATTTCTCTTTTGTGGCAGGTGCTTATCACAATCTGCCGTCCTTCTTTGTGAAGCCAGGCAAGCACTGCGGCCAGGCGCTCCTCATCATACATCCCGAACACATCGTCCAGGATCACCGGAAATTTCTCCTCCTCACAGAACAGCTCTCCCGCAGCCATGCGAAGAGAAAAATAGATCTGCTCCAGCGTCCCTCTGCTCAGACGCTCCAACGGCACAACCCGTTCCTGTGTATTTACAGAGATGTGAAACTCCTCATCCAGCAAAACCTCCCTGTATTTGCCCCCTGTAATCTCTCCCAGAATCTCAGAAGTGCGTTTTCTCAGGCTTCCGCCCAGATGGCGGCTCATATTACCCGAAAGCTTCCCAATGGTCTCCAGCGCCAGATTAAGCGCCTCTATCTCCGTCTCCTCCGGCGCAGGCGCTTCCATGGCCGCCTCCACCTCGTTGTACTCTGCCGCCAGATTTTCAAAGGCAGTCTCTTTTTCCGCGCAGGCAGCGTTCATACTCTCCTTGTTCCACTCCAGCTTCTCCTGCCGCGCCAGCCAGCGTTTTTTCAGCTTCTCCTGCCGCAGGATTTCCCCGCCAAGCTTACGGTTTCCCGCATACATCCAGGCAGCCACAGCCGCAAACAGCACGGGAAGCACACAGGCAGGCACCAGATAATCCGTAAACAAAAGGAAAGCCGCCTCTCCCGCAGCCAGCAAAAGCAGCAGCAGAACGCCCATTGTCAGAACACTCTTTCTCTTGTTCTGGATCCTGGCAATCCTCTCCTCCAAAAGAGCCTCCCCCTCTTCCCGGCTGCTGCCGATACGGAGGCTCTGTACCTGCTCCTCCTGACGGCTCTTCCTACCTCGAAGCTCGTCCAGCTCCCGCCGCAGGTATTCCATATTTACAGAAATTTTTTCCTTTGTCTTCTCCATTTCCTGGGCTTTGCGGGAAACCTGCACCTGATATCCCTTGCGCGACATTTTCAGCATCTGCTCTGCCCGGCTCAAATCCAGAGAATTGTCTCCCGTTCCCTGATAGCTCGCCATATAGTTCTGCAGCTCCCGCACAAGCTCCTGCCCGGTAACGCTCTTGAGCTGCGCCACGGAAACCGTATTGTCGTAAACTGCCTCGCTGACGTTTCCCAAAACAGCGTCCAAAGCTCCTGCTTCCATATCGAGAACCCGGCCGTCCGTCTCCGAAAACAACTCGTTTTTCACATTATTTTTATAAAAATTCCTGGTAAGGCGAAATTCCTTGCCCCCGCTTTCAAACCACATCGTTCCGCCATAGTCTGCCGGGTTCTCCCAGGGCTCATAGGTTGCATACACATCATTCTTTGCACCCCTTCCCCTCTGACGGGAAATTCCATAAAACATACTTTTGATGAACGTGTGCACTGTGGTTTTTCCGCTCTCATTTTCCCCGTAAAGCACATTGATCCCGTCGGAAAATGTGAGCGTTCTGTCACTGATCTTCCCAAATTTCCTGATTCTTATTTCTTTGATTCTCATACCCTGATTCCCATTATCTCCCCGTCTCAAGCAGTGCCTGCAGACCATAAAAAAGCGCTTTTTCCTCTACCTCATTCAAATCGCGGCCCGCAAAATGCTGAATGTAATCGCCGATCAGCGTCCCTCCGTACCGGCGGTACAGCTCCTGCAGGTTGTAAGCCGGATGGGAAGCGTCCACCACCTCCAGCACATTGCCAAGATTCTTAAGCTTTTCCGGAATCAGAAGAAGCTCCGGAGAACGCACCCCGTTGAGCATGACGCGATAAATATTATTTTTTCCCAGACGGGCAATATCCGCCCGCAGCATTTCTTCCAGAGAAAGCTGCGTGGAATCCTCCCGGAGCATCAGCACCACATCACAGTAGGAACGGCTTGCAAATGGCACAAACTGCACCCTCAGCCGCCCATCCTCTATACTACCCTCCATATAGCCATGAGCTCCTGTATCGTTCCTGTCCAGGGGTTCCAACGCCCCGGCATAGGCAATGGCGTCTGTTCGCAGGATCTGCGGCTTATGGATATGTCCAAGAGCCACATAGTCAAATCCCGCTGCCGCCAGGCGGCTGATATTGATCGGACTATGCCGCTCATCTCCTCCGTGCGCCAACAGAATATGCAGTCCCTCTTCCCTGCAGGGAGCCGCCTTTTCATAGAGGGGTTCTGTGATCTCCTGATGCTCATAGCTCAGGCCGTACACATAGACAGGATGCTTCTCGTCTTTGATACAACGCAGGGTTTCTCCCTCAAAGAAAACCACATTGGATTCCCAGGGAAATCCCCGGTAAAAGCTGTTCGGACGCATGTGATCATGATTTCCGGCCATCAGATATACTCTGGTTTCCGGAATCGTAGAAAACAGATAATTCACTTCTTTCAGTTCACGCAGCAAAGGCTGACGGTGGAACAGATCTCCGGCTATAAATAAGAAATCCACCGGATTCTCACGGATGCCCGCAATAATCCGGCGGAAAGTTTCCCAGATTTCTTCCTCCCGCTGCCGGCTCCAGGAGTACCCTTTGTCAGGGGCCGCTCCCAGATGCACATCTGCAAGATGAATAAATTTCATATAACCTCCAGCAATACAGGCCAGCAGCCTGCCTCTTTTACAATTCGCAGTTATTCACTGTTCTCGGGAAGGGAAGCACATCGCGGATGTTGCCCATTCCTGTAAGGTACATCACACAGCGCTCAAAGCCCAGCCCAAAGCCGGAATGACGGGTGGAACCGTATTTGCGCAGATCCAGATAGAACTGATAATCCTCTTTGTTCAGCCCCAGCTCGTCCATACGCGCCTCAAGCTTCGCCAGATCGTCTTCTCTCTGGCTTCCTCCGATGATCTCACCGATTCCGGGAACCAGGCAGTCCATGGCAGCCACCGTCTTACCATCCTCATTCTGTTTCATATAGAATGCTTTGATTTCTTTGGGATAGTCTGTTACAAATACCGGCTTTTTGAAAATTTCCTCGGTAAGGTAACGCTCATGCTCTGTCTGCAGGTCACATCCCCAGAACACCTTGTAGTCAAATTTGTCGTTGTTCTTCTCCAGAATTTCAATGGCCTCCGTATAGGTCACATGGCCGAATTCCGAGTTCATCACATGGTTCAGACGCTCCAGAAGTCCTTTGTCCACAAAGGAATTGAAGAAGTTCATCTCCTCCGGAGCATTCTCAAGCACATAGCGGATAACATATTTCAGCATGTCCTCGGCAAGCGCCATGTTATCCTCCAGGTCCGCAAACGCACATTCCGGCTCAATCATCCAGAACTCTGCCGCATGGCGGGTGGTATTGGAGTTTTCTGCACGGAAGGTAGGCCCAAAGGTATAAATATCCCGGAACGCCTGGGCAAAGGTCTCACCGTTGAGCTGTCCGCTCACAGTAAGATTGGTTTCTTTTCCAAAGAAATCCTGGCTGAAATCCACGTTCCCCTTGTCATCCATGGGCGGATTCTGAGCATCCAGCGTGGTGACACGGAACATCTCACCTGCGCCTTCACAGTCGCTTCCCGTAATCAGCGGAGTGTGCACATACACAAAGCCTCTCTCCTGGAAAAATTTGTGAATGGCAAACGCGCACAGGGAACGCACGCGGAACACGGCCTGGAAGGTGTTTGTTCTGGGACGCAGATGCGTCATAGTGCGCAGAAACTCCAGGCTGTGACGTTTCTTCTGCAGCGGGTAATCCGGAGCGGACGCACCCTCTACCGTAATCTCCGCCGCCTGGATCTCAAAGGGCTGCTTTGCCTGGGGAGTTGCCACCAGGGTTCCCTTCACCACAATGGCTGCCCCCACATTCAGCTTGCTGATCTCCGCAAAGTTGTCCATACTGTCATGATATACAATCTGCAGCGTCTCAAAAAATGAGCCGTCATGCAGAACAATAAAACCGAAGGTTTTGGAGTCACGCACGCTGCGCACCCAGCCGCCTACGGTGATCTCTTTATCGAGAAATTTCTCTCTCTCTCTGTAAATTTCTTTTACTGTTGTCAGTTTCATAATTCCGTCCTCTTTCTATACATTTTTCAACATACAAACCAGTATAGTCGATTCCCCCTGTTCGCGCAAGGGGAATCGCTTGAATTTCCCTAATGGGTCGCAATATGATTCAACGCAAAATCATAAATCCTCTTATAGGTTCTGGTAGAATAGTGAAGGCCGTCGTCCATTCCATTGTCGCTTCCTACTCCGGCATCATAGTAAAAGCCGTTGTTCACCAGGAACGAATAGGTATCCATGTACTGATAACTCGGAAGCTCCGTCTTCAGACGGTAGTTGAAGTTCCGCACATCCGCCTCTGTCCGGGGTGTCTTCGCTCCCAGCTGGTTCAGGACCTTGCTGTTGATGGGGTTCAGAGACATATAGTAAAGAGAACAGTTCTGAGCCTTCAGCGAGGGAGCAACGCTGTTCATATAAGAGATATAATTGTTAATATTGGACAGATCATTGATTCCCAGATTGAAGATCACTGCGGTTCTTCTTGCGCCAGCTGCATTCCATTCCTGGATTGACTGCATAAGCTGTGCATAGCCCTGCGTCCGCAGCCACTCAAGCCCCTGGGCACTCTGATAGATAAAGGACACATCCTCCAGAGCCTTCATTCCGAACTGCGCTTTCAGCGCCTGCTCCATCCGAAACGTACGGGAATCCCCCACAAAAATAATGTGGTCGAATTTTTGTTTTGCCAACTGCAGATTCCGGTCCACTTCGCCCGCGGTAAGATTGCTCTCACTGGAACGCCTGCTCGCAACCACATAATAATCGGTATCCTCATAAAGCCGGAACATATCCCCTGCCAGATACTTGGGGTTGGACATCTGCATAGGCTCGTCCGCATACCCCAGCATCGCCCACTTCGCCGTATTCCGAAGCGCCGGAAGCTTTACGTAGCCGCCCTTTACCAGATGCGCCGTTCCCATAACATCGCCGCCCAGTTTACGGATTGTCAATGTGATCAGCTCATACTTATCCTTGATATACACGCCGTATATATATTGCTGTTTTTTTGTGATTTTGAACTTGTCTCCCGCTCTGTAAAGCGGATCCATCTTTCCTTTTTTGGTGGTCCAGCCAATGGCCTTATACCCCTTGATCCGGGGAGGCGCAGGTAGCTTTACAACATCGCCCTTATTTCCGTAAAGGTTGAGAGAGGTAAATATCTTGCTCTTGCTCTTTCCCTTGTTGCTGGTAAACGTAAGCTCGCAGGGATGGATTTTCCGATAGGCAGAATACAGCGTGATATTATGATCCACAACGATCGTCTGTCCCTCAGAAAAATTCGCACTGGTCGCTCTCTTATTGTAGGACCATCCCAGGCTATAGTGGTTCTGCACCTTTGGAAGCTGCGGAAGCTGCACCGCTGTCCCCGCATTCACCGTCATGTTCAGGCGCTCAAAGGTCTTACTCGTCTTTCCATTAAAGGACAAAAACGTTACCGTCACCGGATTGTCCGCCTTTACCTCTCTGGCAGCCGATGGCACAAACAGCAGCGCCAGAAAAGTCAGAAGAAGCAGGCAAACGCCTTTCTTTAAAACATTGCTCTTTTTCATTTTCACTTTTATCACCCTAACGCTTCCACAAACCGCATAAATGCCTGACGTCCCTCGTCCGTGCATTTAAATACGCCGGCGTCCTCCAATACATGAACGAATACCTCACCCACTTCTCTCTGGAGGATTTCCTGAACATTGTCCTGATTGATATCGCTGTACTTCGGCACAAATTCTGCTGCCCACGCTGCATGCTTGGCAATTTTTTCATTGGAGGCAATGTCTTTTCCCTCCAAAATATAATCTCCCAGAATCTCCAGCTCTTCTTTCAGACGGGCGGGAAGTACCGCAAGCCCCATAACCTCGATCAGACCGATATTTTCTTTTTTGATGTGATGATACTGCTCATGCGGATGATAGACGCCCATGGGATTCTCTGCTGTTGTAATATTGTTTCTCAGTGTCAGATCCAGTTCAAACACATCCCCTGCCTTGCGGGCAATGGGCGTAATCGTATTGTGCGGCTCTCCGTCTGTCTCTGCAAATACAAATGCAGCTTCATCGGTGTAGCCTCTCCATACCTCCAGAACATGGGTCGCCAGATCAATCAGACGCTTTTCATCCTTATGACGGATGCGAAGCACGGAAAGCGGCCATTTCACAATGCCGGCCTCCACATCCTCATAGCCCGGAATGCTGACCGGTTTCTCTATCGGCGCCTTCGCCATGGCAAAGGTATAGTGTCCTCCCTGGAAGTGATCGTGGCTTAAAATAGAGCCGCCCACAATGGGAAGATCCGCGTTGGAACCCAGGAAATAGTGAGGAAACAGCTTTACAAAATCAAACAGCTTTACAAAGGTATTCCGCTCTATCTTCATGGGTGTATGCTGACTGTTGAACACAATGCAGTGCTCGTTGTAGTAGACATACGGAGAATACTGAAATCCCCAGGGACTGTCATTCACAGTGATGGGAATGATCCGGTGGTTCTCCCTGGCCGGATGATTGGTCCTTCCTGCGTAGCCCTCATTTTCCGGACAGAGCAGACATTTGGGATATCCGGATGCCTTTGCCAGCTTGGCTGCCGCGATAGCCTTGGGGTCTTTCTCCGGTTTGGACAGATTGATGGTAATGTCAATTTCGCCGTATGGACTGTCCACCTTCCACTTCCGGTCTTTTTTCACACGATATCTGCGGATGTAATCGCTGTCCTGACTCAGCTTGTAAAAATAATCTGTAGCTGCCTCGGGGCTGTTCTCATAACGCGACCAGAATTCCCGCTGCACCTGTGCCGGGCGGGGCATGAGACAGTTCATAAGCCTTGTGTCAAACAAATCCCGGTATACAATGCTGTCCTCTATGATCCCCCGGCGCACCGCCTCGTCAAGAAGTTCTGCCAGCACGTTTTCCAGATCAATATTTTCGTAGTCTTCCTCCGGCTCCACATACTCGTCCTCGTGAAATACATCCAGCAGAAGATTTACCGTGTAGTTTTTTTCACAGGCAGGGGTAAGTCCTGTCTCAATTCCGTACTGTACCAGTTTTTTGATATTTTTGTTCAGCATAATTTGCCCTCCTCAATCAGGCCAGTTTCCCTGCCCCGTCACCGATATCAACCACATAGAATTCTGCCTCATGTCCTACTTTTTCTTTGTATTTTTCACCTACAACCGCAATGAAACTGTCAACCGCATCATTTTCTACAATGCTTACTGTACAGCCTCCGAAGCCGCCTCCGGTGATACGGGAGCCAACAACACCCGGAATTTTCCAGGCAAGGTCAACCAGCACATCGATCTCCTCGCAGGAAACCTCATAGTCATCTCTGAGAGATACGTGGGAAGCATTCATCAGTCTGCCGAACTCGTCAATTCTGTTTTCTTTCAGAGCCTGCACTGCCAAAATGGTTCTCTGGTTCTCATAAACCGCATGTTTGGCTCTCTTCCGGCAGATTTCATCCGAGATGGCATCCTTGTGCGCCTCAAACTGCTCTTCTGTAAGCTCACCCAGAGCCTGGATATCCAAGACCTTCTGCAGGTCTTTCAGAGCTGTCTCACACTCTCTGCGTCTGTCATTGTAAGCAGAACCAACCAGGCTGTGTTTTACCTTGCTGTTGGTGATCACAATTTTTGCGTTGGGAAGCTTGACTGGCGCATATTCAAAATTCAGAGTATTCGTGTCAAGGAAGATTGCACAGTCCTTTTTGCCCATAGCGCTGGCAAACTGGTCCATGATTCCGCAGTTCATTCCATTAAAGTTATTTTCGGAATACTGGCCGATCAATGCCAGTTCCTGATTTGTCAAAGCTTCAAATCCAAACATATCGCGAAGCATCACGCCGGTCAGCACCTCAAGAGATGCGGAAGAAGAAAGTCCGGAACCGTTGGGAATATTTCCCCAAATAAGAAAATCCATACCGCAGTCAAGCTGAAAGCCGCGTTTTTCAAAAGTCCACATCACACCCTTGGGATAGTTGGTCCAGCCTGCCTCCTCAGAGGGGATCAGGTCATCCAGAGAACTTTCGATCACTCCCAGACGTGAAAAATTCAAAGAATAAAAACGAAGCTTTCTGTCCGCTCTTTTGCGGGCAATGCCGTATGTACCAATGGTCAGCGCGCAGGGGAAAACATGTCCTCCATTATAATCCGTATGCTCTCCAATCAAATTCACCCTGCCCGGTGCAAAATAACTGCGGATGTCTCCGTCCCCACCGTAAATCTCCTGAAACTGTTTCACCAAGTCTTCTGTTTTCTGCATGTTTTCCTCCTTCTCCCTTCCGGGTAAAACACTTGTCAACTACTACTTTATCTGATTGCATATTCCTTGTAAAGATACATTTTGAGAAAATCAGTAACTCACATTTTCCACATAGCTCATAAAGACATTTCCGGCAGCTCCGAAAACCGTTTTGCTGTCATTCATGCCGTATGGATAAATCTCCCCGGTTCTTGGATCATATAAATACGTGTTGTATTCATCATATCCCACAATGACTACACTTACATTTTCTCCGGTTTTGGCAACGACCGGACGCTGGGCGCTCACAAAATACAGAATGCTTTCCAGGCTGCATCCGGACAGGTCAATGACTGTTGCACTGTCTCCAAAGCCTTCCTGAAGAACATTTCTGTCCCAGCTTCCCGTGCGCATAATTTCCGGAATGTCTTCTTTGTTTATCTGGATTTCCGTTTTCTGATTTCCGCGTTCCCACACATACTGCTGTGCCCGGTTCAATACCACGCCAAGACAGCTGTCCGCCCGCATGATCGCATCCGCCGCATTGGTGTGAATACTGTCAAGTCCGCCCTGTCCGTAAACATAATAAACATTTTCCTCCGAAACACGGGTATCGAGAAGAATTTCCCTTTCCTCCACATTCCGAAGTTTTGCCAGAACGATCAGCAGATTATCTGTGGCCGGAGCCTCCTCAAAGGCCAGACGGACGCCGATCCCCGCTTTTTCATCGTAAGCCTGCTCGATCGCCACCTGCTTGGATGCCGCTTTGCGGTTGTTCATCACATTGTCCTTTTTTACAAAGGTATAGCTTTTCCCTGCTTTTTTGGAAAGATCAAACTCCATAAGTGTCCCGTTAATGGAAACATCGGTGATATACAGCCCCTCCTGGTGATATTCTTTTTTGACTGTTCCGTCAAAGCCCTCAATGCGCAGTGTGTGGATGCCTTCGGCAATACGTCCGCCGCCATCCGTGAGAATATCTGTATCCATAAGAACACCGTATACCAGATCCTCATTCATAAAGCCAAGTGTACGAAGCTGCTGGCCCGCCTCAGGCACCAGAAGCCTTTCTTCCAGCGTGTCAAAGGAAATCTCCTTGATTTTGCCCGCATCCTCGCCTTCCTGTACAAGCCACGCTGCATGAGCGTTTGTGTCAGAAACCACAAAGTTGTCCTTTTGAATTCCTTCATCCAAAACCTCCGAGGTTCCCTCATTGATATCTACCAGATACAATTTTTCCGCAAAAAGCAAAAACAGTTCATTTTTGCTGCTGACATAGGACAGGGTTCCCAGATCCGCCTCCAAAAACTCATAGGACTCTGTACTGGGAATAAATACCTTCTCCTCCAGCACGTTCTGGTCGCTGTTGTAGTGGTAAACGCTGACGCCGCAGTATCCTTCGTGGTTTCCCCGGTTCATATATCCGTACAGCACAAAGTCTACATCACCGTTATCCCCCACGCGAATGATCTTGATATTATGCTCCTGACGCGCGTCCCTGAAATCGCCTTCCTCATCTTTGCGGAAGCTGAAAATCCGCACTGTTTTTCCTGTCTCGGGAGCGTAGGACCACAGATCGCCCTGTTGGCAAAATACAACGATGTTTCCTTCATCACTTGTCATGTAAGTGATATCTCTGTCGCGCACGCCCAGCATCAGACCATCCTGTGTGACAGAAAGGCTCTCCGGATGAAATACCTGACTGGCCGAGCGCTGGAAATCCAGCAGACGGATGCGCGTCTCTGTAAAACGCATCCGGTAAAACTCTTCTACATCATAAATCTGTTCTACACCCTTTCCATCCTTGGCCAGAATCTGATATTCCAAAGATACGCTGGCAGTTGTCTCATTGATGTCTTTGATCACCGGGATCCCTTTCCGGTAAATCCGCGGCGCCAGATTATCCCAGCTCACCTGGCGCAGAGTGGAGTGGATGCTTATATTGTTGAAATTGGTGGAAACCGCGCTTTCCGCCGGCTCCAGGTAGCTTGCCAGCTCCTCTGCCGTACCCTTGTCCATACATTTTTCATAGAAGCTCTTCACAAAACTCACATAGCTTCCTGTATTCAGATTCGGGCGGGAAATAACCCTTGTATAGTAATGGGCCTCCCCCTTGTCCGTGTCCAGTGTGATCTGCAGCGAATATTCCTGACTCATGAGCAGGTCGCTGACAAGCTCTATGGTGGTCCGGATAAATCCATCCTCTTCCTTCAGATCACTGATTTTTTTATTTTCGATCACCTTGCTTCCATCGGAAGTCCGCACTTCGTAAGAAAGACTTTTCACCTTCGTTCCATATGGATTTACCACCAACGTCAGCTTCTTCGTAGTATCCACCGGGGTGATACTGTCTCTGGTAAAATCCACCTGCATGGGCTCGCGATAGCCGTACATGCGATTTGCCAGCACACCGTCAAACTCCACCATAACCTCCGGAAGCGTGGCATTATTCATATCCGACCTGTCGTCCGTAGTCTCATTGTTCAACAGAAGCGCCGTGCCGGTGACTCCCAGAATGAAAATCACAAGCAGCAGCAGAAATCTGCGTACCAATTTTTTCATATTATTCTCCCCTCTGTGCCCTCTCATCCCCCTCCGGGCTCAGAAGCCGCATAAGCGTCGGCTTCACATGCAGCTCTTTCATCATCGCCGTTGTTTTGTCCAAAGGCTTTTCCTTTCCGGTTTTTACCGCCCGGATCAAAAGATTCTTCGGTGTGTGCTCCATATCAATGAATTCCAGGATCTGGGTGTCATACCCCCTGCTCTCCAAAATCTGCGCACGCAGACCATCCGTAATAAGAGCAGACATCCGCTCCTTCAAAATGCCATATCCGAGAACCGGAGCCAGCATCTCATTGGAAATCTGGCGGTTCAGCTCATGCTGACAGCAGGGCACAGAAAGGATGACTTTTGCGCCCCACTCCACCGCCCTTGCCAAAGCATAATCTGTAGCCGTATCACAGGCGTGGAGCGTCACCACCATATCCACCGCGGAAACGCCCCGATAATCGGCAACATCCCCCTGATAAAAATGCAGTTTTTCATAACCGTATTTTTCTGCCAGACGGCTGCAGGTCTCAATAACATCCTTTTTCAGATCAAGGCCGATGATAGTTACGTCATACCCCTTCAGCTCTCTGAGATAATAGTACATGGCAAAGGTGAGGTAGGATTTTCCACAGCCAAAATCCAGAATCGTAACCTCCCGTTCCCGGGAAAGCCGGGGCAAAATATCTTCTATAAATTCCAGAAACCGGTTGATTTGTCTGAATTTGTCATATTTCGCCGCATTTACTTTGCCTTGCACATTCATTACCCCCAAATCCACCAAAAACGGAACGGGGATCCCTTCTTTCAAAATATATTGTTTTACACGGTTATGAGACAATATCTTTACGGGTTTCTGCACCTGATGCTGCTTCGTCCGGATCGTAAGTCTGCCCTTTTTGCTCACAAGCACAGTTCCATCAAGGCTCTGCCCGACTGCCTGAAGCTGTCCAAACTCACCTTGCAGGCTCTTTTCCAAATACTCCAGAAGTTCTTCTCTGGAATAATTCTTATGAAAAACCTTGGGGCCGTCCTGGGCAGATGCCTGGTAGAGAATTCCGCCCCGGACTTCCACCGGACGTATTTTGACTTTAGCAGGACCTGTTTTTCCTCTCCGTGCGCTCAATACTGCCTGATTCAGGCCTTCGTTTATCTGTTCTTCCAAATATTCTTTCAGTGTTTTCATGTATCTGCTCTCTCAACTTTGCTGCCGCCGGCAGCGCTCTTTCAATAATATCTCCGACACCGTTGTCTTCTGCATCTTCGCCGCGAAATCTCCTGATATACCAGCACCTCGATCAATTCTCCCAGAAAACTGTCCCCGCTCTCCTGTATCTGCATTTCTGCTTCCATTTCCTTGTGGATGCGGCTGCAAAACTGCCGAAGCATCATATAGTCCGGGTATTCATCATAGAGGCGGCTCCCTTCGTAATCCAGAAGCTCACACTCTGCTTCCACCTTCTCCTGGATCCTTTTTGCCATCTTGGGATAATAGGATTTCAAAAGAGAAATTTCTCTTTGCTGCGCACGTTCTCCCTCAAAAAATGCGCTGTTTCCATACGCAAGATGGAACGGATAAAATTTATCATAATACATAAAGCGCTCCTGCTTTTATTTCATAGTCTATTCCAGTATATGCCAGAGCGCCATTTTCCGTTATCCTGGTTATTTTTCTTTACATTTTTGCGATCATGCCAAGGGTAAGCTTTGCACCGGTTTTTACTGCCATCTCCTCAAACACAGGATAGTCCATATCCGCAGAATCATCCGCTTTGTCTGAGATGCAGCGAACGATCAGAAACGGAATCCCGTTCAGGTAAGCAGCCTGGCCGATTGCCGCACCTTCCATCTCCACGGCATAGCCTCCCACATTCTGGATAATCCGCTCTTTGCTTTCACGACTGGAAATAAACTGGTCCCCGGACACGATCCGTCCTTCAAACACCTTCGCCTCAAAACTGCCATCTGCACACACGGTCTTTGCCAGCTCCCGAAGCCTTTCGTCCGCCGGAAAGGCAAACTCTTTCATCTGAGGGATCTGTCCCACCGGATAGCCAAAACCCGTTGCGTCCATATCATGATGCACCACATCTGTGGAGAGTACCAAATTTCCGATATTGATATCCTTATTGAGACTGCCGGCAATTCCTGTGTTGATAATTGCCTCTGCTCCAAAATCATCCGCCAGAATCTGCACACAGACCGCCGCATTTACCTTCCCGATGCCAGAACGTACCACAACTACGGATTTTCCGGAAATTTCTCCTTTATAAAACTTCATAGACGCTTTTTCAATCATCTGCATATTCTGCATCTCCTCCAAAAGAAGAGCAATTTCATTTTCCATAGCGCCGATAATTCCAATTGTTTTCATGACAAAAAGTCCTTTCTCCAAAATTCTGCTTATCGTTTCATTATACCAGAAATCAATTTATATGGAAACTTTTTTTAAACTGTGCTATAGTAAACTACAAAATAAACTTGGAGGAAACAAAAGATGACATACAAAACAAAAGGAGTCTGTGCCCAAGCGATTGAATTTGAGGTGGATGCAGACAACAAGGTAAGAAATGTAAAATTTGTGGGCGGCTGTTCCGGCAACACACAGGGAATCGCCACTCTCGTGGAAGGAATGGATGCACAGGAGGTCATCCGCCGTCTGGAAGGTATCCGCTGCGGTTTCAAATCTACTTCCTGTCCGGATCAGCTTGCGAAAGCACTTCAGCAGAATCTGTCCTAAACCGAAACGCAGGGACTGCTGCAAAATACAGCTCCAATAGCTTTTTTGCAGCAGCCCTTGCTGTTTTTATTCTACATCGGTTCTGTCCCATTTGTCACAGAGAGACTGTACGTCGCGTGAAAAACGTTCCAGGTCTTTATTCGGACAGCCCTCGTTTTTCCGGATAACTGTAAGCAGACGGTGTCCCAGGGAAAGGAGTTTTTCAAAAGCTCTGGCCGCTCTTGCTGCCTTCGGAGAAGTCTTCGATTTTTCAATCTTAATACCCTCGGCTTCGTAAAGACAGACGTTTTCTGCCAGATCATAAACCGTCCCGCTGAACGGTGCCATGGTGCTGCAGCCCAACTCATCCTGCAGACGTTTCGCAAAAATCTCTGTCACGCTGTCTTCCCCATGCGTGACAAAAATCTTCTTCGGCCTGCTCTCATAGGCCTTTGCCCATTCCAGAAGCCCGTTCACATCTGCATGCCCGCTGATCCCGGGCATCTGATAAATTTCTGCCGCTACATGAACCTGCTCTCCAAAAAGCTTCACCTCTGTTGCTCCTTCCAGAAGCGCCCGGCCCAGAGTACCAATCGCCTGATATCCCACAAACAAAATGGTATTTTTTTCATTCCACAAATTATGTTTTAAATGGTGCTTGATTCTTCCCGCGTCGCACATGCCGCTGGCCGAAATGATGACTTTACAGTCCTCGTCAAAGTTAATTGCCCGGGAATCATCGCTGGTAACCGAGGTCTTCAAACCCGGAAAGCTCAGCGGATTAATCCCTTTATTCACCAGCTCCATCGCCTCTTCATCATAGCAGTCATAGATATGCTCCTGAAAAATGGTAGTAGCCTCATTTGCCAACGGACTGTCCACATAAACCTTAAACCCGTCATGGCCGTACACCAGCTGTTCTTCTTTTATCTGCCGGATAAAATACAGCATTTCCTGTGTACGTCCAACTGCAAAAGAAGGAATTACCAGACTGCCGCCTCTGTCAAAGGTTCTCTGAATCACCTCTGCCAATAGCTTGACATATTCCGGCCGTTCGCCATGGCTGCGGTCGCCATAGGTGGATTCCATGACCACATAGTCTGCTTTGTGAAGATATTCCGGGTCGCGGATCAGCGGCTGATCCAGATTTCCAATATCACCGGAAAAGACAATGGTTTCTTCTTTTCCCTCCTCAGAAATACACACCTCTATGCTGGCGGATCCCAGAAGATGCCCTGCATCAACGAACCGCACGCGAATTCCCGGAGCCGGAACAATTTCTTTTTTATAGGGACAGCTTACAAAGTTTTTCAACACACCCATGGCATCTTCCATGGTATATGCCGGTACAAACAAAGGCTTTCCCTGCCGTTTTCCCTTTCGATTTCTCCACTCAGCCTCAAACATCTGAATGTGGGCACTGTCACGGAGCATAATATCACACAGATGACAGGTTGCCTCGGTTGCATAAATGGGTCCCTGAAAACCTTTTGCATAAATGGCCGGAAGATTGCCGGAATGATCCATGTGCGCATGGGTCAGCAGCACAAAATCCAGTTCTCCCGGCGAGACCGGGATATCCTGATTTTCATAATAATTGGGCCCCTGTTCCATTCCGCAATCAACCAAAAATCGTTTTCCTGCCGCTTCCAGATAATAACAGCTGCCGGTCACTTCGTGGGCAGCTCCCAGAAATGTTATCTTCATACATCAAGCCCCCTTTTCGCGCATATAGCATTCAATATATTTTGTTTATTCTATTATACACAACAACAAGGGTATTTAACAGATGTTTTCTGAATTTTTATAGATTTTATGGAAAGCCACAGCCCGTGACACAGGCTGTGACTTCAGAATTGTTTGTTTCCAAAACCGTGAACTCTGTCATCGCAAAATGGTAATGTAAGGCTACAATCGTATTTTTCTTTTGCATACTTCATTTTGCAGAAAATCCACGGCCGGAAATACTCGTAATATCCAAATCAATATGCTTGCCGGATAAGGAGTCTGGTTATTTCACAAGAACTCCCTGAGTTAATGTACTTGTAGACTCCCTGACACCACTGTCATAAGCTGCATGATAGCCGCGCACACGGTAATAATGACCGCTTGGCACGATCACATTGTAGCTGCGGCTGAAGCTTGTTGCGTTCTCTTTGCTCAAATCCCAGATTTTATAGGTAGCATAGGAGCCATCCACCTTCCACTCCAGACTCAAGGTCAAATATACCTTATCGCACACATGATGGCACTGGGATAAGCCATAAATATTCACCTCATGGCTGGAGAGCTTACTGATTTTCGTCTGTCCAAAGCTTAAATGATTTCCCTTCGTCAGCGGAGAATTTGTATCCTCTGCAGCCTCCTCTGTCGTTTCTGTGCTCTGCAGCCGTTCCAGAATACTTTCAGAAGATGCAAAAACCGGATTGGAAACACACAGACTCAGAACAGCGATCGACAAAGCCATAACTTTTTTCATACTTTTCTTTTTCATCAATCATACCTCGTCTTCCCATTGTAGCATTCCATTACAATCCAATATACGAAATACTTTTCTCCTTATCTCTCTTCCTACGTTAGAATTTTATATATTGTATCATTTTTTCCAGTTCTGATTTTTTAATTTTTCCATCTATTTGATAAAACACTTCCTGAAATTCCCACTGCGCCGTATAGGTTTTTACTGTGTCCTGTTCATCCTGAGTCTCTATAAGGTCAACCTCTATGTCTCCATTATCTGACGCAATGGCTAATGTCTCACATTTTTTCCCATTCAATCCAATGTTAGCACTTGCTTGCACCTCACTGTTTTTGTCAACAATAATAGAAACAATTGTGTCTCCATATTGATATTCCATTCTGGCAATACCTGCCTCCTTTATGACTTCATAATTATAATATTCGAAATGCGATGGTCTAAAATGAAATTCCGGCATTTTTACGCCAAGTTCCCGTTCAATTTTCTCTATCGCCGCATATTCGTCCTCATTCACATCCTCATTTGTTTTATCATTCCCAATAATCACTCTTGTATCATCTCCGGCCACATACCGCAAGCTTTCAATAAAATACTTTCGATTCGCTTCACTTGTCATACTGGCTGCAAATATCCCCAGCACGCATATGACCACAAAGCCTGCTGCCCGCGCCAAGGAATGAGGATGGCGCTTTTTCGATCCGTTTCCAGCCTTCTCTATACAGAAAATCTTTTTATCGCTCTCTTCTCGATACACACCATCTCTTTTCAGTTTTTTTATCAGCTGCTGATAGGATGCTTCTACTTCCTCATCCGACAGCTCTATTTCCTCAAAGTCCTCATCCGAGAAAAGGGCAGATTCCACCACTTCTGCTTCATGCAAAAACTCCTTCTGCAAAAAAGCATCAAATTCCTCGTCGCTAAATTTTTTCACCATTTTCTCATTCAGGCTCCTATCTTTTCTTGACAATCTTTCTCAATAGGTTCATATTTATGATAATAAATTGATTATTTATCAGGAGGTTCTCTATGAAACATATTGTGCTTACCGGTGGCGGTACCGCCGGACACGTTACGCCAAATATCGCTCTCATTCCCAAACTTCAAGAAGCCGGATATACCATTTCCTATATCGGTTCCTATAACGGTATCGAAAAAAAGCTTATCGAAGAAATGGGAATCCCCTATTACGGCATTTCCTCCGGCAAGCTCAGACGCTACTTCGACCTTAAAAACTTTTCCGATCCTTTCCGCGTACTCAAGGGGTTTGGAGAAGTCAAAAAACTTCTGAAACAGTTAAAACCTGACGTAGTTTTCTCCAAAGGCGGATTCGTTACAGTCCCTGTTGTCATTGCCGCAAAAAAATGCAAAATCCCCGCGATCATACATGAATCTGATATGACTCCCGGTCTTGCCAATAAACTATGCATTTCCTCCGCAGTAAAAATATGCTGTAATTTTCCTGAAACAGTTAACAACCTTCCCGCGGATAAAGCGGTTCTTACAGGAACTCCCATTCGCCGCGAGCTGTTATCCGGCGACAAAGAATCCGCCCGGAAATTCTGCGGATTTGACGCTGCAAAGCCTGTCCTCATGGTAATCGGAGGCAGCCTGGGCGCTGCGTCTGTAAACGAAAATATCCGCAAAATTCTTCCTAAACTTCTGGAAGAATTCCAGATCATCCATATCTGCGGAAAAGGAAAAACCGATGAAAACTTAAAAAATATCCAGGGCTACGTCCAGTATGAATACATCAAAAAAGAACTTCCGGATATGTTTGCGCTGGCTGATATTGTTATTTCCCGCGCCGGTGCAAACGCAATCTGCGAAATCTGCGCCCTTCGCAAGCCCAACCTTCTGATTCCTCTGTCGGCCAATGCAAGCCGCGGAGACCAGATTCTCAATGCACGTTCCTTTGAACGTCAGGGTTTCAGCATGGTTTTGGAAGAAGAACAGATTACAGAGCAAACCCTGCTGGATTCCATTCGCCGTCTTTACGACAATCGCGAAAGCTATACAGCCGCCATGGCAGCCAGCAGTCAATTGGACTCCATTGCCTGTATTGTTGACATCATTGAAAGCTATGCCTCAAAATAATTTCGATGATTGCACAGCTTACTCCCCGTAAAGTCTGGACAGTTCCGCCTCTATCCAACGTTTGGTTCTCAGAATACGGTTATTCACACTGTTTCTCGTGATACCGTATTCTTTTGCCACAACGTCCGGCGGAATGTCCAGATATTTTACTTTCCACAGAATTTCATAATTCATTGCATTTTTTCGCCGCAGCCGCTCCAAAATCAGTTTCATATACTCATTTTCTTCCATGTAAAGAATGAAATCCTCTACATTGTTCTTCCGGTCTTCTACATTTGTACGCGCCATTTCATCCGAAGCCGCAAACTCCCGTTTCACATGCGCTTTTTTGTAATAGTCTCGCGCCTGATTCACGGTTACCGTTTTCACGAACCCATACAGCTTTCGCTCATTGCTCAAGTCTACCTTTTCCGGATTCTCATACAGCTTTGAAAAAACTTCCTGACAAATATCCTCTGCTGCACTGTGGTCTTTTACCATTGCATAGGCGATTCTGAATGAGATTCTGTAATATTTACGATAAAAAATTCCAAAATCTTCATTGCTTATCATCTTTTGTATTTGTCCCATAAAAATTTTTATTCTCTATTATTGCATTTTCGCCAGAATTTCTTCTTTGACCTCATCCGTCAGCGTTCCCGGCTTCCAGGAAATAATCGCGCCATCTTCCTTGTATCTTGGAATCAGATGCATATGGAAATGAAATACCGTCTGCCCCGCACACTCTCCATTGTTCTGTACAATATTAAATCCATCGCAGGAAAGTATCTCTGTCATTTTTGCCGCCATCTTTTTTGCCAAAACCATAGCCTTTGCAGCCAGCTCGTCCGGCAGTTCATACAGATTGGCCGCGTGCTTTTTTGGCAAAACCAGAGCATGACCTTTGGTTGCGGGACCTAAATCTAAAATCACACGAAAATCTTCGTCTTCATAAAGTGTTGCCGCTGGTATTTCCCCATTCGCAATTTTGCAAAAAATACAATTTTCCATCTTTTCTTCCTCCTAAATTAACTTTTTTGTTTTTATATGTCGATTTTTCACGATATTTTGAGTACGATATCTGTTGAATTTCCAATTCTTTCAGTGATACACTTCTTTTGAGGTGATTAATATGAATACAGCAGCAACACAAAACCAGACAAAAGACGAATTACAGATAACATTATCTAAAATTTCCCATGAAATCCGCAATCCGCTGGCACTGGTAAGCAGTGAAATGCAGCTTATGACCTCCAGACATCCCGAGATTGCAGACTACAGCGAATGGTATGCCATTATGGACAATATAGAATACATCCGTTCCCTGTTAGATGAACTTTCCTGCTACAGCCACGCAGCCAATATTACTCCACGCCCGACGCAGCTTGCACCTTATCTGCATTCCCTTGTGAATGTATTAAAACCGACTATGGATTATCTTGATATTACCCTGGAGACCGAAATTGCACCGGATTTGCCCAACCTTCCTCTGGACCATTTAAAAATGCGCCAGGCTCTTTTTAACCTGCTGCGCAATGCCCAGGAAGCTGTTTCCTACCCTGGTGGGCACATTATCCTCCGCGCCCAAAACATGGGTACCCGTGTCTGCATTTCTGTGGAGGACAACGGATGCGGGATACAACCAGAACAGATAGATTCTATCTTTTCCCTCTTCGTTACTTCCAAACCCGAGGGTACCGGTATCGGCCTTGCTATTACCAAAGAAATCATAGAGGCTCACGGCGGCCAAATCGAAGTCGACTGCCGCCCTGGTCATGGCACAATCTTTCGGTTATTTCTTGGATGATACAGAAGCATACAGAGAACAAAACCGCAGATCAATCCGCCCAGATGCGCAGCATTATCCACACCCTCACTGGCAAATCCAAAATAAACGGAAAAGAAAGCCATAATCAGCATCTGTTTGCCTGTAATATCCTGCACACGGCCTTTGTTGCGCAAGACTGCCCAGAGCATTGCGCCCACGACAGCAAACACAGCGCCAGAAGCTCCTGCAGACACTGTATAGGAGCTGCTTCGGATATTAACCCACAGTGAAATCACATTCCCTCCAAGGCCGCCCAGAAGATATATCAGCACAAACCTGAGTTTTCCTACTACCGGCTCCAGCCGTTGTCCGATCACCAGCAAAACCAGCATGTTGTTCGCCAGATGTGCCATTCCAAAATGCAGAAACATACTGGTAAAAAGCCGGTAGTATTCACCGCCCTCCAATATAGCCGGTCCATAAGCCGCTCCACATTTCAGCATGTGCATGGTGTTTTGGGAACCGCCTGTAATTTCCACCAGCAAAAATACCAGAATGTTGCTTAAGATCAGGCAAGCGGTAACAGGCTCTTTTTTCAATTCTTCCACAAATATCCTCTTTTCTGCAAACAATCGTGTTATTTATCAAGTTAATATTGTAGCAGATTTCCCAGTTAAATACAAAGGATATATGAAAATATGGGGTCGTTTATTTTAGAAATACATATCTTGCCTGTGCAAGATCCACCTGATCTTCATTTTTAAGACAGTATTCTTCATCTTCCTTCAAAAGCTGCCCGTTTACAGATGTTCCATTTCTGGAATTCAAATCTGTAAGATAATATTCTCCGTCCTTTCTCCGGATTTTTGCATGAAGGCGGCTGACGGTGGGGAGCGGAACTACCGCGTCTGCCGCAGTTGACAGCTTTCCAATAACTGTAATCTCTTCCTGAAGATAAATGGTCGCCAACTCTCCCGGCTCTCTGCTTACTAAGGTTGCCGGCCCGCAAACAGAACCGGCTGACAACACTACTGTTTGTCCGAAGTTCTCCGTTTTCGTATTCTCTTTTTGTGAAATTCGTATTTCCTCCCCCTCTTTTTCCTCCTTGCTTTTTTCTGTTTTGGGAACCTCCGTTTGAAGATCTGCGCAAAAATTTGCTTTTGTGCGCCTCTTTTTCCACAGAAAATATACCAATACCCCTCCGCCCATGGCGGCAGCCGCAGTTCCCAGCAGCAGTTCTACTTCCAGCCAGGGAAGATATCCAAGAAACGCCGCTGATACAACCCCAAAGCATACTACGCTTCCCGCCGCACACAATGCCACGATTTTCCAAAGCGGTGTTTTATCCGGCTCGTCCGTGTCGCGCTTCCACAGTATTTCTTCAGCCTCTTTCGAAACAAGCAGCTCCGGATGTCCTTCCACCCTCCTTTCCAGGCTGTTCTCTGCCAGCTCTGTTTCCAAAAACGGCAGACGATCTTTCTTCTCTTCTGCGCCTTCTTCCGTCCGATACAGCTCTTCTTTGATATCCTCCAGACGGATTTTGTCCTCCATTGTTCGTCTGTAAATACCATATCCCAGCATTACAGCTTGCGGATCCTCATGGTCAAGACGAGGAAGAAGGTATTCCGTCAGCATCCTGAGCTGACCGGGAAGTTCCCGGTTGTATCCCGGAAAATAGCAAAACTGAATCTCTTTTTTCTCCAAATCCACATAAATATACTCAGGAGTCATGAAAAGCTGGCCCGGATCCAAAAGATACTCTGACATTTCCTCCAATACCCCAAGTATCCCCGACAGCAAAAGCCGCAGATCTTCTGCCCGAAATTTTTTCTTCTCATACAGAACCGATAACGGCTGAAGAGATGTCACATCATAAAAAATCAGACATCGGCCATCCAACCCCTGTACCCGGCATTTCAGCAGAGAAGGAACCATATTTCCCACCAAAATGCGAACCTGATAAGAAGCTGTGTCCAGTTCTTCCTTTTCCAAGACCAGATAATTGTGATTCATGTCTCTTCTGTATTCCGCTTTCATTCCTTGTCACCTCCCAGAATACCGGCTGCTCCTTTGATGCGCCGTACCCATTCCACCGGTTTCACGATCTCTGCTGCACTCTCGACATGAAGTTTCCAATTTATATCAAAAACAGCAACGGTATCCATATCGTAAGACACCTTTACGCCTTTTCCTGTTTCTGTTGCCGTACGCAGATCTGTTCCTCCAAAAAACCCCTGATCTGCCAATGCCTTCGCTTTATCCTCCGCTGTCGCCTGCACCTGTCCCTCTTCCTTAATGCCCTCCATGCTGCCGCTCAATGCCGCTTCACAGGCTGCCGCTTTCAGCCAGGTACGATTGTGGACATAAAAGCACAGATACAGCGTTCCTGTGACTGTCAAGAGAATCAACGGCATAACGCAGGCTGTCTCCACCGTAAAGCTGGCCTTTGACATGGTACTCCACATTTGTTTTCTTTTTTCTTCCTTTCTGTTTACCATAGCACGATTCCTCCCAAATACCCCAGCGACAAAAATGGAATAAAGGGTATTTCCGTATGCTTTTCCTTTTTCCGGAACAAAAGCAGCCCTGTTCCCCATACTGCGCACAGAAAAAGCCCCAGAAGCAAAGTCAGTAAAAGCTCTCCCGATGAAAGGACCCCAGAAAGAGCCAGGAGCAGCAAACCATCTCCCATTCCTACGGCACCTCTGGTGAGAATACTCATGCCTATCATGCCAAGCCCTACGGACGCACTTCCCACAACGTCCCAGAGGGTCTCGTGATCCTGCCAGAACAACAGCATTCCTCCAATTCCGAATATAAGTGTCAGCGTCAAAGAAATCTCGTGCTTTCGAATGTCCCTCCAGCTATTCCAGACCAAAAAGGCCAATATGCATAATTCCTTCAAATCATCCCTCCTATTTATCCGCAGCGGCTGCAGACATGCCCGCCTGCCTCACTCTCCTTCACCAGACGTACACTTCGTTTGAGTCCGCTGCAGGTTTCCTGATTGTGATAGTGGCTGCCTTTCTCTGTGATATATACGCTTCCTGCCGGTTTCTGTCCCCTGCTGCATGCAGCACAAGCCGTGTATTCTTCTCCATAGGCATTTCGCAACGCAGAAATTTGATTGGAAGAAACGCAGTTGACAGAAAGATTGATATATGTACAATCCAGACTCCGATGATATACGCTTCCGGACCCTGTCATGTACACCATCTGTTCCACCTGCCCTTCCCCCTCAAAATTGCCTTCCCCTGCACCAACCCATGTGTGAACCTGCACGCTGGTAAACAGCCATACTTTGGGGAGCGGCACCAGTCCCCCAATGGGCTGATAGGCATAAATATCCGGCAGTGTCAGTTCTTCCATACCTTTCTCCCCGCTTGTATACGCATACATCCCAGCCTTCTTTGCCTTTTCACACAGCGAGCTTAAATGCTCTGTCTCCAGACGATAAATGTCCATAAACGAAATCATCGTCACCATTCCCAGAAAAAACAAAGGCAGTACCAGTAACGTTTCCAGGGCAATCCCCGCTCTGGACAGTCTGAAGGAAGAAGCATGAAAAGATGTCCTTTCAGAAAAACCATTGCTGTTTGTCGGGGGAAACAGCAGAAAGTTCTTTAGAGAGCGTTTCCTTTCTTTTAAATTTCTATATATGTTCGCATGTCTGTCTATCCATGTATTTTTTTCTTCCTGAAAAGACACCTTTTCACACTCCTTTTCTTTCAGTCATACAAATATTGCCTTGTCACCTGGAAGGTCTTTTTCTGATTTGCCCGCACATCTATGGAAACCTCCATGGCCGCAACACAGGAATCCAGCCGAAAAGACGGCTTGTTTTTCAACTTCTGCGCCTGTTTCTCTACCATATCCATCGTCCGCAGGATCTTTTCCTTTCGGCTCCTGGTCAACAGCAGGACCTGAAGATAATCCTCATAAGAAAGCCCGTCCTCGCTTCCTCTGCGCATCGAATCCAGCCCCTCCAAAAGTCTGGGCAGGTTCGAAAGCGTAATCTGCCAATCCCCCGGCTTTTTTATAAGAGATACTTTTCCTCCGTCAAAAAGCTCTCTTACATCCAAAATACTCTCTGCAAAGGACCAGCACAAAAGAAGCGCTCCTTCAATAATCACTGCTGCCGGCGGAATCAAAAATCCAGACGCGATCGCCACAGCCAATGCGCGGGCCTGCGCCCGTTTTCCACTGTCTGCCAGAAGACTTGCAAAATTCACGCCTTCCCGTATCAGGAGAAGTCTCGCTGCAATGGATTTCAGATTTTCCACATCGCTTTCCTTTCCCGCCAGAACATACTCCGTCTCATAAGACAGGCCGCCCTCTCCCGTGTCTGTATAATTTCCCAAATGTGTCATCAGATACTGCTGAAACAATAGCTCCGACGTATAAGCATCACTCTCCTGCGGGCATCCATCCATAGGCATTCCCTGGTGCAATTTCCTTTTTGATACCACAGGCATATCTTTTGAAAGCGCTTTGTCTGAAATGCCCTTGTCAGCAGGAATCACCAGACTGAGAATCCCCATTTCCCGTATGCGTTTGATGATGGGAATCGGATTTTCTGCCTTTTGTATCACGATCTCCTGCTTTGGTTCCGTCCCGCTTTCTTCCTGTTTCTTTTTCTCCTCTTCTTCACGGCTTTCCTGTGCCGCCCTGTCCATTTCTGCCTCGTAGGAATCCAGCGCTTTTTGGCTCTCTGCCTCTTTCCCGGTCTCCTCCGCCTGGCTGATTTTATCCTTACGCTCCTGCATCTTTTCCAGAAGGAGCTGCAGGCCCTGTATCCCCAATGTATCTTTCATATATTGAACCACTTGCCTGTAAAACAGCTCCCCCGTGTTATCGGTAAGTACACAATATCCCGAAATGCCGCCCTGTTCCCGGGAAAGCCTCTGACTGTTCTGGTTCAAAATTGGTTTCATGTACTGTTCAAAGCCGTCATAAACAGCAGCCAGGTTTAAGCTTCCATCTTTCCCTGACGCGTCAAGTGCAAACAAATCCAATTCCTCCAATAAAGTCCTGTCATACTGTCCAAACAAAGAATATAATCCAATATCCACGCTGCTTAGGATCTGTGCTCTGGCGGCAGCCATACGACAGGATTCTATGGACGCGCTCACCAGAGATACCATAAGGCTCAGCACCAGTGCCAGAAAAATCGTAATGCTTCCCTTTTTCATGTACTTCCCTCTTTCGTCTTTGTAAAATTTCCTGTGATATATTTCCGGGTATCAAATAGAGTTACTCTGACTTGTAATTTTTGACAAAATACTCCGCACCAGACTCGTGAGCTGATCCTTAAAAATAATTACCAGGCCAATAAGCACGACCAGGATCAGAATAATCTCCACAACGCCTACCGCTTCCTCCTCTTTCCAGAATTCATTCAAGATTTTCCTCAGTTTTTTCATCCTGTCCCTCCAGTTCCCAATTGTTTCTTTGTGTTCAGGTTCCTCCATAAAATGAGAGAAATGCCGGAATCATAATGATCACCATGACCACCAAAAGCATCAGCACCATAGGAAACAAAAGCTTTGTCGCAGCTGCTTCCCCCAGAACCCGGGCCTTGCGCTTTCGTTCCTCCCACGCAGCCAGCGATTCTCTCTCCAGCATGTCCGAAAGCTGCCGGCTCCCTTTTTGCAGATTCTGTATTAGAAGAGTGGAAAAAATCTTATATTGCACCTGACTGCACCGTTCCCCAAACCTGCGATAAGCGTCCAGTTCCGAAACACCACTTTCCATTTCCCTGCAGGCCGTTACAATTTCCTCATATGCGCAACGGGTACGAAGCTTCTTTCTTCTCAGATAATCTTCTCCTATTTTTTGAAATGCCCGGCGGGCAGTCATTCCAGCCTGCACGAGAAGGGTAAATTTCATCACCAGCGCCGGATAATCCAGCAAAAGCTCTTCTCTGCGTTTCTGCAGTTTTTTCTGTTCTTCCCTGGTTTGTGCCCCCATGAGCACAGCTGCCGCAAGAAAGCCAAGCCCCGCCAGCAATGTGCCTGCGGTATCTCCCGGACGTGTCCACACGATCTTTTTCCCATCCAGTTTTGTTGGAAGATAATAATGATCCGGATCGTTCTTTCGACTGTTGTACGCATCCAAAGCAGCCTTTAACTCCCGCTGTCTTTCCTCTTCAGGAGAAACTGTTTCCTGCGGTTTTTCCTGTTCTTCTGTCTCTTTTTGCGGAATCTGAATATAAACCGTCTCACGTTCTTTTCCGGATTCAGACACATAAAATTTTTCTTCATATGCTCCGGAGTCCTCTTTTATAAGACATACCTCTTTTTCGTATACCGTGTCAGCTCCATTTTGGAGCGTAAGCACCAGTCCTGCAAAATTCCCTGCCGCCGCCACGCCCGCAAACAGGAGGCAGCCTCTCTTTCCGATGCGTTCCATCCCCTGGATCCATCCCCGCCGTAAAGCCAAGAGCACCAAAGGAATCAGCGCAAAAATCACAATATGTACCCACATGTATCCTCCTACACTTCAATATCCACTATTTTTCTTCCCAGCCAGCATGCTGTGCCGTAAATGCCAAGGCAAAGACTCATGGCACAAAACCCAAAAGGATTTCCATACAGCACGTCCAAAAATCCCGGAGAAGTCAGCTTCAGATAAAAAATGATTCCTGCAGGCATAACACTCATGATCATCTGCTCTGATTTTTTCGCAGCCAACGTTGCCTCAATCTCCCGGCGAACGTCAATTTTGTCCCCGAGCATACGGGCTGTTTTTTGTATCACCCGATTCATGTCTCCCCCGGTTCTTTTGGCTGTATGAAACACAAGGGCAAAGTTCTCAATATCCTCCACTCCGCTTCGGTCTCCCAGGTCCAGAAACAGTTCTTCCACCGGCACACTGACCTTCTGCTGACTTTCAATATAGCGAAATTCTTTCAAAATGTCGGTTTCCTCACCATAGAGCCGTTCCAGATCTCTTACACAGGCAGATACCGCGTTTTCTGCGGAATAGCCAGCCTGTACCGCCACACTCAGAGAGGTAAGCGCATCGCGAAACTGATAATTCAGCTTCTTTTTTCTTTCCTGTATACAGCGCCGCCTCTTCCACCGCAGATAAACGATCGTGACCGGCACCAGAAGCACCCAAAAGGGATATCTCCCATAAAAAAGATAAATTATACTGCCCCCGATCATCACGCTCTGCGCAATTCCCACAAGCAGTTCTTTTTTCGAGAAATGATATTCTCCATACTGATTTTTTGCCTGTGCATTTTTCTTTGTCTTTTTTTTCATCACTCTATCCCTGCCCGTTTCAATTTTTCCCGGTGAAGGAGAGGCGCCGTCTGCACCAGGCCCTTCTCCTCCTGCCAGGTATAGAGAGTCTGCAGCCGGATTTCTCCATTCTCAAAACTGCATACCTCCGCAATTTCCAGAACCTTTCGGGATTTATCCCGCATTCTCCCCAAATGAATCAGAATGTCCACGCCGGAAGCAATCTGTCTGCGTATCGCCTCCAGTGGAAGCTCCACGCCCATAAGCGTCATTGTTTCCAGGCGGCTCAACATGTCGCGGCTGCTGTTGGCATGTGCGGTGCCAAGACTCCCGTCATGCCCTGTGTTCAATGCCTGAAGCATATCCACCGCCTCTCCTCCGCGAACCTCTCCCACAATGATCCGGTCCGGACGCATGCGAAGCGCTGCTTTGATCAGATCACGGATCGTTACGCTGACACCGCCTTCGATATTTGCGCTCTTTGCTTCCAGCCGCACCAGATTCGGGATTCCCTGAAGCTTCAGCTCTGCATTATCCTCAATGGTGATCACACGCTCATCCTCTGGAATATAGTGGGAAAGCGCTCCCAGAAATGTCGTCTTGCCGCTTCCGGTCCCACCGCCAATAATGATGGAATATCTGGCTTTTACCAATTTTTCCAAAAATTCTGCGCACTCTGCAGTCAGACTTCCTATGGCAATCAGCCGTTCCATTGACATGGGCGTATCCGGAAAACGCCGGATAGTGAGGATCGGGCCATTCAACGCTACCGGATAAACAACTGCGTTTACTCTGGCTCCGCCCTCCAGACGGGCATCCACAATCGGCATGGACTCATTTACCACCCGGTTGCACTTTCCCACAATCTGCTGGATGACATCTTCCAGCTTCTCCCGGGAGGTGAAGGCTTTGTTCCAACGGCTGAGACGGCCTTCCCGCTCCACAAATACCGCGTCTGGTCCGTTTACCATGATTTCTGTCACACTTTCATCCTCAATGAGTTCCTGCAGTACATCCAACTTCCGTACAGAATAGAAAAGCTCCTGACGAAGCTGCACCTTTTCCTTTAAGCCACAGCTCATATCCCTCATTTCATTGAGGATCAAACTGTCAATGGCCTCCAGAATTTCTTCGTCTGTCAGCTCGTTGGACAGATCAAGCCTGTCCAGCAAGCGCTTGCGTATTTCCTGAAAATATTCTTTTCTCATTCACGATCCCCGCTTAAAAGCTTCCGCACATAGTCTCCAAGTTCACTCCACACCAGCTGCTCTACATAGTTCTGCGCAGGCAGCTGTCCCACATGAAAAGGTAAATGCACCTTGGTAGTTTTTGCAAGAATCTGCGAAAAATCCCACTCCTGCAGAAGGTTCTCGAACTGTGTCAGCTTACACACCGAAATAGTATCCTTGAGAACCGGCATATAAACCTGCCTGCACCTGTCCAAAAGCGGAAATAACGAGTCAATTCCGCCTCCCATATCCAATACCACACTCTGATAATTGCTGTGCATTACCAGTTCATTGAGCAGGTATTCCCAGTCTTCCCACGTAGTGGCATGAATATCTGCCGGTATTTTTACCGGAGGTACAAAATCCAGATTGTTCACGGTCTGTATCATTCCATTCATTCGGTGGATCAGATTCTGGCTCTTCTGGCGGACATAGTAGAGAAGGTCGCCCAGATTATGAGAGAATTCTTTTCCCATAAGCTCTTCAAAGCCCGCATATTCTTCCAGATTGAGATACAGAACCGCCCGGTCTCTTGCCAATATCTGCGCCAGTGTCAAGGCAAATGAGGTCTTCAGACATCGCCCCAGCGGCGAATACACTCCCAATATCTCCGTCGTCTTCTTCAATACCGGAAACTGCACCGGGACAACTGCCCTTTCCTCACCATAACACGCCATCACCTCGCGGATAACCTCTGCTGATGACTGATATTTGTACACGCTTGGATAACGGTCAAGCTCCGGTGGATAGACGCCCTCGGAAAGTATAACAATTTTTCCAATGTCCATATCCCGAACTTCTTTGCACATGGCTTTTCCGGAAATCAGCAGCAACTCTATATGCGCGGTTTTTCCATATACAAGCAGTCCCTCCACCGTGGTAAATGCCTGGATCTCAAAAGGAATATTGTTTTTCCGATTCAGATAGTCCATGAAGTTCCGGGCATAATCTGCCTCTAAGTCACAGACCGCAAATATGTTCTTTTTCAATAGACACCTCCTGCATAGAGCATCACACTTAAAAATACAGGTACCGTAAAATGAAAATTTTCCAAAGCGGTCATATCTTTGTTGTAATAGGGCTTCTTCTGCCCACCGGACATATATTCTGAAAGATATTGCGCAAAATAGTGGAACCTTTGGCGGAATTCGCCGACAGAAATCAGAATTGCGAGAGAAATGCCGGCACCGATGAACAGTGACACAAGAATACATTTCCCGATAGAAATACCTCCCAGCATACAGCCCAGGGCGCAGAAAAGTTTAATATCTCCAGGCCCCAGCATACGAAAAACAAACAGCCCGCCCAACAAAAGCAGCGGCAGCATTGTTCCCCAAGCTGCACCCCAAAAGCCTCGGATCCCTCCCGATAAGGTCTGTACAGCAAGCCCTGTGCAGATGCAAAATACAATCCAGCCATTGTCCACTCTGGAGGTACGTAAATCCATCACCATGGCTACTGCCGCAGTCAAAACCGGAAACAATGTTTCCAAAAACATTCCTTCACCTCTCTTTGTACTTATGTTTTGTGAGACATTTGGGAGCAGCGAAACATAGAATACCCTTTGGTGCTATTTTCTTTTATCTTAAGTAAAAATGGGAATTTCCGTCGGAATCGACGGCTTTGATACCAGATGACTTCTGGTGAGTCTTATTATAGAACTGCAATGACGATTTGTCCAGTGATATTTTCAAAATATCACTGGATTTTATCGACATTTTTCGACAATTTCACTTGCAGGTCACATCACTGCTTTTCAAAAGGAAAACGGTAAGGCAGATGGTACCTGTCACGGATTTCCAGAAATTCCCTCTGCACCGCTTCGCCTACCGGCACCCCCTTTTCTTTTCGCTCCTGCCAAACCAAATATTCCTTTTCTCCTGCGGTATAAATCCGCTCCTGCCCCGGAGCCTTCTGAGAAGCGCGCAGTTCCCGGAGAATGTCCCCCGCTGTTTTTCGGAAGACAGCTTCTCCCATGAAGAATTCCGGATGGATCACAAGGAAAAAATGTCCCAGATGATAGGGCTGTTTCTGACCGTTCTCATCAAGTCCCATGAGCATTTTAAGGAAACTTCCGCCCTGAAGCGCAGCCGATAGAATTTCCACCACAGTTGCATAACCATAGCCTTTATAGCCAGCCAGCTCTTCGCCGATCCCTCCCAGGGGCGCCAGGGCATTCTGCCCTTTGGTAAGATCCTTCAAAATCTGCCTGCTGTCCGTCTTGGGCTGACCATCATGACCGATAACCATGCCCTCCGGAGTATCCATTCCCATCCGCGCATAATACTCGATTTTGCCTCGCTGCGTAATAGAGGTAGCGCAGTCAAGCACAAAAGGAAATTCCTCATCTGTGGGAAGCGCAAAAGTCAGCGGATTGGTTCCCAGCATATTTTCCACCCCGAAGGTAGGGGCGATCGACGGACGCGCATTGGTTCCTGTGATTCCTATCATGCCCTTGTCAGACGCCATGGTCGCCCAGTATCCTGCAATACCGTAATGGGTGGAATTGCGCACTGCTCCCATTGCCATTCCGTAAATTTCAGCCTTCTTTATCAGACTGTTCATCATCCGGTGAGACGCCACCATCCCCATTCCATCGTGTGCATCTGCAACAAGAGTGGTACAGGTTTCCTTCAAAACCTCATAGTCTGTCACAGGTTTTTGGATTCCTGCACAGATACGGTCAATGTAAATTGGTTTGAAACGATTGCAGCCATGGCTTTCTATCCCGCGCCGGTCGCTTTCCAGCAAAACATCCGTACAAATTTTGGCGTCCTCCTCCGGCACCCCCACTGCCCGAAACGCATCTGTCATAAAATTTTCCATAAGCTCCCATGATACATAAGGTCTGGTTTCCATATGCCTTCTCCTTTCAACTGTATATTGTCTTCCCAATACATGAGGCACTCGTGCCTGTATCTGTATTATATCATACCCCCTCTCCCTGCTGAAAGTTTTCTTTTTATTTAACACTTGACATCTCTGAAATCAGATTTTATGATTGAGAAAATTAAATCCGAAAAGAGAGACCCTTATGGAAATGACGATCAAACAAATCGAGGATATGTCCCTGAATGCCTGGCCATCTCACAAAATGGAGCTTTACGACGGCTGGATCCTTCGATTTTCTTATTTTTACACGCACAGAACCAACAGTGTGGAGCAATTTGGCATCTCCACTCTGCCCTGGAGGGAAAAAATCCCCTACTGTGAGGCAGTCTACCAACGTCTGGGAACGCCTGCAATTTTCAAAATCAGTCCCCTGGTTTCTCCGGACTTCGACTATGTCCTGGAAAATCGCGGTTACCGGATAGAACACACCACGAATGTCATGACGCTGGAATTAAATGATACCGTCCCGGGCAGATTTTCTGACAAAGTTCAGATTTCAGAGCAGATTTCCCAGGAATGGATTGAAAGTCTGTTTGATCTAAAAAAAATGACGAATCCCATACACCGCGCCGTTGTTCCTTCCATGTACCAGGCCATTCTCAAGGAAACACTCTGCGCATCCATCACCCAAAACGGTGAAATTGTCGCCACCGGCCTTGGCATCCTTGACAGGGATTATATCGGAATCTACGCCATTCATGTGCGGGAGGACTATCGCAAAAATGGATATGCCAGACAGCTTCTTGGAACCCTTCTTCTGGAAGGACAAAAAAAAGGCGCGCAAAGAGCCTACCTGCAGGTTGTAGAAGGTAACCATCCTGCAAGATCCCTGTACGAAGCCTTTGGCTTTCGTTATTTTTACACCTACTGGTTCCGCGTACAGGATCAGATCTGACCAGCCGCAGCGTTTTTTGCGGTTCGGAACATCCGGTCATCATTATTTCCCATACAAAAATACCGCCGAAAAACGGATGCTTCCATTTTGCGGCGGTGCTTTATTTTGGGGGAATCGTAATCTCTGTACTTTGCTTTGTTTTTATACGGTATTTTTATTCAAAACAGCCGGCGTCACATTTCCTGCAACCATCGCAGTCAGCGGGCTGAGGTAAAGAATACAGGTAAGTACGCAGTAAATGGGGATCATAATTGCAAACTGCACCAGTCTTCCCGGCATAATTGCATAAAAATTATATCCCATGAATATCACCAGCCCGGCAGTTGTAAAGATAAGAGAGCTGAAAATTGCAGTAATAAAAATGGAAACGCTCATTCCCACCGTTTTCGCAGTTTTTGTTTTTCCTGCCCACAACGATTTCATCAGCGCCGGTATTACGCCCCACAAAATAGCGGCAATCGTAATCAGCGGATTAATGGCATAGCCCTTCATAAAACAGCCGATAATATCTGAAGCCAGTCCACACACGCCTCCGGCTACAGGGCCGAGCCACAGGCCAGCCAGAATGGTGCACACACTGCCCACAGAAATGCGGTAAGCACCGAGCTCAATCACAAATACTCTGGTGAGAACCAGATGCATAGCAACCAGAAGAGCCATAAATACCAGGGTTTTTACGTTCCAACAGGATTTTTTGTTTTTTTCCATTAAAAAAACACCTCCATAATGTAATAAAATAGATACCACGCCTGACAGCCATGGAATATCAGCTGCCGCGTACTCAGGAATAAATAATAATCCCTCCACATTATGAGATGTCCTCATATGTAGCAACGGGTGCGGAAAATATATCGTAAGCGGCCTCTACCTGCTTTTCGTTTCACGGCGACTCCCCAGCCAATGAACACTTAACGCATAAATTCCTACTTCGCTATTATTTATTTAAGGAGATTATAGCACATCTTATAGAAATTACAAGAATTTTTTGGTATAATGTGAACACTTAATGAGTGCGCACACGCGAGGAGGTTTTCCATGAAAAAATATTCCTTTCTGTTTGTCTGCCTTGGACTTATGTTTTGTGTCTCCGGCTGCGGTAATCCCGGCAAACTGATCCCTCCGTCTTCCCCTCAGCAGGAAGCTGATCAGCCTGAGGATACCTCCGCAAACCCACGGGTATATATGGACGAAATGACCGGAATTCTCATGGATTTTGACGGAACGCTTCTGACACTTCAGGATTCCAAAGGCGAAGCCTGCATTTTCAACGTATCGCAGGCCACCTTAGAATGTGAGGGCGGCATGATTTCGGGAGATGAAGTCACCGTCATCTACGAAGGTCAGCTTTCCGATACCGATACCTCCCAGACAAAAGCCCTGAAGGTCGTGGATGAATTTCACAAAAAGGCGCAGCTGGAAGAGCGTGTGGCACATGTAAAAGTAACCGGTCTTACGCCGAATACCATCTCTGTGGAATCCAAAAAGAAAACAACTGCCGTCTATCCCATTACCGGCACAGAGCAGTACTACCAGAATGGAATCCAGGCAGGTTCCTGGGTATATATTCATTTTAAAGGGAAATTCCCGCCCACAGGCCAGGCGGCTTCCAACGCACTCAACGCCACACACATAAAGGTTCTCAGCGTTTCCGACACAGAACCGCTGACACTTCCGGCCCCAACGCCCACGCCACTTCCGGAAGATCCGGCAGCGGAAAACGAAAAGCATTTCGCTGCTGCCATACAGAACATAAACGGAAATATCCTCCAGGTTCTTCCCGACGGAGCCAGCCAGTCTATAAACATAGACCTTTCTGCGATCCCCTGCTATTTTAAAGGAGGCACCGCCCCCGGCTCCTATGTTTCTGTCACTTATGCCGGCGAATTCAATGGTTCTACCCTGGACGGAACTCAGATTCTCGCCGTCACAGGCTATGACCCGGAAACTCTCAAATCCAAAAATATCACCTATACCATCACCGGCTCTGTTATCGGAACTACGGCCAACACCGTTACACTGAAAACCACCGATGGCAGTACCGCGATCTGCCGTACAGATAACGCCGTAAATGCAGCCTCCGGTGGGCTTGCTGTCGGCACCAATGTAAAAGTAACCTTTGATCCTGTGCAATCCAAAACCTCAAATATCTATCAGTGTCTGAAAATAGAAGACGCCTGAACAGACAAGGCTGCCACAAAATCCAATGATGAACAACTGTGGCAGCCTCTCTGTTTTTTCAAAATCTTCTTCGGATCTCTTCCTCCCCCTGCAAAAGCCATTCCCTCAGCCTTGGTGTATCACCGAGGATCTCTGCAAAAGCCTGAAATTCGTCCTTGATTCCCTGGCCATGAGGTACCAGATATGCCCCTGCGTCGCTTCCGAGAGCCACTTTCACACCTTTTTTGTACGCAAGCTGCAGGCTTTTCTCTGCTGCCTCTATAATGGGCACCAAAACCTGATCCTGATAACGTCCGCACCCTCTCAGATTACGTACCGTCACCAATGTGGGCACCCATACAGCTGAACTCTGCGCCAACATATCTATGGTCTCTTCATCCATATAGTTGCCATGCTCAATACTGTCCACACCGGCCATGATTGCCGCCTGCACACCATACACTCCGTTGGTATGGCTCATAACCGCAAATCCTTCTTCGTGCGCAATATGAACCATCTCTTTTACTTCTGAAGCCTCCAGCGGTACCCCTGTCACAGCGCCGTGATCCTCGAAGTCCAAAAGCCCCGTCGTCATAATCTTAATAAAATCAGCGCCTTTCTGCTTCGCTTCCAGAACCCTCCGGTGATATTCTTTCATGTCCGAAAAATCCAGGCCTACAATACTCCCGTAACATCCTTTCCTGTGTATGGCAAAAACAGGTGTGCGGTAGGTGATCCCATACTCCCCGGCCAATTCTTTTGCCCGTCTGGAAACGCCTAACGCATCCCCTCCGTCCCGCACAAAGGTCACCCCATTTTCTCTGTAAATCTTAAAACAGGTGCGGATAATCTCATCCTGTACTTTGTTTTCGTGAAGCTTTACGGCTCTCTGATAATTTTTCCCATCCATAATCACATGAGCATGACATTCGCCAAACATTTTCTCTGCCCTCTTTATTTCTCAAAAAATTGCCGGATTTCTGTCTCGTTTGCCTTTACAGAACCCTGAACGAAAAAGGGTTTGCCGCCGCCCCGTCCGTCCAACGCGTTATTCATCTCTTTTGCAAACAGTCTCAGATCGCCATCTTTTTCTCCCATGGCGTATTTATAGCTCCCGTCCTCATTTCTGGAAAAAACGGCACACCGGCCGCCGCATTCCTGCATCACCGCATCCGTAAGCTTCCGAAGGCTGTCTGCTTCCAGCCCTTCATAAAACAGAAGCACGTCGCCTTTTCCTGCGCAGCCTTTCGCCTCGCTGGCAAACATTGCCTCTTCCAGCTCCATAATCCGGCCCTTCAGGCGGTAATTTTCCTCATAAAGACGCTCTACCGCCTGCGCTGTCTCCCCGGGCTTTGCGGAAAGTTTCACAGAAACCCTGTGGTTCTGGCCGTCCATCGCATTCAGATACGCCATAGCCCGTTTTCCACAGAGCATTTCCATACGCACGCCTTCTCGGAATTTCACCACAGAAAGAAGCTTTACCAATCCGATTTCCCCGGTATGGGTCACATGCGTGCCGCAGCAGGCGCACAAATCTGTTTCCGGAAAATTCACAAGCCGCACGCGTCCTGTCAGTTCCTTTTTGCTCCGGTAAGGAAGGCGCTCCAGCTCTTCCGGGGAGGGATACGTAATCTCTACCGGTATGTTCTTCCAGATTTTTTCGTTGACGTCAGCTTCAATCGCTTCCATTTCTTTTTCCGTAAGCGGCCCGTTAAAATCGATCGTAATCACATCGTTTCCCATATGAAAGCCTACATTATCATAGCCAAAGGCCTCATGCACAAGTCCGCTCACCATATGTTCCCCGGAATGCTGCTGCATCAGGTCAAAACGATGTTCCCAGTCAATCTGCCCGTGCACCCTCTCGCCCGGGGTCAGCGGCTCATCCGTATAATGAAGAAGCTCACCGTTCTTTTCCTGAACCTCTTTGACCTGTATTTTGCCAAGGCTTCCAACATCACTGGGCTGACCGCCTCCCTCCGGATAAAAAGCACTCTCGTCCAAAAGGACATGAAATCCGTCTTTTGCCGGACGGCATTCCAGTACCTGTGCATCAAATTCTTTTATATATACATTCTCATAATACAAACGTCTTGTCTGTGTCATGTCTTTCCCTCTTTTCTGCCGCGCTCGCCCGGCGTCTTCCAATTGCCCTGTTTCGCTTACAGTATAGACCATCCTCCCGCATCCGTCAAAAAAAGTTCCGTTTTTTGAAAAATAATTTGGCAAAACTGAATGTTTTCTTTTTTCTTCCGCGTTATAATAAGTGAACGGGTACAGAGAGGGGGCTGATCATATTTCACAGGAAGAATATCTGGAATATCTGATTGATCATTACCAGAATTTAATTTATTCTATTTGCCTGAAATCCATCGGCAACCCCTTTGATGCTGAAGACCTGACCCAGGAAGTGTTTCTTTCCGCTTACAAAAATCTTTCCCGGTTCGACGGCACTTATGAAAAGGCCTGGCTGAGCAAAATCGCCGTTCGCAAATGTCTGGACTTTTTAAAGGCAGCCGGACGGCGCACAATTCCCACTGAGGATATCTACTTTCAGCAGCTTACAGACAACAGCGCCTCTCCGGAGGAAGCCTTCCTTCGTTCAGACTCAAAGGAGCAGGTGCGCTGCCTATGCCGCAGCCTGAAGTCCCCCTATGCGCAGGTAGCAGAAGCACACTTCTGTGAAGAGCTTACCGTTACAGAAATCGCACAGAAAGAAAACAAAAACACAAAAACCATTCAGACACAGCTTTACCGGGCAAAAAGTATGCTGAAGAAATTGCTGGAAAGGAGTGATTAGATGCACCTGGAACCCAAAGACATAAAACACTTTGAAAACAATACACTGGAAACAGAAGAAATGATCGCATTTCTGGAGCATCTTAATACCTGCGACTTTTGCCTGGATCAAGTACTCTCGGACAAAGAGCTCACCGACAATGTTCACGCTCCCCAATGTCTGAAAGAGCAAATTCTTTCCCGGGCAGCTCAGACGGATGTGCAGACCGCAAAAGCAGTCAGGGAAACCTCCCATAAAATGCAGCTTTTCTGTTATAGTCTCCGGACTGCAGCCGGAGTTGTCGCTGCCCTGTTTCTTCTTTTTACCATGGGAAGCATTGATTTCTCTTCTCTGCTTCGCAAAGAGCCATTAACTATAGAAGCCGTGGTCCCCAGACCACCTCAGAAATCCCGTCCCAATTACCTGAACAAATTCTCTTCGCACCTTGGCCGTGAATTAAACAAAAGCACATCCGCAGTTTCTTCCGGTCTGAATCAGATTACAAATTTTATCAATGGAGGCAATTAATATGACAAAACAAAAACATGGATTCTTATTATTTCTCGCATCCCTCATCCCCGGTGCCGGGGAACTGTATATGGGCTTCCGCAAACAGGGAATCAGTATTATGGCAGTATTCTGGGGCATCATTGCTCTGGCTTCTTCCACGTTCGGCTTCGGCTGGCTTCTCATGTTTGCTCCAATTCTGTGGTTTTACAGTTTCTTCAATGTGCATAACTTAAAATCTCTCTCTGAAGAAGAATTTTACGCCATGGAAGACACTTATATCCTGCATATCGGTGAATTTCTTGGCGATGCCGGAAATATGCTTGCCAAATACCGCAAGCTCACCGCCATTGCGATGATCCTCATTGGTTTTTCCGTACTCTGGAGCTTCCTGACAGACATCATTTACTGGCTTCTGCCCAATCCCCTTGCCTACGGTCTCAGTATGACTGTTGGCCGCATTCCTCAGATCGTCATTGGCGTGGCTCTCATTGTAGCCGGTGTTTATATCATTACAGACAAAAAACACAAGCTCGATCAGGAAAAAAAATCCGAGGAAAAAGAAGAACATTTCTGGCAGCCCTACCGTCCCTATCAGCAGCCTGCTGACACAGAAACCGCTTCGGCAGCGCAGAATACAGAAGATACCGCAGCACCCACAGACGCGCACTCCCCCGTATCAGCCCAAGCCTCTGCTACTGCCACAGACTCTGAAAAAAGCAGCACCGATGCAGAAAATAAAGAAAACGCATAATACTACTGATAAATATCTGTTGTAAAACAACGCTCCGTCTGCTTTCCCTGTTGGAAAGTCCGCCGGAGCGTTATTCTTTGAATTCTGTAATCTCGCCATAGGTCAGACGACTGTGTTTCCCATCTTTTTCTCTCACCAGCAGCTTTCCATCCTCACAAATCCCCTCCGCAAACACTCTGCGCGAAGAATTTCCATCCAGAACAGTCACAAATTTGCCCGGAATGATATTGCGCTTTATGTATTCCGGCGAGAGCTTCAGGTCTGCCGCCTCTACCAAAAGCTGATTGACGATCTCTGCCGCGAGACGGTTTCTCTGTAAATTTTCCCCTTCTTCATATTCTGGAAACAAAACACCGGCTTTTTCTCTGAGTTCCAGCGGAAGCGGTTCCTTTCCCTGAAAAAGATTCAAACCGATCCCAATTACAGCGAATTCAATGCTTCCGCTCTCAAAATCTGTCACTGCCTCGGTAAGAATTCCGCAGACCTTTTTACCCTGATAATAAAGATCATTGACCCATTTGATCGAAAGCTCCAGGCCGTACACCTGCTTCACTGCCCGACAAACAGCGACTGCAGCTGCGCAAGTCAGCAAAAGGCTTTCCGTAAGCGTGCTTTCCGGTTTTATGATAACGCTCAGATAAAGTCCTGCATCCTTTGGCGAAAAAAAGCTACGCCCCCGTCTCCCCCGGCCAGCCTGCTGACTTCTGGCAAGAACAAGAGAGCCATGGCCTGCCTTCCCTGCTACTGCAAGCTCCTTTGCCGTCTGATTGGTGGAAGCTACTTCTTCAAAAATTTCTATCTCCGTCTGCGGATCCTCAAGATACAGGCGAAGCCCCTCAGCTGAGAGAACATCTGTATCCCGCGCCAGCATATATCCACGGTTCGGCCCTGCCTCAATGCGGTAGCCCATCTCCCGCAAGGACTTCACTGCTTTCCAGATTGCCGCCCTGGTACAGGAAAGCTCCCCCGCCAGAATCTCTCCTGACAGTGTCTCTCCTTTATGCTGTTCTAAAAGCTCTAATAATCTTGATTTTACCGTCATATGCTCTCCCCGGTTCTGCCTCCCGTTATCCTTTTCTCTTTATCCGTTCCTGTAATTCTCCATCGCTCTCTGCAAAAAGCGGAGATAATCTTTTTGCACACTCTGGGGTGATACAATGGTCACATCTGAGCCAAGCCCGGCCAGCCAGCCAAAAAACTGACCGCTCACATTCACCTGCACACGAATGCGGAAGTGCTGCTCATCCTCTTTCCGCACAGTGATCTTATGTCCAAACCGGTCCAGTACCACTCCGATAAGGTGATTGGCAAATTCCAGCGTCAGCGTTTCTTCCCGCCCTCCGAACATTCCGAAGGTTCTTGCGGCAAATGTTCCCACGTCAAAGCCTTCAAAAATCTCCCGGCCGTTTCGCGGCTGCTTCTCTACGCTGATCCTCAGCATCTTATCCACACGATAATGTTTTACAATACCGCTTTTTTCGTCCAGACCGATCAGATAATAGTTCTCATCTCTCCAAATCAATCCCCACGGACTTACCAGATACCTTGCGCCATCCTTTTTCAGGCGCATTTCCTTGGATACCGTCCACTCAAAATACTGGAAGCTCACCTGCCGGTCCATGGAAATTCCCCTGTGAAGCTCGTCAACGTTGTAATAAATGCTCTCGTTCTCATTCTTGACAGGATTCCCCACAATAACCTGTCGCTGGATCTGCTTCGACTCATAGACACTGGCAAGTCCTGCAATTTTGCGGATAAGCTGACGCGACTTCTTGTCTGTGATAAATTTCGAGGACTGGACCGCATCTGCCAAAAGCTTCAGTTCTGCCAGTTCAAAATCCCGGCTTGCCAGATAAAATCCCGACGGTTTGCTTCTGCGATTGGCAATATCAAGGCCAAACGTGCGAAGCGTCTCAATATCATCATAGACTGTCTTCCGTTCCACGGTAATCCCAAATTCTTCCAGATAATCGATCAGATCCGACACCGTCATGGGATGCTGTTCATCGGTCTTTTCCTGAAACGCTCTAAGCAAATATAAAATTTTCAGTTTCTGCTGAAAGGATCTGGCCATATTTTACTCCTATCTGTCCGTAAGAGCTGCTACCACTCCAAAATATAATACCACAAACACCAATACCGTGGCAATTGCATCCGCCCCATGAAAATCGAAGTTGAAGATCATGGCTCCCGCCACCATAATTTCCAATGTCACCAGCGCTCCCCAAAACATTGCCATCGCGCCGGAAAGCTTGTTCCCCTGCTTCTGTTTCTCCTGATACACACCGCCGCCTGCCAGCGCAATCTTTTTTTCCCTTATTTCTTCCTTTGTATGCCACATATCTTTCCCCTCCGATTTTCCAAACATTTTTTCTTTGTATTTTCATTATAGCACATATTAAGTCCAATAAAACGGAATGAACTTGCATTTTGCAAATATTTGTTCGTTTTTCAGTGATCCAGGGAAACGGCATAACCTCTGCCACAGTCAAGACCACCGGCTTAGCCGGTGGCTTGCACTGCCCCTATAAGGGGCTATTA
>CALBGI010000035.1 GCA_937893675.1 uncultured Blautia sp.
ACAGAAAAGTGGTGCTGGGGATAACTCCCAGCACCACTTTTGTCTACAATCTGAATGGAGGAGCTTTTATAGGCTCCTCCATTTTTTGTCTTTTTTATTCTTCTCCCCGGATCCGGCGCATATGCTCCTGCAATTGTTTTTCGTACCCCATGTCGCTCAGCTCATAAAAACGCTCTCCCAGAATCTCTGTGGGAAGATACTGCTGCTTCACATAGTGATTGGGGAAATTGTGTGCATACTGATATCCGATTCCCTTTCCAAGCTTCTCATGACCGCCATAATGGGCGTCCTGCAGATGGACCGGAACTGTGGTGGCTGTGCGCTTTACACTGTCCATGGCTGCCGCTATGGCGTTTACCGCGGAATTGCTCTTTGGGGCGCAGGCCATGTAGGCTGCTGCCTGGGAAAGAATGATCTGGGATTCCGGCATTCCCACCCGCTCCACGGCCTGCGCCGCGGCCACTGCCACACAGAGGGCCTGGGGGTCTGCATTTCCAATATCCTCAGAAGCCAGGATCATAATCCTCCTGGCGATAAACTTTACATCCTCGCCTGCATACAGCATTTTCGCCAGATAGTACACGGCCGCGTCCGGGTCCGAGCCCCGCATACTCTTGATAAATGCGGAGATGATGTCATAATGGTTGTCACCCTTTTTGTCATAGCGCACCACCCGCTTCTGGATACACTCCGAAGCGACCTCGAGCGTAAGATGGATTTTGCCATCGTCGCTGCGCGGCGTTGTAAGGACACCAAGCTCCACCGCGTTGAGCGCGCTCCTAGCGTCTCCCCCGGCCATGTCCGCCAAAAAGGAAAGGGCGTCCGGCTCAATCACGCAGTCATAGCTGCCCATGCCCTTTTCTTTGTCGTTCACCGCCCGAAGGATCAGGCTTTCGATCTCCGAAACCGCCAGCGCCTTCAGTTCAAAAATAATGGAACGGGAAAGAAGCGCTCCGTTTACTTCAAAATACGGATTCTCCGTAGTCGCCCCGATCAGGATAATGGTCCCGTCTTCCACAAAAGGAAGCAGATAGTCCTGCTGTCCTTTGTTGAAGCGGTGGATCTCGTCAATGAAAAGAATGGTCTTTTTGCCGTACATGCCCAGACGGTCCTGTGCCTGCTTCACTACCTCTTCCATGTCCTTTTTGCCTGCCACTGTGGCGTTGATCTGGGTAAAATCCGCACTTGTCGTGTTGGCGATCACCCGCGCCAGGGTTGTCTTTCCGGTTCCGGGCGGGCCGTAAAAAATGACCGAAGTGAGCTTATCCGCCTTAATGGCCCGGTAAAGCAGCTTGTCCTTCCCCACAATGTGCTGCTGCCCCACCACCTCTTCCAGGGTAGTGGGGCGCAGGCGGGAAGCCAGCGGGGATTCATTGTCCAGCGCTTTTGATTTTGCATATTCAAATAAATCCATAGAGACTTCTCCTGTTGTCTTTATTCCGCATTTCCAAGCATCAGATTCCTGTGGTGCATGATCATATCCACACATTTCTCAAAGCCCAGCTTCGCGCTGTTCAGACACAGATCATAGTTGACCGCGTCATTCCACACGCCTCCTGCAAACCGGCGGTAATAATCCTGTTTACGCTTGTCATCCTTGCGGAGGAAATCTTCCACATCTTCCCGGGACCCGCTGATCTTTTCCATGGACTTTTCCACACGGAACTCCCAGGGCGCGTAGATAAACACGCGCAGCGTGTTGGGTCTGTCCTTGAACACATGGTTTACGCAGCGGCCTACCACCACCATGGGCTCCTTGGCTGCCAGATCATTGACAACCTTTGCCTGGTAGTTGAAAAGGTTCTCGTCCGAGAGAAATTCCTTGCTGCCCGGAGAGATCAGGCCGCCCTTGTAAAGGCCGGCCTTGCTGAAGAAGGAAGGCTTTTTCTCTCCTCCCTCGATCTTGCCGAAAAGGCTCAGGTCAATGCCGCTCTCGTCAGAAGCCAGACGGATGATCTGTTTGTCATAAAAAGAATACTCCAGTTTTTCTGCCAGCATCTGCCCGATGGTGCGGCCGCCGCTTCCATACTGTCTCGCAATGGTAATCACAAAATTTTCCATGTCAAATCCCTCCTGTGGCTGTCATTCACCCAGATATGCTTTCTGTACCGATTCATCGTGAAGAAGCTCTTCTGCGTTTCCGCTCAGGGTGATGCTGCCGGTTTCCAGAACATATGCGCGGTCCGCAATGGAAAGAGCCTTCCTGGCATTCTGCTCCACCAGAAGAACCGTGGTGCCGCTCTTGCTCACTTCCTCAATGATATTAAAGATCTCGTTTACAAAAATAGGGGAAAGACCCATGGACGGCTCATCCATAAGAATGATGCTGGGCTTGCTCATCAGCGCCCTGCCCATGGCAAGCATCTGCTGCTCGCCTCCGGAAAGGGTTCCCGCCCTCTGGTTCTTGCGCTCCTCCAAACGGGGAAATCTTTTGTACACCCCTTCCAGGCTTTCCTGGATCTCATTTTTGTCTTTTCTTGTGTAAGCGCCCATGAGCAGGTTCTCATACACACTCATGTCGGCAAACACCCGCCGTCCCTCGGGAACGTGGGCCATTCCCATTTCTACGATCTTGTGGGCAGGCACCTTTGTGATGTCCTTTCCCTCAAAAAGAATGCTGCCCGCCTTCGGGGAAAGAATTCCCGTCAGCGTCTGCAACGTTGTTGTTTTTCCGGCGCCGTTGGCTCCGATGAGCGCAATGACTTCGCCCTGATTGACCTCAAAGGAGATTCCCTTCAAGGCCTGAATCACACCGTAGTACACCTGGAGGTCTTTTACTTCCAGCATTGCCATGATTTTGTCCCTCCTATTCTCCAAGATATGCGGTGATAACCTGCGGGTCGTTCAATACCTCTGCGGTATTGCCCTGCGTCAGCACCTGACCGAAATTCAGCACCGTCAGCTTCTCACAGATTCCGCCCACCAGCTTCATATCATGCTCAATGAGAAGAATGGTCATGTCGAAATGGTCCCGCACAAACCGTATGGTATCCATGAGCTCCTGCGTCTCATTGGGATTCATGCCGGCCGCCGGCTCATCCAGCAGAAGAAGCTTGGGGCTGGTTGCCAGGGCGCGGGCAATCTCCAGCTTACGCTGCTTGCCGTAGGGAAGATTTCCCGCCAGGGTGTCTGCTTCCTTATCCAGATCAAACACCTTGAGGATCTCCATTGCTTTTTCATTCATCTCTTTTTCCACCCGAAAATATTTTGGAAGCCTGAGGATTCCCGTCAGAGTGGAATAGGTGTAATGATTGTGAAGTCCTACCTTTACATTGTCAAGCACCGGCATATCCTTGAACAGACGGATGTTCTGGAATGTGCGGGCAATTCCTGCCTTGTTGATATCAATGGTGCTTTTTCCCGTGATATCCTGCCCGTCCAGACGGATGATCCCCTCTGTAGGCTTATACACACCGGTAAGAAGATTAAATACTGTAGTTTTTCCGGCGCCGTTTGGGCCGATAAGGCCGTAAAGCTGTCCCTTTTCTATTTTCAGATTGAAGCCATCCACTGCGCGAAGACCGCCAAACTGAATGGAAAGATGATTGACATCCAGCATTGCCATGATCAAGCCGCCTCCTTTTTCTTCTGTCCGATTCCGAATTTTTCTGCCATACGGCTTCTCCAGTCACGCGCTGCCGGCGCCCAGTTGAAGAGCATCATTGCAATCAGCACAACCGCATAGATAAGCATCCGGTAATTTGCAAAGCCGCGCAGCAGCTCCGGCAGAGCGTACAGCACAACTGCCGCGATCACAGAGCCTCTGAGATTTCCGATACCGCCCAGGACCACATAAACCAGCACCAGAATGGACATGTTGTAGTCAAACACGGACACCTTCAGCATGGAGATATTGTGAGAGTAAAGTACGCCTGCAACACCTGCCAGCGCCGCAGACACGGTAAAGGCAAGAAGCTTGTATTTTGTCACATTGATGCCCACAGATTCGGAAGCAATGCGGTTGTCTCTCGTGGACATGATCGCGCGTCCGCTTCTGGAATGCACCAGATTCTGTACGATAAACAACGTGATCAGAATGAGGATCACGCCGATGAGGAAAAAGTAATCCTTGATATCCTTATAGAGCGTGGAGGTTCCCGAAATGCCCAGAGCGCCCTTGAGGATCTGTTTGCCGCCGGGCGCAAGCTTCATACCTGCAGAGCTTGTCGCCACATGAAGTCCTGTTTCGTCCACACCCACATAAAGAATGTTGATCAGGTTTTTAAGGATCTCACCAAAGGCCAGTGTTACAATGGCAAGATAATCCCCTCTCAGACGAAGAACCGGAATTCCGATAAGAATGCCGAAGATGCCGGCCACTGCCGCACCGATCAGGATTGCCAGGATCAGACGGGGTACCGGCGGGATGGCCTCTTTTGCCAAATGGGAAAACAGCGCGCTTGAATAGGCGCCCACACACATGAAGCCTGCATGCCCAAGGCTCAGCTCCCCGGAAAATCCAACGACCAGGTTCAGAGAAACCGCCGCAATGGTATACACACAAATGGGAACCAGAAGTCCGGTGAGCAGCCTTGACAGATTTCCCGTGGAGGACAGCGCCTGAACCACAACAAAGGCTGCGATCACCATCGCATATGTAATAAAATTATTTTTTGTTGTCTTATTCATCTTTTTCATATCGGCCACCTTACACTTTCTCCTGGATATTCTTTCCGAACAATCCGGTGGGTTTTACCAGCAGCACGACGATCAGAATGGCAAACACAATGGCGTCCGCCACCTGGGAAGAAATATATGCTTTTCCGAAAATCTCGATCACGCCCAGAAGAATACCGCCCACCATAGCTCCGGGTATGGAGCCGATTCCGCCGAATACCGCTGCCACAAAGGCTTTGATTCCGGGCATTGCTCCCGTGTAGGGAGTCAGCGTAGGATATGCGGAGCACAAAAGAAGTCCTGCGACAGCCGCAAGGCCGGAACCGATCGCAAAGGTCAGCGAAATGGTTGCATTTACATTGACGCCCATAAGCTGCGCGGCATCTCTGTCCTCAGAAACCGCCTGCATGGCGCGCCCTGGTTTTGTCTTTTTTACAAAGAACGTCAGCCCTGTCATAATGACAATACAGGCCAGAATCGTTACGATCGTAATTCCCTTGATGGTAAGCTGCCCGTCAAACAGTGTCACAGAGGGAACGTCGATCACAGTCACAAAGCTCTTCGCATCCGCGCCGAAGATCAGAAGCGCAAGATTCTGCAGAAGATAGCTGACGCCGATCGCCGTGATCAGCACCGCAAGATTCGAGGAGGCTTTTCTGAGCGGGCGATACGCAACCTTCTCGATGGTAATTCCAAGGACTGTACAAAAGGCAATGGAGATCACCACCGCCAGCACCGGAGACATCCCGGCTTTTGTAATGGCAGTCAGAATGACAAACGCGCCTACCATGATCACATCACCGTGGGCAAAATTCAGCATCTTTGCAATTCCGTATACCATTGTATAGCCAAGAGCAATGATCGCATAAATGCTGCCCAGGCTGATACCGTCTTTTAAATAGGATAAAAAACTCATAATGCACCTCTTTATATTTTGTTCGCTGCCGGATATACGGAAAGGACGGCTCACCCTCGGCAGCCGTCCCCTCCGTTTATTCAAACGGCAATCCCTGTATTGTCAGGGAAATGTTGTTTGTTATTCCATCTCTGCGTAAACACCGTCTTTGATCACAAATGCTTTCGGTTCTTTGTCGCACTCGCCTTCCTCTGTCCATTTTGCAGTTCCGGTAATCCCCTCGAGCTCAATGTTCATCATGGATGCGGACATTGCTGCGCTGATGTCCTCGTTGGACATATCCGGGGTGATCTCTGCATCGTTGGCTGCCAGCTGCATTGCGTAGATAACATCGTAAGCGTCGGCTGCAAACTGGTTCGGGATCTCATCGTTGTTGGCTGCCTTGTAAGCATCTGTAAATTTCTTGCTGGCCTCATCTTCGGAAGTCGCGGAAAACGGTGTCAGAAGCATAACGCCCTCTGCAAGGCTGGTGTCAAAATTCTCAACGCCAAGAATACCGTCCATACCATCCACGCCAAAGAAGGTAATGTCAAGTCCTGCCTCGTTTGCCTGCTGCAGGATCAGCGCATTGTCAGAGTAGTAGTTCGGCAGGAACAGAAGCTCCGCTCCGCTCTCTGCGATCTTGGAAAGCTGCACAGAATAGTCTGTGTTGCTGTCGGTGGTGTAAGCCTCATCTGCAACTACTTCAAGACCGTAGCCTTCCGCTGCTGCAACAAAAGAGTCATGCACGCCAACATTGTAGTCTGCCATGGAATCGTAGAGAACCGCTACCTTCGTAGCCAGACCATGTTCCGAAATATACTGCGCGGATTTCTCTCCCTGCATGGGGTCTGTAAAGCACATGCGGAACTCGTTGCTTCCTGATGTGATACAGTCAACTGCTGTTCCGGAAGGAGTAAACAGGAAGGTGCTCTCTGCAGCCTCTGCTCCTACTGCAATACAGGAGCCGGAGGTAACTGCTCCGCAAAGCATCTGCATTCCCTTGTCCAGGAGGTCATTATAAGCATTCACTGCCTTCTCCGGATCGCCCATGTCATCGCCGGCGTCCAGAAGCTCTACCTGATATCCGTTGAATCCTCCGTTTGCATTGATCTCTTCAATGGCAATGGCAGCTGCATTATATACATTGTTTCCATACTGTGCATAGTCGCCGGTCATAGGGCCGATCACGCCAATCTTAAATGTTTCTTCTTCCGCAAATACAGATACCGGTACAATGGCAGATACCACGGTCGCTGCCGCCACAGAAACACCAAGTGCTTTTTTCCAATTTTTCATAATAACATCCTCCTTTTCCTGTGAGAAAGTGAATTTCTCACTTCTCCGCTTCCTCACTTTACTACTGTAATGTTATGATTATAGCACTATGTTTTTTCGATTGCAATAAGATTTTATAAAAATTTAAGAAAAAAGAAGCACCCGCAGGTTCCCCTGCAGAGCACTTCTCCTCTGTCCGTATACGGTGCAAAGCCTTACGTACTGTATTTATGCTGCTTTCTTTGCAATCTCAGCAAGAGCCTTGAAGCCCTCAGCATCATTTACTGCCATCTCAGCCAGCATTTTTCTATTGATATCGATGTTAGCCACCTTGAGGCCGTGCATCATTTTGCTGTAGGAAAGTCCGTTCATTCTTGCTGCAGCATTGATACGTGCGATCCAAAGCTGTCTGAACTGACGTTTTCTCTGTTTACGTCCTGCATATGCACTGGTAAGCGCTCTCATTACAGACTGTTTTGCAACTCTGTACTGTTTGGAGCGGGCTCCTCTGTAGCCTTTTGCCAGTTTTAATGTACGATTATGTTTTTTCTTTGCGTTTAATCCGCCTTTGATTCTTGCCATGTCTCAATTTCCTCCTGTTTGTCTTCTTCTTATAAATACGGTAATACTTTCTTCATGCTCTTTACGTTTGTAGCATCAACAACAGTCGCTTTTCTCAGATTACGTTTTCTTTTCTGAGATTTTTTGGTTAAGATATGGCTCTTGTAAGCTTTATTTCTCATTAATTTTCCGGTTCCTGTCTTTTTGAAGCGTTTTGCTGCCGCTCTACAAGTTTTCATTTTTGGCATTGTAATTTCCTCCTTAATGTTCGTGTTCTATTTTAACGTTTTTCAGTTAAAAACATCGTCATGCTGCGCCCTTCCACCTTCGGCGCTTTCTCAACGGAAGCGATATCCGAAAGCTTCTCTGCAAAGTCATCCAGCACGTGTTTGCTGCTGGCCATATGCGCCATCTCTCTTCCGCGGAAACGCAGGGTTACCTTCACCCGGTCTCCCTTGGAAAGGAATTTTCTTGCTGCATTGACTTTGGTATTCAGATCGTTGGTATCAATATTGGGAGAAAGACGCACTTCCTTGATCTCAATGGTCTTCTGCTTCTTTTTGGCTTCTTTTTCCTTACGTGCAAGCTCGTAACGGTATTTTCCGTAATCGATGATTTTGCATACCGGCGGTTTTGCCTGCGGAGCAATCTTTACCAGGTCAAGCCCTGCCTCCTGTGCTTTGAACATTGCCTCTTTCGCGGACATGATCCCAAGCTGTGCGCCGTCCGCACCGATAAGACGTACCTCTTTGTCTCTGATTTGTTCGTTAATCATTAAATTGCTAATTGTCTTGCACCTCCATACATAGATAAATGAATTTGACCACTGGGAAACTCCCCTGAAACAAAGAATCCTGCCCGGCAGGATTCCTCCGCCTGCGGCGCTCCTGCACGGAACGCTTTTTGTATAATGGAAACATTGTAAAACAAGTTCCTGTTACACAAAAAAAGTGCAGACAGATGTCCACACTTTTATTACCATATCTGCCGGCATTGCTGCCTGCAGGAATGTGCAATATAAAACCCGAGTCGCCCGTTTGCGCTGAGGTGAGAGTGGAACTCTGCTTCTTCTTTTACGTACTTAAATAAATTATCACATTCCTGCAAAAATGTCAAGCATTTTTCGCTGAAAACCAATCACACTTTGATCAGTCCCAGTGCTTCCATCACTGCGAAGATCAGAATGGCAACCAGACACACCGGCGCAATATACTTGATGATCACGCTGTAGAAGCGTTTTACCTTAAAGGAACCGTTGAGCTCCACCTCTTCCACGATCGCCTTTGGCTTGATTACAAAGCCCACAAAAATACAGGTCAAAAATGCCACGATGGGCATCAGCACACTGTTGCTGATAAAGTCAAAGAAATCAAGAAGGGACATTCCCAGAGGTGCGATAAAGCTCCATACACCAAATCCCAGAGATACCGGAATGCCTACGGCAATCAGGAATGCAATCACGATAATGCAGGTTTTTTTCCGTCCCCAGCCGGTCTTGTCGCGGATAATAGACACCAAGGTCTCGGTAAGGGAAATAGATGAGGTCAGCGCCGCAAACAGAACCAGCAGGAAAAAGAGCGCGCCGATGACCGTGCCAAACTTCATGCTGTCAAATACCTTGGGCAGGGTGACAAACATGAGGCTCGGGCCTTTGCCCAGCGCTTCCTCGCTTCCGCCGGAAAAAGCAAACACTGCCGGGATGATCATAAGACCTGCCATAAATGCAATGCCGGTGTCAAACAGCTCGATCTGGCGGACTGAGCTCTCCAGATGCGCATCCTTTTTCATGTAGGAGCCATAGGTGATCATAATTCCCATGGCAAGGGACATGGAATAGAAAAGCTGCCCCATGGCCGCCAAAACCGTGGTCGCGCTGAAATGCGCAAAATCTGGTTTCAGGTAGTAGATCACACCTTCCATGGCGCCCGGCTGCATCATTCCGTAAACTGCAATGATCACCGTCATCACCACCAGGACCGGCATCATGAAGCGGCTCGCCTTCTCAATGCCGCCCTCCACGCCAAGCATCACGACCACCACATTCAGGGCAATATAAATCAGAAAAAAGACAACCGGCGCCGCTGGCTGCGCGATAAAATTGTTGAAGAAATCATCTCCTGCCGCCGCTGTCGTCTGATTTGTCACAAATACCATACAGTACTTCAAAACCCAGCCGCCAATGACACAGTAGTAGGGTGTGATCAAAAACGGCACCACGCTGGACAGCGCTCCCAAAAAACCAAATCTTTTATCCAGCTTGGAATATGCTCCCGCTGCGCTCAAACGGGTTTTCCGTCCCAGGGCAATTTCCGTGATCATCAGGGCAAATCCAAAGGTTACCGCGAGTATCAGATAAACCAGCAGAAAAATTCCGCCACCGTGTTTTGCCGCCAGATAGGGAAAACGCCAAAGGTTTCCAAGACCTACAGCGGAACCGGCTGCAGCCAGAACAAATCCCAGCTTATTGGTAAAGCTACTCCTTTGTTTCTCCATAAACTCTTTCCTCCCTCTGCGTCTGCCGCCGGCAAACGCTATATAGCTAACATTATATTAAAAATTTGCCGCAAAAACAATACATATTTTTCTGATTTTCGCACACACTACGACCGTATTCAAAAAAAGGAGGACAAAACTATGACGATTCTCAGATGTTCCGCAACAACCTGCGTATACAACAAGGATGAACTTTGTTCCAAAGGTGAGATCGATGTGATCGGAGAAAGTGCCATGGCTGCTGACGAAACCAGCTGTGGCAGTTTCCGTGAACGCAGCTATGATTCCACGCAGAACAGCTTTACCGAGGGCTGCGGCTGCGAGAAGATCAACATCGACTGCGCTGCCCAGAAGTGTACCTACAACGAGAACTGCCGCTGTACCGCCGCTGCCATCGACGTAGCCGGAAACGGTGCCTGCGACTGTCGGGATACCAAATGCAGTACTTTTGAATGCCGATGAATTTTTGATGTCTCAAAAAAAGATACCTCCCATGTTTCTCACACAGGAGGTATCTTTTTTAGATTTTATCTGTTTTTCAGAAAATCCGGAATCTGAATATCTTTCTTCTGGATCGTGCTGGACGGCGCCTTTGCAGTGAACGGAGTCGCGTTCATGCTGGGAAGGCTGAAGCTCGGCATTCCCATGCTGCTCTGAGGTGCTGCTGTGCTTCTCTTTGCAGAAAAGGCAGAACCGCTGTTTCTGGAACCGAACATATTGTTGTTGGAAGTATTCTCTGCCAGTCCGGTTGCAATAACGGTAATTCTTGCGTAGTCCGCAACAGAATCGTCGTACATCGCACCAAAGATGATGTTCGCTTCCTCGCCGGTAAGCTCCTGCACATAGCTTGCAGCATCGTTGGCGTCCATAAGGGAAATGTCACCGGAAATATTGATGATAACGTGGCTTGCACCTTTGATGGTAGTCTCAAGCAGCGGAGAAGAAACTGCCTGCTGCACTGCTTCCATAGCCTTGTCGTCTCCTCTTGCCTCTCCGATACCGATATGCGCGATGCCCTTATCTGTCATGACAGTCTGTACATCCGCAAAGTCAAGGTTAATCAGTGCAGGCAGGTTGATCAGATCAGTAATGCCCTGTACAGCCTGCTGGAGAACCTCATCTGCCTTGCGAAGCGCCTCCGGCATGGTAGTACGTCTGTCCACGATCTCAAGAAGCTTGTCATTGGGAATGACGATCAAAGTATCCACTGCCCGCTTCAGGTTCTCAATACCTGCCAGAGCGTTGTTCATACGGGTTTTTGCCTCAAAGCGGAAGGGCTTCGTCACAACACCTACGGTGAGGATTCCCATTTCCTTGGCTGCTGCCGCAATGACAGGAGCTGCACCGGTACCGGTACCGCCGCCCATACCGCAGGTTACGAATACCATATCCGCACCTTCAATGAGCTTCTTAACCTCCTCAATGCTCTCCTCTGCTGCTTTCTGTCCAACCTCAGGCTGCGCTCCTGCGCCAAGACCCTTTGTGATCTTCTCACCAATCTGAAGTACTGTTGGAGCTTTACACAGAGTCAAAGCCTGCTTATCTGTATTCACACCCACAAACTCCACGCCGCCAATGGTTTCCTCTACCATGCGGTTTACTGCGTTGTTTCCGGCTCCACCTACACCTACAACTATAATTTTTGCAGATGACTCAGCCTCATTTGTCATAATCTCTAACAATGTACTTCCTCCTTAACTTCTATGTGTATCAATTTTTTGAATAATCATACTTAGCTACATATAGATATATCATATCTTTTTTTATTGGATTAATCAACCACTAATTTCATTTTTTTATACTTTTTTCCCGTTTTTTCGGCAGGTCTGCCCGGACAGAAAGGGAAATCAATACTCCTCCCAGTTTTCCTCCTCCGCGTTGGGATTTGGCCCTACATAATTTCCTTCCCTGTCGTATTCGCCGGTCCCGGTGTAGCCTCCGTCTTCTTCATAGCCGCCCTTCCAGTCGCCGTTTGCGTCCAGCTCCTCCTGGGTAGGCGCAGGACCTACGTAATTGCCTTCCGCATCATACTCTCCGGCGCCGGTGTAGTCAAGCTCTTCGTCATAGCCGCCCACCCAGGCCTCCAGAGCATAGTCGAGCTCTGTCATGGGACGGGGGCCCACATAATTGCCTTCCGCGTCATACTCATCGTACCCGGTATAGTCCCCGTTCTCATCATAGCCTCCCGGCCAGTTTTCCGCGGTGATCTCTTCTATTTCTTCTTCAAAGGTAATGGTTTTTACACTGTCCGTCACGCTCTCCACATGAAGAATCCCTTTTTTTCCTTCTATCATGGGAAGAATGGCAATGACACGGGTCATCTTGTCCTCCAGATACTGATCCTTCCCCAGCATCACTGTGATGTCGCCGTAGAGGAGGCTGATCTGATAGTTATTGTCAAACTGAATGTGATCCGGGATCATCTGGTTTTTTTGAAAAATGGTCGCCAGCGCAACCGCTGTGTTGAGAACCGTATCTCCTTTAATAGGAAGCTTCTCTCCCATAACGACCCGGTTCACCTGGATTCCGTCAAAATACGGCACGCGTTCGTCTCTCTGACGGGATCCCTCAATAAACACGCCGGTACGGTCAAAATAGATGTAGCTGTCCAGATAGGGAATGCAGCCTACCGGCTGTTTTTCCTTCACGCTTATGGCAATGGTGTTATGGTTCAGCTGCGTCACCGAAAAGCCTTCCACAAAAAGAACGTCATCCACCTCGTCCCGACTGTACAGCATGGGGGCCAGCACCGAGTTGGATGCCAGCGGCCCCCGCAGGATCATTTCTCTTACTTCCTCATCTGTATAATGGCTGCTTCCCATTACTTCCACGTTTTCCACCCGGAAGTAGACAAAGAAAAAAATAACAGCGGCAGCCAGCAGGCCGACAGCCGTCCCTCCTGCCACGTACCAGAATTTTCTATTTATTTTTAGTTTCTTTCGATAATTGGAATTTCTCATACTCCCCTGTTCCTGTGTTGTTTGTGATATCTGCGCCAAGTGCGCAAAGATCCCTGCATATGTGCGCATATCCCCGCTGCACAAAAGCATATCCCTGCAGGCTGGTTTCCCCCTCCGCAGCCAGAGCCGCAAGGATGAGCGCCGCTCCGCCCCGAAGCTCGCAGGCATTTACCTCGCATCCCCGCAGCGGAAGTCCTCCAAGGATCACTGCCTCCGCTCCCTGCACCTCAATACAGGCTCCCATGCGGTTCAATTCCTCCGCCACTTTATAGCGCTGTTCAAAAATTTCTTCCCGAATCCGGCTTCTCCCCGGCACGGTAGCCAGCACCGCCATCACAGGAGACTGCAGATCCGTGGGAAAACCGGGATATACTCCTGTCCGGAGAAGCGGCAAAGGAAAATCCGTCCCACTTCCATCGACTATCAGTTTACCACTTTTTCTGTAATATTGTCCACCTATTTTCCGATATACTTGAAGGAAAGCCGCCATCTCCCTGCAGGGAACTCTTTCCAGGGCAATTTTTCCACGGGTGATCGCCGCCGCGCACATATACGTTCCCGCCACGATCCGGTCCGGCGGAACCACCATACAGCCGGGCCCCAGCTCCTTCACACCGCAAACGCGGATGCAGTCGGTGCCTTCCCCCGCGATCTTTGCGCCCATCCCCCGCAGATACCGGCAAAGCCACAGGATTTCCGGCTCTCTGGCGCAGTTTCTGAAAACGCTCTCGCCTTTTGCCAGCACACTCGCCAGTATTCCTTGTTCCGTAGCTCCCACGCTTCTTCTCGGAATCTGTATCTCACTGCCGACAAGCGTCCCGGCCTTTGCCATAATACCGTCTTCCTGTTCTGTGAGCTCAGCCCCCAGACTCCGTAGCACCGCCAGATGATAATCCACCGGCCGCTTTCCGATCACGCAGCCTCCCGGATACCCAAGCTTTCCTTCCCGGCAGCGCGCCAGAAGAACGCCGAGAAGTATCACCGAAGAGCGCATCCTCCCCGTATATTCTTTTCCGATCTCCGTTTTTTCCGCATGGGTACAGTCCATATACAGATCCTGCTCTTCCCACCAGGTCACAGCCCCCAGCTGCCTGAGAATCTCCTCCATACAGAATACGTCCGCAATGGCCGGACAGCCCTTAAGGACACTAATCCCCTTGTGCAGAAACGACGCTGCCATCATCGGCAGAGCTGCATTTTTCGAGCCATGTATACAAACACAACCATTGAGAGGCTTCCCGCCCCTGATGCTTATATCCGCCACAATCCCCTCAACTCCCAAAGGGCCTCTTACCCTCTATTCTATGCAGGAGAATGGCCATTGTGCATACTCACACTCAGGGCCAGCCCCATTTCCGCGAGAAGAAATACCACGGAGGTTCCCCCATAGCTCACAAAGGGCAGGGTGATCCCCGTATTGGGAATGGTATTGGTCACTACCGCAATATTCAGGATCACCTGGATGGACATATGCGCCATGATCCCGGCACAGATCAGCGCGCCTAACAGATCACGGCTGTGCAGGGAGATCACGCACAGCCTCCACAAAAGCAGGCCGAAAAGGACAATGAGCAAAAGCGCGCCAAAAAGTCCCAGCTCCTCGCAGATGATCGAAAATATCATATCATTCTGTGCTTCCGGCACAAATCCAAGCTTCTGCAGGCTGCTGCCAAGCCCCCGGCCAAAAAGTCCGCCGCTTCCAATGGCATAGAGCCCCTGAATGGTCTGGAAGCCTTTTTCGTAGGCCTCCGGGTTTCTCCAGATAGCAAGCCGCTCCAGACGGTAGCTTTCCGCTGCCAGAAATACCGCCACAACGCCAATCCCCACGGTTCCCACTCCCACAAAGGGCAGGTACCTCGGATTGGACACAAAAATCAGAACAACCCCGATTCCCAGGATAATAATGGCGGTGCTTAGGTTGTTGGAGCCCACAAGTCCCACAATAGGAAGCAGGGTAAGCATGGTACGGCACATAAACCAGAGACTGTCCGTGGAATGCTTTGTCTTTTCGATCTGCCAGGCAAGAAAAAGGATCACCGCCACCTTGGCAAGCTCTGAGGGCTGGAAGGAAAGCGGCCCCAGACTCAGCCAGCGCTTGGAACCATTGATCTCCTTTCCAAAAAACAGCACTGCTGTGGAGCAACCGACAGACAGCAGATAGGCCGCCGGGGCAAAGCGCACCAGAAGCCGGTAGTCCAGCCGGGTCACTGTGTACATTGCCAAAAGCCCAATGGCTGTGGCAAAAAGCTGTTTTTTAAAATAATAGGCAGAGTCGCCAAAACGTACTCTGCCATTATATGCACTGGTGCTAAAAAGCATCACCAGACCGAATGCAACCAGAAGAAGCACAAGAGCCAGCATGGTCATATCCGGTTTTTTTATTCTGTTTTCTGTTCTGCTTTTCTCCATATGCCACCGTCACAAAGTCATCATTAATACCTATGTCAAAGTGACTGCACATATTCCTTAAACCGGTCGCCCCGCTGCTCATAGTTGTCAAACTGTCCCCAGCTTGCGCAGGCGGGTGAGAGAAGCACGGCATCTCCAGCCTCTGCCTTTGCGGCGCAGACGTCCACCGCCTCTTTTAAGTCCTCACAGAGAACGATATTCTCAAGACCGTGTCTGAGCGCGCATTCTCTGATCTTTTCACGGGTCTGCCCGATCAGCACCAGGCATTTGACCTTGCCGTCAAAAGCCTCGATCCACTCATCATAGGTGGAACCCTTGTCGTATCCGCCTCCAATGAGAAAGGTGGGACGATTCATGGCCTGGATTCCTTTGATGGCCGCATCCGGATTCGTTCCCTTGGAATCGTTGTAGTACGCAACGCCGTTTTTCTCTGTCACATACTCAATCCGATGCTCCACTGCCGTGAACTCGCAGATGCTCTTTCGGATGCACTCCATGGGAACACCTGCATAATAAGCCATAGCAACTGCAGCCATGACATTCTCATAATTGTGCTGTCCCAGAAGCTTTAACTCTCCGGTTCTCACAACCGGGATCTTCTCCTCTTCTGTCCTGAGTACAATGAGATCTCCCTCAAGATAAATTCCTTTTTCCAGAGTACGGACGCTGGAAAAATACACCACATGGGGAACTGCTTTTTCGCCAAAGGCACGCAGCACCTCGTCCTCGTAGTTGAGCACACAGGTATCCTCTTCTGTCTGATTCCTGGTGATCTGTTCTTTTACCCGTATGTACTCTTCCATGGTATGATGGCGGTTTAAGTGATCTTCCGTGATATTGAGGATCGCGCTCACCTGGGGCGCAAACTTCTCGATCGTCTCCAGCTGGAAGCTGCTGATCTCCGCAACGGTCACCGTCTCTTCCTTCATCTCCAGCGCTCTGGAGGTATACGGCGTGCCAATATTTCCCACCACAAACACAGAAGGCAGGGCATCTCTCATGATTTTCCCCAGAAGAGCCGTTGTGGTCGTCTTGCCGTTGGTTCCGGTAATGGCAAGCACACGCCCCTTTCCGGTACGGTATGCAAGCTCCACCTCTCCCCAGACGGGAAGCCCCTGCTCATAAAATCCTTTTACCAGAGGCAGATCCGTAGGAACGCCGGGGCTGAGCACTGCCAGATCAAGCCCTTCCTGCACCTCTTTTGGAAGCTCGCCCGCATAAATCTGCACAGTCCCGTTCCCGTCAAGCTTCGCCAGCACCTCTTCTTTGTCCAAATCTTTGTTTCCATCATAAAATACAGGGCAGGCACCCACTGCCAGAAGCAGCTTCGCCGCACCGATTCCGCTTTTGCCGGTTCCGAATACCAGAACCTTTTTTCCACGCAGATCCATTTTTTCCTCCTTACAGCGCCAGGTAGGCAATGAGGCACATCAGGGCTGTCACCACGGAGAACACCGCTACAATGCGGGTCTCGGACCAGCCGCACAGCTCAAAATGATGATGAATGGGCGCCATCTTGAAAATACGTTTGCCGTGAGTCGCCTTAAAATACGTAACCTGGATCATAACGGAAAGAACCTCTACCAGATAGATCAGGCCCACGATCAGAATGAACAGCGGCATCTGCATCATGTACGCCGCGCCGGCCACAAAGCCGCCCAGCGCCAGAGAACCGGTGTCGCCCATAAATACCTTTGCAGGATATACATTGAACAGAAGAAAGCCCATAAGTCCGCCCACAACCGCGCAGGTCACAGGCTCGATCCCGGATTTTGTCCCAATGGACACCACCGTAAAAAATACCGCCACGATCAACGTCACGCTTGAGGCAAGACCGTCCAGACCATCTGTAAAATTCACGCCGTTGACGGTTCCGATCACCGCAAAAAACAGAACCGGGATCGCAAGCCAGCCCAGGTTCAGATAATGGCCGCTCCAGAAGGGAATGCGCATCGTCAGCGCCACATCCGTGTAATTGATGATGTAAAACACAAACACGGCGGTGAGCACTACCTGCAGCAAAAATTTCTGCCAGGGCAGAAGACCGTCCGAACGTTTCAGCACCACCTTCAGATAATCGTCAAGAAAACCGATGAGGCCAAAGCCCAGTGTCAGAAACAGCACCGGGATGATCTTCGGATAATCCTTCACAAAAAACAGAGACGTCACCACCGTTGCCAGCAGGAAGATCACGCCCCCCATCGTCGGCGTTCCCGCCTTTTTCAGATGGGACTGTACGCCCTCCACACGCTCTGTCTGGCCCATTTTCAGCCTGCGGAGCCACGGAATTACAACCGGTCCCAGAACCACACTGATCCCAAAGGAGATCAGCACTGCTATGATCATTCGAGTTTCCATATCACACCTCTTCATTCTTTCGTAAATTTGTACGTTTGTATCATGATTACAGATCGCAGGACTGCAGACGACACGGCGTGTTCCGCCCTTCCTGCTCCCACACTGTAATCTAGTATAAAGCTTTTTCCCGCATTAATCAACCCTCTGTCTCCGGGGCGGCCGGATTTTCTTGTTCCTCCTCTGTCACCGTCTTTTCAATCCCCAGATACGGAAGCACATTTTCAAAAATATCCCGTATCACCGGGGCGGCAATGGTTCCCCCATAATAAATCCCCTGGGGGTCATGGATGATGCAGATCCCCAGAATCTGCGGATTGTCCGCCGGCGCGAAACCGAGAAACGATGAGATATACCGGTTTGCGCTTCTTGGCAGCGTCTGGGAGGTCGCCGTTTTGCCGCCAATGGCATACCCCTCTATTTTGGCGTTTTTCCCCGAGCCCTCGGACACCACGCTCTCCAGTATCTCCCGCATAAGCTTGGAGGTTTCCTCTGAAATGATGCCGCTTTTCACCGGATAAGAAAGCTTTTTTACCTTCGTTCCGTCCGCGCTCTGAACATTGATGCCAAAATGAGGCGTCACCCGGTTTCCGCCATTGATCAGCGAGCTCACCGTCGTCGCAAGCTGAATCGGCGTGATCTGAAAAGACTGTCCGAACGCCACGGTGGCAAGCTCTACATTTCCCATATTTTCTTTTTTGTGCATAATGGTGCCAGCTTCCCCCGGCAGATCCACGCCGGTTTTTTCCAGGAGTCCGAAGCGCTGAAAATATTTGTAGTAATGATCAACTCCCAGCCGCAGTCCCACCTCGATAAATACCGGATTGCAGGAATTCTGCGCCCCTTCTTTAAAGCTCTGGGAGCCATGTCCCCGCCGGTTGGCGCAATGGATCCGCCTGTCGTCCACCAGCTTGTAGCCAGGGCAGAAAAAACGGTCGTCCGCCGATACCACGCCCTGGGAGAGCCCGGCTGCCATGGTGATGATCTTGAAGGTTGAGCCGGGTTCGTAGGTGTCGTTGAGGCAGGGATTCCGCCACATCTGATTGAGCAGATCCTGCTTCTGCTGCTGGCTGAGCCCTGTCGTATCCACGTCTGTGTTCAGTTGAAACGGCTCGTTCAGATCAAACTCCGGCACATTGACACAGGCGTAGATTTCCCCGTTCTGCGGGTTCATAAGAAGAATCGAGACGCGGTCCGCCTGTTTTTCTTCCATGACTTTTAATGCCGCCTGCTGGGCAAATTCCTGAATACTGGCATCCAGGCTGATCTGCAGGTTCTGCCCCGCCTCCGGCTCACTGCGCCGCTCTCCCAGCCCGTCAAGCTCCACGCCTCTGGCATCTGTCGTGGTGAGGATCTTCCCCGGCTCTCCGCTCAGAACCTCCTCATATTTGACCTCAAGTCCAATAATGCCCTGATTGTCTCCTCCGGTGAAGCCCAGAACCTTGGAGGCAAGAGAACCGCAGGGATAATACCGCTTATAGTCCTCGTCCACCTTCACCCCGGCCAGATTGTATTTGCGGATCGCATCGCCGGTTTCCTTATCCACATTGGTTTTGATCCGCTCAATGGAGGACACCTTCTCCACCCGTTTCCGCACCGCCCCCTCCTCCATGGCAAGCTCACGGGAGAGTATTTCAATGACCTTCTCCGACTCTTTTATCTGGCTGTGGATCACGGAAATGGTGCAGACCGTCCGATTGTCCGCCAGCACACGTCCTGTGGCGTCCAGAATTTTACCTCGTTCCGCTTTGATATCCCGCTCTCTTTCATGGAGATCCTGGGCTTTTTCATAATAATAATCTGAACGAAATCCCATAAGATAAATCAGCCGTCCCTGAAGTCCCAGCAAAAGCAGGGTGCAGACGGCAAATACAGTCCAGACCTTTTTTCTGTGGAATGTCCTGTTTTTTTTCATAAAAAACCCCTGCACGGCAAAGTCATAACAATAATATGACCTTCCCCTGCAGGGGTATGACTAAAGAACGTTATTCCAATCCTGCTTCCTCGTTGGTGATCCCTTCACTTTCCATGTCATTGCCTTCGATGGGATCCGTGTCATCCTCCAGGGGCGCAGGGGCGCTTGGATTGGAAACGCCCTCGGAAAGCCCCTCTCCATCGGCCTCCCCGAAGCTTTCCAGATTCTCAGAGAGAATGTACTCTCCCTCTTCATTGTAAAGGTAATTGCCCTTTTCATCCAGAATGTAGCCGTTTTCATCGATCCGGTTTCCTTCCCAGTCAATGCGATGACCTTCTGCATCCACCAGATTGCCTTCCTCGTCCACTTCACTTCCCACAATGCTCTTTACGTGGCCGCTGAAGCCATCCCAGAGCTCTGTCTCCGGAACATAGCCGTCGCTGGTCTCATCCGGAGCAATGTTCAGATAGGGCAGCAGTTCATTTAAGATCGCCTGGGCAATATACTGGGGATAGGAGCTGTTTGCCTGGTCTTCTGTATTCGGCTCATCCACCACCACATAGATTACTACCTGCGGTGTGTCCACCGGAGCAAAGCCCACAAAGGAAACCAGATATTTGCCGTTTCCCCGCGGCAGCTTCTCTGCTGTTCCCGTCTTTCCGCCCATGCTGTAGCCCTGTACCTTTGAGCGGCGGCTGGTACCGCCGTCCACGCTGGCCTTCATATAGCTCCGGATATCCTCGGAAATATTCGCGGAAATCGTCTGCTTCAGAAGGTTCGGGCTAAAGCTCTTGATGACTCCGCCGTTTTCATCCTTGATCTTCGTCACCAGATGGGGCTGATAATAATACCCGCCGTTGATCACAGAGCAGATCGCGTTGATCTCCTGGATCATGGTGCAGGTAAATCCCTGTCCGAACGCTGAGCAGGCAAGCTCTGTCTCGCCCATGCTGTCTGTTGTATGGATGATGCCGGTTCCTTCATTGGGAAGGTCAATGCCGGTCCTTGTTCCAAAGTTAAAAAGGCTCTGACTTTTGATGAACTGCTCCGCACCCATGCGCGCGGCGATCTGCATCATACCGTCATTGCAGGAGTTTGCAATGACCTCAGAAAGTGTCTGTGTTCCATGCGCGCTGGGGTAGACCGCACATTTGATCTGCGTCTCCGCAAACCACTGGGAGCCATCGCAGGTAAAGGTGTCCGCGGAATCGATCTTGCCTTTTTCCAGAGCCCCCGCCATAACGACCGGTTTCACTGTAGAGCCCGGCTCATAGGCATCTGTCGTGCAGTAGTTCCGCCACATGGCGTTTAAGGCATCCACCGTCTCTGCGTCGTTCATGGCCTTGATCTCCTCCTGGGAATATACCCGGGACATGTCTCTTGGCTCATTTAAGTCGTAGCGGTCGCCGCCGTCCATGGCGATGATGCCGCCGGTATTGGGATCTTCTACGATCACACCTACATTAGCGCCGCCCATGGCCTCCTGAAAAGCGTTCACCCATTTTTCCACGATCTGCTGGGCGCCGATGTCCAGCGTCGTTTCAATGCTCCTTCCGTTTGTGGGCGCAATAATGGTCTGCTCCACATCTGAATTGTTGTTGAAATATCCATACTGGCGTCCGTCCACGCCGGTCAGTGTGCTGTTGTAATAGCCTTCCAGGCCCCAGTCCGCCACATCTCTGGCAAAGGTAAAGCCGATGGTATCGCAGGCCACCTCGTTAAAGGGGTAAATCCGCAGATAATCCTCCTCAAACCACACACCCTTGACGTTGTTTTTTTCCTGAATCTCTTCCTTGCTTAAATTCGCATCCTCCGGCACCTCCACATATGCGTCGAATGCCTTTTTTTCGTCCATGGTCAGCTCTTTTTTCAAGATCTGATACTGACTGTTTTTTGTGCTCTCGCTGGTCAGACGCTTGCGGATGTCATCCTCGTCAAGCCCCAGAACCTCGGTCAGCGCTCTGATGGTGGGCTCCACATACGCGTATTCCGGCTCCTGCGCCGTACCGGTATTCGTATTCACTGCCTTGCAGTCCAGGATGACATTGTACACCTTGTTGCTGGTCGCCAGAAGATTTCCGTTTTTGTCGTAGATATCTCCCCGCTTTGCCGGAAGCACACGGCTTTCATAGCTCTGCTGGGCCTGGCTCAGCACCTGCTTTTTGTATTTTCTGCCGCTGGATGCGTTGATGAAGGTAATTCTTATCATCAAAACGGCTAAAGCCAGTAATACCACGCCAAACAGGATTACCAGCTTTTTCCTCATTACCATATTTATTTTGGGGACAGGTCTCGTCCTTTTTTTCTTTTTTGTACTCACTCAATCACCTACTTTGTGTCCGGAACATCCTGATACTGCCTTACATAGCTGCTTGCCGCTGTGGTATACGTCATGATCTGATCGTCTGAGGGATATTTCATATCAAGACGGCTCATGGCAATTTTTTTGATGCGGCTCAGATCTACATTGGAAGTCACCTGACTGTAGTACGCGTCATTGTCCTCTTTCAGCTGACTCAGCTCAGATTCCAGTGCGGCTACGTTCTTCATGCTGGATGTGATCTGGGATTTCAGCTGGATATAATTGATACAAAAAAACAAAACAGCAGCGGATATCACAGCGAGGAACACTACAAATCCGGCGCTCATGCTCATTGCCTTTGCCCGGTTCTTCTGCGCCTCATGGCTCACCTGGCGGTTCGGACGGGCAGAACGCTCCTGCATTTCCGGGCGTCTCCTCTGCGGTGCGCGCGCCGGGTAATACTCTCTCGACGGAGCCTCTGCAAGTCTTCTGGCTGCGCTCCCCTCCACGTAGATGTTTCGGCCTGCTCTTGTGCTGTTTCCATTTCTTCTGGCGGTTGCTGCCCTGCTGGTCCTTGCCATCTTCTTACTCCTCAACAACTGAAACTACATCTGTCTGCTTCGCTCAAAAATTCTCAGCTTCGCGCTCTTGGAGCGGGGGTTTTCCTCCATCTCCTGCTCGCTCGGCAAAATCGGCTTGCGGGTGATCACCCTTCCTTTCGGCTTGTTCCCACACACGCAGACCGGAAACTCCGGCGGGCAGGTGCAGGGATTTTCGTTTTTGCGGAAAATCGTCTTGACAATTCTGTCCTCAAGGGAATGGAAGGTGATAATACAGATCCTTCCCCCGTCTCCCAAAATGTCGATCATTCCGTCCAGAGACTCCCGAAGCACATCCAGCTCCCGGTTCAGCTCAATGCGGATGGCCTGAAAGGTACGTTTTGCGGGATGTCCTGATTTCGCCTGCATTTTCATGGGAATGGCTCTGCGGACGATCTCAGTCAGCTCGCCGGTTGTCCGGATCGGCTCCTGCTGCCGCGCAGCCACAATATGCTTTGCAATATTCTTTGCAAATTTATCTTCCCCGTAATCACGAATGATACGGTACAATTCCATTTCATCATAACCGTTGACAATGTCACCGGCTGTTTTTTCCTGACGCTGGTCCATACGCATATCAAGAGGCGCGTCATACCGATAGGTAAAGCCTCTCTCCTCATTGTCCAGCTGATAGGAGGATACTCCCAGATCCAGGACAATGCCGTCTACCTGATGGATTCCTAAATTTGCCAATTCCTGCACCATGTAACAATAATTGCTGCGAACGATTGTGGCCTGTTCAAAATCGGCCAATCTTTTGCTCGCAGCAATTATCGCATCCTGGTCTTGATCTATGCCTATAAATCTCCCCTTGGCAGAAAGTCTGCGGCACACCTCAAGGGCATGCCCCGCACCTCCTAAAGTTCCATCCACATAGATTCCTTCCGGCTTTACCTTCAAGCCATCAATGGTCTCTTCCAGCAATACAGATTTATGTTTAAATTCCATATCCGTCTCCTGTTGGATTTTGCCCGGCGTAACGCTCAGATGATGATTCCCATTTCCTGCATGCCCTCCGCAATGCTGTCCATGTCATCATAATCGCAGTTCTCGCTCCACTTCTCTTTGCTCCAAACTTCAATCCGGTTCAGATTACCGGTGAGGACCACATCCTTGTCAAGGCCAGCAAACTCCCGCAGCGTCTGCGGAACGAGAATTCTCCCTTGCTTGTCCAGTTCACAGGAGGTGGCACCTGCTACAAAGAAACGTGAGAAGGTTCTTGCATTTTTGTTGGTAAGCGGTAAGGCTCTGAGCTTCTCTTCAAAGGCTTTCCATTCATCCATGGGATAAATGGAAAGACAACCATCCAGTCCCTTCGTCAGAATAAACTCTTCTCCCAGGAGTTCTCTGAACTTAGAAGGGATGATCAGACGCCCCTTCGCGTCTATTGTGTGATTGTACTCTCCCATGAACATGCAACTCACCTACTCTCAGGGAAGTGCGATTCTCCCCTTCGCACTTTCCGGGTACCAGGCCGGGTCACTTGCCCTCCCTTTGGCACCACTATTCACCACTTTCTACCACTTATGCACCCATTCTAACCTATAATTTTGAAAAAAACAAGAGCAAATCCCGGTTTTTTTGAAATTGGACTAAATTTAATTTTTTTGTAAAAAGTACTTTGAAACTTGGAGACAACGAATCCTGCTTGGCAGGATCCTCCCCCTGCAGCGGGCCGCATTTGCGGCATACTCCCACTCCGCCGCAGCGCGCAGTCCGCGCGGAGCGCTTTTTGTATCACAGGAACATTAGGCCGTAATTTCCTATGATACAAAAAGATACCCTGCCGTAAAACAGGGTATCTCCTACATCATTGCTCTTGTTCTTTTGTCTTTGCCGCCGCTACTGCTGCAGCCTCTGGTACAGATTCATCATCCGGTCCAGTTCCTGGCTCAGTTCCAGGTTCTTCTGCAGGTCCTTCCTGCTGCGGATGCTCTGATCCAGCCTCTTCCGGAGCTGTGTTACTCTCAGACCCACTATTTTTTGCTTCATCTTCTGCGTCAGCCCTTGCAAGCTCCGCTTCCATCCGTTCTTCTTCCTCATAGACCTTTTCTCTCCTGCGCCTGCGCATATCTGCACGCTTTTTGGCCATGGAGCGCCTGATGATCACGATCAGGCCAAAGCCAACAAACAGAGATGCGGATATTATCTGAGAAACCGCAATATTGGTTCCCAAAATTCGTATTTCATCGGTGCGAAGCCAGGAAATAAAAAATCTTCCCAGACCGTAACCTGCCAGATATGTCATGAAGACTTCGCCGGAGAAACGTTTTCTCCTCTTGCATGACAGCAGGAACAGCAAAAGCACCAAACACCAAAAGCTTTCGTACAAAAACAGTGGATGCACCCGAATGTAGGAAACGCCGCCCACATCCAGAAGATGCTCCCTCATGAGCGCCGTCACATCCGCCGAGCGGACGGACGTCACAGGCAGATCCATGGCAAACATGCTGTTGGTATATTCACCGAAGGCTTCCCGGCTGAAAAAAGTTCCCCACACAGCTATTATCTGCCCGGACACAAGTCCTATACTGACAGTATCTGCCATCTCTCCGAAATTCTGTTTTTTGATGGCCGCGACCAGAGCCAGTGCCAAGCATCCGCCCAAAAGCGCTCCCCAGAAGGAAAAGCCCCCGCCCCGAATGTCCAACAGCTCCGCCGGATTTCCCCGGTACAGCTTCCAGTGCATTGCTCCATACCAGAGTCTCGCTCCCACAAGCCCCAGAAGGATGGCCAAAACAGACGCTCCCAGATACACATTCTGATCCTGATTTTTTCTTTTGGCTTCCGTGACAATAATTGCCAGCGCCAGCAGCATCGCCGCTGCCAGCAGGATGCCATACACAGTAATTTCATAACCGAACACCTGAAAGGACTTTGGAATGTATCCAAAGATCACCTGCAGATTCGGAAACCGGATTGACATATCCATAAATCACACCTGCCCTATACATTAAAACGGAACAGAATCACGTCGCCGTCCTGAACGACATATTCCTTTCCTTCCATACGTACCAGTCCCTTTTCTCTGGCTCCGGCATAGGAACCGCAGTCCAGAAGATCCTGATAATTGACAACCTCTGCTTTGATAAAGCCGCGCTCAAAATCCGTATGGATCTTTCCTGCTGCCTGAGGCGCCTTTGTTCCGATCTTGATGGTCCATGCCCGGGTCTCATCCTCTCCGGAAGTGAGAAAGCTCATCAGACCAAGCAGATGGTAGCTGGCTTTTACCAGCTTCTCAAGGCCGGATTCCGTAAGCCCCAGATCCTCCAGAAACATCTTGCGCTCATCTTCCTCAAGCTCTGCGATCTCCTGCTCGATCTGCGCGCAGATGACAAAAATCTCGCTGTTCTGCTGCGCCGCATACTCCCGCACCGCTTCCACATAAGAATTGGACGCGCCATCGTCCGCCAGATCATCCTCCGCAACATTGGCCGCATAGATCACCGGTTTCGCGGTAAGAAGATTGTAGGTGCCCATCCAGGCTTCCTCATCCTCTGACTCAAGCTCCATGGTGATCGCCATTTTGCCGTCCTCCAGATACTTTTTAAGCTTCTCAAGGAAGGTCAGCTCTTTGGCAGCCTCTTTGTCCATGCGCGCGGTCTTGGTAACCTTGGCGATCCTGCGCTCCAGAATCTCAAGATCCGAGAAGATCAGCTCCAGATTGATCGTCTCAATATCCCGAAGCGGATCGATATTCCCGTCCACATGTACCACATTGGAATCCTCAAAGCAGCGCACCACATGCACAATGGCGTCTACCTCGCGGATATTCGCCAGAAACTGATTTCCAAGTCCCTCGCCCTTGGAGGCGCCTTTCACCAGTCCTGCAATGTCCACAAATTCGATGACCGCCGGCGTTACCTTCTTGGAATGGTAAAAATCTCCCAGAAGCCGCAGCCTCTCATCCGGCACAGTGACAATGCCCACGTTGGGGTCAATGGTACAGAACGGATAATTGGCAGATTCTGCTCCTGCCTTTGTCAGTGAATTGAATAATGTGCTTTTCCCTACATTGGGTAAGCCAACGATACCTAATTTCATTTCTTCTATTTCCTCCTATAAATCCTTTCATTATCAAAGGTTTTCAGAACACTTATTTTGACAGTGTTTTATATTATACCATACCACTTTATCTTTGTGAATATTCCGTTTCAAATTCCCCCGCACCTCCTTTGACTTCCCATATACACAATTCAGTTGCAGGCTGTTTTTCCATGTGTTACACTGTTCCCTATAAAATCATTCTAGGAAAGCAGGCTGTTTTATGGAGTATGGATATTTGTTTTATATGGTTGTCGGCTTTTTTTCCGGAAGCATTCTCTTTGGCAGAATGATTCCTCTGGTTTTCAAAAGCGTGGATGTGACCAGGGAATCTGATGACGGAAATCCCGGCGTTTTTAATGCGTTTGTCTGCGGCGGAACCGGCTGCGGACTTCTGGCTTTATTATCAGATCTTTTAAAAGGAGCTCTTCCAGTCATGTTATGTGCCTCGCACATCGGAACGGATTCCTGGTTGTTTTCCCTGGTAATCGCAGCGCCTGTGCTCGGGCATGCCTATTCTATTTTCAACCGCGGAAATGGCGGCAAAGGAATTGCTGTTTCTTTCGGCGTTTTGCTGGGGCTGCTTCCCATCTGGCAGCCACTGGTTTTGCTCATTGTGTGGTATTTACTTTTTCTTGTAATAATACCGGACAGATCCAACACCAGAAAAAGTATATATGCTTTCTTTGCCTTCGGGATCAGCTCTATATTTGCCGTAAAATATAAAAGGATCATGCATGGCTGTATTCTGATTGCCGGCATCGTCATTCACAAGCATTATGTAAATGCCGTTGCCTGTAAACGGCCTTGAGAAAGCAAAAAATGAAGAAGGGAGAATTTCATGAAAGCATTAATATTATCCTGCAACACAGGCGGCGGCCACAATTCTGCTGCCAAAGCAATTGCGGAAGCGTTTCACGCCCGCGGCGACGAAGCATATGTGTTGGATTACCTCTGCCTCGCAGGGAAGAGCGTATCGAAACTGGTCGGAAACGGTTATGTACAGATCGTAAAGAAAACACCTCTCTTATTCGGACTGGTATACAAATTAGGAACGGTGGTCAGCCGCATCACCCGGAAGTCTCCCGTTTATTATATCAACGGACATATGGCAAAATATCTCAACAATTACCTGAAAGAACATCCGGCAGACGTTTTGATCATGCCGCACCTCTATCCTGCCGAAACAGCCACTTACATGAAACGAAAAGGAATGAAACTTCCTGTAACGATCGCTGTAATGACAGATTATACCTGCATTCCGTTTTGGGAGGAAACAGACTGCGACTATTACATTCTTCCTCATGAAGCCTTACGAAAATCCTGCATAAAAAGAGGAATCCCAGACGAGAAGATCCAAACCTTCGGGATTCCTGTCGCAAAAAGCTGTCGGCTAAACATCAGCAAAGAAGAAGCCCGCAAAAAATTAGGCTTAGACTTAAACCAAAAATATTTTCTGGCAGCCGGCGGCAGTATGGGCGCCGGAAATTTTATAGACCTTATCCAAAAATTGGTTTCCAATACAAATACAGAACAAATTCTTGCCGTTTGCGGAAATAATCGAAAAATCGAACAAAAATTAAAAAAGAAATTCAAAAAAGAGGCCCGCGTTCTTGTGTTAGGCTTCACAGATCAAATGCCGTTTTATTTGCGTGCCTGCGATGTGTTATTTACCAAACCAGGCGGATTAACCTCCACGGAAGCTGCCGTCATCGGTGTTCCGATCATTCACACGGCTCCCATTCCCGGCTGTGAAACGGTCAATCGTCGTTTCTTTATGCGCGCCGGCATGAGCTGGTCTGCACTCACCTTAAAAGGCCAGGTCAGCCAGGGGATCCGTCTTATGAATGACCCGAAAGCGCAAAAAAAGATGATCGCCTGTCAGGCCAAACAAATTCACGGGGATGCGGCAGAGCAGGTGGCTGCCCTCAGTCTTTCGACTGTATCATCAAAAGACTCCCGCTGTCATAAGTAACCGTCCCGCTGTCCTCTGTGATCTCATTGCTCAGGGTCAGCCCGCAGTCCGTCACCGTAAGGTGATGCCCTGTCAGCGGATATTTGAAGCCCGTGAGCGTAAGCTCCGTCACATCTCCGCCCACCGGAAAGAAGGACACATATCTGCCGAACTGCGACTCTCGCGCCAGCTTGGTGCCGCTGGGAATCAGGGAAATGCAATTTTGCTCATCCACCATGATGATTTCCGCACCAAGTGCTTCCCCCAGCGACAAAAGCTCCAGATTTGCAAACAAATGGTCAATTCGGCCTCCGGTCGCACCCAGCAGAAAAATACGCTTCATCCCCATGGAGACTGCCTGCATCAGGGCAGACTGGGTATCGGAATCATCCTTCTCCGGCCGCAGGCGGCAGACCGCCATTCCCTGCCCCTCAAAGTTCTGCAGAAGCTCCTGCCCCTCCGGCGAGAGGCTGTCAAAATCCCCCACCGCCACATCCGGCACAAAAGATGTTTTTCCAAAAAACTCCAGCCCTCGGTCTGCCGCCAGAAGACATATCCCATCTCTTCCCTTTGCCTCTGTTTTTTGTTTTAAAAAATCGAGGGCAAAATCTCCATTGATATTGCCCCCGCTTACAATCACTGCTTCTTTCACAAAAATTCCTCATTCCATTTCCCGGCTGATTTTGCCGATACGCTTTTTGATGCGTTTTACATTGGAAGCGATGTCTCCGTTAAACACACTGGAGCCGCACACCAGAAGATTGGCGCCTGCCCGCATTGCCGTCTCCAGGGTTTCCTCGTTGATACCGCCGTCTACCTGAATATCCACATTCAGATTTTCCTCTTCCAGAAGCTCTCTGAGTTCCCGGATCTTCTCCGTACACTCCTCCATGTATTTCTGGCCGCCAAAGCCCGGCTGCACCGTCATGATCAGCACCAGCTCCACGTCCTCCAGAAGATGGCTGATATCATTGATGGGTGTGGCAGGTTTGACAGACACGCCTGCCCGGGCGCCGGCTTCGTGTATCAGCTCAATGGTGCGTTCCAGATCCTCGCAGGCCTCTGCATGTACTGTGATGGAATCCGCTCCGCACTGCGCAAAATCCTGAATATACCGCTCCGGCGCAGAAACCATCAAATGCACATCAAAAAACATTTTACTCTCTTTGCGAATAGACTGGATGACCGGCATTCCAAAGGAAATATTCGGAACAAAATCTCCGTCCATCACATCGATGTGCAAATATTTTACGCCTTCCTGCTCCAAAATCCTGATCTGCTCACCCAATCGGTTAAAATCCGCCGACAAAATTGACGGGCACAACTCATATTCCATTTTGTCAATATCTCCTTTTTTCTTTCAGTTCCTGATATAAGCCCAGATAATTTTCATAGCGGAGCCGGCTTATTTCTCCCCGCCCAAGCGCCGCCTTCACTGCACAGTCCGGTTCTTTTAAGTGCCTGCACTCCAGAAAACGGCAGGAGGGGGCAAATTCTTCAAATTCGGGAAAATAGTTTTTCAGCTCCTGCTCCTCCATATCCGCCAGATATAAGGAAGAAAAGCCCGGCGTATCCACCAGAAAGGTGTCTTTTCCCACAGGTATGATCTGGGAATGACGGGTGGTGTGTTTTCCCCGTTTCAGCTTCCGGCTGATTTCTCCGGTTTCCATAAAAATCCCGTCCTGCACACAGTTGGTGACGGAAGATTTGCCAACCCCCGAGGGACCGGCCACAACTGTGGTTTTTCCTCTCAGGGCCTTTCGGATCTCTTCCACACCTTCGTTGCTCTTCGTGCTTGTCAAAAGCACCCGGTATCCGCATTTCTCGTAGATCTGTTTCCACTCCTGTGCCTGACGTTCCTCTCCCAGATCCTTTTTGTTAAAGCAAATGAGCGCCGGAACGCCCTCCCGCTCCATCATGATAAGAAACCGATCCAGAAGCATAAAATTCGGTTTGGGATCTTCCATAGCAAAAATCACAAACGCCTGATCCACATTCGCCACAGCCGGCCGTACCAGCTGATTTTTCCGTGGAAGGATAACAGAAATGCTGCCTTCTTTTTTTTCCTCATCCAGAACAGAGATTTCCACATCATCTCCCACCAGCGGCTTTATGTTGTCCTTCCGGAAGATCCCTTTCGCCTTACATTCATAGACATTGCCGTTTTCTGCATACACATAGTAAAATCCAGCAATCCCCTTCATAATTTTTCCCTGCATGAACTACTCGACCTTTTCGAAGGTAATGGGATAATGTCCCAGTTCCTGGTATGTTCCGTCAATCTGCTCGGAAAGATAGAGGGTTCCCTCTGTGATGCCGGGCACTCCGGTGATATCAAGCTTATACGGGAAGGTGAGCGTCTGGTTTTCCAAAACCGTGGATGCCTCCGGCATTCCGTTCACCGTCTGCACCAGTTCCAGACGGACTGCTCCGCCCTGATACCCGTCCGGCGTATCCAGGGACTGCGTACATTTCCATGTGCCGTCAGCGGCAACGGTAGGCTGTGCCTCCACTTCCGGTGTCGGCGTTACCGGCGGCTGGTCTCCGGTGCTGACCTTAATGGTCATGGGCATATCCGGATCTGCATACGCGTAGGCTTCCGGGCTCTGGCTGAACACAGTGCCGGCCTCCACATCTGGATTCTGCTCCTCGATCACGTCGATATCCACCCATTTGCCCAGCATCGTCAATGCTTCGTCCTTCGGATAGCCAATGACATCCGGCACCTCCGCACTGTCGCCGTAATCCATTCCGCGGCTCACATAAAGAGTCACGGTATCACCGGATTTCGCGAGGCTTCCTGCCGCCGGCTCCGTATAATAGGTGTATCCGGGATTCACAAGAATGTATCCGTTCTCGTCATAATCGCTGTAAATCTTCTGGACATCTACCACAAATCCAAGCTCTTCCAGCTCCTTCTGCGCCTGGATGCCTGTATACGGCATTCCCTCTTCATCTTCCAGATAGGGAATCGTTACTTCCTCAGAACCCTTGCTGATATAATACTCGATCGTGGTAAATTTCTCCACTTTCGTTCCCGGCTGAAGATTCTGGGAAGAAATCCTTCCTTTTTCCTGCGTTGAGTTTTCTTCGTCCATATATTTGGTTCCCAGCTGAAGGGTACTTACAATCTCTTTGGCTTCCGCCTCTGTTTTGCCCACAAGATCCGGAACCTCGACCAGGCCTTCCTCTTCCGGCGTCTGTGTCGGTTCCGCACTCTGAACCTGCGGCTCCTGTACCGGTTCGTCGCTTCCGATCAGGCCGGATGCCCGTCCCAGGAAGAAAATCAGAACAACCAAAGCCACGATTCCTGCCACCAGACCTGCAATGGTCAAACCGACGCTGTAGCTTCTGTTTCTTCTTTTTTTCTTTTTATGGACCGTCTGACGTCTCTGCCGGCGAATTTCCTCCCGGCCTGCTTCCTCATACTTCTGCTCCGCATCCATTTCTGCCACGAGATCCAGCGCCTCCTGCCGGGAGGTTTTGGGTGTATGCTTGATCTCGCCCAGTTCCTTGTCGGAAATCACCACTGTCTTGGCTCCGTTGTCCACATCCGACAGCTTCACAAAATCCCCCTGGGGATCGATCAGAGAATGCTTCAGATCCGCAATGACATCTTCCATTTTTTCATAACGGCGATCCACACTCTTCTGCGTACATTTGTAGATAATCTGCTCCAGGCTGTAAGGAAGCTCCGGCGTATAGCTGCTCGGAGGCGCCATCTCCTCCTGGAGATGTTTGATGGCGATCGCAACCGTGGTGTCTCCATCAAAGGGCACCCGTCCGGTCACCATCTCATAAAGCGTGATTCCCAGAGAATAAATGTCGCTCTTTTCATTGCTGTAGCCGCCGCGCACCTGCTCTGGAGAGCTGTAGTGCACAGACCCCATGACATTCGAGCTTATGGTGTTGGATGAGGCAGCTCTGGCAATGCCAAAATCTGTCACCTTTACTTTTCCGTCTGTGGAAATAATAATATTCTGAGGTTTCACGTCACGGTGGACGATCCCGTGGCTGTGCGCGGCCTCAAGCCCCATGGAAACCTGAATGGCAATGCTTGTGGCCTCTTTAATGGAAAGTTTCCCCTTCTTGGAAATATATTCCTTCAGAGTAATTCCCTCGATCAGCTCCATGACAATGTAGTAAACGCCCTCGTCATCACCAACATCGAACACGTTCACAATGTTTGGGTGGGTCAGCCCTGCCGCTGCCTGAGCCTCGCTCTTAAACTTGCGGATGAACGTGGTGTCTTCGCGAAATTCTGCCTTAAGCACCTTCACTGCAACATAACGGTTCAGTTTGTGGTCCTTCGCCTTATAGACATCCGCCATTCCGCCAGTTCCAATTTTTCCTAAAATTTCATAGCGCTCCGCTATAATCATACCAGCTTTTAACATTTTTCCACCTCTTTTGTAAACGGTTCAATTAATATAACAGCGATATTATCCTTGCCGCCGTTTTTGTTTGCCATTCGGATCAGCTCCTGTCCTTTTTCGGAATGGTCCGTTTCCGGATTGAGAATAATTGCCTCGATCGTCTTGTCCGGAACCATATTGCTGAGTCCGTCCGAACACATCAAAATCCAATCCCCCTGCTCCAGCCGTATATCAAAAAAATCTACATCCACGGTTTTTTCTGCCCCCAGGGCTCTGGTAATAATATTTTTGTCCGGATGGTTTTGCGCTTCGTCCGGAGCAATCTCCCCCAGGCGCACCATCTCCCCTACCAGAGAGTGATCCTTTGTCACCTGACGGATCCTGTCCCTCACGACATACAGACGGCTGTCTCCCACATTCGCAATATAGGCATAGTGTCCCACAATGGTGGTCGCCACCATTGTCGTGCCCATTCCGCAAAGCTCCTCGTTCTCCTGCGCCTGTCTTAAAATCTCTGTATTTGCTGCCTCTATCCCGTGACGGATAATTTTTACCGGATTGTAGTCCTTATCCGCACGGATTTCATCCACCAGTTTCTGAACGGCATGGGAAGAAGCAAAATCCCCTGCATTGTGGCCGCCCATTCCGTCTGCAACCACAAACAGGTTGGGGAGATTCCCCAAAGGCTCTTCGGAGACGAACAGATAATCCTGGTTCATCTTCCGCTTCTGCCCGATATCAGTAGCTGAAAATATCCTCATGTCATTTCTCTCTTTCTGTCCTGTCCATATAACTCTTTCTCAACTGTCCACAGGCACCGTCAATATCGCTGCCCATTTCCCTTCTAATAGTAACATTTATTCCGCATTTTTCAAGTTTTATTTTGAAATTCTCCACAGCCTTCCTGGTGGAACGCACGAAGTCCCTTTCCTTTATGGGATTTACCGGTATGAGATTGACATGGCAGTTCATCCCGTGGATTCTTTTTGCCAGCTGTCTTGCATCTTCATCCCCGTCGTTGACGCCGGCCACAAGACTGTACTCAAAGGTAAGCCGCCGTCCGGTTTCCTTAAAATAATTCTCACAGGCAGCAAGAACCTCATCCATGGTATACCGCCTGGCGATGGGCATGAGCTCCCGGCGCTTTTCATCGTTGGGCGCATGAAGCGAAAGCGCCAGCGTAATCTGAAGTTTTTCTTTTGCAAGCTCGTACATGTTCGGCACCAGCCCGCAGGTAGACACAGTAATGTTCCTCTGGCTGATGTGCTGTCCGCCCTCCCCGGTAAGAATATGGATAAACCGAAGCAGATTGTCGTAGTTATCCAAAGGTTCTCCGGTCCCCATGACCACCACGTTTGCCACCCGTTCTCCGGTGAGCGCCTGAATGCGGTAAATCTGTTCCAGCATTTCCGACGCCGTAAGGTTTCTGGTCAGGCCTCCGATGGTGGACGCGCAGAAACGGCAGCCCATACGGCAGCCCACCTGCGAGGAAATGCACACGGAATTCCCGTGTCTGTAGCGCATCAGCACGCTTTCTATCACATTTCCGTCCGCAAGCCCGAATAGATATTTTCTGGTGCCGTCTATGGCGGATATCTGTTCATCCACCAGCTTAAGCCCGGTGATCGGATAATCCTTTAGTTTTTCCTTCAGGCTTTTGGGCAGATTGGCCATGTCCTCATAAGAAAGGACCATGTGCTCATGCAGCCAGCTGTAAAGCTGCTTTGCCCGAAAAGCCTTTTCCCCAAGCGCCTCCATCAACGCGGAAAGCTCCTGGGGATACATAGATTTAATATCTGTCATAGCCTTTATTTCCTTCTGAATTTTGCGATAAAAAAGCCGTCTGTGTCATGAACTCCCGGCAAAAGCTGCAGATAGCCAAGGGCTGTGGATTCTGACCTGAGCTCCTTCGGCAGACAGTCGTCCATGCTTTCCAGGCGGAAAGGAAAATTGTTGAGAAACCACATCATATTTTCCTCATTTTCCTCTTTTGAGATGGTACAGGTACTGTAGATCAGCACTCCCCTGGCCTTTACATACTCTGCCGCGCGCTCCAGGATCGTCCTCTGCAGAATTACGATCTCTTCCTGCTTCTGCGGCGTCATCCGGTATTTGATCTCCGGCTTTTTGCCAATGACACCGTAACCGGAGCAGGGAGCATCCACCAGAACTATGTCTGCCCGGCACTCCGACTCCACGTCAAACACCGTCGCATCCTGCACCTTTGCCTGTACGTTGATCGCATGAAGACGCTGGATATTTTCTTCGATCAGGTTTACTTTGTAGTCGCTCACATCCCGGGCATCCACAAATCCGTACCCTTCCATTTTGTCGCCCATGTGCAGACTCTTTCCTCCCGGAGCCGCGCACATATCTATAATGTAGTCTCCCTTTTTCGGATTCGCAATCTCCGAAACCAGCATGGAGCTTACATCCTGTACCTGAATCTTTCCTTCCCGGAACGCATCCAGCATCAAAATATGATTAAATTCTGAAATCCGGTAAGCATACGGCAGGTAAGGCCCCTGCTCTACCTTTGCCCCCTGGCTTTCCAGGCTTTTTGCAATCGCCTGATGGGAGTTCTGATAAGGATATGTACGGAAACGCACGCTCAAGGGCTTCTCCTTCAGAAAATCCTCCAGCATCTTTTCCGTGGTTTCCTCCCCGTAATCCGAAAGCCAGCGCTGCACCAGCTCCTCCGGCATGGAATATTTCACGGAAAGATGGCGGACAAGGTTTTCTTCTCTGGCAGGATAGCCAAGCTCCCCGCATTCTCTTGCCACTGTGCGCAGTACCCCGTTCACAAAAGGCTTCAGATTATAGAATCCTTTTTTCTGCGCCAGTTTCACCGCTTCGTTGCACACCGCGCTGTCGGGAACCGAATCCATGAATTTCAGCTGATACACCGCACTTCTTAAGATCTCACGGATTGGCGGCTTCATTTTTTCCACTGCCACCTTCGAATAAGAATCAATAATATAATCTATAAGGATCCGGTATTCCAAAGTCCCTTCGCAGACCCGGGTCACAAAAGCTCTCTCCCGCTTTGGAAGGAACTGGTATTTGGAGAGCGCATTGCGAATGGCGATATGGCTGTGCTCTCCTTCCTCCTCAATCTGCAGCAGTATTTCCAGAATCATTTCTCTGGTGTTGATCCCACTAATCATCGTCGCGTCCCCTTCCTCCTGCAAGTATTACAAGTCTCAGCAGCTGAAGAACCGAAGAGGCAAGCGCTGCCACATACGTGAGCGCTGCGGCCGTGAGCACTTTGCGCGCTCCCCGATTCTCTTCCTGTCCCAAAATCCCGCTGCTTTCCAGAAGATGCAGGGCTCTGGAGGAAGCGTTCACTTCCACAGGCAGAGTTACCAGCTGAAACAGCACTGCCAGCGAAAACAGGAGAATCCCGCCCATCAAAAGAGGACGGTAGGACATGATCAGTCCGATAAAAAACAGCGGCCAGGCCAGATTGGCGCCAAAATTAGCCACAGGCACAAGCGCGGTCCGAAAGCCCAAAAAAGAGTAGTTGATCGCATGCTGTACGGCATGGCCGCACTCATGGGCAGCCACACCGGCGGCTGCCAGGGATGTTTTGTTGTATACATCCTCCGAAAGACATACCTTTTTTGTCCGCGGGTCATAGTGATCCGTAAGATTTCCCCGGATGGGCACGACTTCCACATCCGTGATCCCCGCGCTTCTCAGCACTCTTCTGGCGACCTCTGCACCGGTAAGTCCGCAGCGGCTCTGCACTCTTTTGTAAGTGGCAAAGGTGCTCTTCAGTTTTGCGGAGGCTGCCACAGAAAGCAGCATTCCGAGGATCAGAAGAAGGTAGGTGGGATCAAAGCCCCAATAATAACGATGATATCCAAACATGCGATTACTCCTTATCTAAAATTACTCCCTGTACCAAAACGGTCTTTGTCTATTTGAATCTGGAAAAGACCACGCCCGTCTCCACAGGACAGCCTCTCAAGAACGCTTCCGCCCCCATGCGCTTCTTTCCTTCCAGCTGCACTTCTGTCAGCAGCAGCACGCCTTCCCCGCAGGCCACACGGATTCCCTCTTTTCCGCTTCCCACGACCGTGCCGGGCGCGGCATTTGTTTTTTCCTGCACCGCCGCGCTTTTCCATACCTTCAGAGTTTTGCCGTTCAGGAAGGTAAAGGCGCTCGGCCAGGGGTTCAGGCCCCTCACCAGCCGTTCAAGCTCTGACGCGCTTTTGGAAAAATCCATTCTACCCATTTCTTTGGTGATCATTCCCGCATAGGGCGTGGGGCTCTCTTCCGGCTGTTTTTCGTAAACTGCCCTTCCCTCAAAAATATCCGGAAGTGTCTTTACCAGTAAGTCTGCCCCGGCTTCGGCCAATTTATCAAAAAGACTTCCGCCGGTTTCCTCTTCAGACAGAGGAACCACAACTTTTGCGATCATGTCCCCGGTATCGAGTCCCGTTCCCATCCGCATGATCGTGACGCCGGATTCTTTTTCTCCGTCAATCACCGCCTGCTGAATGGGCGCCGCGCCGCGGTATTTCGGAAGCAGCGATGCGTGGATATTCACGCACCCAAAGGGAGGCATGTCGAGGATATCCTTGGGGATGATCTGTCCAAAAGCAGCCACCACAATGATATCCGGATGCAGTCCCCGAAGCTCCTCTATAAACGCGGGCTCCCGCACTTTCTGCGGCTGCCAGACCGCAATTCCCAGGCGAAGCGCCTCCTCCTTGACCGGCGTCGGCTGAAGGCTTTTGCCTCGTCCCCTTGGCTTATCCGGCTGTGTCACCACGGCCGCGATCTCATAGCCGGCCTGCGCCATCGCTCTCAGCGGCGGTACCGCAAAATCCGGCGTTCCCATATAAACGATCCGCATGTTCATCCATCCTTCCTGTTTTTATTCTTCGTCATCATAGTTCACGGAGTGAAGCTCTCCCTCCACCAGTTCCGTATAAAGATGGCCGTCCAGATGATCCAGTTCATGGCAGAAGGCTCTCGCCAGGAGCCCATGTCCTTCATAAATCTGTTCTTCCATATTAATATCCAGCGCTTTTACCTTTACGTAGTCCGGACGGGTTACCTGGCCGGACATTCCCGGCACGCTCAAGCAGCCTTCCTCGCCGGTCTGCTCTCCTGCCGTCTCCAGGATCTCCGGGTTGATCAGAACAAGAGGACCGTCCCCCACGTCGATCACCACGATCCTGCGCAGGATTCCCACCTGGGGCGCTGCCAGGCCCACGCCCATGGCTTCGTAAAGCGTGTCCAGCATATCTACAATGAGTTCTCTCAGACGAGGCGTCATCTCCTCCACCGGTCTGCTTTTCTTTGTCAGTACTGCATCTCCCTGCGTTCTGATTGTTCTAAGTGCCATCTTTTTTCTTCCTTTCTGTCAATTAAAGTCAAATTGTATCTGTATTTTGCGAAAGCCGGAATTTACCTCTATATATTGCTCCAGCTTATCTTTTATCTGAATCAGAGTTTCTGTATTTTCGTATTTCAGGTAAAGCACCTGGCGGTAAATGTCCCGCACCTTTCCCACCGCTGCCGGCGCCGGGCCAATGATCGTCAGAGGCTTTCCCCTGGAAATCTTCTCCGCAAACAGCTTCAGGTAGTGCATGGCACGCCTCAGAAGCTCTTCCTCCCCGCAGGAACCAAGCACTGCCAGCATACCGGCCGCCGGCGGATAGGACAACAGCTCCCGATAGCCCATTTCCTCCTGATAGAACGCTTTGTAATCCTGAGACGCTGCCGCCGCAATGCTGTAATGCTCCGGATGGTAGGTCTGAATGATCGCCTGGCCGCTTCTTGTGCCGCGCCCCGCTCTTCCCACCGCCTGCGTAAGAAGCTGAAACGTCCGCTCTGCGCTCCGGTAATCTGAACCGTTCAGAGACAGATCCGCTGCAAGCACCCCCACCAGGGTCACCTTTGGAAAATCGTGTCCCTTCACGATCATCTGCGTCCCCACCAGAATGTCTGCCTCATGGGCGCCGAAGGCCGCCAGGATCTTTTCGTAGCTTCCCTTATTTCGGGTGGTGTCATAATCCATGCGCAGCACCCGCACACCGGGAAATTCCCGCAAAAGCACCTGCTCTATCTGCTGTGTTCCCGCCTGAAAGCCTCCGATATAGGGCGAGCCGCAGGCAGGACAGCTCTTGGGCTTTGGCTCCTGATAGCCGCAGTAATGGCAGATCAGCCGCCCGCCCCTGTGCTCCGACAGAGAAACATCGCAGTGCGGGCATTTCATCACATGGCCGCAGGAGCGGCAGGAAACAAAGCCCGCATAGCCTCTGCGGTTGAGAAACAGCATCGTCTGCTCTCCCCGGGAAAGCCGTTCTTCTATGGCTTCCTTGAGACTGCGGCTCAGAATCGAACGGTTTCCTGCTTTTAATTCTTCCCGCAGATCCACAACCGATACCTCCGGCAGGGCACGTTCGCCATAGCGCCCTTTCAGCTCTGCCAGGGCGTAGGCTCCGTTCTGTGCCCTGCAATACGCTTCCAAAGAAGGCGTTGCAGAGCCAAGCAGGACTCTGGCGCCTTCCATGCGCGCCCGCTCCACTGCCGTTTCTCTGGCATGATAGCGCGGACTGGTTTCACTTTTGTAGGTGGATTCGTGCTCCTCGTCAATGACGATAAGGCCAAGATTGGAAAAGGGTGTAAACAACGCAGATCTTGGTCCGACCATAACCTGTACCTCACCGTTTCTGGCTCTTCGCATCTGGTCGTAGCGTTCCCCCGCGGAAAGGCGGGAATTGATCACCGAAACCTTATCGCCAAATCTTCCGTAAAACCGCTGGACCGTCTGATACGTCAGCGCAATCTCCGGAATCAGGACGATGGCCTGCTGGCCCGCTTTCAGAACCCGTTCTATCATTTCCATATAAACCCTGGTCTTGCCGCTTCCGGTCACCCCATGCAGAAGCACCGGCCGCGGAAATTCCCGGCTCCATTCCTTCTCTATAATCTCCACTGCCTGCTGCTGTTCCGGTGTCAGAGGCAGCGACGGCTGCCTTGTCATTTCATCTGCATGCACTGCACTACGATAAACCAGATCGCTCTTGATCCTCGCAATGCCCTGTTCCAGAAAATAGTCCTTCACAGCCGCGCTCATGCCAAGCTGCACGGCTTCCTTATATTCCAGGCTTTTTTCCGCAAGAAGCCCCTTCAGGAGCCGGATCCTCGCCTTGTACCGGCTGCCCTCCCACTCCTTCAGAAGCGCTTTTGCCTGCTCCTCTTCCATTGCCAGGCAGACGCGGCGGATTTCTTTTTCTTTGACCTTTTCCCGAATGGGAAGAACCGTTTTGAGCGCCTGTATCATGGTGGAGCCGTACACTTCACGCATCCAGGCTGCCAGAGCGATCAGGCGGGATTCTGTGGTTTCCTCTCCGGCACAGATGCCTTCTATTTCCTTGATTCGGGACGGCTCAAACGTCGCTTTGTCTGTGAGGGCGATCACATAGCCCTTTCGCACATGATTTCCCTTGCCAAAAGGAATGGAAACCACCATTCCCACGTGAAGCTGCTTTGCAAGCTTCTCCGGCACCGCATACTGAAAGCTGCGGTCCAGCTTTTCGTGGGATATATCTACAATGATATCCGCATAAATCATTTATTTACACTTTCTGTCCTCAGCCAGAATATCTGCGATCAGTTTTCTCTCATCCATAGGATATTTTTTGCCTTTGATCTCCTGGTAATCCTCATGCCCCTTGCCTGCCAGAATCACAATATCCCCAGGCTCTCCATGGTGGATGGCATAAGCGATCGCTTCCTTTCTGTCCACGATCTCTACGTACTTGCCGCTGGTTTTCGCCATACCGACCTTGATGTCGTCGATGATCTCCTGCGGGTCTTCATAGCGGGGATTATCCGAAGTAATGATCGTCAGATCCGCCAGACGTCCGGACACCTCCCCCATCTCGTAGCGGCGCAGCTTGGAACGGTTGCCCCCGCAGCCGAACAGACACACCAGTCTGTGGGGCTCATACTCCCGAAGGGTTGTGAGAAGGCTCTCCAAGGCCATGGCATTGTGCGCATAGTCGATCATCAGCGTAAATTCATCGGACACCTTCACCATTTCAATACGGCCCTTTACCCTGGCCACCTTCAACGCCTTGATGATGTTTTCCTCAGAAACGCCAAAATGACGGCAAATGGCAATGGCTGTCAGAGAATTATAGATGCTGAATTTGCCGGGAATGTCTATCTCCACCGAAAAATCCAGAAGCCCTTTCAGCTGATAGGAAATCCCCAGGTATCCCTTGCCGCCCACCAGACGGGCATCCTCTGCCCGCAGATCCGCTTCCTGCGAAAATCCATAGGTTTCAAGCGCGCAGGTGTGCCCTTCCACAATTTTGTCAAAGTGCGCATCGTCCCGGTTCACGATTCCTACACGGCACTGCTTCAAAAGCAGGGATTTGCAGCTCAGATAATGTGCAAAATCCCGATGCTCATTGGGTCCGATGTGATCCGGCTCAATATTGGTAAAAATGCCAAAGTCAAAAACAAAGCCCTGGGTGCGGTGCAGCATCAGCCCCTGGGAAGAAACCTCCATAACCACGCAGTCGCATCCCGCATCTGCCATGCGGCGGAAGTATTCCTGAATGACGTAAGACTCCGGCGTAGTGTTGGCCGCAGGGATCACCTCGTCTCCGATGATCGCTTCAATGGTCCCGATCAGCCCCACCTTATGTCCCGCATTCTCCAGAATGGATTTCACCATATAGGTGGTAGTTGTTTTTCCCTTGGTTCCTGTGATTCCAATGGTCTTCAGCTCTTCTGCCGGATATCCGAACCAGGCCGCGGAAATAAAAGCCATGGCATAACGGCTGTCTTTTACCAGGATCACTGTCACATCCTCGGGAACCTCCACCGGTTCCTCCACGATCAGAGTTCCGGCGCCCCGCGCCACCACGTCCGGCACAAACTTATGTCCGTCCACAACCGCACCGCGGATGCAGACAAACAAGGAGCCCGGTTCCACTTTACGGGAATCATAAACCACACTGGTAACCTCCTGCTCCACATTTCCCTGCAGGCATGTATATTCTATACGTTCTAACAAAGCTGATACTTTCATATTTTCCTCCATAAATATGATACTCTTTTATAGAATAGCACACCTCCCCTTCCTTTTCAACGTCTCCTTTTTGCTTTTCTCCATGCGCCAAGAAGCCCGGACGCCGCCATGGAAGCGCACATCAGTCCTGCAAAAATGCCCGTCGGGGAGGCATCCTTGGTCTTTGGATTTTCTTTGCCGTCAGAAGCCTGCAAAAGTTCCGCTTTCCCCGTGATCTCCGGCTCCAGGACTCCCACAATGACCGAGGACTGCGCGCTTACGCTGTGTTCCCCTGTTTCCTCTGTGCGGACAGTCACTTCGTTTATCAGCTCCTGCCCGCCTGCTGTTTCCGGAACCAGCACCGAAGCCTTCAAATTCACCGCATCCCCCGGCAAAATCCGGGAGATCAGCGCCTGCGTCCCCGCCCCGTTCAGAATGATTCCTTCCTGCTCTTCAAATCTCGCCTGAATATCCGAGCCCAGAAATCGTTCTGTGCTGGCTACGGAATGCAGCGTCCGCTCTCCGGTATTGCGGATGCAGATCCAGTAGGTGATCACATCTCCCGGCACGGCAATCGCCCGATCGGTTGTTTTTTCCACAGTAAAATCAATTTTCAGAGGCTCTACCTCCGTCTCGAGCGCCGCCTCTTCGAGGATCGTCTCCTGCCCGGGGCCGGGGCTTATGACCCGCGCTGTGACCCTGTGTGCAAGCCTCTGGCTCTGTTCTTCTGTCAGAACTGCATGAAGATACAGTGTACGCTCTTCTCCCGGTTCCAGACGCTCCAGGATAGCGGTCTCCCTGCCGCTCGTCTGCCCCTCCTCCTGCGTTTCCCGTACAAGTCCCTGCGCAGCCTCCCAATCCACCTTGATCTTCGGGCAGGAAAAACGGCTTTCCAGAGAAATATGTTCCAATGTCACATTTCCTTCATTCAAAATTTTCACCTGATAAAGAACTTCTGCCCCTGCCTTCAGAATTTCACTGTCTGTCTGAAGCTCCAGCGACAGTGCGGGAAAGAGTTCCTGCGGTGTCGGTTCTGGTATGGCCGTCGGCTCCGGCACGGATGTCGGTTCCGGCATGGACGTCGGCTCCGGCATGGGCGTCGGCTCCGGTATGGGCGTTGGCTCCGGTTTGGCCGTCGGCTCCGGCGTGTCTGTCGGCTCCGGCACGGATGTCGGTTCCGGTATGGGCGTCGGCTCCTGTACGGGTGTCGGCTCCGGCACGGATGTCGGTTCCGGTATGGGCGTCGGTTCCGGTACAACCGTGGGCTCCGGTTCGGGCGTCAGCTCCGGTTCGGCTGTTGCCCCCGGTTTGGCCGTCGGCTCCGGCAAAGCTCCCGTGGGCTGCGGTGTTTCTGTGAGAAATGGTGTCAGCGCCGGCTCCCCTTTCTGTGCTGCCCGCACGGGCACGGCACAAAACGCCCATATCAGAAAAAGCGCTGCCATAACAACGTGTTCCATCTGCTTCCATATTCTGTTTTTCATAAAAATCTCCTTTCACCAGCATTGGCAAAAACCGGCACCAGCAATGCCGGCTTCTGCTCCTGTTCTACTAAAAAATCGTAATGGGATACACGAAAAAGCCTACCGCTCCACAATCATAGGCAGCTCCCCTTTCTGTTTCGTATTTTTTCTAAAATAAATGTTGGGAATCCTGCGCCGAATCGGCGCACATAGAATGTTTAGATATGCTTACTTTATCACGCCTCAGACAAAAGCTCAAGCAGATATGAAAATTATAAAATTTTTTTAATATTTCTTTAGAAATTTCCCGGTTCTTTTAGAAAAGGGACATACTTTGCACACAATTCCTCTTTATAATAAGTCTTGGATAGATGAAAACCACTCTCTATCTCCCCCCTCAAAAAAGCAACAGCCCCTGTAGAAATGCGGGGGCTGCTTGTTGTTCTCTATTCGTTTAGCTTTATATCATTCCTGTTCAAAATACGCGTCAATTCCATTTGCAATTCCAATTACCATCTGCTGTTGACCAAGCTCGCTGCTCATATACCAATCGTCATTCGCATTCGACATAAACCCCAGCTCTAAGATTGTCACAGGAACTGTACTCCAGTTACAGCCTGTATAAGAATCGCTGGCCGTGCCGCCTCGATTGTAAAGTCCTGTTGCATTACAGTATTCCCCAAGCAGTGTCTCCGAAAGCCTCCGGCTCTCTGCACTTAGACGAGACACATACGGATTGTTGGCAGAGGGATAAAAAGCACCTGCGCCATGAGCGGAATGCGGCCCACTGTCCGCGTGGATCCGCACACAGATATCTGCTCCACTGGAATTGATAAGCTGTGCCCGCTCCACATTACTCAGCAGCACATCATTTGTCGTTCTTGTCATCACAACCGTATAGCCCCTTTTTTCCAACTCCGTCCGAAGCTTCAGCGCCACATCCAGATCAAGCTGGTATTCCGGCATTCCCGTGTAATCTCCCTGCGTACCTGCGACAATTTTTCTCTTGGTCTCTCCGGCTCCCGGGCCTATGGGTTCCTCCCCGATATTCTGCCAGGAGGACTGATGTCCCGGATCAATACCCACGATTTTAGAGTTTTCCTTCTGCATCACCCCGTTATTTCCGAAATAATACCGGACTCCTTCCACATTCTGAACTCCGGTGAACATGATGCCGGTTCTCTGATCAAAATAACGCTTCTGACCCTTTTGGTCACTCTGCCAGCCGGTCAGCATAATGCCGGTTCCTGATGTGAAATGGCGAATCTTCCCAGCCTGATTTTTCTGCCAGCCCGTGAGCAGGATTCCGCTCCCGGAGCTAAAATACCGATACTGACCCTTGGGATTTTTCACCCATTTTGTGTACATGATTCCTGTATTTTTGTTAAAATAACGCTTCTGGCCCTTGCTGTTTTCCAGCCATCCGCGTGCCATGATCCCGGCGCCTCGAGAAAAGTAGCGTTTTCGTCCCCTGGAGTCCTTTGCCCATCCGGTCAGCATTTCTCCCGTCTCCTTGTCAAAATACCGCCGGTTCCCCGCAGCACTCTGCGCCCACCCTGTGAGCATGGCGCCTGTTTTCTTACTGAAATAATAGGTTTTTCCCTGAATAGTTACAAAACCCCGCTTGCAGACTTCACCATTTTCATAATAATACGTCTGCCCGTTCTCCTTCACAAAGCCGTTTTGAGACTCTGCCTGTACTTTTTTTGCAGGGAAGGACATGGCCCCCCAGCAGAAATAACACTCCCAGGAGCACGACCTTTCCCAAATATTTTTTCTTTTTCATATGTGTATTCCCCTCAAAATTTTGAAGTAAAGTAAATTCCCCGGCTGACTTTCACGCAGAAAGCAGGCGCTTGCCACCTCTTGGGGGATCCTGCGCCTGCTCTTTATTTTTACATGGATTTCCGTTCTGCAATCTCTGCCATCTTCGCGTCATTGAGGCGGGTATCTCCGTGTACCCGACTGTAGGAAAGATATCCGTTCATGCGGTCAATCTTGGTAAGATTGCGGGAACCGCAGACCGGGCACACATCCATTTCCAGCTCCTCATGGCCACAGTCATCGCAGTATGCCAGGGAAAGGTTTACGCCCTCGTAATATCCCAGCGCCATCGCCCGGCGGATCAACGTGCGGATCGCCTCATGATTATAGCCGATAGGATAACGAACGTACTGGATCTTTCCGCCGTTGCACAGTTCCCAGAAACGGCCCTCCAGATCCTGCTTCTGGATCGGTGTAATATCCTCTGTCACATGGCAATGGAAGCTGTTGCTCACATAAGGCCTGTCAGAAACGCCCTCCACAATACCATACATCTTGCGGAACTGCTCTACCTGCAGACCGCAGAGACTCTCTGCCGGAGTGCCGTAAATAGCGTACAGATTCCCGTCCTCTTTCTTGAACTGATTTACCTTATCGTTGATGTACCGGAGCACCTCAAGCGCAAACTCTCCGTCCTCGGTAATGGATTTGCCGTTGTAAAGCTCCTGCAGCTCATTGAGCGCGGTAATGCCAAAGGAAGCTGTCATGGGCTTCAGTATTTTGCCGATCTTCTCGTGGGGTTCCAGATGACCGCCATAGAAACCGCCCTCACAATAAGCCAGCGGGTTGGTGGAAGCGCGCATCTGTCCCAGGTACTCATACGTACGGATATGAAGATTTCGGATCATTTCCAGATAGAAATCCAGCACCTCATAGAAATCACGGCTCTCTGCCTTGGATTTTGCATAGATCATGGGCAGATGCAAGCTCACAGCGCCCACGTTAAAACGGCCAACAAACACCGGCACATCGTTTTCGTCCGCCGGCTCCATGCCGCCTCTCTCATACCAGGGGCTTAAGAACGCCCGGCAGCCCATGGGACTTATGACCTTGCCGTATTTTTTGTACATGCTGGAAATATAGCCCTCACCGGACATGGAAAGCCAGTCGGGATACATGGTCTTGGAAGAGCACTCCACGCCAGCCTCAAACACATCCTCACAGCATTTGCCTTCCCCATGGATATTCTCATCATACAGGAACACGATCTTCGGGAAAAGCACCGGCTTCTTATGGCCCACTCTTCCCTGGCCGCCCTGATGTACCTGAAGAAGGGAAACGGTACACATTTTTTCAAACTGCTGCGTGCCAAGCCCAAGGGTTACGGTCACAAAAGGATAATCTCCTCTGGAAGAGCCCACCGTATTCAGCTTATACTCAATTCCCTGCCAGCCCTGGTCAAAGTCTCTCCGCACCTTGTCAAGGGCGTATACAACCGCCCGCTCTTCTCTTCCATTCCAGCTCTCATCGGAATATTTCATAAATTCACGGATATATTTGTCATAGCTCTTCTGTGCATAGGGCCCCAAGATCTTGTCCACCTCCGGCACCGTAAAGCCGCCGTACTGCTGGGCAGCCGTGCTCAGAATAATATCGCCCATCACGTCAAACGCCGTATCCAGGGTCTTCGGCTCATTGTACCACACATTTCCCATCTCAAAGCCGCCCTTTAACACAGAAGCCACGTCAAACAGACAGCAGTTCATAGTATCCAGACGCGCGGACTGGTCGTGGATGTAAATGTATCCGTCCTTACATGCCTGAAGCTCATTGCGGTTCATAAAGAACTTGCGGTAAAGCTCTTTGTTCAGCTCGTTAAAAATAAGGCTTCTCTTGGTGGCTACCAGCGCACTGTCCGTGTTTGCGTTGCTCTTGTCGCCGATATAGCGGATCGCCTGGCTCTTGGTGTATACATCATCCATCATGTGGATGAAATCCAGCTTATAATTGCGGTAATCCCGGTAGCTCTTGGCAACCGCCGGATTCACCCGCTCCAGAGCGCCCTCCACAATGTTGTGCATCTCCTGGATCTCGATTTCATTTTTCCCCAGGGATTCCGCATGCTCCTGCGCAAACTGACAGATAAAGTCTTTTTCCTGCTGGGAAAAGGTGTACAGGATTCTGGCAGCAGACTTGTTTACCGCAGCCACAATCTTCTGCGCATTGAATTCCTCTCTGGTTCCGTCTTTCTTAATCACATAAATCATACTCTTTTTCTCCAATACTATATGTTGTAATCAATCTTTTTTATGCACTTATTTTCAACAATATATGGTGTTCATGAGTGAGTATAGCATACTCTCACGGAAAAAGAAAGAGGAAAATAAAATATTTCACAGCCGCTCCAAAACCCCCTATTCTTCCGGAATATAGCGCATAAGCGTAAGCGTTCTGTCCGCCAGATCCGTATTGTACAGGGAGATCAAAACCCCGTCTGAGACAGACAGCTCCATTTCCCGCTGTCCGTCCTTGAAATTCCACCGTTCTGTTTCCATGCCATAGTTCAGAGAAAGTGTCGCAATGCCTTCCTCCAATACCGCCGTGTAGGTTCCTGCCGGCAGATCCTCCCCTACCACCAGGGAATCATCCGTAGAAATCTCGTATATATCCAGCGCAAGTCCTTTTCCGGTGCTCACCGTCCGGTGAGAAGACTCAAATAATCCGCGGTCTGCCACGGCGAAAGCAACTCCCACCAGCAGAAGCGAGAAGATGATCTTCATGCCATGACTTTTTTTCTTTTCTTTTTTTGCCGGCGCCTTCTTTGTTCCCGGCTGCACGGTTTTGGCCGGCTTCTCCTTCCCGGATGCCTTGCCTGCATTCTGCGCGGATGCTTTTTCCTGCTGCGCTTTTCGGAGATCCGGCAGGGGAATCTCCCTGGATTTCAGGATTTCTTTCGCCTTCTGTGTCGCATGCTTCTCATGCACTTCCCGGTTTTCGTTGAGATGATACAAAACCTCGTCTCGTTTGTTCGGCATCCCGCACAGCTTACATCTTCCGTTTTCTACAGGGCCTCCGCAGACCTGGCAGTTTTTGTCAGCCATCCCTTTCACCCCTCTCATCCTTTTTTCTCATTGTATCTGTATTTTTAAAATCTTTCAAGGTACAAATTGCAATGACCGCGTTTTCCTGCTATAATTTAGAAATTAATAATTTTGCCGCAGGAATGCGCAGTCTTTTCTCCCGGCAAAGAAGGAAAGGAGAGTTTTTTATGGATCCGCTTTATATTCCGGAAAACTATCACGCAGATTTGAATCTCCACGACACACAGATCGCCATCAAAATGGTAAAAGACTTTTTTCAGCAGACTCTGGCGCAGAAGCTGAATCTGCTCCGTGTCTCCGCCCCTGTCTTTGTAGACCCCCTGTCCGGTCTTAATGATAACTTAAACGGTGTGGAGCGCCCTGTGAGCTTTGACATCAAGAATCAGGACAATGGCGCTGAGATCGTACATTCTCTGGCAAAATGGAAACGATATGCTCTGAAAAAGTATGGGTTTTCCCACGGTGAGGGACTTTACACAGACATGATCGCCATCCGCAGAGACGAGGACCTGGACAACATCCATTCCATCTATGTGGATCAGTGGGACTGGGAAAAAATCATCTCCAGAGAAGAACGCAGCATGGAGACCCTGAAGGAAACCGTGCGCACTATTTACAGCACGCTGCGCAAAACCGAGAAGTACATGGCTGTACAGTACGACTACATTGAAGAGATCCTCCCCAAAGAAATCTTTTTCATCACCACCCAGGAGCTGGCTGATCTCTATCCCGACTGCACCCCCAAGGAGCGGGAATATTACATCACCAGAGAAAAGGGCGCTGTTTTTCTGATGCAGATCGGCAAAACCCTGCGAAATGGAGAGCGTCACGACGGCCGCGCCCCGGACTACGATGACTGGGAATTAAACGGCGATATTCTCGTATACTATCCGGTTCTGGATATTGCCCTGGAGCTTTCTTCCATGGGAATCCGCGTAGATGAGGATGCGCTGGACCGTCAGCTTACCCTGTCCGGCTGTGACGAGCGCAGAGAGCTGGCCTTTCAGAAGGCAGTTCTTTCCAGAGAACTCCCCTACACCATCGGCGGAGGCATTGGACAGTCCCGCATCTGTATGTTTTTCCTGCGCAAGGCCCACATCGGAGAAGTGCATGTTTCTCTGTGGCCGGAAGAGCTTTGCCGCGAGGCTTCCCGGAAGGGACTGCAGCTCTTATAAAGTCCGGATGCCTGCCCTTGGGCCGCCCCTGCGGCGGCGCCTGTTTTCACCAAAATTTAATATTTCAGATTATTGACATCCCTTCCCCTGCATACTATCATAAATAATGTGCAGGGGAATTTTCCGCACACCGAAAACATGAATTAAAACAAGATAATGGAGTGTTATTGTGAATATTTTATTTTTTCTGATCCCCAAAAGTGAAGTAGCATACATATACGAGGACGAAACTCTCAGACAGGCCATCGAGAAGATGGAACACCGCAAATTTTCCTGCATCCCCATCATCACCCGGGACGGCAAATACTGCGGGACCATCGCGGAGGGCGACCTGCTCTGGGGGCTGAAGCGGCTGGAGCTCACCAACATCCACCAGGCGGAGGATGTTCCCATTATGGCAATTCCCCGCAGAGCCACCTACAAGCCTGTACACGCCTCCGCAGATATGGAGGATTTGCTGGATCGGGCCATCAACCAGAATTATGTTCCCGTTGTGGATGACCACGGCTCTTTTATCGGCATCATCACCCGCAAGGCGATCATCAAATATTGTTACAGCGAGCTCAAGAAGCACGCCTCTGCGGACAGCCATTCCTGAAATCTTATTCCCACGGCATACAGCAGAGCGCGCCCATGGCGCGCACACACAAAAGGACACTGCCCGAAACGTATCTCGAAGCAGTGTCCTTTCTTTATAAAAATTTTCTATGGATATTTCTGTTTTTATAAAACCTTGGAGAGGAAATCTCTCAGTCTCTGATTCTTCGGACTCTGGAAGAATTCTGCCGGAGTATTCTCCTCCTGAATTTTTCCTTCATCAATGAACATCACGCGTGTGGCAACCTCTCTTGCAAATCCCATTTCGTGAGTAACCACCACCATCGTCATTCCCGTCTGTGCCAGCTCCTTCATGATCTCCAGAACCTCCCCGACCATTTCCGGGTCCAGCGCGGAGGTCGGCTCGTCAAACAGCATGACGTCCGGATTCATCGCCAGCGCTCTGGCGATCGCGATACGCTGCTTCTGTCCGCCGGAAAGCTGACTGGGATATGCGTCCGCCTTGTCAGGCAGCCCTACACGCGCCAAAAGCTCATCCGCCCGCCGGGAAGCCTCCTCGGTTGTCATCAGCCCCAGCTTTTCCGGAGCAAGCATAATATTTTTCTTAATGGTCAGATGGGGAAACAGATTAAACTGCTGGAACACCATGCCGATCTTCTGGCGCATTTTATTCACATCCACGCTCTTGTCGGTAATGTCTGTCCCCTCAAAAAGGATCTTGCCGCCCGTCGGTACCTCCAGAAGATTCAGGGAACGAAGAAACGTGGATTTTCCGCAGCCGGAAGGTCCGATAATGGCAACCACCTCGCCCTTGCAGATCTGGGTGGTGATTCCGTCAAGAACCTGATTTCCGTCAAAAGCCTTTTCCAGTCCTTTTACATCAATTAACACTTCACCTTTAGCGTTCACTGCTTCTCAGCCTCCTTTCCAGTTTTCCTACCAGATGAGACAGGAACATAACCAGTACCAGATAAATAGCCGCTACCGCCAGCAACGGCAGAAGCGCTTCGTAGGTCTGGCTTCGGATAATATCGCCCCCTCGGGTCAGATCCGTAATGCCGATATAGCCGCTGATCGAGGTCTCCTTCATCAGCACGATAAACTCGTTTGCCAGTGCAGGAAGCACGTTCTTGAACGCCTGCGGGAGAATGATGAACAGCATGGTCTGTCGGTAGTTAAGGCCAAGGCTTCTTCCCGCCTCAAACTGTCCCTGGTCAATGGACATGATACCGGAGCGGACAATCTCCGCAACATAGGCCGCCGAGTTGAGACCGAAGGCCAGAATCGCCGTCACCAGCTTGCCCGGGTCATGAACCGCAAATACAACATAGTACATGATCAAAAGCTGTACCATGGCCGGAGTTCCCCGGATCACTGTAAGGTATACCTTGCAGACCGCGTTCAATATCTTCATTTTGCCTGTGCGGTCATGGGTGGAACGGATGATCGCAATGATAAAACCAAGCACAATACCGATCAGCACCGCAAACGCCGTGATGATCAACGTGGTCTTCAGACCCGTAAGGATAAATTCGTAACGGTTCTGTTCTATAAAGTTCAATTTAAACTTATCAATAAATTCCGCCAAAATATTCACCACTTTCTTCTTTCACTCATCTATGGAGGGGAGGCACGCAAAGCGGACTGCTTTGCACAACAAATTCCGGGTTTCCGATGTCGATGCTGTCGATACCGGATACCCGGAACTCAAACGGTCCTGTCTCTTATTTGCGGACGATGATCACCTGCTTTGCAGTTGTGTAGGTGTCCGTAAAATCTACGTTTTTCAGACGATCCTCTGTCACAGTCATACCTGCAACGCCGATGTCTGCTTTTCCGGAATCTACCGCATTTACGATTGCATTGAATTCCATGTCTTCAATCTTCAGCTCATAGCCAAGCTTGTCGCATACAGCCTGCGCCATCTCTGCGTCAATTCCTACGATTTTGTCTCCCTCATAGTATTCATAGGGAGGGAAGGTCGCGTTGGTCGCCATAACCAGAGTTCCGTTGGAACGGTCAACATCTTCCGGGGACTCGTAGGGGCAGGTTCCCTTCACATCATCCTCGCCGATGTAGTTCTCATTGATCTGGTCCAGAACGCCTTCTTCCTTAAGCTCTGCCAGTGCGCCGTTAATGGCCTCGGTCAGCTCCTCGTTGCCTTTCTTTACTGCAATGGCATATTCCTCTGTCGCGAAATCCTCTTCCAGGATTTCAAGATCATCGTTATTCTCCACAAATTTCTCTGCCGGAAGGCTGTCAATGATGATGCAGTCGATCTTGCCCTGTTTGAGCGCCATTACGGTATCATTGGCTTTGTTAAAACGTTCGATGGTGGTTCCTTCCTCATCTCCTTCATACTCAGAAGCATAAAGGTCACCGGTAGTTCCAAGCTGAACGCCGATCTTCTTTCCCGGAAGGTCGTCCACGCCCTCAATTCCGCTGTCGTTGGCAAATACGGTAGTTGCGCAAAGCATGGATGTTGCCATTGCTGCGCAAAGTGCAAGTGCTGTTAATTTCTTCATCCTGTTTTCCTCCTCATACTCTCGGTATAATTATTCATATTTTTTGCATATTTTTCATGTCGTGCTTTTTATTCTACCATGTTTTTTGTAAAATGCAAGAGTATACTTGAATAATATTTAATTTTTTTCTATACTATGATTGCAATGGCAAAGGGATTGCTGGCGCACAAAGCGCAAAACAATCCTGCGTTCGTTTAAAATTCATTCTAATTGGAGGAAACTACATGAAATTCACAAAAATGCACGGCATCGGCAACGATTATGTATATGTCAACTGTTTGAAAGAAACCGTAAAAAATCCTTCCGCTGTCGCCAGATTTGTCAGCGACCGCCATTTCGGCATCGGCTCGGACGGCCTCATCCTCATCAAGCCCTCGGATATCGCGGACTGCGAAATGGAGATGTACAATCTGGACGGCTCCCGAGGCGCCATGTGCGGCAACGGCATCCGCTGTGTGGCAAAATATGCCTATGACTATGGTATCGTGAATAAGACAGATATCACGGTTGCCACCGGAAGCGGCATCAAGACCCTGCACCTGACCTTAAACAAAGACAATAAGGTGGAAACGGTCCGCGTCAACATGGGTGCTCCCATTCTCAAAGCATGCGAGATTCCCGTCGCCTCCGACGCAGATACCGTCATCAGCGCACCGATCGAGGTGGATGGAAAAATCTATGCCTTTACCGGAGTTTCCATGGGAAATCCCCACGCCATTATATATATGGAAGAAATTGACTCTCTGGATCTTGAAAAGATCGGCCCGTCCTTTGAAAATCATCCCCTGTTCCCGGATCGGGTAAACACCGAGTTCGTAAAGGTTCTGGATTCTCACACCGTACAGATGCGGGTATGGGAACGCGGAAGCGGAGAAACTCTGGCCTGTGGCACCGGCGCCTGCGCAGTTGCCGTGGCCTCCATCTTGAATGGCCATGTGGATGGGGAGAAGCCCGTCACCGTGAAGCTTCTTGGCGGCGATCTGGAGATTTTCTGGGATCGTGAAGAAAATCTGGTGTATATGACAGGCCCCGCCACAACGGTGTTTGACGGGGAAATCGATCTGCGTTTTTTGGAAGATTAGCAAAAAGGTCCGGCGGTATCACCGCCGGACCTTTTTATGTAACAGGAACTTGCACTGTACTATCCTGCATTTACAAAAACACCTGTATCCGCTCCACCACAAACACGGCCGCGCAGGCCAGAAGCGCCACCGTCACCAGACTCTTTTCCTTGTAGGACGCCAAAAGCGCCACCAGAAAGCCTGCTGCCGCGGAGAACACGCTCTCTGTCGCCGAGAGAATGGCCGGGAAGGTCATGGCCGCCAGACAGGCATAGGGCACGTAAAACAAAAAGGATTTGATAAACGGACTGGTGATCTCTTTTTTCGCCAGGGCCAGCGGCAGCATACGGATCAGGTAGGTCACCACCGCCATGACAAGGATATACACATATACATTATTCATCTGCAGCTGCCTCCTCTTCTTTTACCGGACAAAGCCATGCCGCCGCCCCCGCCACCAGCAGGGTGGTGATGATGATCACAAATCCGGAAGACACGTTCTTAAGAACCGGGACCAGGGCAAACAGGCTGCTCACCGCCATGGCACCCACAACTACCCCCAGCACAGCGCGGTTTTTCTTGGCCGGCGGGATGATGATTGCCAGAAACATCCCATAGATCGCCACGCTCAGAGCGCTCACCAGAAAGGCCGGAAGAAGGTTTCCTGACACCGCTCCCGCAAGCGTCCCCAAGGTCCACCCGGGAATCGCCACGCACATGGCTCCGTAGTTATACCAGGGACTCAAACGCCCCTCCTGCACAGCGCTGATCCCAAAAATTTCATCTGTCACACCAAAAGCCATGACAAACCGCTGCACCTGCGGCACGTTTTTTTCCAGCTTCTGCGCCAGGGAAAAAGACATCAGGCTGTAGCGGAGATTGATGATCAGCTGGGTCAGCGCCATTTCCCCAAGAGACCCTCCGGCGCTGATAATCCCAAGCCCCGCAAACTGTCCTGCCGAGGTCAGATTGGTCAGGGAGATTAATACTGCCTGCCAGACGCTCAATCCCGCGCCCACTGCCATGATCCCGAAAGTAAAGGAAACAGCAAAATAGCCAAGACCAATGGGTACCCCGTCCCTTATGCCTTTCCGAAAATTTTCGCTGTTCATAAAAAATTCCTCCAGTCTGTCATACGCTTCCTTTGATTTCCCCAGGCTCCGGGAAAATCGAACGGTAACAGTATAACATCTGAAGGAATTTTCTTCAATACAGGAATGTGGTAACGTAGGTAGAAATCATTCTGTCTTTTCTTCTTTCCGGCTCAGGCCAAACTGCTTTCAGGGCGTCTGCCGCCCTTCTCTCCAGGCATCATACTGCCTTTGGTTCTCCGCTATTACGGCTTCTATCCCTGCTTCCTTGAGTTCTTTTCGAAACATCGGCAGCTCTATCCCGGAATCTACGGTTCCTGTTTCAATAATACCCATATATTTCCCGATCACCTCCCGCACTCTTGAAACTTCCAGCAGAACCGGTTCCTGATCAAACACATATCCCCATGCCGGAGAACTTCTGGCAATGCTGTCGCTGAATTTCTGAATCGTCTCATTTTTATCGATCGCCCCCGGCACCCAGGTATACGAATCCAGACGATTTCCATAAATCCCCAGAGTCACATAATAAGGCAGCGTTTCTATCCGTTTTCCTTCCGGCAGATCAATCAGGGTTCCCTGCTCATTTTTTTCCACTACAACATAGGAAACACCTTCAATTCCCCTTTGCAGCAGATTGCTTATCCGCTCATCCGTATACAGCAATGTCAAAAAATCCATAACTTTTTCCGGATTCTCACAGGTGACAGGAATACTCCATAATACGGTCTGATAAACATCTGTCGTCCGAACCGCTTCCCTGGTGGGAATAAATGTCACGTCCCATCTGCTGTCCCAGGTATTCTCTTTCTCCTCTCCCGGTACATTGTGAAAAAACCATCCCAGCAGTTTTCCCTTCCGCATCAAAAGATTGGGGGAATCTTCTGAGATTGCAGTATCCGGATAAAAAAAGCCTTCTTTCTGCCATCGGTTCATTCTTTCTGCAAACTCGTCAAATTCTTTTGTGTCATAAAAATTAACAATCTTATTTTCATCGGATTCCAGCATCAGAACTCCTGTGCCGATACTGCCGCCCATGGTATCCAACGCATATGCCGATTTTTCCAAGAGCTCAGAATTACAGGTCAAAGAACCGCCCAAAATATAGAAATCTTCCCCCTCTCCCGCCTTTACCTTCCGAAAAAATTCTTCCAGTTCATCAAAGGAATAGTATTTTCCCTCTTCTATCTGAAACCCATATTTTTCCATCAAATCTGTCCGGCAAATAAATCCATATCTCCACCCTTCTGAATAAACCGTGGGAATCCCATAAATATGGTTCTGGTAATAACCGCCTTTCAGCTGTACACCGCACACCTGCTTCAGCTTTTGTCCTCTTTTCTCAACAAGATCGTCTAATTGCATAAGGTACCCATTGTTGATCAATTCATAGCCTTCTCCAAACAAGGACACGCACAGATCCAGTTTATCACCGGCCGCAATCATCAGATTCGCTTCAAATACCGGTTTCTCGCTTGGCAAAAGCTGAACGGAGACCCCGATCTCTTCTTCTGTGATCTCATTTAGCTTTTCTTCCACAGCTTTGAGGCCTGTCGGCGCTGTTCCGGACTGCGGCCATTGCATCACCAGCTGATACGGTTCTTCCTCTGTCCCGCCTGCGCTGTTCACTGTTTTTACTCCGAAAAGGCCCGCCACCGAGACTGCCGCGCACAGCGCTGAAAGCAGCCATTTTTTCCTGCTATTTCTGCCCATTTCTTTTCGCCTCCTGCATCTCTGCATAGTGCTGCGGAGAGCAGCCGAAATATTTTTTAAATGCTGTCGAGAAATACGAATCATTCATATATCCGATTTTTTCTGCCGCCATATGAACAGAAACCGAAGAATCACCCAGAAGTTTTGCTGCCAGGTTCATTCTTTCCCGAATAATATATTGACCGATGCTGATATTTTGTTCTTTCCGAAAAATCCGGTTCAAATAAATAGGATTCAAATGGCAGAAATCTGCAACCAGATTTACCGTCAGTTCCCCGTTGGACAGATTCTGATGGATATACTTTTCGCATTCCTGGATAATATCACGATTGCTTTTTCGTCCCTGTATCCGATGCACTTCTTCTCTTTGGCTTTCGATCCACTGTGCCCCGTATCGCTCCAACTGACGATTATCCCTCTTTTTCTCAATCCCCTTGACTACCTTTTTCAATACCTCTTCTATCTCTTCTGTTCTGGCCGGCATGAGAAGATAATCCATACAATTTAGTTTTACCGCTTCCTGCGCATAAAGAAAATTTGCATGACAGGTGAGAAAAATACATTCCAGATCATATTCCTGCTCTCTTACCCACCGCAAAAGCTGAACTCCATTTTCCCCGGGCATTTCAATATCACAAAGAAGAATATCCACATCTCCGTCCATGATCTGCTCTCGTGCGCCCGCGGCATCATAGGCCGTCTTCACCTCGTCCACACCGCAGCCGCGCCAGTCCACATCTTCCCGTATCATGTCTGCTGTCCATTTTTCATCATTCACAATCAAAACTGTCATTCTTCCGCCTCCAGCTCATAAGGAAACGATATTATAAAGGTTGTCCCTTCTCCCTTCACAGAATAAACCTTTACCGATGCCGAAGGACCGTATAGCTGCTCTATTCTGCGAATTGCATTCCGTATTCCCATGTGTTTTTCTTCTTTTTCCTCCCAGGCTCTCTGATTGATCTTTTCTGCCTGTTCCTGCGACATTCCGTTTCCATCATCACTGATCTCAAATTCTATCCATCCATTTTCGTAATGAGCCGCCAGCAGAATATGAACACATTTCCCCACTGTGAGCGCATGTTTTACCACGTTTTCCACAAAATTATGTATCAGCAGCGGCGGCACACGGATCAGTCTCACTTCCGGATCAATTTCATAGGAAATCTCCAGCCCATCTGGATAACGGATTTTTGCAACCTCCACATATCCTTTGATCAATGCCAGCTCCTTGTCAAACAGCTCTGTATTCCTGTCGCTGCGAAACAGATACCGAAAATAATCCGAGAGATACAAAATGAGCTTTTTGGCTTCCTCAGCCCCTTCCGGTGAACGCAGGAGATAATACATCAAATTGAAGGTGTTCATCAAGAAATGCGGCCGGATCTGCAATTTCAGATTGTCTAATTCCAGCTCTTTCTTTTCTAATTCTTTCTCCATATTATCCAGTCTCAGACTCTCCATACTTCTCACCATCCGGTTAAACGAGGCATAGGCATTCTGAAACTCCCTTGTATCTGCCTCGGTTTCCACCGTATAGTGCCGGTTTCCGTTCTCAATCTGATAGAATCCTTCATTCAGGTAATTTAACGGCCGCACAATTCGCTTTTTCATATATCCATAGATAAGCGGCACCGCAAGAATAAAAAGAAACGTGGCCACGACCAGAAGACGGTTCCAAAAAGAAATCCCCTGATAGCATTCCTTCCGGCTCACATCGATGCTCAGCACCACCTCCATGCGCCGGGAACGGGAACTGGCCTGTATCCGCTCTTTCCCGGCCTCTGTCTCGTTTTCCCCGAACCAGACATTCTGATCGGAATAGTTTGAAAGATTTTCAATTTCTCTCTGCTGCGCAGTGAGATTGATCATTGCTCCATAATAGAAATTTTTTTCGGAGGCGACTCGTATTAAAACACTCTGAGTTCCCATTTTTACTATATGCCATTGATTATCGCATTCCCTGACGCTCGTAATATAAGTGCGGATTTCCGGAATATTTACCAGCGAAGAATCCAATGTCAAAATGCAATCCCCGCTTCTTTTTGGGATCAAAAAATATCCTGATACTACATCCTCCTGCTCCATCTGTTTTGCCAGCTTGTTATAGCACTGGTATTTTGCATTCTCATATTCCCAGGAGGCACTGTCCTTTCGCTCCAATACAGCGCACTCCTGGCTATTATTCAGCATTTCATACAAGTACAAATCTGCTCGTTCTGCATGGTAATCCAATGTATTCATATATACATCTGTAATGTTTTTAAGTCCGGTTTCTACCTGCGCCCGATAATATCGTATAAACTCCAGCGATGAAAAAACAGAAATGATATTCAAAGGCAATACCAAAGCTATGATCACCATTAAAATTTTCATCGTAACAGACGGTTTTTCCCCGGTCAACGATGTGCGCCTAAAAAAATCCCTCATAAAATTTCTGCTCTCTTTCCAGAATGATCACAGGAATCTTATCATTAATCACTCAAGAATTCAACCCTGCCCATATCCTCAAAAAGCAGACGATCCAAAGGACCGCCTGCTGCCATTATTTTGTCTGTTTTTCTTTATGCGATTGCAAAACCGTAGGAACCAGATACCAATTCATACTGCGCGCACATCTGCCCATTGTGCTCTGTCATTCCTGCAAAGCTTGCTCCTTCGGGCACCTGCAGACCTTCTGCCTGCTCCTCGCTGATCGGCAGATATAACGTAGCTGTGGTATTGGCAGGTACCGTTGCCTCATAAGAGGTCATAACGCCTTCTGCAGCCTCCCATCCGCTGTAAATTGTACCGTAAGCAGATTCAAAGCTTCCATTTGCATAGGTAAAGGTTCCGCCCGCTACCGGTTGGAGGACAAAATGCTTATATCCCGGCGCTTCCTCATCATATTTGATTCCAAGCTGGGAATCCATCATCCAGGAAGTCACAGCCCCCAGAGAATAATGGTTGAAGGAGTTCATTCCATTATTTCCGCCAAATCCGTCCTCTACTGTGTAGGAATTCCATCTTTCCCAGATACTGGTTGCTCCCTGCACAACCGGATACAGCCAGGACGCATACTCTGTACATTCCAGCATTTTGTAGGCTACATCAGCCCGCCCATTGTCGCTTAATGCGTTAAGCAGATTGGGAGTTGCATTGAATCCGGTTGTCAATGTATAAGGTACCAGATCAGAACCATCATCTGCCTTTGGATGTTCAATGGTATCAATATAATTCTCCACAAAACGTTCTTTGTTTTCTTCGGAAACCACACCATAATTCAACGGAGATGCATAGGAAGCCTGCGTATGAATGATCGTTCCATCTGCCGCACAGCTTTTTCCGGTTTCTTCATCAATGTAAATCTGATTCCATGCCGTCTTCGCTGCCTCATACATGGCCTGATATTTTTCTGCTTTCTCTGTCTGGCCAATGGCCTCTGCCATCTGCGAAACTACGTCCAGACAATACGTATACATTGCATTTCCAAGCATTGAGCCGTCTGTAGTTACCACGGAAAGATGATCGCAAAGGAAACCTGTCTGTGAGGTAAGCGCTGTTTCTGTAATCTGCGCATCTTCCGGACCGTAGGTCAGCGGATTCTTTTCCAGATTTTCCATGTATTTATAAATAGCATCTATATTCTCATCAATAATGGTTGTATCGCCATATTGCTGATACAGATAATATGGAATAAATACAATCGCACTGTTCCAGGTGATTCCAAAGGACATGCCGCCCACTTCCACACTGCCCGTTTCTGCATCATAGGAAGGATAATTCGGAGAGGTATGAGAAGTCATTCCGTCTTCGCCCTGGCTTTCCCGCACACAGTTCAGCCACTGACGCAAAAACTGATAGGTGTCTGCATTGTAGCTTCCTGCCAGCGCATACACATTTGCATCTCCCATCCAGCCCATACGCTCATTTCTCTGCGGGCAGTCTGTTGGAAGGGTAATATAGTTGCTGGCCTCTGAGTTTTGTCCGTTTAAGAACAGCCGGTTCACAAGCTCATTGGAGCTGTCATAGGCAGCTGTATTGTCAATGGAGGAAAGCACCAGAGATTTCAGGTTTTCTGCCGGCAGCGCTTCGTCAAGTCCGGTAATTTCAATGTAACGGTAACCGTGGAAGGTCAAATCCGGTACAAAAATCTGTTCTCCGGCTTTCATGGTATAAAAATCTGTTGTCAATGCTGCACGATAATTTTCCTGAAGAAGATTTCCGGCCAGCTCCCCATACTCTTCCAGTTCCGGGTAAAGGATTTCCGCCACGCGGACCGTGATCGTTTCTCCCTCTTTCGCATACTCTTCCGGAATTGTGATCTGCGGAACTGCCGCTACATTTTCTCCAAAATCATAAATATAGCTGCCGCTGCCTTCTTTGGTCTCACCCACCAGCTGGGCATCCAGCTCGCGAATCACATGCACTTCTTCGTCCTTGCGCACAACCAGTTTCTGCTGCGCAAACGCGCTTCTCGTCTCAATGGCCTGTGCCGGTCTCCATCCCGCTGCTTCTTCATCATACTCTGCAGTAGAGAATCCTTCTATGGCAGCTTCCTTTGTGGCATCATAACGCTCTCCCTCAAAAACAGAAGCCAGTCTCACAGGTCCATCTCCATAATACTGCCAGGTATCTTCATCACTTGTGATGATCTCCGTGCTTCCGTCCGCATAGGTAACTACAAGATTTGCAAGAAGAGCCTCTTTGTCTCCATAATAATTATATATGGTGTCATCAAAGGTCTGTGCGTGACCGGTCCACCAGCCTTCGCCCATCACAGCTCCCATGGCGTTTTCTCCGGCAGAGACAAACTCTGTCACATCATATACATTGTATCCAATTTCCTCACGGAATTCCATGGAGCCCTGTTTGAACCATTCTTCCGGCGCCACCTCTTCTCCGTTGATATAAAAATCACCGATCCCCTGGAACGCAAGATACAATCTGGCAGATGCAATATCTTCTTTCAAAGAAAACTCTGTTCTTACGTACGGTTCTGAACCGTAGGACGGATCCGCATAGGCCAAAATGCCGTTCTCTCCGCCATTTACAGTGATCACATTTCCCTCTACCGTGATTCCTTCTTTTCCTTCCCAGATGCTGTAGGTCGCTCCGGTAGTGGCATCAAACAAAACGCCAGTGCCATATCCCGGATTATTCAGGGCAAAATCTGTAAATACCGCACTTTCACCTTCTTCCGCGGCAAAGCCAATGCTGTTTAAGTTTGGCACAGACATCACATCTGAGTCACCCCAGTCCGCCAAAAGAATTTCTGAAGAAGGAGACACCTCGCCTGTATTTTCATCCTCTATTTCTTCTGCGATCACTTCTGTTCCGTCAATGGAGATCAGAAGATTGCAGGTCTGCATCTTCAGCTCAATCTGATGTTCTTCGTTTTTGTTCTCTGCTGTGAGCAGTTCGTTTAGATTGGTTCCCGGACAGTTTGCCAGATCAATGGTTTTATACGGGGTATCCGGCGTATCATTTTCAAAGAAGCCCACCCGATATATATGAATTGCTGCTCCCTGCTCTGTTCCCGCATTCGTCACATCCAGCTCAACCCGGAAATAATTTTCTCCCGCTTTCTGATACAGATTAAACAATTCATTGTTGTAGCGGAAGTCATTTGCGCCAAATACAATGGATGCCTTATTGCTTCCTTCCGGAATCTGCACCTTCGTGGTAATATCAAACAAGGTGCTTGCCGCAGCATCCAGCGAAAGCTCGTCTGCTCCGATCCACTGAGCATCTGCCCACGCATCCAGTCCAGTGCTGAGTTTTGACGTTTCAAAGGAAGAGGTTCCAGTCAGCATATTTCCCGCATTATCTTCCACTGTCACTGTCCACGTATAAGCAGTACATGCCTCCAGAGCTTCTCCTTCGTAGGAAATGTCCACGGAACGGTCAGATTCTACAACTCCGGAATCCCACACTTGTGTCCCGTCTGCTTTTGCCACCACAATCTGATAGTTCACCTGTGAAGCGCCTACTGCAGCGGAATCCATCTTCCAGGAAAACACAGGGGTTGCTGTATCCACACCGATTGGCGCCTCCTGGCCCTCCACCTTAAGGTCAACAAGAGATGCCTGCTGTTCCGCGGTCTCTCCCACAGCTTCTTCTGCCAGTACAGGTGCTGCCATACCTGCTGTCATGGAAACGGTCATTGCAGCTGCTACCGCACAGGCAAACTTCTTTTTTACTGTTCTGCGTTTCATTGTAGTCCTCCTTGTTTTATTTTATATTATGATATTTTTAACATATCCCTTTTCAAAACACCATTCACAAAACAAACCAGAACTTTTGAATTTGAAACTTTTATAAATATCCTTCGCACTATTTCCACAAAGAATAAAAGAGGAGCCATTTTCACGCAAAGACAACAGCTCCGCCAAATCTGCGGAGCTGTCTTTATATAATAGGAAATTCCTATCACCCTATTCTGCTTTTTCCAGAATCCTGTAATACGCCTTTGCTGTCAGAAGATAGATCACCCCGTATACCACCGCAAAAATCAGAATCGTAATGGCGGTGCAAACGGCAAACAGCGCGGTATTTTCCAGGCCAAACATAAACAGAAGCCGTTCTACCAGCGGGAATGCCATGACAATATGCACAACCGCCATGAGAAGGGGCAGGAAAAAGATCATGAGGATCTGTCTGCGGATCGAGGATTTGACCTCCCTGCGGCTCATGCCCACCTTGCGCATGATCTCGAAACGCCCTTTGTCATCATAGCCTTCAGAAATCTGCTTGTAATAGATGATCATAGCTGTGCCCATGAGGAACAATCCGCCCAGGAAGATTCCCAGGAACAGAAATCCACCATAAAGGGTATATCCGTCTGCATATGCTTCCTCCCGGATGTTCTCCCGGTACCAGAAGCCCTCCGGCGCCTCCGAAGACTCGGCGTAAGCCAGAACAGCCTCACCCACCTTGTGCCCGTAAGCAATCTTTTCTTCCGCATTTCCTGCGAGGTCAAAGCCAAGCACCGTCTCCACCTCGCTCGCATAACTGTCCTTGTAGGCTTCCTTCTGCAGGGTGTTGATCTTCTCGAAATCATTGTCCGTCACAACCAACAGAGAATTGTTTTCCTTGGTAAAGGGATCCGGGTCCTCCGGAAGCGGCCATTCTTCCACCGTTCCCATAATTTCAAAGGAATTTTCTCCCACGGTAACCGTCTGTGGCTTCTCCCCATTGGGATAATACAGGAGCACCTGGCCGTCTGCAAGTTCTGTGTTCTCTCCGGTAAGAGTCTCGTAGCATTCCTGCGGCACCAGAGCCAGCACCTGATAATTCAGACTCTCCGCAGCGTTTTCCGGCGTACGGAAAACATAAGCTCCGTTATCCTCCTTGCAGGCCATATCCAGATAGGTATAGGAAATGGTATTTTCCGCCGGAACCTCTGTTTCTGCAAGCGCCGCATTGGCCGCTTCCTCCACCTGACGCGCCTCGGAAAGGCTCTGCACATTCATGGAAAAGCTGGTATCCCAGGGATACAGCCGGTTCATAATGTCCTTCATCCCATAATTCAGACACACGGTGGTGGACAGCATCAGCAGCACGCCGGTACTCAGGATACAGATATTGGAAAGACCAACCGCATTCTGTTTCATGCGGTAGAGCATTCCGGACACGCTGGTAAAATTCTTTGTCTTATAGTAAAAGCTTTTTTTCCAGCGCATGATCTTGAGGATCACAATGCTTCCTGTTGTAAACAGGAGGTAGGTTCCCGCCATGACCAGAAGCACGGCTCCAAAAAACAGGATCAGCGCATCCACCGGATTTTTTGTGGTGATGGCGATATAATATCCGGCGCCCAGGCACACAAAACCCAAAAGGGCCATGAGAAGCTTCGCCTTCGGCTCCCGCTCTCCTACATTGCCCCCGCGCAGAAGCTCAATGGGACGGCTCACATGCACTCTCCGCAGATTAAAAAACAGCGTCAGCAGAAAAATTCCGCCGAAGAGCAGGCAGCAGCGCACAATTCCGGAACCATAGATATAGAAACCGAAAATTGCCGGAAGATGCAAAAGCTTCAGCAAAAGCAGAAGCGCAAGCTTGCTGCCTAAAATCCCCAGCGCAATGCCAAGGATCAGACTCACAAGGGAGGTGAGCACCGTCTCAATGAACATCATCCGCCCAATGTGACCTTTGGCCAGGCCAAGGATATTGTAAAGGCCGATTTCCTTCTGCCGCCGTTTCATCACATAGCTGTTGCAGTACAGCAGAAAAATAACGGAAAAAATTGCCACGACCATGATTCCCATTGCCAGTACCATCTGCACCGTACCGCCTGCCTGCAGGGTGAGAACCCCCTCATTTCCGTAGATAAAAAACATCATGTACATCATGGCAATGCAGACAATGCAGGTGAGCATATAGGGAATGTAGGTGCTTCTGTTCTTTTTGATGTTGGTCACTGCAAGCTTGGCATATACACTCTTACGCATGGCTCTCACCGCCCGTCGTCAGAATGGTCAGGGTATCTGCGATCATCTGATACATCTCCTGCCGCGTCTTGTCTCCCCGGTAGATCTGATGGAACACCTCGCCGTCCTTGATGAACAGGACTCTCGAGGCATGGCTGGCCGCCTGGGCGCTGTGGGTCACCATGAGGATGGTCTGCCCTTCTTTGTTGATTTCTCCGAATACGTGCAGAAGGGATGCCGCCGCCTTGGAATCCAGAGCGCCGGTAGGCTCGTCTGCCAGCACCAGACGCGGGTTGGTGATCAGAGCTCTCGCCACTGCCACTCTCTGCTTCTGTCCGCCGGATACCTCGTAGGGATATTTTTCCAGAAGCTCTGTAATGCCAAGGGCCTGTGAGATCGGGCGGATCTTCTGCTCCATTTCCCGATAGTTCTCCCCCGCCAGCACCAGAGGCAGGTAAATGTTGTCCCTGAGGCTGAAGGTGTCCAGAAGGTTAAAGTCCTGGAACACAAAGCCCAGGTTCTTGCGGCGAAAAGCGGAAATCTCTTTTTCCGTCAGATGCACGATGCTTTTTCCCTCCAGGAGCACTTCGCCCTCCGTGGGGCGGTCCAGGGAAGCCAGAATGTTGAGAAGCGTGGTTTTTCCGCTTCCGCTCTCTCCCATAATGGCCACAAACTCGCCCTCCTCCACAGAAAAGGTGACGTTTTTCAGGGCCTGCACCTTATTGCCCCCAAAACGGGTGCTGTATATTTTTTTTACATTGGTTACTTCCAGTAATGACATCTTTGCTCTCCTCTCTTCATTCCTTGATGATATCAAGTATAAAATGTCCGAGAGCCTCCTGCCATAGCTTCAGGTTACAAAAGAAGGCCATACCTTACACTTCTGTAAGATACGGCCTAATAGAGCTCTCTTTTTTTCCGCGCCAGGTTCAGATACACCTTCGTGCCCTTTCCCGGCTCTGACTCCAGATAGATTCCATGGTTCAGGCGCTTCATGATCTTTTTTACCAGATAAAGACCAAGACCTGTGGATCGGTTTTCGCTGCGGCCGTTGTTTCCTGTAAAGCCCTTTTCAAACACCCTGGGCAGATCCTGAGGCGCAATACCGATCCCCGTATCCGCGATCACCAGAGTGTGCGGCTGCTGCGCGCTCAGATAAATGGAAATCCCGCCGGTTTTTGTGTATTTCAGGGAATTTGACAACAGCTGCCCGATGACAAAGCCGAGCCATTTTTTGTCCGTAAGCACACGCTCCTCCACACCCTCGTAGGTGAGACGCAGTTTTTTGCCCACAAAAATCCTGGCATATTTGTGTACCTGCTCCCGGATGATCTCATCCAGGCTGCACATGGAAAAATTCATGTCCGATGACATATCTTCCGTTCGCAGATATCCCAGTACCATTTCCACATACTGTTCCACGCGAAGAAGCTCCCCAAGACTCTCCCGGTTCTCATCCTCATGCTCCGAAAGCAGCAGGCGCAGAGCGGATATCGGCGTCTTGATCTGGTGCACCCACATCGTATAATAATCGGTAGTTTCACTGTAGAAACGCTGCCGCTGCGTCTGCGCTTTCATGCGCTCCTCGTTGAGCCTCGCCAGCATTTCCTGGTACAGGGCCTCCGTTTCCTCCCCCGGCTCCGGCAGCGTGTCCAGATTCAGGGGAAGCGTTTCCAAAATATAGGAAAGATGTTTCCTCCGCGCAGAATATCTGTAATATCCGTATCCCAGGGCTGCCAGGCAGGCCAGCGCACAGAGTACCGCCACGTAGGCAACCGGCTCCAGCGGCAGATCATAAAGAGAAAACACACCGGCAACGAGAAGAAGGCACACTCCTCCAACCAGCAGGGTTTTCCATATTTTTTTGAGATAGCTTTTCATATGCTGTAACCAATCCCTTTTTTGGTGACGATAAAATCCGACAGCCCGATTCCCGCCAACTTCTTGCGAAGCCTTGTCATGTTCACGGTCAGCGTGTTGTCATCCACAAAGCTGTCGTTCTCCCACAGCTTGATCATAATGGAATCCCGGGACACCACCTTGCCGGCCTGCTGAAACAAAAGCTCCAGTATCTTCCACTCGTTTCGGGTGAGCGCAAGCTCCTGTCCTTCGTAGGTGAGACTGCCGCTGCTCATGTTGAGAACCGCGCCCCTGTGCTCCAGAATACTGGCCGACTTTCCAAAGGAATAGCTGCGGCGGATCAGCGCCTGCACCTTTGCCACAAGCACATCCAGATCAAAGGGCTTTGCCATAAAATCATCCGCGCCCCGGCTTAAAGCCATGACCATATTCATATTGTCCGAGGCTGAGGACAGAAAGAGAACCGGCACCTGAGAAATCCGGCGGATTTCATCGCACCAGTGGTATCCGTTAAAAAACGGAAGCTTCAGATCCATGATTACAAGCTGCGGATCTTTTTTTACAAATTCCTGGATCACGCGGGAAAAGTCCTCTGTAAGAAACACCTCGTAACCCCAGCCTTCAAGATTCTTTTTCAGAAGAGCGGCGATGGTATCATCGTCCTCCACGATCATAATCCGGTACACCAGATACCTCCTGCATTATTTTTTCAGTTTTTCCACATTGTCCAGCACGCGGAAGCCTTTGTTCTGCAGCACCGACTCTGTCTCCATGTTTGCCTCCGAGCAGATGATCACAACCGGAATCTGGTCTACCCGGTGGAAAGAGGTGTAAATATAATTCAGGTTCACATTGCTGTCATGGATCACGGCCAGAAGCTCGTCGAGGGTGCCCACCGCATCCTGAAGATCCACCACGATCACATCGGTGAGACGGTTCATATAACCGTTTTCACTCAAAGTGTGGCTGGCTTTCTCCGCATCGCTGCATACCATGCGGAACACGGCGAACTCCGGAGCGTCAAAGCAGGCAAAGCCGTAAATATCCACCTCATGATCTGCCAGAAGCTTTGTCACCTCACGAAGGCTTCCGGAACGATTTTCCACAAATACAATATTTTGTTTTACCATAATAATTTCTCCTCTTTTCTATAACGATTCATTTTTTGCAGCTGCTTCATTTGCATCTTCTCATAAATTCCAGTATAATGGTTTCGTTCTTTAATAACAAGAGTAATCTTTCAGGAGGCAGCCATGATCATTGATTTTCATACCCATATATTCCCTGACAAGGTAGCTGCAAAGGCCCTGCCCAAGCTCGCCTCTGTCTGCCAGCTTACCCCCAGTATGGACGGCACCCTTGCAGGACTTTTGGATTCCATGGAAAAATCCGGCATTGATGTAAGCCTGGTTCTTCCCATTGTCACAGATCCCCGCCAGTTTGATTCCATTCTACGTTTCGCTTCCTATATTAATGAGAACCACAGCGAAGGCTCCGGCCCCAGGCTTCTGTCCTTTGCCAGCGTTCATCCCGATGAGCCGCACTGCAGGGAGCAGCTTCGCACCATTGCCCGGGAGGGCTTTCGCGGCATTAAGGTCCACCCCAACTACCAGGGCGTGGTCTTTGACGATATCCGCTATCTGCGCATAATAGATGCCGCCTCGGAACTGGGGCTTGCCGTCCTCACCCATGCGGGCTACGATCCCTACACTCCGGACGAGGAATTTTGCTCCCCGGATATGATCCTTCACGTACTTCGCGAAACTGCCCCGCCCCGCCTCGTCCTGGCGCATCTTGGCAGCAACGAAAATTATGCGGAAGCGGAAGAAAAGCTGTGCGGCCAAAATGTATGGCTGGACACCGCCTACTCCCTCATGCACATGCCAAAGGATCAGTTTGTACGCCTGGTGCACAGGCACGGTGCGGACAAGATCCTGTTCGGCACCGACGCTCCCTGGACTTCCCAGAGGGAATCCGCCCAGCGCCTTTCTTCCTTAACCGGCCTCTCCCAAAAAGAAAAACAGCAGATCCTCTATGAAAATGCTGCTTTTCTTCTTGGAATCTAGGGCTCTTCCTTTTCCGGGAGAGCCACTTTTCTTTTTACGTGAACCTCCTCATCATAGCAGGCAAAAATCTCTTCCACCTTCTTTTTGCCGAGCTTCGGCGTCAGGATACTCACCACAGGAACAACCACAAGACCGGCTGCCATGGCAATGGCTCCCGCATTGATGGGAGATTCGATAAATTTCAGAAACATGTTTGCCACGGTAATGCCAACGCCCACGGCAAAGCTTGCCCACACGGAAAGGCGGGTCGTTCCTTTCCAGAACAGGCCGTACATAAATGGCGCCAGAAAGGCGCCGGCCAGCGCGCCCCAGGAAATTCCCATGAGCTGCGCAATAAAGGTTGGCGGATCAAGGGCCAGCACCACGGAAATGGCGATAAAAAATACGATCAGCACCCGCAGCACCAGAAGCTGCTTCTTCTCACTCATGTTTTTCACCAGATTGCCCTTGATAAAGTCAAGGGTCAGGGTGGAGCTTGAGGTCAGCACCAGCGACGACAGCGTGGACATGGAAGCCGACAGTACCAGGATCACCACAATGCCGATCAGCACATCCGGCAGCGTGGAAAGCATGGCCGGAATGATCGCGTCGTAAACTACGCTTCCGTTTTCTGCATAGATAGCCGGGCTGTCAAACAGCCGCCCGAAGCCGCCCAGGAAATAGCAGCCGCCAGAAATGATGATGGCAAATACCGTGGAGATCACGGTTCCGGTTTTGACTGCTTTTTCGTTTTTGATCGTATAGAACTTGTGCACCATCTGCGGCAGCCCCCAGGTTCCCAGGGAGGTGAGGATCACTACCCCCAGCAGATTTAAGGGATCTGGTCCGAAGAAGGAGGTAAAGGCACCGGGCTGCCCCATGGTCACCGGGATATCGCTCTCAAACTGCGCCAGACTCTTTACCGCCTCCATAAAGCCGCCCTGACCGCCCAGCACAGCCGCCACAACCGCAATGATCCCGCCGATCATGATGATTCCCTGAATAAAATCATTGATCGCTGTCGCCATATAGCCGCCCAAAATCACATAGATCCCTGTCATAGCCGCCATAAGTACCACACAGACGCTGTAGGGAATATCAAAGGCCATCCCAAAAAGCCGGGAAAGTCCATTGTAAAGAGATGCCGTGTAAGGGATCAGAAACACAAAGACAATGGCCGAGGCCGCAATGCGCAGCGCATTGCTGTCAAACCGCTTGCCGAAGAAATCCGGCATGGTGGCCGCCTGCAGATGATGAGACATGATCCTTGTGCGCCGTCCCAGGATCACCCAGGCCAGCAGGCTTCCGATCACAGCATTTCCAATTCCGATCCATGTGGAGGCAAGGCCGTATTTCCAGCCAAATTGCCCTGCGTATCCCACAAATACCACTGCCGAAAAGTAAGAGGTACCGTAGGCGAAGGCCGTCAGCCAGGGCCCTACGCTTCTTCCCCCCAGAACAAAGTCATTGACATTGGAGGCATGTTTTCTGGAATAAAAACCAACACCAACCATAATCCCAAAGAACACCAGCAGCAGCAACAATTTTACAGTCATTTCCAAAATCCTCCCTCTTTTTCTTTTGCGCACAAGCTTCCCGCGCGCAATGCTTCTTCGCGTTAAAGCGTAACGCTTTTACTCGCTAAATCGTTATCAGTATATCCACTTTTTAAAAGAAAGTCAAGCATTTTCTTGACAATGTTTTCAGAATTGTGTATACTTCACTTTAATGAGTAAACGCGTTAATGTGCGACTTTTCAAAAATATGAAAGGGGAAAAATTCCCATGCCTATCACTGATCTTTTGGAGAAAAACTGCCGCCTTTACGGAGACGACATCTGTCTTGTGGAAATCAACCCGGAAATGCCGGAAACGAGACGTGTTACCTGGAAAGAATATGAACTGATCGAGCCGGTGCGCGCTTCCTATTACCGGCGTGAAATTACATGGAATGTATTTAACGAAAAAGCCAACCGTTTTGCCAACCTTCTTTTGGAGCGCGGTATCCAGAAAGGCGACAAGGTTGCCATCCTCCTCATGAACAGTCTGGAATGGCTTCCCATTTATTTCGGTATCCTCAAGGCGGGCGCTTTGGCCGTGCCCTTAAACTTCCGCTACTCTGCCGATGAGATTAAATACTGCCTCACGCTGGCGGATACGGATGTGCTGGTATTCGGACCGGAATTTATCGGACGTGTGGAGGAAATTGCCGATGAGATTTCCCAGCACCGTCTCCTGTATTTTGTTGGGGACGGCTGCCCCGGATTTGCCGAGGACTACACACAGCACGCAGCCAACTGCTCCAGCCAGCCGCCGAAGGTTGACATCACAGACGAGGATTACGCTGCCATTTACTTTTCTTCCGGAACCACCGGCTTTCCCAAGGCCATTCTCCACACCCACGAGGCGCTGATGCACGCGGCCCGGGTGGAGCAGAAACATCACGGCCAGACCAGGGACGATGTATTTCTCTGCATTCCTCCGCTGTACCACACAGGCGCGAAGATGCACTGGTTCGGAAGCCTTCTTTCCGGCGGCAAGGCCGTGCTTTTAAAGGGCACGAACCCGGAGTTCATCCTCCGCGCCGTTTCCGAAGAAAAATGTACCATCGTGTGGCTCCTGGTTCCCTGGGCTCAGGATCTGCTCCTTGCCCTGGACAGCGGCAAGATCAGGCTTGAGATGTATCAGCTTGACCAGTGGCGTCTCATGCACATCGGCGCCCAGCCTGTGCCGCAGAGCCTGATCAAACACTGGAAAGAATATTTCCCCCATCATCAGTACGATACCAACTACGGTCTCAGCGAATCCATCGGCCCCGGCGCAGTTCATCTGGGCGTGGAAAACATCCACAAGGTCGGCGCCATCGGCAAGGCCGGCTTTGGCTGGGAAACAAAGATCATTGACGAGCAGGGCAATCCGGTGAAACAGGGCGAAACCGGCGAACTTGCGGTCAAGGGCCCCGGCGTCATGGTCTGCTACTACAACGATCCCAAAGCCACTGCGGAGGTGCTCCACGACGGCTGGCTCTATACCGGCGATATGGCTATGGAGGACGAGGATGGCTTCATCTACCTGGTAGACCGCAAAAAAGATGTCATCATCAGCGGAGGCGAGAATATTTATCCGGTGCAGGTGGAGGATTTCCTCCGCACCAACGAGGCCATTCATGATGTGGCAGTCATCGGCCTTCCGGACAAACGTCTGGGCGAGATTTCTGCCGCGATCATCTCCCTGAAACCGGGATACCAGTGCACGGAGGAGGACATCAATGCCTTCTGCCACCAGCTTCCCAGATACAAACGTCCCCGGAAGATCTTCTTCGCGGATGTTCCCAGAAATCCCACCGGAAAGATTGAGAAGCCCAAGCTCCGGGAAATGTACGGAGCCGCTCATCTGGTGGCGGAACAGAATCAGGCATAGAAAATGCCGCCGGTATTCACGCAAACCTGCGAATCCGGCGGCATTATTTTCTCTGCAAATATCATGCAATTCCATCCAGCATATCCCTGACTTCCTCAAGAGAAATACCGCATTGCTGAGCAATCTCTTCGTAGGTCTTTCCAGCGCGGTACAGAAGAATTGTCTGCCTGAACATTTGGCGTCCGTTTTTTTCGCCCTCCACCAAGCCGGATTCATAGCCTTCCTCGTAGCCCTCTTCCTTTGTCTGGCGTATATGCCTTTCTTCATCGTATTCGTAAATACTCACTTTGATCGCCTCCGCTCGATTCTTCTTAAAAAAATCTTCCAGCACCCCGCGGCTGATGCAATCGTCTACCGCCTTCTCTACTGCTTCCGCAAGGGGCATGGTCTGTGCAAGCCCCCGCACCAGCGCGGTATATTCCGCATAGTCCTTAAGGGTTTGGCACGCATCCATAAGTTTCTTATTATGTCCCTTATTGATATTCAGCATGGTAGCCTTAAGTTCCAGCCTTGGTTCCTCTTCCTGCACCTGGAAAGTATCGGACAGGCGCAGTTCCCGCTTGTCCGGCTGTTCTTCCGTCCCATTATAAAAAATGATGAAATGCGGTGTTGGGATCTTCACCGCCTTCCTTCCGTACAGGTTCATTTCTTTTGTAAAATCCGAGTACACATCCGCCACATAAAAAAGAAAGCGCAGCGGCAGATTTGGACTATAGGTGGACTGATGTTCGTACAGATTCAGCCGTTTATCAATGAGAAAGGAAACATCATTGTGCATTGCCATATAAATGGCATTCTCCAACGTGTTGACCACAAGCTCCTCTGGATTTGTGTAGCTCGTCCCGTTAATAGCATTATAAAGCTCCAGCAACTCCTTCTTGTCACTGAAGATCATCTCGAACATCCGGGACTTGTAGGTACGGTTCGGGGCAGGATCTGTGTGTTGTGTCGTCATTGTCATAAAATACCTCCTAATTGAATGATGGCAGGAGGTCCCTGATATTTTAACCATACTTCCTATGAAACCTCTCTGCTTTTTTAAGTGAAAAGCATGAGATTTCTTCGGTTTGCCAGATGGCAGAAATGAAATTCAGAAACAATTGAACCACTCAGAAAAAAAGAAATGAAATGCTTTGTTTTATGTTAGCACAAATTGGGCGGAGATACCAGTATTTTTTCACAGCACGCGAGAAAATCATTTTACAAAATTCGACACACACTAATTTCTGCAGCGCTCGCCTTTACAAAACCCATGGATAACACAAAAAAGAGTCTGCCGAAACAGACTCTTTTTTGCTGCATTTATTGAAGATTGCTTTTACGCTTCCGCAGAATTTTCTGCCTTCGCTGCTTTCTTTTTCTTGAGAATGTAGCGCACGATCACTGCTGCTCCAATGCCCACAATGATCACACCTGCAATGACATCCACCTTCAGGAAGATGATATCCATGTTGGACAGGCCGCCTACCGGGTTGGTATCGCCTGCATACACACCGCTGTTTACGATGGTATACATGATGTTCTTACAAGCCTGACGCATTGCCAGAGCCATGGTTGCGCTCTCATTGGTAAACTGATTGGTCGCGGCTGTTCCGTAGCCAAGCATCAGATCGTTTCCGTTTCTCACACATGCGTCGGAGATCATGTATCCGTAGGAGCCGTCGTAGTCTGTGATGACCACGCCCTCGAATCCCCACTCGTCTCTCAGGATATCGTTCAGCATGTCGTTGTTTGCACACATGGGAACCGGTCCTACAAAGTTATAGGAGGACATACAAGCCTGTGCGTCTCCCTCAAAGCCTTTTACGCAAAGCTCAAAGGGCTTCAGATAAATCTCACGGATTGCCTGCTCGGAGGCAAAGGTCATAAGGAACGCCTCACGGTTACACTCCTGGTCATTTACTGCGAAATGCTTGATATATGCGTACAGACCATTCTCAGAAGCTCCGTTTACCTGATGTTTTGCCAGATGTCCGGCCAGAACACCGTCCTCGGAATAGTACTCGAAGTTACGTCCTGCGAATGCGGAACGGTGGGTGTTCATACCCGGTGCATACCATCCGAAGTTCTTAACATCTGCAAATTCTTTACCCATGGACTGACCAACTTCATAAGCCAGCTCTTTGTTCCAGGTCTGCGCAAGCAGCACCTCAGAAGGATAGGAAGTACCATACGTCTTGGTTACAAAGTTGTTGAGACCTGCAGGACCGTCACAGTCAGAGGTTGCAACCTTGCCCACGGAATTAATCTCCGCAGTCTGCCATCCGCCTACGTTGATCATGGTAGCCATATCTTCGAAGGTCAGCTGGTCAAGAAGCTCCTCCCATTTCTCGTCATCATAGGCAACGCCCTTCAGGTCAAAGAGTGTCAGGCCGTTGTCTGCTCCCATGGTGGGCATCTCATCTTCTTCATTGTCATGAGACTTGGAATCATAGATGCCGAACGCCCATTTGGAAACCGCTTCCTTGAGCTCGTCAGACATTTCAAACTGTTCCGGCTTCAGCGGGCCGCAGGCTTCCCGATAGTTTGCAAAGCCGTCTGCACGGGAAAGCTGTACAAAATCGCCGCGGGAGTAATCCTGGATCTGGTTTACAGGAACTGCTTCGTCGGAAGAACGACCTTCTGTATACAGAATATCGTCTGCTACCTCAAAGGTTTCCTCTGCGATCACATTATGCGAATCGGAACGGATAGAAATATTGTACTCTCCTGCTTCCAGGATGTATCCGCCGCCCTCGATCTTGATGCCGTCCGCATCGTAGGAGGCCATATCTTCCTTTGCAATCTCAAAGGACAGAGTTTCGGTTTTGCCCGGCTCAAGAAGTCCGGTCTTGCCAAATTCGATCAGGTTTACAGAAGCCTTTTCAATGCCGCCGTTGGTGTAGGGCGGTGTATAGTAAACCTGTACGACATCTTTACCAGCCACGTCGCCGGTGTTTTCCACGGTCACATCAAAGCTTACGGTATCTCCGTTATCCTTGAAGTTTTCCATGGTCTGCTCAAAGGTTGTATAGCTCAGGCCGTAACCGAAGGGATACTGGACCATATCGTCATAGTTCTTCAGGAAGCCCTCTTCTGCGGCTGTCTCATAGAATTTATATCCTACATAAATACCCTCTACATAATTTACAAAGGACATGTTTCCTCTGAAGGAGGGATCTGCTGCCAGAATCTGTGCTTTCAGCTCGTCCACATTGTTGTAGGACATATTGCCGATGTTGTTGAAATACGGGGTATAGTGCAGATCCTTTACAAAGGTGTCTGCGGTTTTACCGGAGGGATTCACCGTTCCGTTGATGATCTCGCCAAGTGCGGAGAAACCGGTCGCTCCGGTTCCGGGAGCCAGAAGAACTGCGCTGATCTCTTCATATTCGTCAACCCAGTCAAGCTCCATGGTGTTGTTTGCGTTTACGACTACGATAACATTGTCAAACTCAGAGCAGACCTTTTCTACCAGCTGTTCCTCTGTTACTGAAAGCTCCAGGTAGGTCTCGCCCGGCTCAAAGTCTTCATAGTTTCCGTTGCCTTTGTAGGTTGCGTTCATGTAGCGCCAGTTTGCCGGCGCATTGGAAACAGTCAGTCCCGGGTTGTAAGTGCCTTTGATGATGGCGTTCATATCTGTGGGAAGGTCAGCGCCCTCTCCGCCGGGACGGCCGATAACGATCATTGCCACATCAGAGAATTCTTTTGCCTCTTCCATAACCTCGTCTGTGTAATAGCCCATGTTCGGCTCCGGAAGTGACCAGTCCTGTGCCTGCATGGAAATTACCGGGCGGGCCGGACAGTATTCTCTGTACATATCAGAAAGTGTGTCGTTTGTGTTGTAGCCGGCATCCTGAAGTGCCTGAAGAATGCCAACGGAATCCGCGGTGTTGGAGCCGGCAGATCCGGTTCCTCCGAATACGGGACTGGTGGAGTCCCAGCCAAATACGTTCAGGCTCTTTACATCATCGGACAGCGGAAGAAGTCCCTCGTTTTTCACAAGGACCATACCCTCGTCGCCCACTTTTTTGATGACATCTTTGCTGTTCTGAATGGTCTCTTCTGAAAACTCTGCCTTGGATGCATTCAGAAATCCGGCAACGTTGTTGTACATGGGGCCGTAGCAGATTGCATTGACCATGATGAGGATTGCTGCCAGAAATGCCATGACCGCTTCCCAGCGGATCACATGGCGGAAACCTTTTTTTGCCTTGTGCGCAAAAATCAGCACAAGAATCAGTACCACGAAAGCTGCAAGAATACCGTAAACATATCCCTGAAGCTGTGTAATGTAAGAAATCAGGTCTGCTTCACTCACTCCAAGACTGTAAAAGAACGGTCCCAGAAGTTTTACCAACAAATCAACCATTTTTTTCCTCCTTCAAAATTTCAAGGTAGCCAAGGGCCTGTCAGAATGAATAGCCCGGCAGAGGATTCTCCGCCGGGCCACCAATCAAGCGAATAAATTATTTATTAGCTTCTGCGTAAGCTGCGTAATCAAAGTTCTGAACTTTGGTCAGCGGCTCTGCGGAATATTTCTGTGTGCGCTCGTCGTCGATCACACCAGCCCAGTTCATACCAAATGCAAAGTCATAGGTATTTCCTGCTGCGTCAACATAGCACTCCATATCACGAGGAACGTCGGACAGCTGTGCTTCTACAACTTCCATGTTCACCGGCTGCTGGAATACCAGAAGTCCGTTCGGCTCTGCCTGGCCAAGGATGATCTCAGCAACTGCTTCGTTTTTCTGGCTGTTGTAGCTTACCAGGATTGCGTCTGCCAGAGGCTCAACCTCGCTCCATACCATACCGCGTTCCATCTTCATGGATACGATCACCGGAATGTCTCCTGCTGCCTCAGCTGCGTACTGCAGTGTTTCCAGATCGCCGTAGTTCGGTGCCTGGTTTGCGTTTCCTTTGTAGGAACGGTTTTCTTTGGTTCCGTCTTCCAGAACTTTACCGGAAATAGAAGTATCTGCTGCGGTTTCTGCAACGTACTCTGCATACTGCAGGGTTGCCGGATACCAGGTGTTTCCGTCAGTTTCTGTTTCTTGTCCTTCAACACCTTCTGTATTGGAGACGCCTGTTTTCACGCCGCCAAATGCACCTACTGCGTTTGCTTCGTAGGAAGTCATATAAGCGTTTGTCATACCGACCAGAACATAGTCGCAGGCTGCAATCTCTTCTGCAGTTGCACGGGTAAGGTCTTCCTTGGTGTAAGTGGGGTTGCCTTCTGCGTCCGGCTCGCCGGTGGGATCGCCCAGAGTATCGGTAACCACGTTGAAGTACTGTCCCATGATTTCAAGATCCATACCCGGTGTCCAGGACGGAGTTCCTTCGCTGATACCAGCCATCCAGCTTACATCAAAGCCGGTATTATAGGTATACGGAATGTATACGGTCGGTTTTTCTTCGGAAGCTTCTGCCTTTTCGCTGATCACGCCGTCGTTCTTGATCATGACAACAGACTGCTTCTGAGTTTCAAGACCATATGCTTTTGCCTCTTCGCTGTTGATCACAGTGTCAGCATATGCGGTATCTACATAAGGCATATCGAACATTTCCAGGTTCATCATGGTGTTGATGTAATGAGAAACTGCATTGCGCATAAGCTCGTCTGCCGCTTCCTGTCCATCGCGCTCTACCAGGATGTCGTAAGCTGCTACCGCATTCTCTACGGTAGCATATCCGCCGAGAAGGTTTGCACCACGTTCCCAGCTGGTAGCGATGCGGTCTGCTTCTTCCAGACCCTCTGCTCCCCATACGCCTGCAAACTGGTATACGCCCCAGTCAGTGATGGTCAATCCGTCATAGCCTGCTTCCTCCAGGATTCCGTACATATACGGATTGTAAGCGCCTGCCCACTCTCCACCGAAGGGATTGCCTTCGCCGTCTACGTTGATCGCATACTGGGTCATGATACCAGAGGATCCAGTCTTGCCCGGCAGGTTGAATACACCGTCAAGGTAAGTGATCAGGTGAGCTTCCAGGTTATTTCCCGGGAATACTGCGTAACGTCCGCCGTTTGCATGGTCGTCACGTCCGCCTTCTGTGGAGCCTGCACCGCCAAAATGCTTGGTAAAGCAGTATACGGATTCATCTCCCCATCCAAGGTCTTCGCCGTTCTCATCGTAAGTGGACTGCATTCCATTTACATATGCGGTTGCAATGTCCAGAGTCAGCTGCGGATCCTCGCCATAGGTACCGCCTGCACGCTTCATAACCGGAGAAGCGATGTCAACCTGCGGTCCAAGAAGGGCAGTTACACCAGCTGCGCGGTACTGTTTTGCGGTCTCCTGACCAATCTCTGCTGCCAGTTCCGGATTCATGGTGGATGCCAGGGAAAGTGTCTCGATCAGTCCGGAGATGTTTGCCGGGTCGATGGAAATCATTGCCGGAATCCCGTAGAAGCTGCTCTCCGCAACCTCCTGAATGGAATTCGTCCATTTTGCGTGGTTTGTTCCTCCCTCACCGATGTTACGGGTTACGCCGCCGCGACCGCCGGACATCAGGTAAGTATAGGATTTGTCATCCTCTTTAAGAGGCTCTGTCGTAAAGTCGCCCCAGCCGCCGTGTGTCAGAACTGCCGCAATCTCGGAGCCTTTCATCTGACCTGCCAGGTCTTCGGTACGCTCTTCGTTGGTAAGTCTCCAGTCCTCGTAAGCGTCAAGCTTGCCGTTCTGGTTCATATCCTTGAACGCGTAACCATCTTCTTCGATCAGACCCACACCGGAGTTCGCAGAAACACCCAGTGTCTCGCCGTCTTCATTCTCTACCTTGATCCAGCCGTCTGCTGTCTCAGTGATGGTATATTTTGCATCCTCGCTCGGCTCAAAGTCAGCAGCGCTTTTCTTTTCGCCTTCTGCCGGTGCTTCTTCTGCAGGAGCTTCGCCTTCTGCTGCATCAGCTGCTTGTGCATAGGGATCTGCTGCTGCGTCTCCAGCCTGTGCATAGGGATCTGCTGCCTGTGCGTACGGATCTGCCGCTGCGTCTCCAGCCTGTGCATAGGGGTCTGCTGCCTGTGCATACGGATCTGCCGCCTGTGCATACGGATCTGCTGCCTGTGCGTAGGGATCTGCTGCCTGTGCATACGGGTCTGCCGCCTGTGCGTACGGATCTGCCGCCTGTGCATACGGATCTGCTGCCTGTGCATACGGGTCTGCCGCCTGTGCGTACGGATCTGCTGCCTGTGCATACGGGTCTTCAGCGAACACTGCGCTTGCTCCGCCTGCTGTCAGGCTCAGAGTCAGCATCAAAGACATTAAAATTTTTGTTCTCTGTTTCAAAGTGTCTCCTCCTTTTCCTTATCAGCCGCATTCTTTGCCGGCGTTTATCGTGATAAGAATATATCATAAATCCTCCTCCCCAACGAGTTTCCCGCATAAGTTGTTGTTTTTTTGCATAAATTGTTGTTTGCCCTTTCTCAAACCTTCAACGCTTTATACAGAATCAACATACTTACAACTATATTCTTATACATTTCGTCCAAAAAATCAACGGTACTTCCTGGAAACGGCATAAACTACTTGCGCACTTTCAAGAAAATACATATACTAATGCCAATGAACAACTATCAGCCAATTATTTCCAGATCGACCACATTATAAAAGGAAGCAAAAGGAGCAGCTATGATTCGGATTGCCATTGTAGAAGACGAAGATGATTATGTCAGCCAGCTAACCGATTATCTCAAAAAATACGAAAAAACCATAGGAGAAGACTTAAATGTCACCATATACAGGGACGGTGACGGTATCATCGAAAAATACAAGCCCCAGTATGATATCATCCTCATGGATATTCATATGAAGTTTGTGGACGGAATGACTGCCGCGGAGGAGATCCGCAAAGTAGACTCCAAGGTTATCATTATTTTTATCACAAATATGACGCAATATGCCATTCGCGGCTACGAGGTAGACGCCCTTGACTATATTTTGAAACCCGTGTCCTATTTTGCCTTCTGCGAGCGTCTTGGCCGGGCGATCTCCCGCCTCAAGCGCCGCAGCAGCAATTTTATCACACTCACGGTCAAAGGCGGTATCCTGCGTCTGGACACTTCCGATATTTATTATGTAGAAAGCCAGGGACATAATCTGATCTACCATACCGGAAGCGGAGAACATATTTCCTCCGGCACCATGAAATCCGCGGAAGAACAACTCACGGATTTTGGATTTTCCCGAGGAAACAAAAGTTACCTTATTAATCTGGAGCATGTGGAGGGTGTGCAGGACAAATGCGCCCAGGTAAAAGGCGACAGTCTGCAGCTGAGCCGCCCCCGCTACAACGCATTTATGCAGGATCTTGCAAAATACTGGGGGGAACAGAAATGACGGGCATGGAAGTTTTGCCGGATATTCCCCGGCTTTATACCGCTCTTGCAGAATGGCTGGCCTGCCTGGTCTGCCTTCTGGAGGTTCGCCGCCGCATCACCGGCAAAAAATTCGCGTTGGCTGCCTTTGGCATTTTTGTAGTTCAGGCATCCTTCCTCACTCTGACTCCCGGACTCGAAAACCTCCTGTGGATTCTCTGCATGGCAGCCGCGATCGGGATGATGTATTTCTTTATTTATATCTGCGGAGAGCTTAAATGGCGGGATGCCGCCTATTATTGCATCCGTGCGTTTGTGCTGGCAGAGTTCGCCGCCTCTCTGGAATGGCAGATCCACTGTCATTTTCTCCGGCGGTACGGGCTTTTTCCTTTCTGGCTCGCTCTGCTTCTTCTGGCTCTCGTTTACAGCGCGATCTTCACCGTGTATGCAAAGCTTTATCACAAGGCGGACCACACGCCGCTGAACATCACCAACCGGGAGCTTTTGTCCTACACGATCATCGGACTGGCGATCTTCTTCATGAGCAACCTGGGCTTCGTTTCCACCGGAACCCTGTTCGGAGGAAGCTACGCAGCCGAAATTTACAATGTCCGCACGCTGGTGGACCTGGGCGGCGTGGCTGTCATGTACGCCTATCATGTGCAGCGCGTGGATCTGCGTATGCGCTATGAGCTGGAAAGCGTGCAGAGCATTCTCCACAACCAGCATGTGCAGTACAAGCAGGCCCGTGAAGCCATGGATGTCATCAATTACAAATACCATGATCTGAAGCATCACATCATCGCTCTGCGCGCGGAGGAAAATCCGGAGAAGCGCAACCAGTATCTGGACCAGCTGGAAAATGAGCTGCAGGATTACGAATCCCAGAACAAAACCGGGAACAAGATCGTTGACGTCATGCTCACGACCAAAAAGCTTTACTGCCAGAAGCACGGCATCACTCTGACCTGCGTGGTGGACGGCACCATGTTTGATTTTATGAAGGAAATGGATATTTCTTCTATCTTCGGAAACGCCCTGGACAACGCCATTGAATGTGAGCTGAAGATTTCGGACAAGGAGAAACGCCTCATTCATGTTTCCGCCTATTCCCAGAAAAATTTTCTCATCATCCGCTTTGAGAACTATTTTGAGGGAGAGATCGACCTTGGTCAGGATCTTCCCGCCACCACAAAGAACGATTCTCGCTACCACGGCTACGGCCTGAAGAGTCTGCGCTACACCGTCCAAAAATACGGCGGCGCGGTGGATATCAGTACCCAGGATCACTGGTTCCTGCTCAAGATCGTCATTCCCGTTTAGCCTTCCCGGTATTATTTTTCCAATATTGCCTTCTTATATCGCGGTTTTTTCACCCGGATTTGTACGAACCATACAAACCCGGGTTTTTATTTTCTCTTCAATTCGTGCAAAAAAATAGCAATTTGTGCGAAAAGCCGCATGAACAGGCTGGTTTTGATAGAATTATACTCAAAGTAAAATGGCTCTGCTTATCGGAATAAAAAAGGAGGAAGTATCATGAAACATCAGGATCTGATTTCTAAAATGACCCTGGAAGAAAAGGCTGCTCTTTTAAGCGGAAAGGACGTGTGGAATACCAGAGATTATCCTCGCCTGAACATTCCATCCATCACCTGCTCTGACGGTCCCAGCGGTGTAAGGCGTCAGGCCGGCGCCGGAGACCATCTTGGACTGAACGCGTCCCTGCCGGCCACCTGTTTTCCCACCTCTGCCACCATTGCAAACAGCTGGGATGAGCAGCTGGGAGAGGAAGTTGGAAAAGCCCTCGGGGAAGAGGCTGCTTCCCAGGACGTAAACGTTCTTCTCGGACCTGGACTCAACATAAAAAGAAGCCCTCTGTGCGGCCGAAATTTTGAATATTTTTCCGAAGATCCCTATCACGCCGGAAAAATGGCTGCCGCTTACGTAAGAGGCATCCAAAGTCAGGGACTGTACGCATGTCCCAAGCATTTCGCGGTAAACAGCCAGGAGCTGCGCCGAATGTCCATGAATTCTGTTCTGGACGAACGGACACTGCGGGAAATCTATCTCACAGGCTTTGAGATCGCTGTAAAAGAAGGAAATGCAAAATCCATCATGTCCAGCTACAATGAAGTCAACGGTGTCTATGCCAACGAGAGTAAGCACCTCCTGCAGGAGATCCTCCGTGAGGAATGGGGCTTTGACGGCATCGTCATCACAGACTGGGGCGGCTCCAACGACCATGTAAAAGGCGTTGCCGCAGGTTCTGATCTGGAAATGCCCGCACCGGGCCTTGATTCCGCAAGACAGCTTCTGAAGGCAATCAATGACGGGACTCTGAAAATGGAAGAGCTGGACAAAGCGGTGGACAATCTTCTGGATGCCGCCCTTACGCTCAGCGAGAACGCAAAACAAAAGCCGGACGGCTTTGACGCAAAAGCGCACCATGCACTCGCCCTCAGGGCAGCGCAGGAAAGCGCGGTTCTCCTGAAGAACACAGATCAGCTTCTGCCTCTTGCCCCCAAAACCAAGGTGGCGCTCATCGGCGATTTTGCCTTTGAACCCCGCTATCAGGGCGCAGGCTCTTCCATGGTAAACGCGACCCAGATTGACTCCATGGAAAAGCTCATCCATGAATATGACCTGCAGGTGATCGGCGTCAACCGCGGCTATCAGAGAGACGGAAAAGAGGATTCCGCTCTGAAAAAAGCAGCTCTTGACCTGGCTTCCATGGCAGATGTGATCATTTACTGCTTTGGTCTCGATGAGATCAGCGAATCCGAGGGAATGGACCGGAACCATATGCGCCTTCCCCAGAACCAGATCGATCTCCTGGCCGCCATTGCACAGGTGAACCCCAATGTGGTGGGCGTGCTTTCCGCAGGCTCCTCCATTGAAATGCCCTGGCAGTACTGCTGCAAGGCAATCCTCCACGGATATCTGTACGGACAGGCCGGCGCAGGCGCGATGCTGAACCTGCTCACCGGAAAAGCCAATCCTTCCGGCCGTCTGAACGAGACTTATCCACTCCGCTATGAGGACACTCCTGCATTCCGCAATTTCCCAAGCCAGGAGCGAAACTCCGAATATCGGGAATCTCTCTATGTGGGCTACCGTTATTATGACACCGGAAAAATCCGCGTTCAGTATCCCTTTGGCTATGGCTTATCCTACACCTCCTTCGAATATTCGGATCTGAAGGTAGAAAACAAAGGCGTAACCTTTACCCTGAAAAACACCGGCAAGTATGACGGCGCCGAAGTCGCACAGCTCTATGTAGCTTTGCCGAACGCCAAAGTATTCCGCCCGGAAAAAGAGCTGAAGGGATTTTCCAAGGTTTTCCTGAAGGCAGGCGAGAGCAGAGAGATCCACATTCCCTTTGACGACAAAACCTTCCGTTACTGGAATGTATTGACGAACCGCTGGGAAATCGAAGGCGGCAGCTATCAGATTCTGATTGGCGCCTGCGTATCCGACATTCGTCTGAGCGGTACCTTACAGGTGGAGGGCACAACCAGCGAGTTCCCCTACCGCGCCGAAGAAATGCCCTCCTACTACAGCGGTCTTGTCCAGCAGGTGGGTGACGGCGAGTTTGAGAAGCTTCTCGGCTATTCCATCCCCAACGGAAAATGGGCCGGACTGCTCACAGAAAACGATGCCATCTGCCAGATGTATTATGCAAGAAGCGGCCTGGCAAGATTCATCTACCGCATTCTTACCAATATGAAAAAGAAGAGCGAAGAAAAAGGAAAGCCGGATTTAAATATCCTGTTCATCTACAACATGCCCTTCCGCGGAATCGCAAAAATGACAAACGGCATGGTCAGCATGGACATGGTCCACGGTATGGTGGACGCGGTAAACGGCCACATGCTGCGCGGCCTTGGAAAGATCATCAGGGGCTTTTTCGCCAATGCAAGAGCCAACAAGGCTTACGAAAAAATGTTGGCAGACAAGCAGTAATATCCGACATTTACTACACATATTCAGGGAGGAAACAAAATGGAAGCAATCAAAAAAGCATGGTTAAATATATGGAATCCTTTTGTCGAAAAGCATCCGAAGCTGGCAAAATGGATTTACCAGGTAGGTCTGTTCTTTATCATCAGCAACGGCGTGACCATTTTCCAGTATCTTGTATTTACCTTTTTGCCGGGAATCTTAGGCCCAGGCCTTGCGGCTACGGAATTCATGGTTCCCCAGGTAGATATGCACCTCTTCGGCGTAGATTTCACCTGGAGCCTGATCGGCACTCCCGTACACTATGACGCAGCGGGCGCTGTAGTCATCGGCGGCGGCCTCGGCTACACAATCAGCTACTGGCTTGGCACCTTCCTCGCACAGTGCATCAATTTTCCGCTGCAGAGAAACGTCACCTTCAAGAGCCACGGTAATCCCTTCTATCAGGCGATGTGGTACTTTATCGCATGGGTATTGATTTCTCTTACCTGCAACGGCTTCAACAACCTCTGGATGCCCATTGCTGCCGCACACGTTTCACCGGCAATTTACAATATTCTGGTAACCGTTATCACAGGCGGTGTGTCCATGGTTATTTTCTTCTTTGTATTTAAGATCATTTTCCCGGAGGGGGAAGCAAAGAAAAACTAAAAAATGCTGTGACTTAACGCTCCGGTCGGTACCCTTGCCCATGTTTCCCGCAGGAAGCCATGCTTTGCACAAAGCTTCTCTGCCGGGAAAACATACGGCAAATCCGCCGGAGCTGTTTTTATAACCATTTTTCCAATCAGCACCTAAAGGAGGCTTTTATGGGATTCAAAAAAATCATATTTCTTACAGCTGCGGCCGTATGTCTGCTTCTGGGGACGGGTGCAGCGGCTCAGGCAGCAGATATTCCGGACATATCCATTCTGGTGCAGGGCTACGAGTGGGGCCCCGGCGTTCCCAAAATCATCCTGGAGCTAAGCCAGCCGGCGCAGGAGATCCACGGGGAGGAAATTACGGTCACAACTGCCGGAACGCCCCGCACAGTTCAGGATGTCTACCTCTGCGACGAAAACGGCGTGCGCACAGATGCCCCCTCCAGCTATGCGGCCGTTGAGCTTAAGACCACCGCGCAGGAGTCCGGTTCTCCCTTCACCTACAATAGGTCCGTTCGAATGAACGAGTGGTCAGAAGCCTACGAGGTGACGGTCTCCTCGCCCTCTTTTACCATAGACGGCATGACAGCTCCACTTTCCCTCTCCCAGGACTGTATCGACGACCGCATTTGTCCGGATACGGAAAAATTCCAAACCCGCAGGGAATTCCGCGGGCTCTACGAAAATCCCGCCACCCATGGGCAGGAAGAACTGACGCTTCGCACAGCTGCCTATGAACCGGAACAAATTTCCGGCGGCGAAAAAAATCCCTTGATCATCTGGCTGCACGGGCAGGGCGAAGGCGGGCGCGACGTGGATATCGCCCTTCTGGGAAATGAGGTCTGCGCGCTGGCCCGGGATGAGATTCAGTCTTATTTTACCGCCGGCAGCGAAACCGGAAGCTATGTCCTTGCCGTACAGTGTGAAACCTACTGGATGGATGAAGGGGACGGACAAAACGGAAGAGGCTATGGCGCTTCCCGCTATACCAGGATCCTCATGGACACCATTGCAGACTATGTCCGCTCAAACCCGGATATTGACACTAACCGCATTTATCTTGGCGGCTGCTCCAACGGCGGATACATGACTGTGCATATGCTGACCACCTATCCGGATTATTTTGCCGCAGGCTATCCTGTCTGCGAAGCCTACGCCTTTGACAGGGATTTCGGGAAGGACGCCCAAATTCTGAAGGACATTCCCCTCTGGTTCACCTTATCCGCAGACGATGCCGTGGTGGATCCCAAAGCCTATACCCTCCCCTCCTACCGTGCCCTCCTCCAGGCCGGAGCCGAAAACGCCTGGCTTTCTCTCTTCCGGACCGTCAACGGTTCTGACAGCCCCGGTACCCGCTACTACGGCCATTTTTCCTGGATTTATGTGCTCAACAACCAGGTCACCGGCGTACAGGACCGGGAACGCATTGCCGCCTCCACGGACAGCGAAACCTTTGGGGCCGTTCCCTCCAATACCGGCGGCGGTTCCCTTGCCGCCGGAGAGTACGATAATCTCTTTGCATGGCTGAATGCACAGAGCAAATAAAACCAACTCCCCCAAACAAAAGAAAACGCCCTGTGGGACGAAGCCGGAAATTTCCGGCCAGCCCGCAGGGCGCCTTGTTTATTTTACATATTCTGACAGCAGGTTCTGAAACTCAGCCTCTGTCATTTTCCCTGTAGAGATCAGATAAAAATAATCATAGGCATTGGGAAGACAGGGAAGCTTCAAAAGCTCTTTTGCAAAGGCATGGGCCGCAATCTCCGAGCACCGGTTGATATGCCCGTACCGTTTCCACCCCAGAAAGTTTGTGAGAAGTACCGGCGGAAGCTTTTGAGCCACACTCTCTCCTTCTGCAAACTCCAGGTAATGAAAGAACTCATGCGCCAGGTGAATCTGCTCTGCCTGGACCGGCGTAATACCCGCGGATTCCCCAAAGCTGCTGTTTGCGGCAAGGCTCTCGATGGAGGAACGATAAAGCTCCACCTTTTTTTCTTTGCTGCTCATCACCGCCTGCCCCCGCAGCAGAACCCCCATGGTCTTTTTGGTCTCTTTGTAATACACAATTTCAATTCCATGGTCTTTATAAAGCTGATAAATGTCCTGTCCCGCATACTTTCCGGCATACTCTCTGCCCATACGCAAAGATGCATCAATATATTCTGCTCTCTTGTTTTCCGGTATTTTGCCGTACAGCAGATCCTGCGACAGCTCACAGCCTGCAAGCACCTCATCTTCCAGCATTTTTTCCCTCCCGGCTCCTCTATTTATAAGCAATGGCAAGGATTTCTTCCTCCGGTCCCATCATCTCTGTCTCCACATCCAGAATGGAATACAGCTGTTCCGCTGTCTGCATCCCAGTCAGATCCAGCATTTTTTCCTTATAAAATACAAACACCTTAGGTATGGTGGCATTGGCGTCGGAGTAGGTGGTATTTTCGTCCAGGAACGGATTAAATACAGCCTCTCTGTCTCCTTTCCGAAACTTCAGACATTCTGCCTTTTCCTTGCGCAGCCGCACCACGCCCTCTCTGTCAATCACGGCCAGACTCTTGTTTTTAAGCTTTAACAGACCGAACAGCGCTTTTTTCTGGGTCACTGCCTGGAAAATATGCCAGCGTCCGGTGCCACTCACATAGGAAATCTCATTCTCAGAGGCTCCCAGGGACTCTGCCGCGATTTTGGAAAGCTGTTCCTTGGTCAGTGCCGCCGCTCCCAGATTTTTCTGGCGGAGCTCTGTGGCTCCCGTGGCAATGGCGCGAAGGATATTTTTCTGCGCGTCAATCTCAATGGCTACATCCACCGTTGCCTCATTTGCCCCGGAACGCACGATCCGCTCAATGACCTCCGCGCGGATTTTCTTGATATCCTCGTCCGTGGGATTGGCAATGGTCCTTTCCAGCTGTTCCCGCACCATGGCGAGGGCAACGCCAATGGTGGAAATATAAGGAGCATTTTTTGCAATCTTGCATTTTACCTGCATTTTTTCCGCCAGCGCATTGACGATCACCGCTCCGCTTCCGCCGCCTCCCACAAAGGTGACAAAGTTCTTATCCAGCTCGTATTCCTGGATCAGCCCGGAAACCACTGCGGACAGCTTCTCCATCGCCAAATCGACCGCCTTTCTCGCAGCCTCCTCGGCACTTAAATGGAGCTTCTCTCCCAACGCCTGCCATGCAGCGCGTGCGCTTTCAATACAGCCTCTTGCATAGTCGCCTTCCGGCACATAGCCCAGAAGATTGGCAGCGCCTGCCAGAGTAAGGGAATAGCGTTTTCCGTTTTTGTCCTCCACTACTGCATATTCCGAGGGGTCATCCTCCCTTGGACTGATCAGCTCCACATGCAGATTTTTCAGCTTTTCCGGTTCCTGGAAACACTCATATTCCACCCCCGCAATATGGGCGCTTCTCGGTCCTACATCTACAATGCTTCCGTTCTGAATACGGATCATGCTGCCGCCGGCGATTCCCAGGGTGCGCACATCCAGACTCTGCAGATAGGTTTTGTGCTCCCCTACCTGGGCATATTTGATCATAACCTTGCCGTTTTTGATGACACTGATATCTACGCTGGTTCCGCCGGCCTCAAAAAAGATTCCGTCGGAGACCTTCTCGTACATCAGCGCTCCCGCCACACCTGCCGCAAGACCGGAAAGCATCGTAAGGATGGGACGCTTTCTCACTTCATCCACGCTCATGACGCCTCCGTCGCAGCGCATGATCATAAGGTTTGACTGAATCCTGGTGTCTTTCACCGCCTGCTCCGTCATGTTGGCGGTTTCCATCATCTTGGGAATCAGGCTGGCATTGACCACTGCGGTGCGGGTACGCATTTTTAATCCGTAAAGCTGGCTGATCTCATGGCCGCCGGTACTGTAAAGCGCTTTTTTGGAAGCCCGTTCCATGACCATAAGCTCTCCGGCAGGATCGTCCACACTGAACGCCTCACTGGCCACGATCACCTGCGCCCCTTTGGAGACAAGCTCATCGATGGCGCTGTCAACCCGCTCTTCATTTCTCTCCTTGCTGTCAATAAATACCTGTTCCGTCTTTAAGTATTTGCCGGCTGCCAGCTCCATATTCCCTACGTTTGTCTCGTTTCTGGCTCCGCGGGCATCCATGCCGGTCGCCATGCCGATGATGCCCACATTGGCCACATCCCCCTCCAGAAGGGCGTTTGTTGCCTGGGTGGTACCATGAGCAATGAACACGACATCCTCCGGGGCAATCTGATTTTCCTCCATCAGCTGGGAAATAATCTTAACGACACCGGCCGCAACCCCCTCCACATGGGTTGTTGGAATTTTCTTTTTTGCCAGAACCTCATAAGTAGTATTGTCTATGATCACCGCGTCTGTAAAAGTTCCGCCTACGTCAATTCCGATTCTTACTTTTGTACTCATGGTACTGCATTCCTCCAGATTCTTTTCTTTCAATTATATATCACTGTTACTTACAGCACAATAAAGCTTGCCACGATCAGACCTGCAATTGTAGATGCCATGATCCACACGATGGTCTTTTTCAGATATTCATTTACATCTGTCTTTGTAAAATCAGCCGCCCACACATTGTGAGAGTTGGTCGGGTCACAGACTGCCTGCACATTGGAGTCCAGACGAAGTGCAACCATGGCTGCGATGGGGTTCATGCCGCCGGCTGCCAGAAGAGCTACGATTCCGCTTCCGAGACCCCACACATTCAGCGGTCCTCTGTAGATCGCCAAAAAGCTCAAAAGGCCGAATACCAGAACAAACATGATCGCATTGCCCGGAATGATCGCCTGGATCACCGGCGCAAGGATATCTGCCACCTGCGGAGCCATAACCGCATTCAGGGTCATACCGATACCGATCATCAGAGCTGCCGCTCCGGCGGTGTCCTGAATTCCTTCCACAAAAGCACTGGATGCAACCTGGATGAAATTCTTCGGTGTGGAAAGGATGAGCGCCACCACGATACCGATGAGAATGGACGGTACCAGCGGCAGCTTCAGTGTAAATACCAGTACAACCGGAACCAGCGGGCTGATCAGCGCGATACTTCTCACATTTTTTTCTGCCGCCGCTTCTCCTGCCGGCATTGCCCATGCTTTGCGGACTGCGCCGTCTTTTTTTACAAAGTAAACGATCATGATCACCGCTACAACAATGAGCGGCAGGCCGCACAGCCAGGAATAGCCGGTTACTGTCTCCAGCGGCAGGCTCAGAGTGTCAATGTATACGCCAAGTGTGCCTACGCTGAAGGTAACGCCGATGCCGTTTGCAAGCAGAAGTACGATGCCTGCTACCAGAGGACTTAAACCTGCACTGATCATGATCGGCAGGATGATGGTTCCAACAAGGATGAACATGCCCAGACCATTGGATGCTGCAAAAATAACAGAGCATACTGCCAAAAATGCAAGTGCGATGGGAAGCGGCTTGTCTCCCGCCAGCTCTGCCGCTTTGCGGATGATGGTCTTTGTGATGCCTACTTTGGTAAGGATCTTACCGAACCAGCCGCCGAAAATCAGGCCGGCGATCGCAGTGCTCATTCGCATCGCACCGCTTTCCAGTACGTTTCCGGCGATGGTGAACTGCTCCGGATCGCTGGAGATAAAGGGAATGCCTGCTACCAGAGCGATGCCCACTGCCATGATGGGAAGTGCAAGGATCGTCGGCAGCTTTCTTGCCATCATCAGTACGACACAGACTGCGAAAATGGCCAAGATACCAATTGCTTGAAATGTTGTCATTGTTTCTTCCTCCTAAAATGTAATTTTTCAGGGAAATCCCCCCAATTATGTTAAGTAAGTGTCGCCTTACCAAACATCACACGTCCAGAAACGCCTGCTGTTCTTTCAGCTTCTCCTGAACCTTCTGTACATCCACCTCATGGACGTCCAGATCTTCTTTTGCCGCCAGGGCCGCCGCCACGCCGGCTGCATGTCCCATCGCGCCCGCGGTAGGCGTCACCCGTATCGCCGCCTGCGCCTCAAAGGTTGCCGAAACACACCGTCCTGTCACCAGAAGGTTGGAAAACACGGGACAGGTAAATACATCGTAGGGAATGCTGTAATAGGTTCCCGGCTCGCTTAAAAAGCGGCTGCTGGTTCCTTCTCCCTTGGGATTGTGAATATCTATGGGATAAGCGGAATGGGCGATCACCCTGGAAAACGTCCTGCGCTCCATAATATCCTGCGCGGTCAGCGTGTAGTCCCCCACCAGCTGCCGTGAGCCTCTTACCCCCACAGAAGGACCGGTAAACTCAAGCAGCGCATGTTCAAATCCCGGAACATACTTTCTCAGGAATCGCTCCAGCTGCTCGCATTGTTTTCTTCCCAAAATCTCCGCATCGCTCAGGCTCTCCGCGTTTGTTGCATCATGCTCAATGATTCTGGTTGTGTTGATGATAAATTCTCCGGGCTTGTCTGTCTCAAAAAACAGAATGTCCTCTCTGGGAATCTGTATCTCGCCCTCTGCCTTTGCTTTCTGAAACTCCTTCTCAAAGCCTGCCACAGCCAGCGGCTCTGTCCCGTTCAGCAGATCCTGATTATGTACCAGCCGGGAAAATTCCTCCACATGCGTTTTGAGATATTCTCTGAGCTTTTTGGAATCCACATTGCAGAATTTCATTTTCATCGTCATGGGCTGCGCTGCACCGTCCTCCTGACGACCCTTTGTCATTGGAGCGCCCGCAAAAGCCGCCACATCTCCGTCTCCTGTGGCGTCGATCACAATTTTTGCCCGGATGCTGTGGAGACCATCTTTATTGCATACTGTCAGGCCGGTGATCTTTCCGTTCTCGCTGTCCACGGCTCCGATAAAGGTATGAAACAGTACACGGCACCCGGCTTCCACAGCCATTTCATCCAAGATCAGCTTCAGCCCTTCCGCCGAAAACGGGGTAAGATAGCTGATATATCTTGTCGTATCATGCACATGTCCTGGAGAGTATCCGCGCTTTACCAGACACTGGACGATCTCCTCCATGATTCCCTTCACAACCTGCTTCTCTCCGGCATGAAACGTCATCATCGGCCCTACGCCGCATCCGGTCAGCGTTCCTCCCAGGTAACCGCTCTGCTCCAGAACCAGCACCCGCGCGCCGCATCTTCCTGCCGCTATGGCCGCCACGGTGCCGGAAACACCGCCTCCCGCCACAACCACATCCCATGTCTGCTCATAAACATTCATCCTGCGTCCTCCCTTTCTGCCCAAATAATTTTCATTTTTTCCGAAAACGAGCTGCGACTTTTTGGTGATTTTACTCAAATTTTTCTTTTATTTTCCGTTTTTATAAGTCAACATTAACACCACTTTCAATAACTGTCAATATTTTTGAAAATTATTTTTATCTTCAATGAAAATTTTGATAGTTTTTGACAGTTTTTTATAACCCAACTTGTTCAGATTGACTATGCGTTCGTTTTAGAGTATCATAAAATTAGTTTAGAGCTATTTTCAGGAAGGAGCACACCAAAAATGGTACAAGCCGTCATAGCGAAAATCATTTCTATGCAGTCAAACTTTACCGTCGGGGAAAATGAGATTGCACAGTACGTTATGAACCACGCCGATGAGGTAATGACAAGCACCATCACAACGGTGGCGCAGAATACCAGCACCTCCGAGGCCAGCGTCAACCGTTTTTGCAAAAAAATAGGATTTAAAGGTTTTAACAGCTTCAAAGTCGCACTGGCACAGGAAAACTTTTACAATCAGATGAATCAGCAAAATGCCGGTGCAGCAGACGATGGCTTCATCGCCACGGTTCGCCGTGATTACCGCCAGATGTTGAACAACACCTCCGCTCTTCTGGACGAAAGGACTGTCCTTCAGTCCATCGATGCCATCAAGGCGGCTGCGCGTATCTTTATTTTTTCTTTTTCCAACACTGCCCTTGTGGCAAAAGAAGCGGAGTTTAAGCTCTGCCTTGCAGGGCTGAACGCCAAAACCCTCACGGACATCCCTCTGATGCACATGCAGGCAGAAAATCTGCAAAAAGAGGATTTGGCAATTTTTATCGTCCCGTCAGTCCTTATGAAGGATATTTACCGCGCTTTGAACATCTGTCGGGAGCGAAATGTAAAAATCATGGTGATCACCAGCTACGATTCTCCGAAGCTCAACGATCTGGTGGATTACAAATTCATCACCAGCGACAAGATCACTGCGCAGAATTCTGTTTCCCTGTCCAACAATCTGATGTTTCTCTATGTCTGGGATGTCATTTATGCGTTTCTTCTGGACAGCGACAAACGCCTGCGCCAGAAGAAGCTGAACAACGAATCTATCATCAACAACAACCAGATGCTGGACAACTACATGTTTGAATACTAAAAAGCTGCTGTAAACAAGCGCTCCGGCGATACCCCTTCAGGCATTTTCGCCGGAATGCTTTTTACAGCAGCTTTTTTCGTGTCAGCATACACTGACGCTGTCATTTCTTCGGTTTTTCCATAACAAAATTCGTCAGCAGGATTCCCTGTCTTTCCACCTGCTGCTCTTTCCGCACGCAATATCCACGCTTTTCAAAAAAGGGCCTTGCGGTAATGGACGCATGGGTGGTGATATCCCCGGATACTGCCGCTTCCAGCCGGTCGCAGAGGGCTGCGGCAACGCCCCGTCTCTGATAGTCCCGGTGCACATACAGACGGTCCAGGTAGCCGGTTTTATCCATATCGGCAAATCCGATAATCCTGCCCTGTTCCTCCGCCACCAGTGTCACATGCTCCAGAAACGACTGGTTCCAGCCTGCAAGATCCACATTTCCCGTGGCCCACACATTCAGCTGCTCCTCCGTGTAATCCCGTGCGTTTACGCTGTGGACGGTCTCATAAAACAGCTCTGCCAGCGCACGGCAGTCCGCGGGCTTGTATTCTCTGATCACCATATTGTCAGATTTCATTTCCCGGGAATTTGGGAATGCCGTCAAAGCCTGCCTGCAGCTCCTCATCCGTGGGAATGTAGTCGCTCATCTGTCCGTCGTTATAGCGGCCATAGGCAACCATATCAAAATATCCGGTTCCGGTCAGACCAAAGACGATGGTTTTTTCTTCACCGGTTTCTTTGCACTTCATGGCTTCGTCCAATGCCACGCGGATCGCATGTGCACTCTCCGGTGCGGGAAGGATCCCCTCTACTCTCGCGAACATCTGCGCTGCCTCAAACACAGAGGTCTGCTCCACGGAGCGCGCCTCCATCAGACCGTCATCATAAAGCTGAGACAGAATAGAGCTCATGCCGTGATACCGCAGGCCGCCTGCATGGCTGGCAGAAGGAATAAAGTTGCTGCCAAGCGTGTACATTTTTGCCAGAGGCGTCACCATTCCGGTATCGCAGAAGTCATAGACGTATTTGCCCCTGGTCAGGCTTGGGCAGGATGCCGGTTCCACAGCGATAAACTGATAGTCTCTCTCTCCACGGAGTTTTTCGCCCATAAACGGAGAAATCAGTCCGCCCAGGTTGGAGCCGCCGCCCGCGCATCCAATGATCATGTCCGGCACAATGCCGTATTTGTCAAGGGCGGTCTTCGTTTCCAGACCAATGACTGTCTGGTGGAGCAGCACCTGGTTCAGCACGCTTCCCAGCACATAGCGATAGCCCTCTTTTTTTCCGGCGGTTTCCACTGCCTCAGAGATCGCGCAGCCAAGGCTTCCGCTGGTTCCCGGGTGTGCCGCCAGGATCTTTCGTCCGATTTCGGTTGTGTCTGAGGGAGACGGTGTCACCTGCGCGCCGTAGGTGCGCATAACCTCCCGCCGAAACGGTTTCTGCTCGTAGGAGCATTTTACCATATAAACCTGACAGTCAAGCCCCAGATAAGCGCAGGCCATGGAAAGGGCTGTTCCCCATTGTCCGGCTCCGGTCTCTGTGGTCACGCCTTTCAGCCCCTGTTTCTTGGCGTAATACGCCTGGGCAATGGCGGAATTCAGCTTATGGCTGCCGCTGGTATTGTTGCCCTCAAATTTGTAATAAATCTTCGCCGGCGTCTGAAGCTTTTCTTCCAGACAGTAGGCGCGGACCAGCGGCGACGGCCGATACATTTTGTAAAAGCTCCGGATTTCCTCCGGGATTTCAATATATGGCGTCTCATTGTCGAGCTCCTGCTTTACCAGTTCGTCACAGAATACTGTACCAAGCTCTTGTGCAGTCATCGGTTTCAAGGTCCCCGGATTCAGAAGAGGGGCCGGCTTATTTTTCATGTCTGCGCGAACATTATACCATTCTTTCGGCATCTCACTTTCTTCAAGATAGATTTTGTAGGGAATCTTTGTTTCTGCCATAATATTTGCTCTCCTCTCTTTTTTCTGACGGCTATGCCGCGGTTTCTGCGGAATTCCGGGGTAGATAGTATTGGATTACACGGACTGTTCCGCACTGTACTCCAAATAAAAAAATCCCCCTGTCTCCCGCAACTGAAAAGTTCTTTGCAGGGACAAGAGGTAACCTCCTGCGGTGCCACCCGGCTTGGTATTTTCATACCCACTTCGCGCATACCAACATATGCTGATTTTGATAACGGAGGATCACTCCGGCTCGCATACTCTCTTCTGCTCGCCCTCAGAAGCCCATTCCCCCATGATTCTGATACTGCCTTCCACCAACAGCAGCTCTCTGGAATCAGGTGTTCATAAGGTACTCACTCTTCTTCAACGGTTTAATTCGATAAACTATTTATACCACAGTATATGAAAAACTGTCAAGATGGTTTTTAAAATTCAGAATATTTTTAAATTTTCTCACAAATTAAATGAATCCAACCAGGAAAAGCAACATATACGTTGCTCTTCCCGGTTTTCATAATCACTATTTTCCCATTGCCCTCATTCATAAAAACAGGTACAATCAAAGCAGTTTCTATTTTACAATGTCACAGGAGGTTCTTTATGGAATCCGATATTATCGAAATCAATATTTCCGGCTTCTGCCGTACCTGCAACAACATGCAGACCGTTACCTGCGAATACATTTCCACGCCAAACGGCCCCAAGCTTGAGATGATGAACTGTTCTCACAAAACCTGCAGGCATCACGCAGCCTGCACGATTTACCGGGAAGCGCTCCAAAAGGAAGCTGCCAAAGAATATTAAACAACGCAGGCTGTTTTCACACAGCCTGCGCATCAAAAAATCTCTGCTGAATCTTTTACAATTCCTCGTCCACATATTTCTGAATATTGGACGCATTCACATATTTCTTCGTGTGCTCTCCGTCTGTAATCACCAGCGTGGGCGCCTGCATAATGCCGAACTCCTTTGCCAGCTCCGGATTTTTCTCCGCATCAATGATCTCCAGCTCCTCGCCCTCCAGCATTTTTTTCGCCATACGGCAGTTGGGGCAGGTGCTTGTGGTAAAGAGATATTTGTGCGTCTCCACCGGTTCTACCTTCACATCATCTCCGCTTAACGTAACAACGCTGGTGTGCACCTTCTTAAGAGTAGAATGCGCAATGTCGTACAGGGTACGGTTCTTGTATTCCTGCGTTTTGCCGTCGTTCCAGTTCTGTACCGGACGGTAGTAGCCCGTGATACGGCTGTAAACCTCTGCCTTTTTGCCGCACTTGGGACAGGTAAAATGCTCGCCGCTTAAATAGCCATGCTCGCTGCACACGGAATAGGTAGGAGAAATGGTGTAATACGGCAGACGGTAATTTTCTGCGATCTTGCGCACCAAGGAAGCCGCGGCCTTCCAGTCCGGAAGCTTCTCTCCCAGGAAACCGTGGAACACCGTGCCCGAAGTATAAAGAGTCTGAAGCTCATCCTGGATATCCAGGGCATCAAAAATGTCGCTGGAGAATTCCACCGGAAGATGCGAGCTGTTGGTATAGTAGGGCGTGTCTCCCTTGCTGCCTGCAGTGCGGATGTCCGGCCAGCGTTTTCTGTCATGTTTTGCCAGACGGTACGCCGTGGACTCTGCCGGTGTAGCCTCCAGATTAAAGAGCTCACCCTCGTACTCCTCCTGATAATCGGAGAGGCGGCTGCGCATATGCTCCAAAACCTCTTTGGTAAACTTCTGTGTGCGCACATCCGTCATATCGCATCCCAGCCAGCAGGCATTCAAGCCAACCTCATTCATCCCCACCAGACCAATGGTGGAAAAATGATTGGAAAAGCTGCCCAGATATCTTCTTGTGTAGGGATAAAGCCCCTCGTCCAGAAGCTTGCTGATGATCTCTCTCTTAATATGCAGCGAACGTGCGGAAATATCCATCATATGGTCCAGACGACGGTAAAATTCCTCCGGCGTTTTGGACTGATATGCAATCCGCGGCATATTGATCGTGACAACTCCCACAGAGCCGGTGCTCTCTCCTGAACCAAAGAAGCCTCCGCTCTTTTTGCGCAGCTCCCGAAGATCCAGACGCAGGCGGCAGCACATGCTGCGGATATCGCTGGGCTTCATATCGCTGTTGATATAGTTGGAAAAATAAGGAGTTCCATATTTTGCTGTCATCTCAAACAGCAGACGGTTGTTCTCTGTATCGGACCAGTCAAAATCCCTGGTAATGGAATAGGTGGGAATGGGATACTGGAATCCCCTGCCGTTGGCGTCCCCCTCGATCATGGTCTCAATAAACGCCTTGTTAACCATGTCCATCTCTTTTTTGCAGTCCTTATATTTGAAATCCATCTCCTTGCCGCCCACAATGGCCGGAAGCTCGGCAAGGTCGTCGGGAACCGTCCAGTCCAGCGTAATGTTGGAAAACGGTGCCTGGGTTCCCCAGCGACTGGGGGTGTTCACTCCGTAGATAAAGGATTCAATGCACTTTTTCACCTCGCGGTAGGTCAGATGATCTGCCTTCACAAAGGGCGCCAGATAGGTATCAAAAGAGGAAAACGCCTGCGCGCCGGCCCACTCATTCTGCATAATGCCGAGGAAATTCACCATCTGGTTGCACAGTACGCTCAAATGCTTCGCCGGAGCCGAGGTAATCTTGCCCTCAATGCCTCCAAGCCCCTCCTGAATGAGCTGTTTCAGAGACCATCCGGCGCAGTATCCGGTAAGCATGGAAAGGTCATGGATATGGATATCCGCGTTTCTGTGCGCCTCTGCAATCTCATTGTCATAAATCTCCGACAGCCAGTAATTCGCTGTGACGGCACCGGAATTGCTCAGGATCAGACCACCCACCGAATAAGTCACCGTGGAATTCTCCTTCACACGCCAATCCTCCACTTTGACATAGCTGTTGACAATTTCCTTGTAATCGAGAATGGTGGACTTCATATTGCGAACTTTTTCTCTCTGCTTCCGGTACAGAATGTAGGCCTTGGCTACATCTGCATACCCTGCCTGAATGAGCACGTTCTCCACACTGTCCTGAATTTCCTCCACCGTGATCCGGTCGTCATGGATCTTCTCCTGAAAATCCGCAGTTACTCTGAGTCCCAAAAGGTCAACCATATCTTCGCTGTAGATTTTGTCCTTTGCCTGGAATGCCTTGGTGATCGCGGCAGTGATTTTTTTCATCTGAAAATCGTTAATTTCCCCGTCCCGTTTTACTACCTGAAACATAACCTGACTCCTTCTCCCTTTGACTGATTTTTAGCTCTATGAACAAATACCGGCTCCTGCCGGTGAAATCGCTGTAGGACTATTGTAGCAGAGTGCCACCCGTTCGTCAACACGAAAAAGTACCATATCTTGTGCCGCATTGTAAACCAACACAAAATATGGTGTTTTTATTCCTGCAAAATTGCAGCTTTTTTATACGATCTTCATATAGATTTCCCGGGGAACCCGCGCCTTTACCGCAATTCCAGCCTCCTGGTATTCCTCTGAAAGAAGCTGTCCATACTGTCGGATCAGCTGGATTTTCCCCGCCTCCGCGTAAGGAAACAGCCGCTCCACATAAATCTGATCCTCGGATAAAATCTGCGCGAAAAGTTTTTTCAGCTCACCCAGACCGTCTCCGGTGCGGGCGGAAACCTTCAAGGTATGATCCGCGCGCAGATCCCTGAGCTCGCTGCCCTGCGCTTTATCCTGTTTGTTCAGAAGGGTGATGACCTTTTTGCCCGTTGCGCCCAGGTCCCGCAGGGTCTCATATACCACATGCATCTGTTTTTCCGCCTGGGGATTGGCCGCGTCCACCACATGGATGATATAATCCGCATATTTTGCTTCCTCCAGCGTACTCTTAAACGCTTCCACCAGATGATGCGGAAGCTTACGGATAAAGCCAACCGTATCGGTAAGCAGAAGCTGCTGACCATCCTCCAGCGTGAGAAGCCTCGTCGTCGGATCAAGGGTTGCAAAAAGCTTGTCCTCCGAGAGCACCTCCGCGCCGGTCAGGGTGTTGAGAAGCGTGGATTTCCCGGCATTTGTGTAACCCACAATGGCCGCTGTTTTTATCTGGCCTCTGGAACGTTTTGTACGAATCAGCTCCCGGTGACGTTCCACCTGGGAAAGCTCCTGTTTGAGGGCGGAAATCCTGGTGCGAATCAGCCTTCTGTCTGTCTCCAGCTTTTTCTCGCCCGGGCCCCGCGTACCGATGCCTCCGCCAAGCCGGGACAGCGAATCCCGAAGTCCCACCAGACGGGCTGCCCTGTACCGAAGCTGCGCCAGCTCCACCTGGATCTTGCCCTCGCTGGTGGTGGCTCTCCCCGCAAAAATATCCAGGATAAGAAGGGTCCTGTCCATGACCTTGCAGTCCAGCTCCCGCTCCAGATTGTGAAGCTGTGCCGGGGAAAGCTCATCGTCACAGATCACGCCCGTGGCATCCGTGGCCAGCATCAGCGCGCGCACCTCGTCTATTTTTCCTTTTCCAATATAAGTTCCCGGATGCACAGCCTCCCGGTTCTGAATGATGCGTCCCACAGGGATCGCTCCCGCCGTATGGGCGAGCTCCGCAAGCTCATCCAGAGATTCCTCCGTGTCCTCGCCGTCGTTGACCTGCACGCCTACCAGGATGACGCGCTCTACCAGTTCGTCAAAATATTCCATATATACTCCTTGTTTCTGAAGAATTACAAAGTGTTACGGGTAATACCATAAAAAATACCAGGTTCCCCAAGCTCGGTGTTCCTATTATACCCTCATTTAAACTGGCGGTCAAACTCCGGATTAAAATAATAAAAGTTTTTGGAATCCAAACGCGCTTTTATCTGCTCCATAGCTTCTCCGAATCTCTGAAAATGCACGATTTCCCGGGTGCGCAGAAATTTCAGCGGCTCCCGCACCTCCGGATCCGGAATCATCCGCAGCAGATTGTCGTACACCACCCTGGCTTTTTGCTCCGCGGCCAGATTCTCCGTGATATCTGCAAGTGCGTCTCCCTTTGACTGAAATTCACAGGCATTAAATGGCAGTCCTGCTGCCGCCTGGGGCCACAGTCCCTTGGTATGGTCAATATAATATGCGTCAAACCCGGCGGTTTTTGCATCCTCCAGCGTCATATCCCTGGTGAGCTGATACACCATGGCACAGATGATCTCCATGTGCGCCAGCTCCTCCGTTCCGATATCCGTCAAAAGACCGCCCACCTCCTTTGTCGGCATGGTGTAGCGCTGTGCCAGATACCGCATGGAAGCGGAAAGCTCTCCGTCCGGTCCGCCATACTGACTGATGATCATCTGAGCATATTTCGGGTTTGTGGCTGTGATCTTCACAGGAAACTGCAGCCGTTTTTCATAAATCCACATCAGATGCACGCTCCTTCCCAGGGAATCGGGCCGTCGCCCCAGTTGCCCTCACACTCTTTTGTCAGCGGGTAAAACTTTTCCACAAAGGCCTGTTTCAGCGCTTTTCGCTCCTTCAAAAGCTTCGTGCGAAGCTGAGCGGCCTGTATTTCCTGGGGATGCGTATCCAGAAACAAAACCACGTCATCCAGAGCAAAGCTTATTGCGTTCAGCTGGGCGAGCAGATGTTCCCGCTCCTCCTGCTCCGGAGTTTTGACAACATTCCCGTTTCCCGCCATGGGCGGTATTTGTCCCGGCAGACTCTCCGCGGCAAAAAACGGCAGATTCAGTTCCGGAAAGATCGTTCCAATTTTGATCGCCTGATCCCAGTCATAAAGCTGCCCGTTCCACGGCTGTGCGGGTACCGATGCGATCGCCAGATGTTGATCCTGCATAAAAATCCTCCTTTCAGGGAAAAAATATATCCAGCCAGCTCTGTTTTTGTACAGGTCTGACTGGATATAGTATGTGCAGAATCTTTTGGACGAAGCCGTGTATTTTATGGAAAGAATACCACCGCGATCCCAAATGCCACCAGGAGCACAACCGCTGCCAGCAAAATCCAGCTTAAAATCCTGTGGCTTTTGGCCTGGGGATATTTTCCCACAGTGGTGTCCGTGTCCACAAGAGCGGTCTGCGCCAGCACCTCTCTCGCACGGAAAAGCTCAGCCTTTGGCACCATGATATCCCCGCCCTGAGCAGCAGTTCCCTGATAGACATCCATGGCGGTTCCCTTGCGGTAAGCTTCAATCCCCTGCTCCTTCAGAGCCCGGATGAGCTCTTCTGCCTGGGCAATTCTGTTTACAAAGGTCAGTTTCACAAATTCCTGCTCACTCATATTTCTCTTCCTCCTTTTCCTTGCGTTTCTGCGCCACAAATCCAAGAATGGTAAGAACCACAAACCCCAATACTCCAACACCTGCAAAAAATCCAAGCGCAGCTCCTGCCACCTTGCCGCTGTCGCCTCCCCGCAGAAGCAGAACCGCCGCATACAGCACAGAAAAAATCCCTGCCATGACCACGCTCCACAGAAGATTCTCTCCCACCGTTGCCCTGCGTCCGCTCTTTGACCAGATTCCGTTCTTCATGGTTCCAAAGAGACAGGTCACGCCTCCGGCTAAAAGCACCACGGTCTCACCTGCCACCGCAGATAAATCCTTCTTCCAGGCGAGCTGCGCAATAATCGAGGCTGCACAGGCAAAAAACATGACCATAAAGCTTCGCATTCCGATTTTGTCCACTAATTTTTCCTGACGTTCATCTAAACCGCTTTTCTTCCTCCGCATTCCTTAGCCCTCCTCCCAAAACAGCTCATCCAAAGTTTTTCCCAGCTCCCTGCAGACCGCTTTACACAGCTTGAGACTCGGATTATAAGTGCCGGCCTCCATCATCCCGATGGTCTGTCTGGTAACGCCCACACGCTCAGCCAGCTCAATCTGAGAAATGTCCTTCTCCATTCTCGCGATTTTCATTTTCAGGTTCTTCATAAAAATTTTCCCTTATTTACCTTCTTTTTCCCATCTGTTTTCCGTTTCTGTTCTTATGTTTATCATACGCCTTTACATTGCATATGTCAATTATATTTTACATTTCAAATTTTCATATGAAAAGCCTGCAAAAAGTTTTCCGGAACCATGTACGCAAATGTCCCTGCGCGGGAATCGATTTCTTCCTGCGCAGGGACGGATTTTACAGAAAATCATTTTTACATAGTTCTCAGCGCGCTGTTCTGCCGCTGTGTTTACAGATACTTTTTCAGTTCTTCCTCACTCATGCTCAGACGCTTCGCCGCCTCTGAAACGCTCAGAAGACCATCTTTTACCAATTCGACCAGGCTTTGAAGTCTTCCCTCTATTTTACCCTTGCGAATCCCATCAAGTTCCCCTTCCAACTTACCTTTGCGGATCCCGTCCTGCAGGATCGTCTTCGCTTCATACTCGAGAATTTTCCCACCCATAATGGAGGTCACTCCCTTCTTTACGTTTGCGTATTTCATCGCAATGTTCTCTATGACTTTCTTTGACATATCCACCAGCGTACATTTCACATACTCGCTGATCTCCCCGGCCTCGCACAGATCCGTGAGCCGTTTCAGGATACTCTCGTATTCCGCGCACAGCTGCTGCAGCTTTTCTTCATCTGTCTCATACTCCTTAAACCGGCTTTCATGGCTGAAGATATAAAAGGGAATCAGAAACAGCAGGTTTCTGTCAAAGATGTCCTTTATCGTGTAGGTCTGGGTCTTCATCACCGGTACCCGGTAGCTGATGCTCCCTCCCGGCGTGTTAATCTCCACTGTCAGTGCGTCCGGCGTCCTTGCATTGTGCCGCAGATAAACCACCGCCGAATGAGGAAAGGTGACAATAAGCTTTCCGTTCACTATCTCTCCATCATCAAGGGCAATCTGCGAATCATACTCAAACATTCGGATTGTCATATTGTTGTCTGCTGTGCTCTGACACTCTATGTGGTATTTTTTATCTTTCGTTCCTCTGATACGAAAACAGGAATCCGTAATCTTCTCTTTTGTATCCGTACCCGGCAGGCTGATAAAATGCTCGTTGGGAAGAAACTCTACTTCTTCCTTTCCCGTATAGTTTTCCCCAAAAACTTCATTTACAATCGGGATCAGCAAACCGGTACAGTCGTTCATCAATGTGCGGAACACATCGTCATATGGCGTACCGACCGTATGTTTCTCCATTGCTTTGCTTCTTTCTCTGGTTCGCAGAATAAGCGCCGCAGAGAATCTGTAAAAAACGGATTTCTGTTATCTTTATTATAGCAGAGCCCTTCGGTAATTTCCATGCTTTTTCCGGTTTCTCTATACAATATTCCTCCGTATCTGCCTCTGGCGGGATCATGTAGGGGATCCGTACCTCATTATGATTTTTCGTAAGCTCTACCCTTATTTCCACCTCCATAGGTGTTTCCACTTCACGGTTGCTCAAATCTATGGAGCAGAAAAATCTGCCGGTATACGTCTGGCTTTCCTCATCATATTCCTCCGAAGCATTCAGCAGACACTCCTGACCGTTCACCCTGGCATGGCCTTTGCCATAGGCTTCCAGACTGTCATCCTTCACGATTGCTTCCGACGCTTCCGCCCAGAAATAGAGCGTGCTTCCGTCATACCAGCTCTCTGTCACCGTCCAGAGGGGGCCATAGCTGTCAAATACTGCTATTTCTATCTCCTGTTCCTTGTCCGTCTCCAAATATTTTTCCGCATCTTCCTCTCCCACAAAAGAAAAGAGTCGCTCCAAAAATCCGCTTTTTTCCGCTGCATAAGCCGTTGTTGCCAAAACCACAAAGGCTGCCGCTGCCGCACCGTATTCTCATTCAGGTCAAAAATCCGGGCAATTTCTCTGGTCTTAAATCCCTGCACATAATAAAGAATGATCACCAGGCGATATTTTTTCTCTTCCTGTAAATGGCATTGCAGTGATTGATCAGAATGCGCGTCAGCCAGGTTTTAAAATATTCTTCTTTTTTCAAGGTTCCGATTTTTTCCCAACAGGTCAGGGCCGTTTCCTGCATGGCGTCCGCCACGTCCTCGTCATTTTTCAGAATGGCCTTGGCAATTCGGTACAGATCCTTTTCCTGCTGCTCCATAAGCTGTAAAAAAGCTGCCTTATCCTGTTGCTTCGCTTTTTTTATCAATAAACGCAACTCGTGTTCCTTCCCGGGGTCCGGACTCCCTCTTTTGGTTTTGCTGTTACACCTATTAGATGCGCGGGGGAAGTATTTTGTTTGATAAATTTTTATATCAAAAAATTACTTATAAAGTTCTTCCAGCGTTATCAGGCGAACCGCTCCCTGCTTCTGCGCCTGAAGAAGTCCTTCTGTAAATCCGCCTTTGGAAAAAATATAATAGTGATAATGATTTCCCTTTCCAAAGGCTGATGCATAATCTCTGAGCAGGTCGAGTTCATCTACACCGATCTTCTCATTTCTGTACTTGCAGGAACCAATGATATAGTCTTTTCCCTCTGCCGGAGTTCCAACGATGTCAATCTGTATCTGCCTCTTTTTTTTCGGATCTGTTCCCCACCATTGGCCGATTTCGTTCAGCTCAATTGGGAGATCGTCTGCATAATAAAGCAGGTAATCCCGACTCATTTTTTCGAATATCAGCCCCATGTAATCCGAAAAATACTGTTTTACAGCATGAGGATAAATCTTTCCAATTCTGCCGGAATCGATTGCACTCATATTGACCGGCACAAAACGATACCAAAATCGAAAGAAATTATCTGCCAACAGATAAATTGTTTTTTTACCCGGTTTTTCTGTTATCGGAGTTTCCTTTTTGACAATGCCAAGATCAATTAACGTCTTCAGATACTTCGATACGACGGAATTTTCTTCACCAACCTTCGTCTTGATATCGTTCAGCCGGGAAGCGCCTTCTGCAATCGCTTTGATGATCGCATTGTACATGGCCGGCTCTCTGAGTTCCTGTTTCAGCAGGTTTCCCGGTTCTTCATACAGATAAGCGGAACGGTCAAAGAAATTGTCTAACAAGGCTTCATCTACACTGCTTCTCACAGCCAGCTTATTAATATAGTGTGGAACTCCTCCCGTAATGCCATAGATCAGGGAGTTATCTTCTGCTGCCAAATCAGGGTGGAACACAGCAGTTTCTCTATAGTCCAACGCCTCAATTTTAAACTGTCCTGTTCTTCTGCCATACAGAGGGCTTTCCTTGCCAAGCACCTGGTTTTCCATAAAGCTCATAGAAGAACCGCAAAGAATCAAATACATCTTGGATTCCGTCCACCTATGGTCAATAATGTGCTGCAGCATTGCAGAAATAGCCGGTTTCGCCTTGGCAAGATACGGATACTCGTCAATGACAAAGACAACCCGTTTATCTTTCGAAAGCATGGTCAATTCGTCCAATGCAGAATCATAAGACTTGAATTCCGCCGCAGCATCCATATCCGGGCGTTCAAAACTCATGATCGCTTTTGAAAGAGCCTCCAGATTTTCCTTTCCGGTAGTATTCAATGCAGAAAAGAAAATTGTCGGCTTATCTTTACAGAACTCATTGATGAGAGCTGTTTTTCCAACACGTCTTCTTCCATAAATAACAATACATTCAAAGCTATCACCTTGATATCGCTTATTCAATTTTCGAAGCTCGTTCTCACGACAATAAAACCGGTTCATCTGCTCATCTCCAATCATTATACTCGTAATCTAGTAACTTATAAGTTACTTCTTTGTAAGTATAGTAACTTAAAACACCGATAACGTCAAGCAGAACGGCGTAGATCAGAACAGCCTCCCACAGATGTTCCTCGCTTGGCGCTTCTCGCAGCTTCTTTACCGCCCAGTATCTCCGCCGCCTGGCTTTCTTTTTTTCATCATTCGTTTCTCTCCACTTCCCAGTCTTTACGCTCTGGACTGCTATTCTTCCAGATAACCCTAAAGCCCCGCCTAAATATCCTTGGCTTCTTCGCGGTCAGATACACGATGAATCCATTCCCCCACAACTGGTAGCTTTGAAAAGCTGCTCGCTGTTTAAACGCTTACATTTAAAGAAAATATCCCCAGTTATGCTCTCATACAAACATAATCGGGAATATTCATTCTTAACCCTTCATTCTTCAGACCTTTTTCTGCGATTACGCTGAACAGCTACTGTTCTGAATACTTTCATCATTGCATCATGCATCTCATTTATCTTCTTTCTCCGATTCGATAATCTCTCTGCTGCCTTCTACAAATTCAAAATAATCATCTTTCCATAAAACACAGCAGTTATATCCCGTACTTCTATATTTAATGCCTTCTATTCCAATTTCCTTACAACATGAAGCCACAAAATTAGGAAGCAAGTATTCTTGGATTGTCTTACCCTCTTCATTCTCCACAGTAAATCTCAAATGCTCCATAAAACGATTCGACCCGTTTATTTTTCCAGATAAGTCCAATATTTTGGCTGCTTTTATACGTTTGAGTCCTACTATTTGAATGCGCGGTTTTGTTCCACCACTGTGTTTACGTATTTCATTCAATGCGCCTTCCTTGGTTTCAGCAATATAATAACAACTTTTTCCAATCTCATTATACCGCCCATGAGAAGATACATTTCTCGGTGCTTTCATCATTTCATGGTCACAGTAAGGACGTTGTCCATCATTTAGTTTCCTCGCATGATAATATGTAAACTCTTCTAAATCGATATACTTATTCCAGCCCTCAATAATTTTAAATATTCTGTCTCCAACAGGGTGTCGCAATGCAAATGCAAAATTCTTCTCCAGCTTACTTTCAAAAGAAAGCAATTCATCAAGAGAAAACTCAGCAAACAGCTCCTGTAAACTTTCTGTCACCGTAATCTGATCTGCTGTTAACTTTTGTTCCGGTGAATCTTCATGATAAAATTCTCTTTCTTTTGGATCAAATTTGATATTCTCTGTTTGAGTTAACTTTTTAGCTGCCGTTTTAGTGAGTGACTTCAGAACCCTCCGGCTTCCTCTTGGTAAATCCAGACTACTATAGTCCGGCAGAATTCTAACCATTGCAATATTTTGCGCAGCCATACTTCGTTCTGCAATATCAGTCACATTCAGAGCGTGATTCCATTGCTCCGACAATGCGCTTGCATAATCAGTCATAGCAGATAATCCCGTGCCCATCATTTGAACACTTTCTTCCAGCTGCGACTGAAACTTTAATAATTCAGGTGTTTCCACAGCCGAATGAAGGGCTGCAAGTACACTCGAATTCCCAAAATCCAAATCATTGTATGGCTGCATGACAGTCGTCGCTACACCCAGTGCATTTGTTATGGATTCTACTGCATTATCAGGAACCATAGAAGCCACACCGCCCAACATCGATGCCGTTGTAATCATACCCGAATTAGAACCATAAAAATTATCATATGGTTCGAGTATATGTGCAAATGGCTCTGCTACCTGTAACATAGCTTGATTTTCCACCTGAGACCACCTTGCCTCACGTTCCTCCATTTTCTTTATCGCACGCTCAATCCCTGATTCAGGGAAATCAATCATTTCCTGTTCATCTATACCCATTTCGCTCTTCCTTCGTACCTTTTCAAAAATAATCCGACCACTTTTCTGTACACTGCGCCTTTTTCAATATTATTCCATTCTCAATATTCTTCACAGCCCACACACCTTATCGGTGTTACAGCCGCTCGTCATGGAGAAATAATTCACTTGTTCTTTGGTTCTATCTTCAACTTCCAAATCCTCAATCCGAAAGAACTCGATAACGTATAATTAATTTCGCAAATTCAATTTTATAAAAATAGACATGGTCTATAGCCGTTTGGTAGAATAAAGTTACCACACAAAATTCGCCATAGGAGGTATAGAACCATGTCCGATAACATTATACAACTCAATGAAGATTTAATAAAGCACGATTTAAAGGATCTTGTCCGCAGCAGCGTCGAAGAAACTCTAAATGCCCTGCTTGATAAAGAGGCCGACGCACTCGTAAATGCCCAGAAATATTTGAAACCGCCATTATTGAACGCTACCGTCGCAGGGAATCTTCTGTTGGAGAAGCTCTGATTGAAATGTATCTGGCAGGCGTTTCCGTACGGCATGTCGAGGACATCACGGAAGCTTTGTGGGGAACAAAAGTATCCCCAGGAACTATCAGTAATCTTAATAAAAAGGCATATGAGCATATTGAGACCTGGCGTACACGCCCGCTCTCCGGCAGCTATCCGTATGTCTATGTTGATGGTGTCTATCTGAAACGCAGCTGGGGTGGTGAAATCCAAAACGTTTCTATCCTTGTTGCGATTGGAGTCAGCAACGATGGCTGCCGTGAGATTATCGGTGCAGCTGAAGGTATGAAAGAAGACAAAGAGAGCTGGCGTTCTTTCTTTGTATGGCTGAAAGAACGAGGCTTAACTGGAGTCCGATTGATCATCGGAGATAAAAATCTCGGAATGCTCGAAACCATACCAGAAGTATTCCCAGATGCCCGTTATCAGCGCTGCACGGTTCATTTTTATCGGAACATTTTCTCTGTTACTCCACGTAACAAGATGAAGGCTGTAGCCATGATGCCAAAGGCCATCCATGCGCAGGAAAGCAAGGAAGCAGCACGTGAAAAAGCAGGGCAGGTTGCTGAAAAATTAAAGGAAATGAAGCTTAGCTCTGCTGCCAAAAAGCTACAAGATGGCATAGAAGAAACTCTGACCTACATGGATTTTCCAACCCAGCACTGGACCAGGATCCGGACCAATAATACCATCGAACGGTTAAACCGTGAGATTAAACGCCGCACGAAAGCAATCGGTGCCTTTCCTGATGGTCAAAGTGCCTTGATGCTCGTATGTGCCAGACTGCGTCATGTAGCCGGCCCCCCAATGGGGAACCAGGCGCTACATGAATATGGATCATCTTTCCAAACCGGAGGATGATCTGTTGTCTGATATCATAGCCGGTTAACTACCATCTGCTGAACGGCGAGAATTAAATTTGCGAAAAAATCTTGACACTATCCAATTATATTTTACATTTCAAATCCCCATATGAAAAGTCTGCAAAAAGTTTTCCGGAACCATGTACGCAAACGTCCCTGCGCAGGAATCGATTTCTTCCTGCGCAGGGACGGATTTTACAGAAAATCATTTTTACATGGTTCTCAGCGCGCTGTTCTGCCGCTGTGTTTACAGATACTTTTTCAGTTCTTCCTCACTCATGCTCAGACGCTTCGCCGCCTCTGAAACGCTCAGAAGACCATCTTTTACCAATTCGACCAGGCTTTGAAGTCTTCCCTCTATTTTACCCTTGCGAATCCCATCAAGTTCCCCTTCCAACTTACCTTTGCGGATCCCGTCCTGCAGGATCGTCTTCGCTTCATACTCGAGAATTTTCCCACCCATAATGGAGGTCACTCCCTTCTTTACGTTTGCGTATTTCATCGCAATGTTCTCTATGACTTTCTTTGACATATCCACCAGCGTACATTTCACATACTCGCTGATCTCCCCGGCCTCGCACAGATCCGTGAGCCGTTTCAGGATACTCTCGTATTCCGCGCACAGCTGCTGCAGCTTTTCTTCATCTGTCTCATACTCCTTAAACCGGCTTTCATGGCTGAAGATATAAAAGGGAATCAGAAACAGCAGGTTTCTGTCAAAGATGTCCTTTATCGTGTAGGTCTGGGTCTTCATCACCGGTACCCGGTAGCTGATGCTCCCTCCCGGCGTGTTAATCTCCACTGTCAGTGCGTCCGGCGTCCTTGCATTGTGCCGCAGATAAACCACCGCCGAATGAGGAAAGGTGACAATAAGCTTTCCGTTCACTATCTCTCCATCATCAAGGGCAATCTGCGAATCATACTCAAACATTCGGATTGTCATATTGTTGTCTGCTGTGCTCTGACACTCTATGTGGTATTTTTTATCTTTCGTTCCTCTGATACGAAAACAGGAATCCGTAATCTTCTCTTTTGTATCCGTACCCGGCAGGCTGATAAAATGCTCGTTGGGAAGAAACTCTACTTCTTCCTTTCCCGTATAGTTTTCCCCAAAAACTTCATTTACAATCGGGATCAGCAAACCGGTACAGTCGTTCATCAATGTGCGGAACACATCGTCATATGGCGTACCGACCGTATGTTTCTCCATTGCTTTGCTTCTTTCTCCGGTTCGCAGAACAAGCGCCGCAGAGAATCTGTAAAAAACGGATTTCTGTTATCTTTATTATAGCAAAGCCCTTCGGTAATTTCCATGCTTTTTCCGTTCTCTCTATACAATTTCTACGGTAAACGCCCCATTTTCCAGGCGTTTTTCTGTCCCGGGAATGGTCTTCCCCTCTGCGTCAATGTCTCTTAAATAAGGCGTCAGCGTCACGCTTGTCGTATCCGGATTCAGACCGTTTGGCTGCATCTCTATCTCGAATCTCCTACAAAAATTTCCTGTCTCATCCGGATAGGGATCTCCGACACTCATGATTCCTTCCACCGGCAACTCATTGCCGTACGCATCTTTCACATAAAACAGCCCCCACAGCTCCTCCACTCTGCTTTCTGCCTCAGCTCCGTTCAGCCGGTAGACAAAGGCTGCGGAAAATTCAGACGGCGCCAGCGAACAATGCTCCACCAAAACTTCTCCACCTTCTATGGAAACGGCCACGGAATCTGTCCGGCGCACCGTATCCTCCTCCACAGCCGAACCGTCCACAGTAAATTTTATGGTCTGGATTTCCAGGCTTTCGATATTTGCCATATATTCCTCCGTATCTGCCTCCGGCGGGATCATATAGGGAATCCATACCTCATTATGATTTTTCGTAAGCTCTACCCTTATTTCCACCTCCATAGGTGTTTCCACTTCACGGTTGCTCAAATCTATGGAGCAGAAAAATCTGCCGGTATACGTCTGGCTTTCCTCATCATATTCCTCCGAAGCATTCAGCAGACACTCCTGACCGTTCACCCTGGCATGGCCTTTGCCATAGGCTTCCAGACTGTCATCCTTCACGATTGCTTCCGACGCTTCCGCCCAGAAATAGAGCGTGCTTCCGTCATACCAGCTCTCTGTCACCGTCCAGAGGGGGCCATAGCTGTCAAATACTGCTATTTCTATCTCCTGTTCCTTGTCCGTCTCCAAATATTTTTCCGCATCTTCCTCTCCCACAAAAGGAAAGAGTCGCTCCAAAAATCCGCTTTTTTCCGCCGCATAAGCCGTTGTTGCCAAAACCACAAAGGCAGCCGCTGCCACCCCGCCTCTCTTCAGCCACAGAACACCTTTGCCCCGAGGCGCCGCGCTTTTTTTCTCTTCCTGCAAATGGCATTGCAGTGATTGATCAGAATGCGCGTCAGCCAGGTTTTAAAATATTCTTCTTTTTTCAAGGTTCCGATTTTTTCCCAACAGGTCAGGGCCGTTTCCTGCATGGCGTCCGCCACGTCCTCGTCATTTTTCAGAATGGCCTTGGCAATTCGGTACAGATCCTTTTCCTGCTGCTCCATAAGCTGTAAAAAAGCTGCCTTATCCTGTTGCTTCGCTTTTTTTATCAATAAACGCAACTCGTGTTCCTTCCCGGGGTCCGGACTCCCTCTTTTTGTTTTACTGTTACACCTATTAGATGCGCGGGGGAGGTATTTTGTTTGCTAAAGTAACTAAAACTTTTTTCTTCTCTTTTCTGTTACAATTTTTTCTAAAATAATCATTCCCGTTATATCTATTTTACAAAATTATTTCTCTACTAATTATCTCAGACACAATTTCATGCTTTTCAGTCACAATTAAAATTGCCACATCTCGCAATGCAAGCTCGATAAATAATTTCTCTATAACACTATCAACCTTATCCATTCCTATAGTATTCGGAACAAAAAAGAGAAGCAATTGAGGCTTACATACAAGCCATTTACATATTGAGACCCAAATTATCTGCTCAAACGATAATTTAGATACTTCTACCTGCAAATCCATTTCTCCTAGCTTATCTTGTATATAATCTTTTACCGCTTTAACATATTTTTTTCCTAAATAAAAAAATGGTATTTTAAGACTTAATGGATAACAAATATTTTCTATAATCGTTTTATTTGTAAACAAAGGAGGCTTGCTTGTATCTATATATCCAATTCTCCATTGCTTTAAATCTTTTTTTAAATCTTGAGCTGATACATGTTTCCCATTGAAACAAATTTTCCCAGATGTCGGGTTATTATTACCTTTTAAAATTTCAACTAAGTCTTCATAAACGAAATGTTTTTTACAAATTATTTCTATAATTTCTCCAGTCTTTATCCCAAAAGAAATATTCATATTTTTTTTACTCGCCACACCATCCCATTCTAGGATCATACTTTTTCCCCTCTTATGAAATTGGGATTCTCTAATTTTCAAAAAATTTTTATATTTATCTGTATATTTTGGATAAGATAGCAATCTATCAACTTCCATATATGAATATTCACCTTTAGCTCCATAGCCAACAGTTTTTCCATCTTGAATCAATGTAAAATAGTCTAAGCTTTCCATTGTTATTTTTGTAGGAGATTCAATAATACAAACTGTATATCCCATTTTTACTAACCGTTTATAAATCCGATTAAGACTGCAAATATTTTCTCCTGTCAAAAATTTATTTACATCTGAAACAATAAGAATTTTTCGTTTCCCCGCTACGGCACGAAGTATTTCAATTTGTATGCGTTCTAGAACTGTTAATTGTTCTACTTTTATATTGCTAGAAAATTCCAATTGAAAAAATTGAAACATTTCATGTACAACCTTATCCATCTTATTAGTTTTAATGAGAAAATGTGGAAAAAAAATATTTTCTGAAACCGAAAATGTATTAAATAATCGAGAACGTCCTGATATTAATGATATTTCTTCTATATTTATTTTTTTTAATTGGCTGATTTGTTCTTCAGCCGTAATTAATTGTTCTCTTAAATAAAGATATCCCTCCATTTGTTGTACTTTTCCACAAAATAATTCTTCTAAAATTTCTTTTTCAAAAAATTCATCTACAAGAATTCCTGTAAGCTTTTCTTCAAATAGCTGAATAAAAAAAGGACCATAATTTCTTTCGTTTATCGAGAGCCTTATATTCTGAAAACGTAATATTTCATTTTTCATATTTTTTTCATATTCGGCATTATGACTGCTGTCTGCCGAGGAAGAATAATTTTTACATTTGTGCCAATATCTAAAGTGCTGTAAATCATAACACCATATTCATTTCCAAACAATAGTTTAATCCTTTGAGATACATTTTTTAACGCAATTCCATTATGTTGCTTGCTTAATCCTCTTGCTGGAATAGAATATTCTTCATCACATTTTTCTTGGAAAGGTGATTCTATTAAGGAAGCATTTAACTGTTGTAATTCTTTAGTAGACATTCCAATACCATCATCTTTCACACTAATAAACAAAAATTTTTCTGTTTGATCAAAAGAAATTCGAATAGTACCTTTATTTTCTTTTGTTTCTAATCCGTGAAACACACAATTTTCTACAATTGGTTGCAAAGTGAGCTTAGGCATCTGTAATTTACGTATTTCACTCTCATTATCAATAAATACTATTTCCAATTTCAAATCATCGCCAAAACGATAATGCTGTATTTGGAAATAATTACGTATATTCAACAGCTCATCTTCCACAGAAGACAATAAATTTTCTCCCGAAATTGTGTAACGAAAAAAAGAAGACAACGCTTCTGCTGCTCCGGCTAAAGAATTCATTCCTCCTATCAACGCATCTGCACGAATGGCTTCCAATGTATTGTAAAGAAAATGAGGGTTAATTTGATTTTGCAATGCTAAATATTCTGCTTCTTTATGAGACAAAAGTAGCCTGTCTTCTCGATGAATCATTTCATTTATCTTTTTAATGAGACTATTCAATTCTGGAAACCATTTTAATTCATTAGAATGTATTTCCAATTCCAAGGTCTTTCCCTTTTCAAAGTCGATGCACGAGCGATGAACTTTCTCTAATACAGGTTTTATGAACGCTATCCCAATAATAAGAGTTATACTGCATACAATACATTGAAAAAGCAAATATATTGTTAACATCCCTTGGTGCCTTAACACTATATCTTCTATTACAAATCCCAGAGATATCATATCTATCATCATAAGGATAATTAATATCCCCTTTCCGAATTTAAAAAAAGAAATTTTCATATACTATTACCCATTCCCAAATAATTTTCGATATTCACTCGGTGTAAGTCCTGTAATTTTCTTAAAACGTTTAATAAAATATTTCACATCAAGAAACCCCACCTCTTCTGCCACATCAGCGATATTCCACTCTCCGCCTATAAGAAGCTGCTTCGCTTTTTGAATACGTATATGTGTTAAATATTCCACTAAAGATTTACCTACTTGTCTTTTAAACATACTAGATAAATAGGACTGTGTAAAACCAACATATTCTGCAACGTCTTGTAGCTTAATTTGTTCCTTATAATGTTCGTCAATATAAAGTTGAGCCATGCGAATCGGACGAGTACTCTGCTCTCCTTTTTCTTCAAAAAGCGAAGAAATAGTTGCTCGAAACAAATTGTCCAAATACGTAAACATCGCCGTCACATTGTAAAAATATTTTCCTTGTGCAATTAATTGTTCTTCTGAATATTGATCAAACTCATTAATTCCTAATACACTTACTGATGTAAAAAATAGTTTGATTAATTTTTCATAAATTTCATTTACAAGGGTTCCATGAAGTTGACGTGTTGATAAATTTAATGTAGACATCAATTCCAATATACATTTTGATATTGCAGTAGAATTCAAATCAACAATTGCCTTTTTTAATTCTTTTTTTAAACTATCTGTCAAAAAATCTTCCACGCAATATATACTATTTGGAACATCTCCAAGACAAATAATCTGATTTTTCCCTACAACTATTTTTTGATCAATTGCCTGTTCACATTCTTTCACACACTTTTTGATATTATTAAATTTATAGTAAGGGCTACTGACCCCTATCGTAAATATGCCTTTAAACAGTTCAAGAATTTGTATCAAAATAAATTTTATCATTTGTAAATGTGACTCAAATGTGGAAAAACTATTTTCCGCCCCATTAAATAAGACAAAATATCCTTGCTCTGTTCGCGTAAAAACCAATTCCATTTCTTCCTTTTTAAATTCTTCTTCCAAAACTTCCTTTATTTTATTATAGAAATAATCTTCTGATGAAAAATTTTCATAATCAGTTTCCAAAATTATCTCTATCTGAATTAAGCGCCAGTAATCACCTGTAAAATTCATATAGAATTCTTCAGTTAACTGTTCATTTTCTGTAAATGATAAACTGTTTTGATTGTTAGATATCATTGAAAATAAAATATTCTCTTTAATTGTCTTCATAGATTTCACATGAACGCTCTGATTATTGTAAGAAATTCCAGAAAAGGCTGAATTTCGCACCAATTCTTTAACCTTGTTCAGTGCCGCCTGCAATTCATCCACTCGTATTGGTTTTAAAAGATAATCTACTACCCCATATCTCAACGCTTGATGAGCATATTGAAACTGACTATATCCAGTAATAATAATCACTTTTATAGTTGGTATCTGTTTGTAAAGCCCTTGTATAACTTCTAAACCGCTAAGTCCTGGCATACGAATATCTATAATCAATAAATCCGGTCGAATAGACACGCACATTTTAGTAACTTCATGACCATTACTTGCAAAACCTTCAATCGAAAACCCTTCTTTTTTCCAATCAAGTAGCGATTCCAACAAACGGCAGATATGTGGCTCGTCGTCTGCAATAATTACTTTTAGCATAATATACCTCAAAATTTCTCAAATATAATAAAAAACATCAGCTGAACATCTGAAATTTAAAATGTTTCAGATGTTCAGCTTAAACATTTCTTACAATTCTCTTAAAATTGATATACGGGTATATCATATTTTATTAGAATATGATTTAACATCTGCATATGCGCATCCTCTGGTGTTTTTGTATTTTCCAACAAATATGAACGTCCTAAGCTATAATATTTCCCTCTTCCAAGTTTATGATACGGCAAAAGTTCCATTCCTGTAACATGCTTTAATTCTTCTGCAACAAATTTTGCAATAGCCTCGATTTCTTCCGGTTTTTCATTAAAACCTGGAATTATTGGTATCCTAAAAAATAAACGGTTCCCATAAATTCCTGCAAGGTTATCTACTAATTTCACATTCTCCAATATTTTTTCATTTCGTTGTCCAGTCCAGGCTTTATGTTTCTCTGAATTTATATGCTTAATATCCATAAAAATGGTATTTAAATATGGTGCTATACATTCGTAATCTTCTTTATCCGCAAAGCCGCATGTTTCAATCGCAGTGTCAATCCAACGTTCCGTCAGAGTGCGAAGCAATGCATAAGTAAACTCAGGCTGCGCCAGCGGTTCTCCACCCGAAAGTGTTACCCCGCCACCACTACCTTCATAAAATGGTACATCACGCTTTACAATATCATATACTTCTTGTACCGTTTTAATTTCTCCTGTTACCTTTCGACATCCAACATAACATTTCTTTGTACATGCAAATGCGTTTTCCTTTTGATAACATTTCATACAAATACTACGCTCTGAACTTAAATCTTCCGCAATTGCTCCATAAGGACATTCTTGCATACAATTCATACAAGCAATACATTTATCCGGAAAAAATGTCATTTCAGAATAAAACTGCTGTGTTTCCGGATTACTACACCATTTACATCTCAAATGGCATCCTTTCGTAAATACCGTTGTACGTACACCATTTCCATCATTAATTGCATATCTCTCAATATTAGCCACATTTCCCGTCACTTCAGACAAACATTGGATATCAGCATGAATTAAATTTTCTGAAATCATCTTTTCTTCTCTCCAGCCTTTATTTTTTCTTGTATAACAATACTGCTAGAATGATCACAACACCTTTTACAATCATCTGCGGATAAGATGCAATTCCTACAAGGTTCATGATATTATACAAAATGCCCATCAGCATTGCCCCAATGATTGTCTTTGTAATACTTCCAGAACCTCCCGTCATTGATGCTCCACCAATGACGACTGACGCAATCGCGTCCATTTCATATCCATCCCCCACTGTTGCTGTTCCCATACCAAGGCGTCCACACAATAATACACCACTAATTGCAAAACAAAGTCCACCGAGCATATAGCTCAATACCAAATAACCTCTTACGTTAATTCCTGCCAATCTAGCCGTCTCCGTATTTCCACCAATTGCATAAAGGCCACGACCAAAACGTGTTCTATTTAGTATAAACAAAAATACTAAAAACACCACAATCATTACAAGAACTGGATTTGGAATTCCTGCTGTTGTTCCTTTTACCCAATTCGGCAAAAATGTACCATCAATACGACGGTTTTGTCCCGTCTGATAAATATAAGCCGCCCCCTTTAAAACCGTTGTCATTGCTAAAGTCGCAATAAATGGTGCGATATCAAGAAAGGCAACCATAATACCCGAACATGCACCAAGTCCAAGTGCAAGTGATAATACTATAAATATTGATGCAATGCCATATCCTCCTTGAATCAACCCCGCAGTTAAGCAAACAGTAACACATACGAACGCACCTGTTGACAAGTCAATACCACCTGTAATAATTATTATTAACATTCCAATTGCATTTATCGCATATATAGAATTTTGAATCAAAACAGATAACAGGTTATTCTTGGTAAAAAACGCAGGCGATACAAAACAGCTCACCAAAAATAATACAATAAAAGCAATAACGACAAAATTTGATAGAATAAAATCTAACATTTTGTTATAATTCATTTTTCCTGTAATTTTTTTCATTCTTCCTATTCCTCCTATGCAATACCTGCTGCATAACGCATAATTGCATCTTCATTTAACTCTTCCTTTTGTAGTTCTCCTTGTAATTTACCTTCATACATTACATATACACGGTCACTCATGCCAATCACTTCTGGAAGATCTGACGAAATCATAATAATACAAACTCCTTGTGCTGCAAGTTCCTTCATAATAGTATAAATTTCATAGCGCGCACCAACATCAACGCCACGTGTAGGTTCATCCAAAATCAAAATAACTGGATTTATTGCCAACCATTTTGCCAGTACTACCTTCTGCTGATTCCCCCCACTCAAACTACTCACCTTGTTTTCAATACTTTCCGCCTTAACTCGTAATTTTTCAGAAAAACCAGAAACCAGAGCCTTTTCTATCTTAGGCGAAAGAATTCCTGCTTTCAAAACTCTAGGAAGGCTTGCAAGCGAAGAATTAAAGCGGATTGTCTGGTTCAAAATCAGACCTGTATTCTTACGATCTTCTGTCACGTATCCAATTCCTGCTCTAATGGCTGCTGCTGGAGTATTGAATGTCACTTCTTTTCCTCTTACTTTGACTTTTCCATGTCCTTTTACTTTGTATGCCCCAACAACCGCCGACATCAACTCTGTACGTCCTGCTCCCAATAATCCAGAAATTCCTACAATTTCTCCTGCATGAAACTTCATTGAAACATGATCTACAATATTAATCGGATATTCTGGATGCAGCACCGAATAGTCCAAGATTTCTAATGCTATATCTCCTACCTTCGTCTTTGTAGACGGATACATATTTTCAAGCTTTCTTCCAATCATTGCCGCAACAAGCTCATCTACTGTTATCTTTTTTACATCAAATGTATCAATCATTTGCCCATCCCGCATGACGGACACTCTATCTGCAATCCGAAAAACTTCGTCCAACCGATGTGTAATATAAATTATAGAAATCCCGGTTTTCTTTAATTTTTCTATCATATCCATCAAAAAATCAATTTCTCTTCCAGTAAGAGGAGCTGTTGGTTCATCTAAAACCAAAACATTTCCACCTAGATAAATAGCTTTTGCAATTTCAACAAGCTGTTGTTGTCCTACACTTAAATACTTAATTTTAGTTTTTACGTTTAAATCCAAAGAAAAACTTTTTAAAATTTCTTCTGCCTTTTCATAAATTGTTTTCCAATCAATACCAGTTGGTGCTATGGGATGATTTCCAAGAAAAATATTTTCCGCAATACTCAAATCTGGTATTAATTCCAGTTCCTGATGTACAATTGTAATTTTCTGTTTCCTTGCATCCATTGGGGAGCCAATATGCGCTTTTTCTCCATTTAAATAAATTTCACCCTCATAAGAATGTGATGAAAATCTTCCAGTCAGGACGTTCATTAATGTAGATTTTCCAGCACCATTTTCTCCGCAGAGTGCATGTATTTCTCCTGGCGTCACAGTAAAATCTACTCCCTTAACTGCAATTAAACCACCAAATTTCTTCACAATCCCTTTCATTTCAACTGTATATTCATTAGCCATCGCATACACCGCCTAATCATTTTTTGAAATGAATGCCGGGAATTTCCCGGCATTCATTTCTCTTTTTCAATTTCAATAAGTAGAGTTTGGATCCAAATAATCATCTACATTTTCTGTTGTAACAAGATCATTCATAACATAGTATGTAGATGGTGTATTTACGCCGCTTGCCTGCAAAGCAGCCATATAAACAGCCCATTTTCCCATTTGTCTTGGGTCATTAAATGCGTCAGCAACGATTCCTTTATCCCCATCTTTAATCCACTGCAGAACTGACTTTCTTCCATCAATAGAACAAATCAAAACATCACCAAGCTTATCTATCTGTTCTAATGCCGCTTCAGCTCCCTGCGCACCACCATCACATGCTGCGAAAATAATATCCAAGTCTGGATTTGCCTGCATAACATCAAGGGTAGCGTTCATTGCCGGCTCAGGTAACCACTGATAATACTGATATGCCACAATATTTAAATTGTTTTTCCCGTATTTATCAAGCATGTAATCTGTCCATCCCATCACCTGCCCCCATCTACGATAATCTGATTCCGCTTCCTGAGGAGCCGAAGAAAGGACAAGTGCAGTTACTTCATCCTGCCAACCATTTTTTTCATCATAATAACGAGCGAGTTCAAATCCTGTCTTATACCCAGAATTTTCTACATCTGCGGATACAAATGTATATTTTCCATTAAATTCTACCGCCTGATTTACAACTGTCAGTGGAATATCTGCTGCAATAACAGAATCTAATCCAACATTTGTAGAATTATATGGATTTACGATAATAGAATCCACTCCGAGATTAATTAGCGTTTCAACATCCGCAATTTGCTGATTCATATCATCATTCGCATCATAAACTGTTAATTCAACGCCAAGGTATTCTGCTTCTGCTTCTGCGAAGCTTACCAACTGTTCATACCATTCTGAACCTGCAATACGATGCTGTGAAAAACCAATGTTCAAACCTTCAAACTGTCCCTTTGAACCAATCAGTTGTGTTGCAAGTGCAGCAGCCTGCTCTGGTGTTTGTGAAAACGTCCCATTCACGATATCCGCTCCTTTCGGATCTACCGCATTTGCATAGTCAATCCCCAATGCTGCCGCTGCAGAAGGTGTTTCTTCCGCTTGTACACCAACTGCCATAAAGTTTACTATGGTTGTTGCTGCAATGATTCCCACCATGCTTCTCTTCATTTTTTTGTTTTTCATACCGTTTCTTCTCCTTTATTTTATTAAGTTCTTCATTAAAGCTTTTCTTCGGTTCTAGCAATAATATCTTCCTGCACATCTTTTGAAAGTTGTGTGAAATATGCACTATATCCAGCCACACGAACCAAAAGATTCTCATATTTTTCTGGGTGGAGCTGTGCATCAAGAAGTGTCTTTTTACTTACCACATTAAACTGCATTTGATTTCCTCCCATTGCAAAATACTGATCAATCAAACTCACAAATCTCTTTAATCCATCATTTCTACGAATTTGTACTGTTTGTTCCATTTCGAATCCTCCTTCTTTCTTTACGACAATTCAGCCGGGTTAAATTTCATGTTATACAAAGAACCACAAGACAGCAATTCATTATGCAGCTTTGCGACAGAACGTATTGCCGCTGTTGGACCATTCACATCTGTCCCCCGCATTGGTGATTGCCCATCTGCCAACGGCATATACGCATCACGCCCATCCGGTGTTGCACCACAAACATGTCCGAACGGTGTATTGCTTGACACAGTGGATGTTGAACAGTGAAGTGTACCGCCTATCGGTCCCCTTCCATAACGTGTATTTTTATAGGAGGAAAGCTCATTGGCCACAAATGCCAGCATATCCCTCGCTATAAAGTCAACTTCATCCACATCATTTCCATATTTAGGCACTGCCTGGCACATTGCCTGTATCTGGGGGCCTGTCGGTGTTGTCGTTTCATCTTTCCAATCTGTTTCCAACGCATGCAAAAGCTGTTCCCCTGTAATCTTTTTATCTTCAAAGACCAGTTTCTTTATCACATACAGACTGTTCGCTACATTGGCTGTACCAATCGTCTGCTGTCCGGTAAGATCATACTTTGCCCCACCCTGCTTGATCGGCTTTCCGCGCGGAATCGTTGTTGTCGGGCATCCAAAGATTGCTGCCATCGGTTCTTCCAACTCCTCTTCCCATACCTGGTCAATCGTATTTTCCAAAATCGCTTCCATCTTTATGTAATACGCCATTTGATCCATATAGGCTGCCTTTGCTTCTTCATAACTTTCAAAATCTGCAAGATTTTTCCCATTTGCATTTTTATGCAAGCAGATACCTGTACGTGGGTCACGCCCGTTATAAAGGGACATCTCCAATGCTTTTGCACAGTTCAGCCATGCACCTCCAGTACGACCTCCCAGAAGCCCCGGTGCACCCGGCTCTATACAGCCGATGATGCAATAGTTATACGCGTCTTTCATTTCATAGCCACGGTTCATCATCGCTCTCGTATAAGTTTCATCGTTAAAAATGGATGGAAGCCCAAGTCCCAGGCGTACTACCTCAGCCACACGCATTTTAAACTCCATGGGGGAATTTTTGTGGAAGCGCACCGTCAGGGACGGCTGGGGAATGCGTGTATTGTATGTTGCATCCAGGCAGATATAGCTCATTTCATTTGTTGCATCGTTCATCGTCTCCGGATCCACTCCCCCTATGGTAAGGTTCTGGAACATCGGCACACCACGATAAAAATCTGTGTCAACCCAGCTTCTGACTTTATTACAGGTATAAATCTGCAGGAAGAAGTTTTCCACCATTTCCAGGGCGAGTTCCCTGGTCAGGGTTCCATCCTGGATCCCCTGCTCATAATACGGCTGCATAAACTGATCCAGTCTGCCAAAGGAAATCCCGGCGCCACTATCTTCAATCTGGATGCAGATATGCGTCAAGATGATAAACTGCAGCGCCTCCTTGAAGTTCCTTGCCGGGTTCCGGGGGACCCAACGGCAAATTTCCGCTATTTCAAGCAGTTCTTCTTTGCGTACTGTATCTGTCTCTTCCGCTGCCAGCTCCTCTGCTAATTTTGCATAACGCTCCGCAAATTTAATGATCGCATTGGCACTGATGATTCCTGCTTCGTAAAAATCTTTTTTCTTGATGCAGTCCGGGTCATTTTTGTAATCGATCTTTTCCAGGCCCTCCCTGCATCCATCAATGATCGCCTGGACACCATTCTGGATCAGCCATGGATGATCCGGCGCAAAATGACCGTCTCCCCCCTGGAAATATGCTCCAATATCTGCCGCTTTCAAATCATAATGGGTTGCAAGCGCTTCTTTCGGGAGTCTGGTTCGTAGAATGTCTGTGACCGTCTTTCCCCTCCACCAGTCACAGATCTCCTGGATAACCGGCTTATCCTCTTCACGCAAAATGTACTGATCTGCCGGGCGTGCATCTGGAAAATATGGTTCTCCGTGGATCATTTCTTTCTCCACCCATTCTACCTCATACTCTGGAAACAGCGGTGCCCATCTGGGATTTGATGCTTGATTCCCCGCAAAAAGGCTTCCTGGCATGAGGTAAATACTCATGTTCTCTAATACATAATCAATTGATTTTGCACGACGAATGATATTTACTTCGTCTGTATGTGTCCGATAATAATCAGTAATTAATTTGCCCCTTTCTACACAGATACCGTATTTAGAATCCGTTACGTATTTGTAAAGTCTATCAATACGCTCTGTACGCTCTGGCTTCGTAGATACCTGATATGAATCTATAACATTCATAGCTTTCTCCTCCTTTTTCCTTATCATTTTGTTATTTTTATATTTTCCCCAAAGGTTTCCTTACCAAAAAGCAACAATTTCTACGACAATTCAGCCGGGTTAAATTTCATGTTATACAAGGAACCGCAAGACAGCAATTCATTATGCAGCTTTGCGACAGAACGTATTGCCGCTGTTGGACCATTCACATCTGTCCCCCGCATTGGTGATTGCCCATCTGCCAACGGCATATACGCATCACGCCCATCCGGTGTTGCACCACAAACATGTCCGAACGGTGTATTGCTTGACACAGTGGATGTTGAACAGTGAAGTGTACCGCCTATCGGTCCCCTTCCATAACGTGTATTTTTATAGGAGGAAAGCTCATTGGCCACAAATGCCAGCATATCCCTCGCTATAAAGTCAACTTCATCCACATCATTTCCATATTTAGGCACTGCCTGGCACATTGCCTGTATCTGGGGGCCTGTCGGTGTTGTCGTTTCATCTTTCCAATCTGTTTCCAACGCATGCAAAAGCTGTTCCCCTGTAATCTTTTTATCTTCAAAGACCAGTTTCTTTATCACATACAGACTGTTCGCTACATTGGCTGTACCAATCGTCTGCTGTCCGGTAAGATCATACTTTGCCCCACCCTGCTTGATCGGCTTTCCGCGCGGAATCGTTGTTGTCGGGCATCCAAAGATTGCTGCCATCGGTTCTTCCAACTCCTCTTCCCATACCTGGTCAATCGTATTTTCCAAAATCGCTTCCATCTTTATGTAATACGCCATTTGATCCATATAGGCTGCCTTTGCTTCTTCATAACTTTCAAAATCTGCAAGATTTTTCCCATTTGCATTTTTATGCAAGCAGATACCTGTACGTGGGTCACGCCCGTTATAAAGGGACATCTCCAATGCTTTTGCACAGTTCAGCCATGCACCTCCAGTACGACCTCCCAGAAGCCCCGGTGCACCCGGCTCTATACAGCCGATGATGCAATAGTTATACGCGTCTTTCATTTCATAGCCACGGTTCATCATCGCTCTCGTATAAGTTTCATCGTTAAAAATGGATGGAAGCCCAAGTCCCAGGCGTACTACCTCAGCCACACGCATTTTAAACTCCATGGGGGAATTTTTGTGGAAGCGCACCGTCAGGGACGGCTGGGGAATGCGTGTATTGTATGTTGCATCCAGGCAGATATAGCTCATTTCATTTGTTGCATCGTTCATCGTCTCCGGATCCACTCCCCCTATGGTAAGGTTCTGGAACATCGGCACACCACGATAAAAATCTGTGTCAACCCAGCTTCTGACTTTATTACAGGTATAAATCTGCAGGAAGAAGTTTTCCACCATTTCCAGGGCGAGTTCCCTGGTCAGGGTTCCATCCTGGATCCCCTGCTCATAATACGGCTGCATAAACTGATCCAGTCTGCCAAAGGAAATCCCGGCGCCACTATCTTCAATCTGGATGCAGATATGCGTCAAGATGATAAACTGCAGCGCCTCCTTGAAGTTCCTTGCCGGGTTCCGGGGGACCCAACGGCAAATTTCCGCTATTTCAAGCAGTTCTTCTTTGCGTACTGTATCTGTCTCTTCCGCTGCCAGCTCCTCTGCTAATTTTGCATAACGCTCCGCAAATTTAATGATCGCATTGGCACTGATGATTCCTGCTTCGTAAAAATCTTTTTTCTTGATGCAGTCCGGGTCATTTTTGTAATCGATCTTTTCCAGGCCCTCCCTGCATCCATCAATGATCGCCTGGACACCATTCTGGATCAGCCATGGATGATCCGGCGCAAAATGACCGTCTCCCCCCTGGAAATATGCTCCAATATCTGCCGCTTTCAAATCATAATGGGTTGCAAGCGCTTCTTTCGGGAGTCTGGTTCGTAGAATGTCTGTGACCGTCTTTCCCCTCCACCAGTCACAGATCTCCTGGATAACCGGCTTATCCTCTTCACGCAAAATGTACTGATCTGCCGGGCGTGCATCTGGAAAATATGGTTCTCCGTGGATCATTTCTTTCTCCACCCATTCTACCTCATACTCTGGAAACAGCGGTGCCCATCTGGGATTTGATGCTTGATTCCCCGCAAAAAGGCTTCCTGGCATGAGGTAAATACTCATGTTTTCCAGTACATAATTAATGGCTTTTGCCCTCCTGATAATCGTAACTTCATCCGTATGGTTACGATAATATTCGGTCAAATACTTTCCTCTTTCTACACAGATACCATATTTAGAATCCGTTACGTATTTATAAAGATTATCTATTCGTTTTGTTCTTACTGGCTGTGTAGATACTTGATAAGAGTCTGTAATGCTCATATTTTCCCTCCCTCTTTTTAATATTTCTGTATATCCCTTGTTCATTTTCTATAATATATCATTTTAATCTTTCTAAAAACTGATTATTTTTAACAAAAGGTGTCATATTTTTGTTTTATATAGTATTCAGCAAATTCTATATTAGATTACACCTGTACATCCTTTATATCTCAAATTAAACCCAATTTCATTATTAAATACACGATAATATTTATTTCTTCCATGCCAAAATAATCGAGAGCTAATTTCTCAGCTCTCGAAAACTCATTGCTTGTATTTTTTTAATGTTTTACGACTATTTATCCAAATCTTTCATCATAATTTAGCAGCTTGTACTAATGTTGCAATAGATAAATATTACTAAAATCCTCGTATTATAAAGTAGTAGTGTTTATAGTCCCTCTCCAAGGACTGTATGCTA